>JBEPUI010000001.1:0-127690 GCA_041691615.1 Pseudomonadota bacterium
ACGCCACCGGCGTCGACCGCGCCCGCTGACGCTGCGCCGGCCGCCGCCGCCGCTGCGGCGCCTGCCGCCGCAGCACCCGCCGCGCCCACGGCGCCGGTGCTCGTCACCGCCGACAAGATCAGCGGCGGCGACACCGCGTGGGTGCTGACGTCGACCGCGCTGGTGCTGATGATGACGATCCCGGGCCTCGCGCTGTTCTACGGCGGCATGGTGCGCAAGAAGAACGTGCTCGCCACGCTGATGCAGAGTTTCGCGATCACCTGCCTCGTGACCATCCTGTGGGTGGTCGCCGGCTACAGCATCGCGTTCATGCCCGGAGGGTCGTTCATCGGCGGCTTCGAGCGGCTGATGCTGAACGGCATGTTGTTTCAGAAGGAGGCGGGCAAGCTCACCGTTTCGCACCTGGCGACGACGATTCCCGAGTCGGTCTACATGATGTTCCAGATGACCTTCGCGATCATCACGCCCGCGCTGATCGCCGGCGCGTTCGCCGATCGCATGAAGTTCTCGGCAATGCTGTGGTTCATGGGGCTGTGGTCGCTGCTGATCTACTCGCCCATCGCGCACATGATGTGGGAGCCGACGGGATTCTGGGCGGCCAAGGGCGTGCTCGACTTCGCCGGCGGCACGGTCGTGCACATCAACGCCGGTATTGCCGGCCTGGTCTGCGCGCTGGTGCTCGGCAAGCGCCTGGGCTACGGCAAGGAGGCGATGGCGCCGCACAACCTGACGCTGACGCTGATCGGTGCGTCGATGCTGTGGGTCGGCTGGTTCGGCTTCAACGCGGGATCGGCGGTGGCCGCCGATGGCCGTGCCGGCATGGCGATGTTCGTCACGCAGTTCGCCACCGCCGCCGCCGCGCTGGCGTGGATGTTCACCGAGTGGCTTACGAAGGGCAAGCCGTCGGTGCTGGGCATCGCGTCGGGTGCCGTGGCGGGGCTGGTCGCGATCACGCCCGCGTCGGGCTTCGTGGGGGCGTCGGGCGCGCTGATCGTAGGCATCGCCGCGGGCGTGGTCTGCTTCTTCGCCGCCACGTATGTCAAGCGCGCGCTGGGCTACGACGACTCGCTCGATGCATTCGGCGTGCACTGCGTAGGCGGCATCGTCGGCGCATTGCTGACCGGCGTGCTCAACGTCAAGGAAATCAGCGGCACCGACGGCGACTTCATGGTGCAGCTCGGCGCCGTGCTGACGACGCTGGTCTACAGCGGCGTCGGCAGCTTCATCATCCTCAAGGTGATCGACATAGTCATCGGCCTGCGCGTGACCGAAGAGCAGGAGCGCGAAGGCCTGGACATCAGCCTTCACGGCGAGCGCGTCGAATAGCCTTAACTTTCTCCTCAGTGGCATTCGGGCGTCCCTCACCGGACGCCCTTTTTTTTGCCTTCGCGCGCGTTTGCTAGAATTGCCGGTCACGCATCGACGGCTGCCCGCATGGTTCCGCGCCTCACTACCGCACTATCAGGTCCGTTGATGGAACTCGAGCAGCGCATCCTCGAGCGGATGCCCGAAATCGAGCGCTGGCTGCGCACGCAGTGGCAGGAGCACGCGGTGCCTTTCTACGCGTCGGTGGACCTGCGCAATGCCGGCTTCAAGCTGGCGCCGGTGGACACCAACCTGTACCCCGGCGGCTTCAACAACCTGAACCCGGCGTTCATGCCGTTATGCGTGCAGGCGATCCAGGCCGCCGTGGAGCGCGTCTGCGCCGACGCGCGCGGCGTGTTGCTGATCCCCGAGAACCACACGCGCAATCTCCGCTACCTTGACAATGTCGCGACGCTGGAAAGCATCCTGCGCCAGGGTGGCATGCGCGTGCGCATCGGCTCAATCAATCCCGAGATCACCGAGCGCACGACGATCGAGGCTGGCGACGGCCGCAAGCTCGTCGTCGAGCCGGTGCAGCGCAACGGCCGTCGCGTCGGCCTCGCCGATTTCGACCCGTGCATGGTGCTGCTCAACAACGACCTGTCCGGCGGCGCACCGGAAATCCTGAGAAACATCGACCAGCCGGTTGCGCCGCCGCTGACCGCGGGCTGGTACAACCGCAAGAAGTCGCACCATTTCGAAATGTACCGCCAGGTCGCGCGCGAGTTCGCCGCGCTGCTCGACATCGACCCGTGGCTGGTCGATCCGTATTTCGGCGCGTGCAGCGCGGTGAGCTTCCAGGACCGCGATGGCGAGGAGTGTCTCGCCACCAACGTCGAGCAGGTGCTGGCGCGCATCGCCGTCAAGTACCGCGAGTACGGCATCGACGAAAAGCCGTTCGTCATCGTCAAGGCCGACGCCGGTACCTATGGCATGGGCATCATGACGGTGCACGAAGCGTCCGACGTGATCGGCCTCAACCGCAAGCAGCGCAACAAGATGGCCGTGGTCAAGGAAGGCCTCGAAGTGTCGTCGGTGATCATCCAGGAAGGCGTGCCCACGTACGAATCGATCGACGACGCGATCGCCGAGCCGGTGGTCTACATGATCGACCGCTTCGTCGTCGGCGGCTTCTACCGCGTGCACACCGAGCGCGGCAAGGACCAGAACCTCAATGCGCCCGGCGCGCAGTTCGTGCCGCTGGCGTTCGAGTCGCCTTGCATTCCCGACCTCGCGGGTCCCGCCGGCTGTCCGCCCAACCGTTTCTATTCCTACGGCGTGGTCGCGCGCCTCGCGCAAGTGGCCGCGTCGCTGGAAATCGAGGCGCTGGAGGACGCCGGCATGCCTGCGGCCGCGGAGCCCAGCGCCGCGACCGCCGCCACGGCCGCTTGATCTCGGTCGAGTACTGCCAGCTTTTCGCGCGCTATAACCGCTGGATGAACGAGCGGCTGTTCGCCGCCGCCGGCGAGTTGGACGATGCCGAGCGCAAGCGCGACCGCCAGGCGTTCTTCGGCTCGCTGCATCGCACGCTCAATCACCTGGTGTGGGCCGATCGCACCTGGCTCGGCCGTTTCACCGCGCAGGAATACGCCGTGGCCGCGTATGGCGCCAACCTGTTCGACGATTTCGAAACACTTGCGCGCGAGCGCGAGCTGACCGACACGCGCATCCTCGGCTATTGCGGCGCGTTGACCACGGACGCGCTGGCAGCGACGCTCGCCTATCGCAACTCGGCCGGCGGCGCGCGCCGTGCGCCGCTGTGGATCGCGATTTCGCACTATTTCAACCACCAGACCAACCACCGCGCGCAGGCACTGACGCTGTTGACGCAGATGGGCAAGGACGTCGGGCCAACCGACCTCATGGCGCTTCCGGGCGTGGTGCGCGTCGACGACTGACGCACATCGTTGTCCGCTGCAACGAGCGGCGGGCGCTACTTCTTGCGCGCCAGTTCCTTCATTCGCTTCGCGCGCGGATGCGCGGCGTCGTAGACCTTGGCCAGCGCCTGGAAGTCGAGGTGCGTATACACCTGGGTGCTGGCGATCGACGCATGGCCCAGCATTTCCTGTACCGCGCGCAGGTCGCCCGACGATTGCAGCACGTGCGAGGCGAACGAGTGCCGCAGCATGTGCGGATGAACGTGCTGCGTTAGCCCCTGGCGGACCGCCCATTGCGCAAGGCGCAATTCGATCGCGCGCGGCGACAGGCGCCTGCCGCCCCTGCCGACGAACAACGCGCCGTTCGCCTCGCGCGCGAGCGCGGTACGCCCGGCGAGCCAGCGCGTCAGCGCGTCGCGCGCCTGCCTACCCACAGGGACGATCCGTTCTTTCGAGCCCTTGCCGAGGACACGCACTTCGCCGCCTTCGATGTCGAGTCCCGTCACGTCGAGGCCGGCCAGCTCGGACAGGCGCAATCCGGACGAATAAGCGAGCTCGAACATCGCGCGGTCGCGGATCGACAGCGTGTCGTCGCCTTCGATCGCGACCAGCCGGCCCGCGTCATCGGGTGACAGCGCCGAGGGCAGCCGCCGCGGCGACTTCGGCGGCTTCAGTCCGGCGCAGGGATCGTCGACGATCGCCGGTTCGACTTCGAGCAGGTGCCGGTAGAACGCCCGCCACGACGACAGCATCCGCGCGAGGCTGCGCCCGGAAAGACCGCGTCCGTGCAGCGTGGCGAGATGGCGCGCGACCTGCGCGCGCGACAGGCGCGCCAGCGATTCGCCCGCGGCAAGTTGGGCGAGCGCCGCGACGTCACGGGTGTAGGCGGCGCGCGTGTGCGCCGGACGTGTCGCGAGACTTTCGACAAAGCGCGCGACGCGCGCCGTATTGTCGGCGGCGGGCGCGGCGCTCATCGATGCCGGTTCGGAGGCCGGTTCAAGCGAATTACGCGCCGGGAAGGAAGCGCGCAAGCGCGACGCTCGCGAGCTCGGCGAGGCGCATCAGGTACAGCGTGCCCATGCCCGGATGAAATCGATTGACGTCTGCGCTGGCGAGCGACAAGAGGCCGAACGTGTGGCTGGTGCGCAGCGGCAGGTAGGCATACGACGCGAGCTCGCCGGCGTTGTCGAACCATTCGTGCGTCTCGAACGCCGCCTCCGGGCCGCAATAGGGGGTCCCCAACGCGTCGGCGTAGCCGCGTGTTTCGGCTGACACCGCCGCGAGCTCGGGCAGGTACGACTGCTCGGGCACCTTGCCCCACAGGCGCACCGCGACCGACGGCACGGCGAAGTCCTCGGTCAGGCTGTGGTGCAGCACGGCGAGCGTGGTCTCGAGGTCGGGTGCCGCGAACAGCGCCAGCGTGGAGCGGTGCAGTTTTTCGCTGACCACGTCGTTGTCGCTGCCGTACTTGATCAGCTCGCGCAACTTCATCTCGAGCTCGGCGTTCTTGTCGCGCAGCGCGAGCACCTGCCGCTCGGCAAGCGGAATCGCATGGCCGCCATGCGGGTGCGGCACCGACATGTCGGCGATCACGTCGGCGTGTTCGTCGAAGAAGGTCGGGTTGTCGCGCAGGTAATTTGCGATGTCTATGGGATTCATCGACGGTCCGGGCGTCCTTGTCCTGGTTCGATTCCGACGCGCATCACGCATCAGCTTGTCCATTCACCTTCGAAAACGGCGGTCGCGGGGCCGGTCATCCGCACCGGAGCGCCATTACCGTCCCACGCAATCGTCAACACGCCGCCTCGCACCTGCACGCTTGCCTTGCCATCGAGCAGTCCGCGGCGCACGCCCGCCACCACGGCGGCGCAGGCGCCGGTGCCGCAGGCGAGCGTCTCGCCCGCACCGCGCTCCCACACGCGCAGGCGAATGGTAGCGCGATCGACCACCTGCATATAGCCCGCGTTGACGCGCTGGGGAAAGCGCGGATGGTGCTCGATGCGCGGCCCCTGTGTCGTCACCGGCGCCGCGTCGACGTCGCCGACAACCTGCACCGCGTGCGGATTGCCCATCGAAAGAACCGACGCCTCGACGCGCACGCCATCGACTTCGAGCATGTCGGTCACGCCGCCGCTGCCGCCGGTGAACGGAACGTCCGCCGCGGCGAAGCGCGGAACACCCATGTCCACGCTCACCGAGCCGTCGTGCTCGAGGCGCGGGACGATGATGCCTGCGGCGGTTTCGACGCGGATCTCGCGCTTGGCGGTTAGGCCGCGGGCACGCACGAACACGACGAAGCAGCGCGCGCCGTTGCCGCACTGCTCCACTTCGAAACCGTCGG
Organism: Pseudomonadota bacterium; assembly: GCA_041691615.1. Classification (GTDB taxonomy): domain Bacteria; phylum Pseudomonadota; class Gammaproteobacteria; order Burkholderiales; family Casimicrobiaceae; genus VBCG01. Next base: position 5,584 of record JBEPUI010000001.1, read on the forward strand.
CATTGAAGATCCGGTAGCGAAAGTCGGCATCGTCGCGGGTCGGCTTTTCCACCACCAGCACCTGGTCGCAGCCGACGCCGAAGCGGCGGTCCGCCAGCCGGCGTATCTGTGCGGGTGCCAAGTCGACCGGCTGGTCGATGCCGTCCAGCACGACGAAATCGTTGCCAAGGCCCTCCATCTTGGTGAAACGCAGCGCCGGCACCGCCGTCATCGCAACAGGTTGCGCAGCGGGTTGAACTCGCCGCGATGGCGAAACGGCAGCCGCGTGCCGTTGCCGAGCACCACTTCGCCGTCGATCTCGTAGGGCAGCGCGCCGCGCCGCGCCGCCCGGTCGAGCGAGTTGCCCAGCATTTCGAGGTCGGTCAGCGCGTCCAGGTCGACCGGCGTGACGGCGTTCGCGGCCAGCGTCACCGGGCGCGCGAGCGCGCCGCTGGCCATCCGCCGCCCGTCGATCGTCAGCGTGTAATCGAGCGAATCCGCGGACAGGTCGTAGCCGTTCGGATTGCGCACCAGCAGCCGCACGCGCGCGCTCGCGCCCTGCGGTCCGATCGTCATCGCGGTGACCGAATCCAGCGCGACTTCGGGTGCGATCGGCCGCGGCACGAGCGACGTGCAGGCATTGAGCGCGACCGCAAGGACTGCGACGGAGACTCTCAATCGGGACGAGACGGACATTGCGCGAGTCTAAATCGCGGGCGGCGGCACGTCGATGACTTGCGGGACGTGGCCCGTTCCCGACAAGAGCCGTTCGAGCCCTTCGCGCGGGATCGCCAGCGTGGCCGTGTTGACGAGCGGGTGCGCGAGGATCGCCGCGGCAGCCCACACTTCGCGATCGACCAGCAGCTCGACGTCACCACCGGTGTCGTTGACCAGTGCCAGCACGCTGACCGCGCCCGGCGTCACGCCGAGGAATTTCGCGAGGCGCTCATCCGATGCGAGCATCAGACCCTTGGCCTGCAGCTGCTCGCCGAGGCGCTTCAAGTCGACGCGCTTGTCGTGCGCGGCCACCAGCAGGAAATGCCGCGCGCCCTTCTTGTCGCGCAGGAACAGGTTCTTGGTGCGGGCCCCGTCCATCGGCGGAACCAGGGTCTCCGATTGCTCGACGGTGAACACGGCCGGATGTTCGATTCGCAGATAGTCGACGCCGAGGCGTTCGAGCTCGCTTTCGAGCCGTTGCGTTGGCGAGAGCGTCATCCGCGCGCCCTTTGCAGCCGTTGCGCCACGCCAAGGCTTGCGTTGCGCCATTGGCGGCCGAAATGCGTGACTTGCGGCTCAGACATTGAAACGGAAGTGCATCACATCGCCGTCCTTGACGATGTAGTCCTTGCCTTCGAGGCGCATCTTGCCGGCTTCCTTGGCGCCCTGTTCGCCCTTGCAGCGCAGGAAGTCGTCGAACGCGATCGTCTCGGCGCGGATGAAGCCTTTTTCGAAGTCGGTGTGGATCACGCCGGCCGCCTGCGGCGCCGTGGCGCCCACCCGCACCGTCCACGCGCGCACTTCCTTCGGACCGGCCGTGAAATAGGTCTGCAAGCCCAGCAACTGGTAACCGGCATGGATCACGCGGTCGAGCCCCGGCTCGGTTTGCCCGAGGTCCGACAGGAACGCGAGCTTGTCGTCGCCGTCGAGATCGGCAATCTCGGCCTCGAGCGCGGCGCACACCGCCACCACCGGCGCATTTTCCCGTCGCGCATGCGCCTCGACGGCCGCCAGCAGCGGATTGTCCCTGAATCCCTTGTCGGAGACGTTGGCGACATACATCGTCGGCTTCATCGTCAGCAGGAAGAACGGCGCGATCAGGACGCGCTCCTCGGCGGACAGGTCGGCGCTGCGCGCCGGCGCTCCGCGGTCCAGCACGGCCGAGACCTTGGTCAGTGCGTCGTGCGTGCGCTTGGCGTCCTTGTCGCCGGAGCGCGCGATCTTGTCGACCTTGTGCAGCTGCTTTTCGACCGACGCCAGGTCGGCGAGCGCCAGCTCGGTGTTGATCGTCTCGATGTCGGAAACGGGATTCACGCCGCCGGTGACGTGCACCACGTTGTCGTCGTGGAAGCAGCGCACGACGTGCGCGATCGCATCGGTCTCGCGGATGTTGGCAAGGAACTGGTTGCCGAGGCCCTCGCCCTTCGACGCGCCGGCGACCAGCCCCGCGATGTCGACGAACTCTACGACGGCGGGAATCACTTTCTCCGGTTTGGCGATCGCCGCCAATGCGTCCAGCCGTGGATCGGGGATCTCGACGATGCCGACGTTGGGCTCGATCGTGCAGAACGGATAGTTCTCGGCGGCGATGCCGGCCTTGGTGAGCGCGTTGAACAGCGTCGACTTGCCGACATTGGGCAAGCCGACGATGCCGCATTTGAGGCTCATGGCAAATCCTTCGGTTTGGTGTGGAGCATGAGCATCGCGCGCTCGAAATCGCCGTTGGCCATGTCGGGCCACGCGTCGATCGATGCGCCGATCGCTTCGTCGATCGCGCGGCGCTCGGCGGCGCGCGGCGGATGCAGCACATAGTCGACGACCGCCTGCTCGGATATTTCCGAGTCGCGCGGATGGCCGATGCCGAGGCGCAGGCGCCAGAAATCCGCGGTGCCGAGGCGCGCGCGAATGTCCTTCAGCCCGTTATGGCCGGCGACGCCGCCGCCCAGCTTCAGCTTGGCCTCGCCCGGCGGCAGGTCGAGCTCGTCGTGCACGACGAGGATCTCCTCCGGCGCGAGCGAATGGAATCCGGCCAGCGCGGCAACACTTTGGCCGGACAGGTTCATGTAGGTCGACGGCTTGACGATGCGCACGGGGCCGAACCTGGCCACTTCGCCGAAGAATTTCGACTCGCGGCCGAACACCGCGCCTTCGCGCGACGCCAGCGCATCGGCGAACCAGAACCCCGCGTTGTGGCGGGTGTTCAGGTATTCGCGGCCGACGTTGCCGAGGCCCGCGACCAGTCGTATCGATGAGGTCACGATGAAGTCGATTGCGATCGCAAAACAACGAGGCCCGCCCTGGATGGAAGGACGGGCCCCGAAGGCGATGCCGGTCCCCGCGAGGCGCCATCGGCCCTTGCCGCCGGCGCGCCGCGGGATCGTGCATCCCGTTATTTCTTCTTGTCGTCCTTGCCCGATTCCTTCTTGTCGCCCGCCTTGCCCGCGTCCTTCTTGTCGCCGGCCTTGGCGTCGCCGGCCTTGGCGTCGGCGGCCGGGGCGGCGGCAGCAGCAGCGGCCGCTGCGGCATCGGCTTCGGTGGCGGCCGTTTCCTCGACCTCGACCACGGCCTTCGGCACCACGGCGGTGGCCACCACCGGATCCTTCTTGTGCGTCACCGCGACCACGCCATCGGCGAGCTTCAGGTCGCTGACCTTGATCGAGTGGCCGATCTCGATCGTCGACAGGTCGACCTCGATGAATTCGGGCAGGTGCTTGGGCAGGCACGCGATGTCGAGCTCGTTCAGCACGTGGCTGATAATCGCGCCGCCGAGCTTGACCGCCGGCGACACGTCGGCGTTCACGAAGTGCAGCGGCACCTTCATGTGGATCTTCTTGTTCTCGTCGATGCGCTGGAAATCGATATGCAGTATCTGCGCGCGGTACGGGTGCATCTGCACGTCGCGCAGCAATACACGCTGCTTCGACTTGCCGAGCTCCATCGTCAGGATCGACGAGTGGAACGCTTCATTCTTGAGCGCATGGTAGAGCGCGTTGTGATCGAGCTCGATTGCGGCGGGCTTGTCGGTGCCGCCGTAGACGACGCCCGGCGTCTTGCCGGCATGGCGCAGCCGGCGGCTGGCACCGCGGCCTTCGCCTTCGCGGGGGAATGCGGTGAATTCGAGCTTGGCCATCAAAAACTCCTGGTGTCTGCGGCCTTCCCTTCGCGGGCCCCGGGAACAGCGGCGGGCCGGACAGGTCGTCCGCGGTTGGCGACAATCCCGCGTCGCATGAATCCATGCGGTCGGGGACAAAAGCCGTTGATTATACGTGAAAAGTGACTCCCCTTGCAACGCGGCCGGGGAGCGCGACGGGGCCGACGGCCCCGCCGTCAATCGATGAACAGGCTCGACACTGATTCCTCGTTGGAAACGCGGGTCATCGTCTCGGCCAGCAGTTGCGCGCAGGAGAGCTGGCGGATCCGCGGGCAGGCCTGCGCCTCAGCGGACAGCGGAATGGTATCGGTGACGACCATCTGGTCCATGTCCGACTCGGTGATCCTCTGCACGGCGCCACCGGACAGCACCGCGTGCGTGCAATACGCAACCACTTTCTGCGCGCCGTGCTCCTTCAGCGCGGTCGCGGCCTTACACAGCGTGTTCGCGGTGTCGACGATGTCGTCCATGATCACGCAGGTGCGGCCCTCGACGTCGCCGATGATGTTCATCACTTCGGAGACGTTGGCCTTGGGACGCCGCTTGTCGATGATCGCGAGGTCGGAGTCGAGGCGCTTGGCGATCGCGCGCGCGCGCACCACGCCGCCGACATCGGGAGACACGACCAGCAGGTTGTCGAAGTTCTGCTTCCACAGGTCGCCCAACAGGATCGGCGTCGCGTAGATGTTGTCGACCGGGATGTTGAAGAATCCCTGGATCTGGTCGGCGTGCAGGTCCATCACCATCACGCGGTTGACGCCGACGGTGGTGAGCATGTCGGCGACGACCTTGGCCGAGATCGGCACGCGCGCCGAGCGCGGCCGCCGGTCCTGGCGCGCGTAGCCAAAATAAGGCATCGCCGCGGTGATGCGCGCCGCCGACGCGCGCTTCAGCGCGTCGATCATCACCATCACTTCCATCAGGCTGTCGTTGGTCGGCGCGCACGTCGACTGCAGGATGAAAACGTCGCGGCCGCGCACGTTCTCCAGCAGCTCGACCATCACCTCGCCGTCGGAAAAGCGCCCGACCACCGCGCGGCCGAGGCTGATGTTGAGATGCTTGCACACAGCCTGTGCGAGCCCGGGGTTGGCATTGCCGGTGAAGATGCGCATCCGTTCGAAGGCCATGGACCTTGTACCTACCCTTTCGCCAACAAAAAAGGCAAGCGACGCGAAAACGCCGCTTGCCTTGCCGTGCAAATGGCTGGGGAGGTAGGGATCGAACCTACGAATGCCGGAATCAAAATCCGGTGCCTTACCACTTGGCGACTCCCCAGCGGAACTTCCTCAACCATCAGATCGCGCATCGACCGCTTGATGCAACAGCGATGCGCGCCGTCGAATCTGGCGTGGATTTTACGTTACGTGCGTACGTTACGCGCGTGCGTTGCGCGTGTGAACGGCGAAAACGTGATTCCGAAGCCGGCCTCAAGCCGCGAACGACGCGAGCGGATGCCGCGCCAGCGTTCGCACCAGCAGCACGCGCGTGTTGCGCAATGCGCTTGCAGAACCCCGCTGCAAAGCCGCCAGCGCGGCCCGTGCGGCGGGTTCGCTGGCGAACGCGGCGAAGGCGCACGCTCCCGAACCCGTCATTCGCGCACCGGGCGCGAACTTGCGCAGGGCGTCGATCGCATGGCCCACGGCAGGAATCCTCGCCCGCACCACCGGTTCGAGGTCATTGCGACCATAAGCCTCGGAAAAGACGTCTATTTTCGCCGACGCCGCAGAGCGTGTCAATTCGCGCGCCGCGAACATCACGGCCGTTGCCGAGCGCGCGGCGGGAACCGCGAGCACGAGCCACGTGCCCGGGACGGACGTGGGGTGCAGCACTTCGCCGATGCCGCGCGCAACCGCGTTGTCGCAGCCCACGAAGAACGGAACGTCCGCGCCCAGCGGGAGGCCGATCTCGGCGAGCTGCATTCGCGAAAAGCCGAGTCCCCACAGGCGATTGAGCCCGAGCAGCACGCTGGCCGCGTCGGAGCTGCCGCCGCCCAGCCCCGCGCCCATCGGAATGCGCTTGACCACCGACACTTCGACGCCGCGCGCGCGCTTCGCAACCCGCTGCAACGCGTGTGCGGCGCGCATCGCAAGGTCGTCGGCGGCCGCGACTCCATCGATGTCACGGCCGCGGACGATCCCGCCATCGCTGCGCAGCGTCAGGCTCACCGTGTCGGCGAGGTCGATCAGCACGAACAGCGATTCGAGCGTGTGATAGCCGTCTTCGCGCTGCCCGGTGACATGCAGGAAATAGTTGACCTTGGCCGGCGCCGGCAACGTCAGCGTCGCACCATCGCTCAGCGCCATTGGTCGACGACCACGCGCATCGCGACGTCGGGATACGCGAGCGTCAACCGTCGCGGCATCGCGCCGGTGTCGTCGGCGTAGGTGTAAACGATTTCCCATCCATCCTGGCGCAGCACGTCGGCGCGCCCCGCGGCGTCGCGCTCGACGGCGAACGCGCTGCCCGCGTGCGGCTGTCCACGAATCCACGCCGCGAGGCCCGATACCGGCAACGGCACGCCGAACGCCTGTGACGTCAGGTCCTCGAACGTGGCGGCGCTGGCATGACGCCCGTCGGCGAGCGCGATTGACACCGCGCCGCCCGCGCGCGAAAGCTGCGCCAGCGTTTGCCCAAGGGGTGTGGCCAGCGCGATCGTGTCGGCGTCGGCCGCGTGATGCCAGTCGAAGTTGGCGGTCAGCGCATCGGTGCCGTGACTGGCCGACAGCCGCCCGGCGACTGCGAACGGCGCATCGGCGGGCGATGTCGATTGCGCGGTATCCGCGACCGGCGCGACCGGCGCGCATCCGGTGGCGAGCGCAACGGCGGCGAACATCGCGCCGCGGCGCAGGACACGCATCACGGCGTGAAGCGACGGACGGTTTCCCGCAACAGCTTGTTGTCCGGATTGGCCTGCAACTGCGATTGCCAGACGTTGCGCGCACGCGCCTGTTCGCCCTTCGCCCACAGCACTTCGCCCAGGTGCGCGGCGATCTCGGGGTCGGCGCGGCCCTTGAACGCGCGCTGCAGGAAGTCGACCGAGTCGTCGAGCCGGCCCATCCGGAACAGCGCCCACCCCATGCTGTCGAGGATGAACGCATCATCGGGCGAGAGCTTCAGCGCCCGCTCGATCAACGCATAGCCTTCATCGACATGCCGGGAGCGATCGACCAGCGTGTAGCCCAGTGCGTTCAGCGCATGCGCGTCATCGGGTTTCAATTCCACCAGCCGCTTCAGCTTGGCTTCGGAATCGTCTACCTGGTCGAGCGTTTCGGCGACCATCGCGGCGTCGTAGAGCAGCTCGGGCGAATCGGGATGTTCGAGAAGCGCCTTTTGCAGTACCGCGTAAGCCCCGGCATTGTCCTTGGCATCGCGCAGCAGCTGCGCCTCCGTTTGCCGCACTTCGACGCGCTGCTCGATCGTCACCGCCGGCAGGTCGCCCAAGTAACGGCGCGCACCGGCGAGGTCGCCTTTCTTGGCCATCAGTCCCGCGATATGCAGCTGCGCGAGCCACGCGCGATCGCCTTCCGGCACGTCCTTGTAGCGAGTAATCGCCTCGTCGTACTTGCTCTGGTCCTCGGCAACCTGCGCGAGATAGAACTCGACGACGCCGTTCTCGCCGTACTTGGCGCGCTTCAGGTCCTGGAAAAGCTCCTCGGCACGCGTCCAGTCCTTCATCTGGCTGGACAGCGCGGCCACGCCGAACTCGTACTCGCGCGCACCGGGCTCGGCTTTCCACAATTGCTCGAAGATCGCGCGCGCATCGCCGGGACGCTTGTCCTCGACGTAGAACTGCGCGAGCGCACCCCACGCCGGCTTGGCGCCGGGATGCTCGCGCGTGAATCCCTGCAGGTAGTCGATCGCCGACGATCGCGATGTGTTCGCGAGCAGCTCGCTCTTCAGCAGCGCCGCGCGGTCCCAATCGGGCTTCAGCACGAGCGCGCGGTCGATTGCCTGCATCGCCGTGGCGACCATCGTCGCCGATGCGAGACCCGTGTTCATCGCCGCCAGCGCCAGCGCGAACTGCGCCTCGGCCATGTCGGGATAGGGCTTGGCCAAGTCCTGCACCAGCGTGAACGCGGTCAGCTTGTCGGTCTGCTGAGCCAGCGCGCGGTTGAGCTGCAGGAACAGCTCGCCTGCGCCCTTGTTGTTGGCGACGGCGTCCCCGATCACTTTTTCCAGCCGCTGCTTGAGCTCGCCGCCGGCTTCCTCGAGCGGCTGCGCGCCCATCGTGCCGCTTTGCACGGCGGCGAGGATCTGCTGCGGACGCGGCGCCTGCGGATCGAGCTCGATCCACAGCTTCGCCGCCTCTTCGGTCACGTTGCGCTGGCGCGTGCGCAGTCCGATCTCGGCGGCGCGGCGTGCGAGGTCGACGTCGCGTGCCTCGCGTGCTGCTTCGTAGAACGCGCGCGCGGCCAACGTCGGCTCGCCGCGCTGCAACGCCACGTTGCCGAGCAGGATCCGATAGAAGAGGTCGGGGGACATGCCCTGTGCGCCCGGCCATTGCGGGTCCGGGGCGACCGCCACCTTGCGGCTTGCATTAGGTGCGGTCCGGGGCGCAGTAGCAGGGGGACCGGCGGGCCGGGTGACCGGCGCGCCTGCGGGCGCGGTGACTGGTGCGCGTGCGGGCGTGGACACTGGCGCGGCCGCGGGCTCGGTGACCGGGGCCCCAGTGGGCGCGGTGACCGGGGCCCCAGTGGGCGCGGTGACCGGGGCGCCAGTGGGCGCCGGGGCCGGGGCGGTCACGCCGCTGGATTGCGCGAGCGCAGTGCCGCAGAGCGCGATCGCCAGCGCGGTGGCACATCCCAAACGGCCAAACGGTCTGACTGATGTCGTCAACAAGGAATCTTTCGATGGGTGTTTGGCACAATGCGCCGCATGCCGCAGCGGCGCAACGCACGCCGCGCCGATCCTGTCCGCCGCCCTCATCGAGGCGCTAACGCCGATTTTGCCATGCCCGAACTCCCCGAAGTCGAAACGACGCGTCGCGACATCGCGTCCCTGGTGGTCGGCCGGCGAATCGCGGCGGTGAACGTGTACGACCGGCGTTTGCGGTGGCCGGTTCCGCGCGAACTCGAAAGCGTGTTGACGGGGTCACGCATCCGCGCGCTGACCCGCCGCAGCAAGTACCTGATCTTCGCCTTCGACAAAGGCTCGATGATCGTGCATTTCGGGATGACCGGCAGCCTGCGCGTCTGGCCAAAAGCGCCGCCCAGGCGCCCGCATGACCACTTGGACCTGTTGCTGGACAGTGGCGCGACGCTGCGCTACCACGACCCGCGCCGCTTCGGATGTGTGCTGTGGACTACCGGCGCGCCGGAAGATCATCCGCTGTTGCGCGACTTGGGTCCCGAGCCGCTGACCCCGGTATTCGACGGCGAGCGCCTGTGGCGACAGGCACGCCGGCGATCCGTCGCCGTGAAGTCGCTGCTGATGGACAACCATGTCGTCGTGGGCGTCGGGAACATCTACGCGAACGAGGCGCTCTATCGCGCCGGCATTCGACCGTCGACGCCCGCGCGGCGCGTGTCGCGCGTGCGGATGGCGCGACTTGCCGAGGCGGTGCGCGACGTGTTGACCGAAGCCATTGGAGAGGGCGGCTCGACGTTGCGAGACTACGTCAACGGGCGTGGGGAACCCGGGCGCTTCCAGTTGAGGTATTACGTCTACGGTCGCGCAGGCGAGCCGTGCCGCGTCTGCGGTAGCAGTGTGCGCTCACACTATGTCGGTCAGCGCAATACGTTCTGGTGTCCAGGCTGCCAGAAATAGGTTCGGGCTGACGCGAGGCGGCAGCTACCGGTGAGGGCGGCTTTTCGCCCAATCGCGTGCTTCCAGAGCACAATAACCGTCCGTCTGCAGGGCCGCTCGCAAGGCATGACTTGTGCTTGACAGAAATGGCGGTATTTCCAGCCAGGCACGCTGTACCCATAACCAATAAACGACCTTCAGGGGCGAGCGATGGTGCAGTCACGTGATCTAGCCGTTCGATTCGAGGCGTACGCCGATTGGCGCCGGCGACTTTCCTCGGCCATCTCCTCGTTGCACGAATGGCTGAACGAGCAGGACCTGGCGGATGCCCAGGTCGACATGAAGGTTCAGCAGCTGCTCGAGCGGCTGCACCAGGACAAGCTGGTGGTCGCCTTCGTCGCCGAGTTCTCGCGTGGCAAGTCCGAGCTCATCAATGCGATCTTCTTTTCCGAATTCGGCCAGCGCCTGCTGCCGTCGTCGGCCGGGCGCACGACGATGTGCCCGACCGAATTGCTCTACGATGCCGGCCGCCCGCCGTCGATCCGGCTGTTGCCGATCGAAACGCGGTTGAAGGATGCGACCGTCGCCGAATTCAAGAACTACGCCGACGAGTGGATGACGATTCCCCTCGACCTCGCGTCGGCCGAACGCATGAGCGAAGTGCTGGGGCGCGTGTCGCAGGTCAAGACCGTGCCGGTGGAGCTTGCGCGCAAATATGGCCTGTTCGACGAAGGCGACGACCTGATCGCATCGCTCGACCGCAAGGACGAGGGCTCGATCGACATTCCATGCTGGCGGCACGCGGTGATCAATTTCCCGCATCCGCTGCTGCAGCAGGGACTGGTGATCCTCGACACGCCGGGATTGAACGCGATCGGCACCGAGCCCGAGCTCACGCTGTCGCACCTGCCCAACGCGCACGCGCTGCTGTTCATCCTGTCCGCCGACGCGGGCGTCACCAAGACCGACCTCGAGGTCTGGAACGACTATCTCGCGGGCGAGGACGCGGCGACCAGGGCCGGCCGCATCGTGATCCTGAACAAGATCGACGGACTGTGGGACGAGCTGCGCACGTCCGCCGAAGTCGAGGCGGAGATCGACCGCCAGGTGAAGCAGACGGCGCAGATGCTCGACGTTCCCGCGTCGCAGGTCTATGCGGTGTCCGCGCAGAAGGGCCTGCTCGCCAAGGTCAACGGCGACGACACGCTGCTCGCGCGCAGCAGGCTGCCGCAGCTCGAGCAGGCGCTGTCGCGCAAGCTGATTCCAGCCAAGCGCGACATCGTCGGCGCCGCGACTCAAAGCGAAGTGCGCGAAGTGATCAGCGGCGTGCGCACGATCCTTCGCCAGCGTGCGACGGGCATCGACGACCAGCTGCAGGAAATGCGCGCATTGCGCGGCAAGAACCAGGACGTGGTCCAGCACATGATGGACCGCGTCAAGCACGAGAAGGACGTGTTCGAGCGCGGGCTCGCGCGCTACACCGCGCTGCGCAACGTGTTCACCGAGCAGACCACCAAGCTGCTCGACTACCTCGGCCTCGAAGCGCTGAAGCTCAACGCCGGCCGCACCCGCCGCGCGGTCGAGAACTCGCTGTTCACCAAGGGCGTTCGCGGCGCGATGAACGACTTCTTCGGCAACATCCGCCAGGATCTCGACAAGGCATCGCAGCAATCGGCGGAGATCCACGAGATGATGCGCGCGATGTACGCGCGCTTCGCCAAGGAGCACAACGTCGAGCTGTACGATCCCCCGGCGTTCTCGGTACTGAAGTACCGCAAGGAAGTCGAGCGCCTCGAGCGCGCCTACAACCAGCATTTCAACACGCTGTGGAACATGGCCAGCAAGGCCAAGTTCGCGCTGATGCGGCGGTTTTTCGAAACCGTCGCCACGCGCGTCAAGCACGTCTACGACATCGCCAACCGCGACGTCGACGCATGGCTGAAGGCGGTGATGGCGCCGCTCGAAACGCAGGTGCGCGAGCATCACCTGCAGTTGCGCCGCCGCCTCGACAGCATCAAGCGCATCCACCGCGCCGGCGACGAGCTCGAGGAGCGCATCGCCGAGCTCGAGCAGCAGACGGAATCGCTCAAGCTGCAGATCAGCGGCCTGCGCGCCGAGATCGCCGCGATCGACGACGTGGTCGCGCAACCCGACATGCCGCTCGCGGCCAACGGCTAGCGCGCACCGGTCTTACCCGCGAAGGGCGCGAGCCAGCGTCGTCGCCGGTCGTCATTCCTCTAACGCGGAAACCGGATTACTCGATCGTCATTCCCGCGAAAGCGGGAACCGGTTGTGGTCGATCGTCGTCCCCGCGAAAGCGGGAACCGAGTGTCGTCGATCGTCGTTCCCGCGTAAGCGCGAGCCCGGCCTCTCGCGCCGCTTGCTGGAGCTAAGGCAACGCCGCCTTTTCCTTTTGTGCCGTCAGCTGCGCGTACTTGGCGAGCAATGCGTCGTGCGACTCCACCACGTCCGGATTGAGCGGAATGCAATCCACAGGACACACTTCGCGGCACTGCGGGACGTCGAAGTGGCCGACGCACTCGGTGCAGCGCGAGGCGTCGATCACGTAGATTTCCGCGCCTTGCGAAATCGCCTGGTTCGGGCACTCGGGCTCGCAGACGTCGCAGTTGATGCATTCGTCGGTGATCATCAGCGCCATGATTTCACTCGCGTTCCCGTTGCACCCCGGTGCTTTTTTCGCGCTCGAGCTGCGCCTTCAGCCGCTTCGTCACCACGGGATGCACGAAGCTCGACACGTCGCCGCCGAAGCGCGCGATTTCACGGACGATGGTGGCGGACACGAACATGTACTGCTCGGAAGGCGTGAGGAACAGCGTTTCGACATTCGGATACAGGCGCCGGTTCATGCCGGCCATCTGGAACTCGTACTCGAAGTCGGACACCGCGCGCAGGCCTCGCAGGATCACGCGCGCATTCTGCGCATGCACGAAATCCATCAACAGCGACGAGAACTTGTGAACCTCGACGTTCGCAACGTCGGCCAGCACCTCGCGCGCGATTTCCACCCGCTCGTCGGCAGGAAAGAACGGCTTCTTCGCCGCACTTTCGGCGACGCCGATCACCACGCGATCGAACAGCCGCGCCGCGCGGCGCGCGAGATCCTCGTGTCCGGCGGTGAACGGATCGAAGGTTCCGGGATAGACGACGGTCAGCACGGGAAGGAAGTCTCGTCAGGATGCGCGGTGCAACAGATGATAATGCACCCGCCCCGCCTTGCCGTGGCGATGCATGGCGAGCCCGTCCGGAACGGCCAGCGCGTGAGCCGCCTCGGCGTAGATGAATCCTCCGTCGGCGAGCCGTGGCACGCACAGCGGCAGCACGCGCGGCCACGGATCGCTGGCGAACGGCGGGTCGAGGAAGATCACGTCGAATCGGCGCGTTTCGCTCGCCAGCAGCCCCAGTGCGTCGCCGACCTGCGTTTCGAGCGCGTCGATGCGCATCGCATCGGCGGTCTCGCGCAAGCGTCGGATCGCCGCCGCGTTCTGGTCGATCGCCACGGCGGCCGATGCCCCGCGCGACAGCGCTTCCAGCGACAGCACGCCGCTGCCGGCGTAGGGCTCGAGCGTGGTGCGGCCGGCGAGGTCCTGTCCCAGCCAGTTGAACAGCGTTTCGCGCACCCGGTCGGGGGTGGGCCGAAGGCCCGGCACGTCGGCAAAGTGCACGACGCGGCCGCGATGCGCGCCACCGATGATCCTCAGGCGATTGGGCGTTGTTGCCACGAACAATGTATTGCGGGAGGGAGGGGAATCGACGCGACCGGTAAAATTCTAGTCCCCGCATCGATTTGGCCCTTTCGTGTTCGATCTTTTCAAGCCTTCCGCCGTCGAGGAACCCAGGAAAAGCTGGAGCGATCGGCTGAAGTCCGGCCTCGCCGGCTCGCGCGAACGGCTGTCGGGCGCGGTCACGCACGCTTTTGGACGCCGCACGCTCGACGACGAGGCGCTCGCCGAGCTCGAGACCGCGCTGCTGTCGTCGGATGCCGGTGTCGACGCGACCGCGCGGTTGCTCGCCGACCTGCCTGCGCGCTATCGCCGCGCGGGTCCGGATGCCGATCCGCGCGACGTCATGCGCGGCGCGCTGACGGAGCTGATCCTGCCGCTGCAGGCGCCGTTCGCCATCGGGCCGCAGCGCCCGTACGTGATCATGCTGGCCGGCGTCAACGGCGCCGGCAAGACAACGTCGATCGGCAAGCTCGCCAAGTGGCTGCAATCGCAGGGATTGTCGGTGCTGCTGGCCGCTGGCGACACCTTTCGCGCGGCTGCGCGCGAGCAGCTCGAGGTATGGGGTGCGCGCAATGGCGTGATGGTAATCGCGCAGCAGGGCGGCGACCCGGCGGCGGTGATGTTCGACGCCGTCGGCGCCGCGCGCGCCCGCGGCATCGACGTGGTGCTGGCCGACACCGCGGGCCGCCTGCCGACCCAGGCGCACCTGATGGACGAGCTGAAGAAGATCCGCCGGGTGCTGGCCAAGGCCGATCCCGGCGCGCCCCATGCCGTGTGGCTGGTGCTCGACGCGAACACCGGCCAGAATGCGCTGGCGCAGGTCAAGTCTTTCGATGCCGCCGTCGGCTTGACCGGCCTCGTTCTGACCAAGCTCGATGGCACCGCTAAGGGTGGAATCGTCGCCGCCATCGCGGCGCAGCATCCGGTGCCGCTGGTTTTCATCGGCGTCGGCGAGGGGGTGGACGACCTTCGTCCGTTTGCCGCCTGGGAATTCGCCGGCGCGCTGTTCTCTGCGGAAGTGTAAGTACTTGCTATCAGCCAGTCGTCGCACGCGGCGAACTTTGTATCCGGGCGCCAGTCGGACTTTCAGTGACGGGCGCCTATGCTTGCCGCCCTCGCGACCGCTAACCATACCCGACTAATCTTGTCGGGAACTTTAACACCCGCTTAGCACTCTCAATACCCGAGTGCTAAAATCGGCACCCACCCCTGGAGCCGGCGGCAACGCCCGGCCCCTTCGGAAAAGGAGACTTTAGGATGAGCAACATTGCCCTGACGTTCCCGACGCCCGCCTCGCTCGGAAGCCTGGACAACTATATCCAGTCGGTGAACCGCTTCCCGCTGCTGACCGCGGAACAGGAAGCCGAGTTCGGCCGCCGCTGGAAGGAACACGAAGACGTCGAAGCCGCGCGCGCGATGGTGCTGTCGCATCTTCGCCTGGTGGTCGCGGTGTCGCGCAAATACATGGGCTACGGCTTGCCGCAAGGCGACCTGATCCAGGAAGGCAACGTCGGACTGATGAAGGCGGTGCGGCGCTTCGACCCGGACCGCGGCGTGCGCCTCGTGTCTTTCGCGCTGCACTGGATCAAGGCCGAGATGCACGAGTACATCCTGCGCAACTGGCGCCTGGTCAAGGTCGCGACGACCAAGGCGCAGCGCAAGCTGTTCTTCAACCTGCGCAGCATGAAGAAGCGCTCCGCAGCGTTGACCACGGCCGAAGCCGACGCGATCGCCGAGGCGCTGCACGTCAAGCGCGAGGAAGTGCTGGAGATGGAAACGCGGATGACCGGCAACGACCTGACGCTCGATCCGGCGCCGACGGACGACGACGAGCACACGTATTCGCCGATCGCGTATCTCACCGATGCCGACGACGAGCCGGCGAAGATCGTCGAGGCGAAGCAGACCGCCGAGCGGCGCAGCGAAGGTCTCACGCGGGCGCTCGCCAAGCTCGACGACCGCGCGCGGCGCATCATCGAGTCGCGGTGGCTGCGCGAGGACGATCCTGCGACGCTGCAGGAGCTCGCCGACGAGTACGGCGTTTCCGCCGAGCGCATCCGCCAGATCGAATCGAAGGCGATGAAGCAGATGAAGGGCGCGATGGCCGCGGTCGCCTGAGCGCGCCTCAACCCGAGCAATACGCCGGCCCCGCGAGGGCCGGTTTTTTTTGCCCTCAGATCTCGAGCTGCGTGCCGAGCTCGACCACTCGGTTGGTGGGCACGTGGAAGAAGTCCGAGGCCTTGACCGCGTTCTTCGACATCGAGGCGAACAGCCGCTCGCGCCACATCGCCATGCCGGTGCCCGAGGTCGGGATCAGCGTTTCGCGCGATACGAAGAACGACGTTTCCATCATGTCGAACAGGAACCCGCGGCGTCCGGCGTCCTCGAGCATCGACGGGATGTCGGGATCGTCCTTGAATCCGCTGTACGCGAGGATGCGGTAGAAATCGCAGCCGAGCGGCGAGATCTCGATGCGCTCGTCGTCGGCCACGTACGGGATGTCGCGCGTGACGATCGTCAGGAACACCACGCGCTCGTGCAGCACCTTGTTGTGCTTCAGGTTGTGCAGCAGCGCATGCGGCACGCGATCCTGCGTCGACGTCATGAATACCGCTGTGCCCTCGACGCGCGTAGGCGGGGCGACCTCGATGCTGGCGATGAAGGCCTCGAGCGGCAGCGCATCCTGCGCGAGGCGGTCGGCCACCAGCGCCCGCCCGCGCTTCCACGTCGTCAGCAGCGTGAACACGACCGCGCCGATGACCAGCGGAAACCAGCCGCCGTCGGGGATCTTGAGCGCGTTCGACGACAGCAGCGCAACGTCGATCAGCACCAGCGGCGCCGCGATCGCGAGCGCCAGCGGCATCGACCAGTTCCATAGCCTGTGCATCACGATGAAGATCAGTATCGAGTCGATCAGCATCGCCATCGTCACCGCGATGCCGTACGCCGCCGCCAGGTTGTCGGCGCTGCGAAAGCCCAGCACCAGCAGCAGCACCGCGACCAGCAGCATCCAGTTGATGAACGGCACGTAGATCTGGCCCATCGTCTTTTCCGACGTGTGCAGGATCGCGAGCCGCGGGCAATAGCCCATCTGGATCGCCGCCCGCGTCAGCGAGAACGCGCCCGAGATCACCGCCTGCGACGCGATCAGCGACGCGGCGGCCGCGAGGATCAGCAGCGGCAGCAACGCCCACGCCGGTGCGAGCAGGTAGAACGGATTGCGGATCGCGTCCGGATGGTCGAGCAGCAGCGCGCCTTGTCCGAAGTAGTTGAGCACCAGCGCCGGCATCACGAACAGCAGCCACGCGCGGCGGATCGGCGAGGCGCCGAAGTGGCCCATGTCGGCGTACAACGCCTCCACGCCCGTGACCGCCAGCACGACCGCGCCGAGCGCCACGAACGCCGAGCCGGGATTGGTCGTGAGGAACGCGAACGCATACGCCGGGTTGATCGCCTCGAGCACCTTTGGCGACTGCAGCAGCTGCAGCAAGCCGAGCAGCCCCAGCACGACGAACCACACGCACATCACCGGGCCGAATACCGCGCCGATGGTCGCGGTGCCGCGCTTCTGGATCGCGAACAGCGCGATCAGGATCACCACTGAAATCGGCACTACGTACGGCTGCAGCGCCGGCTCGGCGACTTCCAGGCCTTCGATCGCGCCCAGCACGGTGATCGCAGGCGTGATCATCCCGTCGCCGTAGAACATCGCCGCGCCGAAGATGCCGAGGCCGATCAGCCACCAGCGGCGGCGCTGGCCGCGCGGCAATCCGCGCGATACCAGTGCCGTCAGCGCGAGGATGCCGCCTTCGCCGCGATTGTCGGCGCGCATGATCAGCGTGATGTACTTCAGCGTGACGATGATCATCAGCGCATAGAAGATCACCGACAGGATGCCGAGGATGTTCTCCGGCAGCAGCGGCAGCCCATGGTGGCCGGTGAACGCCGTGCGCAGCGTGTACAGCGGGCTCGTGCCGATGTCGCCGAACACGACGCCGATCGCGCCCAGTACCAGCGGCGCCATCGGGCGGCTATCGTGCTGCGCGGGCGACGCCGAGCTCATCGCGTCAGTTCGGGCCGGTGCTTTCTTCGGTGCGGCGCGAAAACCGGATCGCCAGCTGCTTCAGCTTGCGGTAGAGGTGCGTGCGCTCGAGCCCCGCCTTCTCCGCGACGCGGCTCATGTTGCTTTGCTCGCGCGACAGCAGCTGCTCGAAGTAGATGCGCTCGAACGCTTCGCGTGCCTCGCGCAGCGGCACCTCGAAGAAGTGCGCGGTGATTTCCGGCGCGATCGCCTGCGTCGGCGACGCGGCCTCGCCGAGCAGCCGCTTGACGTGCTCGCTGGTGATGTCGCCGCGCAGCAGCGCGAGGTTCGACACCACGTTGGCCAGGTGGTCGAGGTTGCCCGGCCAATGCGCGTTGGAGAGCGCGGCGAGCGCGGCGGGCTGCAGCGTGGCGAGCAGCGGGGCCTGCGGATCGCTGTGCGTCGCATCGCGCCAGAAGCGCTCGATCAACGGCGGGATGTCCTCGCGGCGCAGGCGCAACGGCGGCAGCAGCACGGCGCCGGCCGACAGCTGCGACAGCAACGCCGCATCGAACTTGCCTTCGGCCGCCATGTTGCCGAGCGGCTCGGCGCTGGTCGCCACCAGCGTCACGTTGTGGCGCTCGAGCTTGGGTACCAGGAACGACAGCAGCCGCTGGTCGGCCTTCGAGTACTGGCCGATCTCGGTGCACACCAGCACGCCGTCGCGCGCTTCCTCGAGCAGCGCCACCGGATTGGCCAGGCGCGCGCCGTTGGCCAGCACGATCCACGGCACGTCGGGCGTCTTCATCGCGTTCGCGGCGATTTCGTGGCCGGCGCCGGGCTCGCCGAGGATCAGGATCGGCTTGCGCGCAGCCAGCAGCTGCTCGAGCCCGCGCTCGACCTCGTGCACGCGCGCGCTGGTGCCGAGACCCGTCAGCACGACCTTGCGCGGCTCCTTGGTCGCGGCGACCTTCAGTGCGCGCGCGATGGTGGCGAGCAGCTTGGACAGGCCGATCGGCTTCTCCAGGAAGTCGAACGCGCCGATGCGCGTCGCCTCGACCGCGGTCTCGATCGTTCCGTGCCCCGACATCATCACCACCGGCATCGTCAGCGCGCCGGATGCGCCCCATTCGCGCAGCAGCGTCACGCCGTCGGTGTCGGGCATCCAGATGTCGAGCAGCACCATCGACGGCTGCTGCCGTTGCCGATAGGCGCGCGCCTCGCTCGCGTTCTCGGCGAGCGCCACGCGATAGCCCTCGTCCTGCAGGATCTCCGACAGGAGCTCGCGAATGCCGACTTCGTCGTCGACCACCAGAATTTCCCTAGCCTGCGCCATCACCCGTTCCTCATGCGCCCGCGGACTTCGCGAGCGGAAATACCAGCGTTACGCGCGCACCGCGCGGCGAGACATTCTCGAGCGTCGCGCGTCCCGCGTGTTCTTCGACGATCTTTTTCACGATGGCCAGGCCGAGCCCGGTGCCCTTGGTCTTGGTCGTCACGTACGGCTCGAAAGAATGCTTGAGCACCGCGTCGCCGAAGCCGGCGCCGCGGTCGGTAAACGACAGGTGCGCCTCGCCATTGTGCGCGTCGAGCGCGATGGCGTAGGCGGGGTCGGCAACATCGACTTGCGCATCGATCGCATTCTGCAACAGATTGTGCAGCACCTGGCGCAGGCGCGTGGGCTCGCCCAGGATCTGCACCTGCGCATCCGGCAGCGACAGCACGATCTGCGGCCGCAGGTTCTCGTACAGCCCCAGTACGTCCAGCAGCAGCGCCTTGACGTCGACGCTCTGCGCCTGCCCCGGCCGCGGTTGCCGGGCGTAGATCGCGAAATCGTCGACCATGTTCTTCATCGCCGCCACCTGCGCGACGATGGTCTGCGTGCCGCGCCTGAGCGTCTCCTGGTCGGCTCCGTCGAGCTTGCCCTCGAGCTTCACCGCGAGCCGCTCGGCGGACAACTGTATTGGCGTCAGTGGATTCTTGATTTCGTGTGCGAGGCGCCGCGCGACTTCGGCCCACGCGGCGTCGCGCTGCGCGACCACCAGTTCGGACACGTCGTCGAACACCACGACGTAGCCGGCGTTGGCGGTGTTGGCGAGCCGCGTGCCGCGCAGCAGCAGTGTACGCGTCATGTTCGCGACGGCGAGCTCGGCTTCCTTTTGCCACTTGCCGTCGCGACTTGCGCGAAAGCCCTCGCCCACCAGCTCGGCGAACGACGCGAGCGACGGCAGGCGCTTTCCCCAGTCGGCGAGCGCCATGCCGGTCAAGTCGGCGAGCGGCTGCTGCAGGATCAGCGCGGCGCTCGGATTGGCGGTGCGCAGGCGATAGCGGTCGTCGAACGCGAGCACGCCGGCCGACAGGTTGCCGAGCACGCTTTCGAGGTAGGCACGCGTGGTCTCGGTCGCGCGCCGCGACTCCTCGGTGCGCACGTGCGCGTCGGCCAGCTGCGCAGTCATCGTGTTGAACGATTCGGTCAGCACGCCGAGCTCGTCGCTCGACGTCACCGGCTGTCGGCGCGTGAAATCACCCTTCGTGACCGCGCGCGTGCCTTCGGCGAGCAATCCCAGCGGCGCCGAAAAGCGCTCGGACAGCACGACGGCGAGCCCCAGCGCCGATGTGAGCGCCAGCAGCAGCGCGAGCGTCAGCGTCCATTCGTAGAGACGCTTCAGCGCGCCGCGCGAATACGAGATTTCCTGGTAGTCGCGGTAGCCCGCCTCGGCGCGATCGGCTTCCTGCGAAAGGAAGGATGGCACCGGCTCGATCACCTGCAGCAGCTTCAGCGGCTCGAGTCGATCGCCGCTGTTGACCGGCACGACGACGCGTGCAACCAGCCCGAGCTGCGGCAACTGCTCGATCGCGCCGAACGTCTGTTGCAATCGCGCGCGACGCAGCGCCGCCGCCGGCGGCGGGTCGGGTGTCGCCGTCGAGTTGCCGATGCCGGCGATCGCCAGCACGCCGCCCGTCGGGGTGTACAGCACCGCTTCGAAGACGCCGACCTGCTCGGCCGCTCGGTTCAGCACCGTCGTGAAGTTCGATGACGATGCATCGGACAGCGATATCGCGAGCTGGCCCGCCTTGTTGGTCGCGTCCTTCAGCACGTAGTCGAGCGCGCTTCGGCCGAGGTTCAAGCCGCTGTCGAGCGCGCGGTCGACGCGCACGTCGAACCAGCTCTCGATGCTGCGGCCGAGGAACTGCACCGACACCGCATAGACCAGAAGTCCGGGCAGCATCGCGACCAGAGAGAACAGCAGCACCAGGCGAACCGCGAGGCGCGACCCGAACACGCCCGCCTTGAGGTTTCGCCGCAACATCCACAACTGCCAGCCGACGACTCCCATCAGCAGCACGACCATCGCACCGGTGACGATCACCAGTTTGTCGTATCCGCCTGCGAAGAACTGGGTGTTCGACGTTGCGCTCGCGAGCAGGAACAGCGCGATCGCGGCGAGCGAGGCCGCGCACAGCAGCACCCAGCGCGAGCGCCGCGACGTCAGGATCTTCATGGCGTGAAGCTCCAGCGCAGCCAGTCGGACGACAGCTGCCACTCGCGCGACGCCAGCGCCGACACCTGCAGCGGCTTGGGCAGCTGGCTCGCATCGAGGCGCAGCCGCAGCGCCGCGTCGTAGCGCGTGCCCTTGCTCAATTGCGACGCGCGCGCCACCGGGCGCGACGTCACGCGGCCGACGAAGCGCTCGACTTCGTCGAGCGTCGCGAAGCCCTGCGACAAAAGGCCGCTGCCGACACGATATTGCCGCGTCAGCGGCGCATAGGAAATGCGGTAGGTGGTCACGCGGTCGACGACCTTCTCGTCGAGCCAGTACCAGCGCGAGCGCGTCAGGTTGAACTCGAGGTCGATGTAGAGCGGTATGCCCTTTGACAAAGCTTCCTCCAGCGTGGCGTTCAACGCGAAATCGAAATCCGCGCTCAGCAGCACCTCGCCTTCCTCGTCGTGCAATTCCGCGCTGCGCAGGCCGATCGTATCGGCACGCGCCACCGTGCAGCCCGCCACCAGCGCGCAGCACACCACCAGCGCGATGGCGAGCGTGCACAGGTGCTGCGCCAGCCGTCGCAGCGGGGGCCATGCAGGGACTATCGTGGAGGAGGGTGCGGGCATGCCGGCTGCGTGCGTGCGCTTTCGTTGTGCGACGGATGCCGGCCGCTTTAAGACCCTTCTCGAAGACCTGTCGTCGAACCAGGGCGGCCGCGCGAGGGTCAGGCCTTGCGCAGCAGCGCGTAGAAGAATCCGTCCTGATTGTGCGACGCGGCATCGGCCGAAGGCAAGAGTTGTCCGCCGACGTGCACGACTTCCGGCGCGAACCTGGGTGTTTCGCGCAACGCCCCGCGGTGGCGTGCGATGAACGACACGATGCTCGCATCGTTCTCGTCGCGGAACACCGAGCACGTCGCGTACAGCAGGACGCCGCCGGGCGCGAGCATCGGCCACAGCGCGTCGAGCATGGCGCGCTGCTCGGCGGCGAAGTGCGCCACGTCGGATGCGCGCCGCAGCCACTTGCCGTCCGGATGGCGCCGGACGACCCCCGATGCCGTGCACGGCACGTCGACCAGGATGCGGTCGTACGGCAGGCCGTCCCACCAGGGCTGCGCGACGCGGGCATCGCCGGCGATCACGCGCACCGCCGGCGACGCCAGCTTCAACCGCGCCAGGTTCGCGCGCACGCGTGGCAGGCGCGTCTCGTCGCGATCGAGCGCCGTCATGTCGACGCGCGTGGTCTCGAGGATATGCGTGGTCTTGCCACCGGGCGCGGCGCACGCATCGAGCACGCGCATGCCGTCGCGCGCGTCGAGCAAGGATGCGGCGAGCTGCGCCCCCAGGTCCTGCACGCTGAACGCACCATCGTCGTAGCCGGGCAGCGCCGTCACCGCCATCGGCGCGTCGACGACGATGCCCGATGCCCCGGCGGCCCGGGCGCCGATGCCAGCATCCGCAAAGCGCGCCAACAGTGCCTCGCGCGTGGTCTGGCGCACATTGACGCGCAGCGACAGCGGCGGCCGCGAGTTGCCGGCCTGGAGGATCGACTGCCAATGCGCGGGAAAATCCTTGCGCACCCGCGCGATCCACCAGTGCGGATGCGACCAGCGCGCCACGGGATCGTCGCCGTCGCGCACGCCTGCATCGAGCACCGCGCGCTCGCGCAGGTAGCGGCGCAGCACTGCGTTGACCAGCGACTTGGCCGCGGGCTTGCCCATCGCAACGACCGCGTCGACCGCCTGGTCGACGATCGCGAACGCCGGCGCGCGCGTGTAGGCGATCTGGTAGAGAGCAACGATCACCAGCAACGCGATTTCGCGATCGGCGATCGGCTTGGTGGCGAGCATCCGCTGCAGCGCATCGAGCGTGCCGTAGTGGCGCAGCGTGCCATAGGCGAGCTCCTGCACCAGTGCGCGCGCAGGTCCCGCGGCGGCCAGGTCTTCGGCGGCAATCGCTGCGGGCAGTGCCGCGCCGTCGAACACGCGTGCGACGATCGCGACCGCCTGGCGTTGTGACTGCTGCATCAGGCGTCCAGCGCGCGCGCCATTGTCGGCAACGGCGCACGGCGCGGACGCGCGATGGAGGCGGACGCGTGGCGCCGATCGCGGAAACGCGCGATCGACGCGGATGTATCGCACCGGCAACGCAACCCTGCGATCGACGCGGGTGCCTCACCCCGGTAGTGCACGCGTGCGGTCGACGCGGGTGCCTCACGCCGGCAGCGCAAGCGTGCGGTCGACGCGACGAACGCGGCGCGGCGAGGCGTCGCGGCCGCGCTCACGCGCCCAGCACCGTGTGGGGGGCGATCGCGCGGCCCGCCACAAACGCCGCCGCCGGCATGCGTCGCGCGTTCGACGCCTGCACTTCGTCGAGGCGGATGACGCTGTTGCCGCACGCGACATCGATGCCTTGGGCGCCGGCGCGCAACACGCTGCCGGGCGGCGCGTCTCCCGGAGAGGCGTCCAGCAATGCGTGCGCCTGCCATACCTTGAGCGCGCTGCCGGCAAGCGTCGTCCACGCAGCGGGCCACGGGTCGAATGCGCGCACCGCGCGGTCGATCGCCAACGCATCGCGCGTCCAGTCGATGCGCGCATCCTCGCGGGCGAGCTTGTGCGCATAGGTCACGCCTTCCTGCGGTTGAGCCACTGCGGCGAGCGCGCCCGATGCGGACAGCCGTGCGAGCACATCGACGAGCACGCGCGCGCCGAGCGCGGCAAGCTTGTCGTGCAGCGAACCCGCAGTTTCGCGCGCGTCGATCGCCATGGCGCGATGCTCGATCATCGCGCCGGTGTCGAGGCCTTCGTCCATCTGCATGATCGTCACGCCGGTTTCGTTGTCGCCCGCCTC
This sequence comes from Pseudomonadota bacterium, assembly GCA_041691615.1. Classification (GTDB taxonomy): domain Bacteria; phylum Pseudomonadota; class Gammaproteobacteria; order Burkholderiales; family Casimicrobiaceae; genus VBCG01. The sequence continues at coordinate 29,277 of JBEPUI010000001.1, forward strand.
GATCGCACGCGCGATCGGCGCCGCACCACGCCAGCGCGGCAACAGCGAGGCGTGGATATTGATGCAGCCGAAGCGCGGCCAGTCGAGCACCTGGCGAGGCAGGATCAGTCCGTAGGCGGCGACCACCAGCACGTCGAGCGGCTGCGCGACGATTTCCGCACGCGCTGCCTCGGCCTTGAGCGACGCGGGCTGCATCACCGCAATCGCGTGCGATTGGGCAAGCGCCTTCACCGGGGATGCGGCGAGCGTCATGCCTCGGTCTTTCGGACGATCGGGCCGCGACAGCACCAGCGGTATCGTGTATCCGGCGCGAACGAGTGCGGCCAGTGCCGACGCGGCGAACGGGGGCGTGCCGGCAAAGCCCACGCGCAGCGCGGGCGGGGAGGGGGCCGTCATCGTGGGCGAGGCCTCTGGTGCGCGCGACAGGCGTCGCGCGTCAGCCGGCGAGCTTCTGCTTTTTCTTGAGTCTGCTCGACAGGCGGGCGCGTTTCAGCGGCGACAGGTAGTCGACGAACATCTTGCCGACCAAATGATCCATTTCATGCTGAATGCATACCGCGAGCAAATCGTCGGCGTCGAGCTCGAACGGCTCGCCGCGCGCGTCCTGCGCCCGCACGCGAATGCTGGCCGCGCGCGTCACCTTGTCGTAGTAGCCAGGCACCGACAGGCAGCCTTCCTCGCATTCGATCTCGCCCTCGGTGCCCACCAGTTGCGGGTTGACGAAAACCCGCAGCTCGTCGAGCGTCTCCGAAATGTCCATCACGATCACGCGCTTGTGCACGTCCACTTGCGTGGCGGCCAGACCGATACCCGGCGCCGCATACATGGTTTCGGCCATGTCGCGGACCAGCTTTTCGATGTCGGGCGTGAACGAGCGGACCGGTGCGGCGATTTTCTTGAGGCGCGGGTCCGGGTATTCGAGGATCGGCAGGATCATGGTCAACAAAGGGTGGGGCGCGGCAGGCGCCCGTTCAAGCGTAGCGCGGTGAAGACCGGCCGATCAATGCGGCTCGTATCGCGGCATACAACGGTTCGAGAGTTTTGGCCGGCGGGCCGACAGGAAAGCTTGCCAAATGCATGTGTCGGATGCAGAATCCCTTTTAAGTCCTTATTTTACGGCGGTTTAGGACGTTAGCAAGGCCAGGCCGACAAAGAAGAGGTCTTATGCGTCAACACTTTAGCACATGCCTGCGCAGGGCAGCGGCGAGCATCGCCGCTGTATGCCTGCTGACGTCCGCCGCGTATGCCGCCGACCCGCTGCAGCTCGCGCCCGACGCCCCGTCTTCCTACACCGTGCAAAAAGGCGACACCCTCTGGGCGATCTCCGGGCACTTCCTGCGCGACCCGTGGCGGTGGCCCGAAATCTGGGGACTCAACCGCGACCAGATCAAGAATCCGCACTGGATCTACCCGGGCGACGTGATCACGCTCGACCGCTTGGGCGTCAACGGGCAGCCGCGGCTGTCGATCGCGCGCCAGACGGTGCGGCTGTCGCCTTCGACCCGCGTCGAGTCCCTCGAATCGGCCGCGGTGCCGGCGATCCCGCCCGGCGACCTCGAACCCTACCTGACCAAGGGGCTCGTTACCGCGCAGGCCGGTTTGCCGGGGTCGGGGGAAATCGTCGCAGGCCGCGACCGCGAGCGCGTGGTGCGCGGGCAGAACGATCGCGTCTACGCCGTGGGACTCGATCCAAAGGCCGGCGATAGCTGGCTCATCTACCGCCCGGGCAAGGTGCTGACCGAGCCCGGCAGCAACGAGGTGCTCGGCTTCGAGAATCGTTATATCGGGCACGCCAGAGTCGAACGCTTCGCCGAAGTCAGCACGATCATGATCGTCGACTCGGAATCCGAGGTGTTCATCGGCGACCGCCTGGTCCCGGTGCCGCGCGAAACGCTGATCAACTACGTTCCGCATGCGCCGGACAACGACATCAAGGGCCTGATCATCGCGTCCTACCGCAACGAAAGTGAAATGGGCCGCGGCTCGGTCGTGACGATCGACAAGGGCATTACGGACGGCGTCGAGCTCGGCAACGTGATGGCCATTTACCGCGGCGTGCCGCCGATCAGGGATCCGCGTCCCAACCAGACGATTCCAGTGCAGCTGCGTTTCCTCGACCAGACCACCTATTTCACTCCGGACCACTATCTCAACGTTCCCGAGGAACGCACTGGGCTGATGTTCGTGTTCCGCACGTTCGACCACGTGTCGTACGCCGTCCTGCTCAACACCACCGATCCGGTGCTGGTCGGCGACCGCTTTCGCAAGCCCTAGCCGGGCAGCTTTGCTTCCGCGATGAGCGTCGATTCCCGCGCGCGGGAGGCCGACGCGCTGGCGCCTGCGCCGTCCAGCGCGCCGCCGGTCACTGATGCCCGGCGCCTCGCCTGGGCGACGATCGCCCTGTGTGAGTTGCCCCAACGCGACCTGGTCGCCTTGCTGCGCGCAGCCGGCGACGTGGAAACCCTGCTCGCCTCGCGCGGGCGCATCGACGGCGTCAACGTCGCGCCTCGCACGCTCGAAGTGCTGCTCGCCCCGCCACCCGATGCGCTGGCCGCGACATTGCAATGGCTCGAATCGCCTGCACATGAGCTGGTGACCTGGGACGATAGCGACTATCCGCAGAAGCTCCTCGAACTCGGCGACGCGCCGCCGGTGCTGTTTCATATGGGCCGCCGCGAGTTGCTGAACCGGCCCGCGGTGGCGATCGTCGGCAGCCGTCAGGCAACACCGCAGGGCCTGGAAGACGCCAGCGAATTCGCCAGGGCGCTGGCCGGCGCCGGTGTGACGGTCGTCTCGGGGCTGGCACTCGGCATCGACGCGGCGGCGCATCGAGGCGCACTCGACGAACAGGGCTCGACGATCGCGGTGGTGGGAACCGGACTCGACCGCGTCTACCCAGCGGCCAATCGCAAGCTTGCGCATGCGATCGCCGAGCGCGGCAGCATGTTGTCCGAATTCGCGCCGGGCACCCCGCCGCTGCAATGGCATTTTCCGCGGCGCAACCGGCTGATCTCCGGCCTGTCACGCGGCGTACTGGTGATCGAGGCGAACTTGTCGTCGGGCTCGCTGATCACGGCGCGTCTCGCGGGCGACCAGGGACGCGAAGTGATGGCGGTGCCGGGATCGATTCACTCGCCGCTGTCGCGCGGCTGTCACAAGCTGATTCGCGAAGGCGCCAAGCTCGTCGAGACCGCGCAGGACGTGCTGGCCGAACTGGGATTGCACGCGGCGCGCGCGCAAGGCAGCGCGGCCGCGCCGCGCGACATCGCCGCCGAATATGCGCCGTTGCTGGCGGCGATGGGCGCGGGACCGGTGGATTTCGACCGGCTGGTGGCACGCACGGGACTGGCGCCGCAGGTCATTTCGGCGCAGCTGACTGCGCTGGAAATCGACGGCCTGGCATCGCCGATGCCGGGCGGACGGTGGCAACAGCGGCACTAGACATCGGCTGTGTCGACAGTAGGCGCTCACATTGCGCGCTTCGGGTGTGCAAGCCTATTTTGGCACTTCCTTGCTTGCGGACGGTCTTCCTCGGTAGTATCGCCGCCTCTTGATAGAAGGATTCACGCTTGGCCAAGGACCTGATCATCGCCGAAAAGCCCTCCGTCGCCGCCGATATCGCGCGCGCGCTGGGCGGTTTCACCCGCCACGGCGACTATTTCGAGAGCGACGGGCACGTGCTGTCTTCGGCGATCGGGCACCTGATCGAAATCGGCATGCCGGAGGAGGAGGAGGTCAAGCGCGGCAAGTGGACCTTTGCGCACCTGCCGGCGATTCCGTCGCAGTTCGCGCTGAAACCGATCGAAAAAACAGAAGACCGGCTTAAGACGCTGCTGAAACTCGTCAAGCGCAAGGACGTCACGCGCCTCATCAACGCCTGCGACGCCGGTCGCGAAGGCGAGCTGATCTTCCGCTACATCGTCCGCTACGCGAAGACCGACAAGCCGATCCAGCGCCTGTGGCTGCAATCGATGACGCAGGCGGCGATTCGCGACGGATTCGCCAAGCTGCGCAGCGACGCGACGATGCATCCGCTGGCCGACGCGGCGACCTGCCGTTCGGAGTCCGACTGGCTGGTGGGCATCAACGGCACGCGCGCGATGACCGCATTCAACTCCAAGTCGGGCGGCTTCCAGCTAACGACCGTGGGGCGCGTGCAGACGCCCACGCTCGCGATCATCACCGAGCGCGAGGAGAAGATCCGCGCGTTCCGGCCGCGCAACTACTGGGAGCTCGTCGGAACGTTCCGCGCCGCCGCCGGCGAGTACACGGGGCGCTGGTTCGACGAGGCATTCAAGAAACGCGAAGACGACCCCGATGCCCGCGCCGAGCGGCTGTGGGACGAGGCGCGCGCGATGGCGATCGCAGCGCAATGCCGCGGCAAGCCCGGCATCGTCACCGAGGAATCGAAGCCGACGACGCAAAGCCCGCCGCTGCTCTACGACTTGACGACGTTGCAGCGCGAGGCGAACGGCCGCTTCGGTTTTTCCGCGCGCACGACGCTGTCGCTCGCGCAGGCGCTGTACGAAAAGCACAAAGTGCTGACGTACCCGCGCACCGACGCGCGCGCGCTGCCCGAGGATTACCAGGACACGGTCAAGGCCACGCTCGAAGCCCTCGCCGGGACCAACGCCTACGGCACGGTGGCGCGCAAGGTGCTCAAGGAAAAGTGGGTGCGGCCGAACAAGCGCATCTTCGACAACTCGAAGATCTCCGACCACTTCGCGATCATCCCCACGCTGCAGACGCCTCGCCAGTTGAACGAGATCGAGCAGAAGCTCTACGACTTCGTCGTCAAGCGCTTCATCTCGGTGTTCTATCCGGCCGCCGAGTTCGAGGTGACCACGCGCATCACGCGCGTCGACGGCGAACCCTTCAAGACCGACGGCAAGGTGCTGGTCTCGCCCGGCTGGCTCGCGGTCTACGGAAAGGAAGCGCAAGGCGAGGATGCGTCGCTGGTGGCCGTCGCGCAAGGCGAGCGCGTCGTCACCGAAAAGATCGACACCGTCGCGCAAGTCACGCGGCCGCCCCCGCGGATGAACGAAGCCACGCTGCTGTCGGCGATGGAAGGCGCGGGCAAGACGATCGAGGACGACGAGCTGCGCGAGGCGATGCGCGAAAAGGGCCTCGGCACGCCAGCCACGCGCGCGCAGATCATCGAGGGCCTGATCCAGGAGCGCTATATCTACCGCGAAGGCAAGGACCTGATTCCCACCGCCAAGGCGTTCTCGCTGATGACGCTGCTGCACGGCCTCGGCGTGCCCGAGCTGTTTTCGCCGGAGCTGACGGCGGAATGGGAATTCAAGCTCGCGCAGATGGAGCACGGCAAGCTCGCGCGCGACGACTTCATGCGTGAAATCGTCGCGATGACCCAGCACATCGTCGGCCAGGCCAAGAACTACGAGAGCGACACGATTCCGGGCGATTTCGCGACGCTGTCGGTGCCGTGTCCCAAGTGCGGTGGCGAAGTCCACGAGCAATACAAGAAATTCCAGTGTGAGAAATGCGACTTCGGCTTCTGGAAGATCATGGGTGGGCGCCAGCTCGAGCCCGCCGAAGCCGAGGTTCTGATCGCCAATCGCGAAGTCGGTCCACTGGAAGGTTTCCGCAGCCGCCTCGGCCGCGCGTTCTCGGCCAAGCTCAAGCTGAATGACGCCAACCAGGTCGAGTTCGATTTCGGCCCGCGTCCCGGCGACGACGACGAGCCCGTCGATTTTTCCGGCCAGCAATCGCTGGGCGTGTGCCCGAAGGACGGCGGACAGGTGTTCGAGACGCCGACCGCGTATGTCTGCGAAAACGCCGTGGGTCCCAACCGCACGTGCGACTTCCGCTCCGGCCGCATGATCCTGCAACGCCCGATCGAGCGCGAGCAAATGCAAAAGCTGCTGGCGCAAGGCAAGACCGATCTTCTGCAATTCGTATCGGCGCGCACGCGCCGGCCGTTCTCGGCGTATCTCGCGCGCCAGCCCGACGGCAAGGTGGGCTTTGAATTCGAACCCAAGGGCGAGGGCAAGGGTCGCGGCCGGCCGCAGCGTGCCGCCGCATTGCGCGTGCTCGGCAAGCATCCGCGCGACAAGGCGCCAGTGGAACTGTTTTCCGGCCGCTACGGCCCGTACGTCAAGCACGGCGCCGTGAACGCCACGCTGCCCGACAAGGACAAGGTCGATTCGCTGACGCTCGACGAGGCGCTGCAACTGCTCGCCGAAAAGTCGGGAAAGCCGGTGACGTCGCGCAAGCGCGCACCGGTCAAGCGCACGGCGCGCGTCGAAGAGCCTTCACCGGCGGTACGCGCAATCAAGCGTTCGCCGCGTCCGGCCGCGGGTGGTGCGACGGCGCGCGCGGCGACACGCAAGACCACCAAGACCGCGACCAAGCGCACGACCACCAAGCACACCACATCCACGGTGGCCGCCAAGACGCCGGTGGTGGCGCGCGCGGCGACCAAGCGCGCGGGCAAGCGCGCGGCCGTCAAGAAGAGCTGATACGAAAACGGCGGGCGCTGCGCCTGCCCGAGTTGTCGTTCGCGGTATCGCGCCTCTAGTTGTCGTTCGCGGCGGCGCGCCGCTAGTTGTCGTTCGCGACGGTGCGCCGATTGTTGTCGTTCGCGACGGTGCGCCGATTGTTGTCGTTCGCGGCGGTGCGCCGCGAGTTGCCGTTCGCGGTTCGCGCCGCGCGGTGTCATTCGCGGTGTCGCGCCTGACAGCGACACGCGCGCCCCTTCAGTCGCCGCGCTTCCGGCGCGCCAGGTCGATGTCGAGGTACTGCCAGTAAGTCGCGAATAGCTGCGGCGCGAAACCCTGCAACCACGGCTGCACGAACTCGTTCTGCAGCCGGTACATCACCGGAAACATCGGCACGTAAGTGCGCGCTATCGCCGCCATCTTCAGCGCTTCGGCAGTCTGTTTCTGCGGATCGTCGGTGTGCAGGAACGCATCCATCGCGCGGTCGTATTCGGGCAGCTTGAAGTGCGACACGTTCTGCACGGTGGGCGCGCGGCTGTCGAGTTGTTGCAGGATGCCGTACGCGAACGGCAACCCTCCGTAGCCGCCGTAGTAGGCGGTGAACTTGCCGCGTTCGATTTCCTTGATCATGTCCTGGAACGGCGCCATGTGGAATTCGACGCGAATGCCGATCGCGTCGAAATTGCGGCGCATCAGCGTCGCGAGCTCGGTCGACGGGCCGCCGGTGCGCAAGCCGAACGTCACGGCCAGCGGCTTGCCGTCGGGCCGGTTGCGGTAGCCGTTGGCGCCCGAGCGCGCAAAGCCCAGGCGGTCGAGCAGCGCGTTTGCCGCGGCCGGGTCGTACATCGACTTGTCGCCGTAGGAAGGGTCGTGGCCGACGAGCCGCGGTGCCACGAGCTGGTTGGCAGGCAGTGCCTGGCCGCCGGACAGCACGTCGATCGCCGACTTCGCGTCGAACGACAGCATCATCGCGCGCCGCAATGCGATGCCTTCCTTGCCCATGCCGCCGACGACCGGATCCTCGACATTGAAATAGATGAAGAACACGAACGGCTCCGGCGTCGCGTACCGCATGACGCCGCGCGCCGCGAGGTCGCCGCGCAACGCGCCGTTGGCGAGCAGCCGGTTGGCGACATTGCTGTGCAGCGTGATGTAGTCGAGGTTGCCGCGCTCGAATTCCAGCACGCGAACGCTGTCCTCCTCGATCAGGCTGATGTCGATCTGCCCGATGCGTGGCAGCGTCTTGCCGGCCATCATTTTTTCCGTCGCCGCATGGGCCGGGTCGCTCGCCGCGGGAAAGTGCAGCTCCCGATAACCCGGATTGGCGACCAGCGTGACGCGCGAGCCGCGCTGCCAGGCTTTAAGCATGTATGGTCCCGTGCCCACGGGGCGCGAGCCGATGTCGCGGCCGGCGGCCTCGACGACTTCGCGCGCGCAGGCTCCGAGCGTCAGGAAGAATTCGATCGGCGGGTAGACGGCCTCGGTGAGCGTTAGCTGCAGCGTGTAGCGGTCGAGCGCACGCAAGCCCGCCATCGGCGCGTCGTAGTCGAGGTGCGCGCCGGGCTTCCTGGCCGCGTCGACCACCGGACGGGCTCCCGCGATGAGTCCGGTGATCACCGCCTCGCCGCCGCGGTGCAGGTTGGGATCGAGCCAACGCTTGAGCGAATAGACGTAGTCGGCGGCGGTCAGCTCGCGGCGCTTGCCGCCGAACGAAGCGTCGTCGGTGAAATAGATGCCCGGCTTGACGTGCACCGTCCACGTGAGCCCGTTGTCGGTGACTTGCGGCAGCGCCGTTGCCGTCGACGGCAGCAAACGCGTCGGCGTCGCCAGGTAGTCGTACTGGTACAGGCCCTCGAAGATGGCCGTGGTGACCTGGTACGAGGGATCGTCGTCGTACTGCTGCGGGTCGAGCGCTTCAATGTCCGGCAAGGCAACGCGCAGCACCTTGGAAGGGTCGGCGGCCGCCTGCGCCGTGTTCATCGCCGCGGCGCAGAGCACCGCGACGCCGAGGAGCAGGACGCGGCGCAGGCTCGCGAGGCACATGGCGGAATCATGGCACGCTTTGCACGAACGTGTAACGAACCGCGGAACGGCACTCGCGCCGGCATCGTAACCGAGGCTAGAATCGGGCCATGGACTCTCGCGACATCGTGGTGGAGTTCGCCGCCGGCGGCGACGCGCATGTGCTGGCGACCATGTCGCGCGACGGGGTGGAAGCGGGACTTGGCTGGTCATATCGCGGCGACCGCGTCGCGCGCTTGATCGAGAGCCCGAACCACACGGCGGTGGTCGCGCGCGACGGTTCGCGGATCGCCGGCTTCGCGATCATGGAATTCGGCGACGAGCGCGCGCACCTCGTGCTTCTGGCGGTGCGGCCGTCGCACCGGCGACGCGGCATCGCGCGCACGATGGCGCAGTGGCTGATCGACTCGGTGATCACCGCGGGCCTGTCGTCGGTGCATGTCGAGCTGCGCGAAGCCAATGCGCCGGCGCATGCGCTCTACCGTCAACTGGGATTCGAGGAATCGCTGCGCGTCGAGGGCTACTACCAGGGGCGCGAGACGGCAGTGCGGATGATCCGCATGTTGCGCGCACCGGTGTCGCACGCGCCTGCATGGACGCCGCCGCCCCGGCTGCCTTCGTAGCCCAGTTGTTGCGAGCAGGCTGCCTCCGCTTCGCGACGGCCCCGGCGCCGCGCTGATGTCCTCGATCGAGGTGAGCGAGGAAGACGGTGTGCGCTACCTGCATTTCGGCACGCACTGGATCCAGGGCGCGATGCGCATCGCGCGTCCGTGGTCGCTCGAGCTCGAGTACACGCGCGACATGATGTTCCCGCTGTTGTGGCACACGGGCGCGCTGTGGCCGCGCAACGCGCTCGTCATCGGGCTCGGCGCCGCGTCGCTGACGCGCTTCCTCTACCGCTATCGCCCGCATGCGTCGCAGACCGTGCTGGAAATCGATCCCGCCGTGGTCAACGTTGCGCAACAGTGCTTCAAGCTTCCGGACGAGAAGCCGCGCCTGCGCATCGAGATCGGCGACGGCGCCGACTACGTGCTCGCGAGCGACCGCCAGTTCGACTGGATCCTGGTCGACGGCTTCGACGCCAAGGGTCATGCCGGCGCGCTCGATACGCTGCCGTTCTATTGCAATTGCCTGGCGCGGCTCACCGAGCGCGGCGTGATGTCGGTTAACCTGTTGACTTACCGGCACGGCTTGCGCGGCAGCCTCGAGCGGCTGCGCGCCGCGTTCGGCGATCGCGTTCTTTCGCTGCCCGCGTGCGAAAGCGGCAACGTCATCGCGATCGCGAGCGCCGGCGCGCCGGTTGTGAAATCCGCGCGCGAATTGAAGCTCGCGGCGCGCAAGCTGCGCGCGCAGACACGACTCGACCTGTCGCCGACGCTCGCGCGCCTCGCAAAGGTATGATGCGAGGCTTCGGCGGCGCGACGCGCGTGCCGCATCGCCGCCATCGCCCGCAATGACCCCCCATCACGGCATCGAGTCGTCGTACGCATGGACGCGGCTCGTCACGAGCCTTGCGCTGTCGACGATCGGCGGCGTGGGCATGTGGTCGGTGGTGGTTGCGTTGCCGGCGGTGCAGGCGGACTTCGGCGTCGCCCGCGGCGCAGCGTCGCTGCCGTACACGCTGACGATGATCGGCTTCGGCTTCGGCAGCATCGCGATGGGCCGGCTGTCGGATCGCTTCGGCATCCGCGTGCCGGTGATCGTCGGCACGCTGGCGCTGTGCCTTGGCTACGTCGCCGCGGCGAAGGCGCCGGGCCTCGGCGCGTACACGTGGGCCCAGGGGTTGCTGATCGGCGTGGGCAGCGCGGCGACGTTTTCGCCGCTGCTCGCGCACGTGTCGATGTGGTTCGATCGCCGACGCGGCATGGCCGTGGCGATTTTCGCCAGCGGCAACTACCTTGCCGGGACCGTGTGGCCGCCGATCGTCCAGCATTTCATCGCCAGCGACGGCTGGCGCAATACCTATCTCGGCGTCGCCGCGTTCTGCTTCGCGACGATGCTGCCGCTCTCGCTGCTGCTGAAGCGTCCCGCGCCGCTCGCCGCGACGGCAGGATCGGTAAGCCACGCCGCCGTTGCGCCCGCGGTGAGCGCGTCCACCACGCCAAGGTCGGCCCGCCTGGGCGCGGCCCTGGGCATTTCCAACAACGCGCTGCAATGGCTGCTGGTGATCGCCGGCGTGTGCTGCTGCACGGCAATGGCGATGCCGCAAGTGCATCTGGTCGCCTATTGCAGCGACCTGGGCTACGGACCCGCGCGCGGCGCGCAGATGCTGTCGCTGATGCTTGGCTGCGGCATCGTCAGCCGGCTCACGTTCGGCGTCATCTGCGATCGCATCGGCGGCCTGCGCACGCTGCTGCTCGGCTCGATGCTTCAGGGACTCGCGCTGCTGCTGTTCCTGCCATTCAACGGCCTCGTCTCGCTGTTCCTGATCTCGGCACTGTTCGGACTGTTCCAGGGCGGCATCGTGCCGTCGTACGCGATCATCATTCGCGAATATTTCCCGGCCAGCGAAGCCGGATCGCGCATCGGCGTGGTGATCACGGCAACGCTGTTCGGCATGGCGCTGGGTGGCTGGATGTCGGGAGCGATCTTCGACCTGACCGGGTCCTACCGCGCCGCTTTCATCAACGGCATCGCGTTCAACCTGCTGAATGTCTCGATCGCGACGTGGCTGCTGCGACGCTCGACGCCACGTCCTGCATTCGCGTAGCTGCGTCGTTGCCCTGTTGGCGGCGCGAATGGTTGCGGTTCATCCGGCGTTGGCGCCGGTCTGAGCTGCTCAGGCCGCGATGCGGAACGTCAGGTTGATCCGGCATTCGCCCAGCAGGGGATGATGTCCTGGCGCAAGCGGCAGCACGCCGTGGAACCGCATCCGCGACGTGCCGCCCCACACGACGACGTCGCGGTGAAAGAGCGGCACGCGCACGCTCTTGTTGCTGCGCTCGAGGCCGCCGAACAGGAACATCGCCGGGAGGCCGAGCGACACCGACACGATCGGCGCGTCGAGGCCGCGCTCGTTGCGGTCCTGGTGCAGTGTGAGGCGCGCGCCCGGCACATAGCGATTGACCAGGCAGACATCGGGAACGAAATCGGCGAAGCCCGTTTCCGCCGCAGCGGCACGCGCGAGACGCGCGAACGAGGCGGGCATCGGCGGCCACGGCGCGCCGGTTTCTGGATCGTGCGCGTCGTAGCGATATCCGCGGCGATCGCTGACCCATCCCAGCGCGCCGCAGTTGGTCATCGCCACCGACATGCGGAAGCCACCCGGCGTGACCAGGTGGCGAAACGGCGCCTTCGACTCGACGGCACGGACATCGGCGAGCAGCATCGCCGCATCGGCGACGAAGCCGCGCAACACCTGCGCGCCGTCGGCCAGCGGCTCGCGCGGCCCTGGGCCGGTCACGACCGTTTCGGCGAACAGATCGAGTGTCATGCGGTGTCGTGGAAAAGATGCCAGCCTTGAAATTGAGTGTCGCGCCGCGTCGTGGAAAATGATCCGGCGTGAATTCGAGTATCACGCAGCGTCGTGGAAAATAATCCCGGCGGTGTGACGAGCACCCGTGCGCACGCGGCTCACCCCGTGGCGCAGCTTCACGCGATAAACGCCGCGGCTGCCCTGAACCGGCCTGTGGTGGACCGCGATCACCGCGGCATCGCCTTGGCGAAGCGGCACGACCTCCGCGCGCGACTGCATACGCGGGCGCTGCTCGGTCATCACCAGTTCGCCACCTTCGAAATCGCGCCCCGGCTCGGACAGCAACATGATCACCTGCAACGGAAACACGTGCTCGCCATACAGATCCTGATGCAGGCAATTGTAGTCGCCCTCGCCGTAGCGCAACAGCAGCGGCGTCGGCCGCGACTGGCCGGCGGCATGGCAGCGCTCGATGAATTGCGCATGTTGGTCGGGATAGCGCACATCGACGCGCATCGCCTCGTGCCATCGGTTGGCGATCGGCGCGAGCCGCGGATAGAGCCCGGCGCGAAGGCCCGCGACGATCGCCGGCAGCGGATACGCGAAGTACTGGTATTCGCCGCGTCCGAATCCATGTTGCTGCATGACGACGCGCGCGCGAAACACGCGCCCATCTGCGTAAAGCGCCACGAGTGCTTCGCGCTCGGCGCGCGTGACGAGGCCGGGGATCACGGCGTGCCCGCAGGCGTCGAGCCCGGCGGCCACGCTCGTCCAGTCGATCGCGGCGATCCGTGGCGCCATGTCGAGGTCGCCGTTGAGGCTTCGCGCGCGTAAATCCGTCAGGTCGTTCATGGTCGTTCGTTCCACGGCGTCCGCCATTCGAGCAGCGAATATAGGGCCCGCCTGCATTTCGCACACCCGAATTCTTGCGGTAGAATCCCTTCGCACGCCCCGCCAAGTGCCCGGGCGACCCGGGGTGCCGGCCGCGCACGCGGATGAGGCTGTACAGACGTTAAATCCTCGTTTTAGAATGCCCGCCGCGCCCGGCCAGGGGCGGCTAGGAAAAACAACCCAGCAACGGAGACATCCAAAATGGTCGAGCCAATCGGCAACGCCAGTTGCCGTGCATCGATTCGTGCGTATCGCTCCATTCGCAACGCCGTCGCGATCGTGGCCTCCGTGCTCTTGGCCGCGCCGATCGCGAGCGCCCAAGTGGTCACGGCCGTCGAGTACTACAACGCCTCTCTGAACCACTACTTCGTCACCGTGCTGCCCAACGAGGTTGGGATTCTCGATGGCGGCGGCCTCGGTGGCGCATGGAAGCGAACTGGATACACGTTCGATGTATGGCCGGGCCCGGGCCCCGGGCGTTCGGGCATTTGCCGGTTTTTCAGCGAGACGTACGACACCCACTTCTACGCGCGTCCAGAGGAATGCGACGCCCTGAAGACGGACCCCAAATACACGCCGTATTGGACGTTCGAGGCCGTCGTTTTCGACCTGGTGATTCCAGAAGCAGCCACTCCGAGCTGCGGCACCGGCGCGACCAAGCTTTACAGGCTGTACAACAGCGGGCAGGGAGGCGGTCCAAACCACCGCTATACCGCCAGCCAAAAAGTCGTCGCCAGCATGCACGCGCAAGGATGGGTGTCCGAAGGTGTGGGCGTCGACGTGATATCCGCCTGCCTGCCATTGCAAACGCCGGTGGAACCAAAGTCGGCTGCCGGCGTGTGGACCGGGTCGACCAGTCTAAACGAGCCCGCGACCGTCATCGTCGAGACCGACGGCACGTTCTATATATTGATCCATGCGCCCGGGTCGACGACCGAAACGGTCATTGTCTACGGCAAAGCCGATGTCGACAGCGGCCAATTCACAGCCAACGCCACAAGTATTCCGGTCGCCACCGAGGACGAAACCGGTGGTGTGGCCCGTCCCATCGCGGTCGACGGAACCTACGCGTCGCAAGCGACGCTCCATCTGGCGATGCCTGACACGGCCGGATCGCGAGTACTCGACGCAGGGTTTGACGCGGGTTCCGACCTGCCGGTGGGCGTCGCTGGACTCGCCGGCAGCTACGTTGGCTTTACCGGGCATGCAGGTGGACGGATAACGGCCAATTTCGCCATGCAGGCCGACGGCACGTTCATCGGCGGCAATGACGCCTGCAACTTTGCGGGGTCGCTGGCGCCTCGCGTTGATGTCTCTGTGTACGACTTCACGATCCGCGCGACCTCGAGGACGTGCATCTTCGGCCAGGGACCGATCTCGGGCATCGCATTCATTGCGCCGGGATCGAATCGGTTGCTCGGTGCCGCTCAATTCATCGGCTCCAGCGACCTCTTTTACCTGGTGATGACGAAGCAGTAGCACCGCGCCTGTCAAAGCGGTTGCGGGCGCGTTCGCGGAGGATCATCCTCGGGAGGCGGCTGCACGGTTCAAGTGAACCGGCGGCGGCGACACCCGTCGCTGACGTTCGATTCCGGTTGTCTCCTACTTCCGCACCCCCATGTCCATCGTCATCGACCCCGCCGAGATAGAATGGTCGGCGATCCGTGCACAGGGGGCCGGCGGGCAGAACGTCAACAAGGTATCGAGCGCGATTCACCTGCGCTTCGCCATCCGCACCTCGAGCTTGCCGGATGCAGTCAAGTGGCGCCTGCTCGCGCACGCCGATCAGCGGATCAGCAGCGATGGCGTCATCGTGATCAAGGCGCAGCGCTATCGCAGCCTGGAGCGCAATCGCGCCGACGCGCTCGCGCGTTTGCAGGCACTTGTCGACGATGCGGCGACCGTTGCTGTCGCCCGCAGGCCCACGCGGCCGACGAGGAGCTCGCAGCGCCGCCGTGTCGATGGCAAGGTGCAGCGCGGCAAGATCAAGGCCGCGCGCGGGCGCATCGACGAATAGGTGCAGCTCTGCTGGTCGGGCGGCAGCCTGCCACCCGATCGTCGACCATTGGAGCGCTGCATCAATTCCCTTGGCACCCTAATTGCTTAGATATGGGGTCGTGTCCGTCGTTTCGGGAGGGCGCCGCACCGCAAGACTGGAAAACCATGAAATCGATCGCGTTCGAAAAAGTGTCCATCGCCGATGCCAAGCGCGTGCATGACGGCGCGCCCCGCCCAAGCCCAGGTCCGGAACCATGGGTGCGGCGTTCGTCCGCGCCGCAAGACGAGCCCTTGCGCGACGCGACCGCCACGTGGATGGACGAAATGGCCGTCGCCGCGCAGCCACTGCAACTCGCATCTCGCTTCCCCCGCATCGCCAACAGGATTTGCGCACTGTGGGCCGATCCGATCCCCTGCGCGAAATACCTGGCGGATCTGCTGATCGTCACCCGCAACAACCGGCAAGGCTTCCCGGCGATCGTCGCGCGGGAAATCGGCAAGCTGACCGCGCAATACGCGCTTCTGCATCCGGGCGGCAGGGCCTGGGCGTAGGCACCGTGCGACGCCGCCGCTTTTCGCTGACCCGCGGCACGCAAACGCTTTGGGCGTTGCCCGGGTTCGGGTTCTTGCTGATCGCGGCGGTGTGGATCGCCACGTCGTTGCAGTTGCAATCGACGCAACGCGCATTGATCAGCTCGACGACGCACGACACCGAAAGCTTCGTCGCCGCGTTCGAGCGCTATACGTGGCGCGCGCTCAAGGATGCCGACCGCATCGCGCGGCTCGTCAAGCACGAGTACGAGCAACACGGAACCGTGGACCTGCCGCGGCTTATCGCCACCGGCCTGATCGAAGACAGCGGTCCCGTGCTGGTGAGCATCGTCGACGTCCGCGGCAATATCACCGCGAGCAGCCAGCCGCTGCGCGCGATCACTGTCGCCGACCGCGAGTATTTCCGGCTGCACGCCGCGAAGGACACCGGCCTGCTCGACATCAGCAAGCCGGTCGTCGGGCGTTCGTCGGGACGCCCGCTGATCCAGTTGAGCCGAAGGATCAACCGTCCCGATGGATCATTCGCAGGCATCGTCCTGTTGTCGGTGACGCCTGAATATTTCATGCAGTTCTACCGCGAGTCCGACTTGGGCGAGCAGGGCAGCCTGGGACTGCTGGGGCTGGACGGCACCTATCGCGCCAGCCGCGTGGGCGCGACGTCGGCGAGAGAGTCCGATGAAACAGGCGCGGAACTCGCGGTGCGTGAGGCCAAGGACCCGGAAGGCCACTTCCAGTCGCGAAGCGAATCCGACCACATCGCGCGCATCGTTGCCTACCGCAAGCTCGCCGACTATCCGTTCATCGTGACGGGCGCGCAAAGCGTCGACGAAGCGCTCGCGGATTTCTACCGGCACCGCCGCATCTACCTGGCGATCGCCACGATCGCCACGCTGGCGATATTGGCTTTTTTTGCGACCTTGACCGTGCTGGCCGTGCGCTTGCAGCGCCATCGCGTCGAACTCAAGGCGCAGCGCCGTTTTCTCGAGACGCTGGTCGACAACATTCCGTCCGGCATCACCGTGCGCAGCATGCGGGCCGCCACGTTCGGCCAATACATGCTGTACAACGAATCCAACGAGCTGATATTCGGCAAGTCCGCGGAGGATGCGCTCGGCAAGACGGTCGTGGATGTCATGCCGGCCCGATATGCCGCGGACATCATCGAGCTCGACACGCAACTGCTGGCGAGTCCGATGGTGCAGGACGTCGTGCGTGTGCGCGACCTGCCCGGACGAGGCGTGCGCATCGACCGCCTGATCCGGTTCCCCATTTTTGGCGCGGACGGCGAAGTCGACTGCATTATCACCAGCACGACCGACATCACCGAGGAACGCGCGCGCACCGACGAGCTGCAGCTCGCGTCCAAGGTATTCGAAACCACGGCCGACGCCATCATGCTGAGCGACGCCGACGACCGCGTGGTGATGGTCAACGCCGCGTTTTCCAAGCTCACCGGCTATGCCGCGACCGAGATCGTCGGGCAGGTTCTGGTGGCGTCACCGTTCGCGCCGCTCGATATCGAAGCGTCCAACGTGCGGATGGCGCGGCTGCAACGCGACGGCTTCTACACCGGGGAGGTCGTGCGCGAGTGCAAGGACGGCTCGCGCCTGTCGCTCTGGCTCACCGCGTCCTGCGTGCGCAACGCCGACGCGACGATCCGCAATTTCGTGCGCGTATTCACCGACATCTCGCTGCTGAAGCAGACGCAGCAGAAGCTCGAGCAGCTCGCGAGCTTCGACACGCTGACCGGATTGCCCAATCGCCGCCTGTTGCACGACCGCCTCGAGCAGGCCGTCCTGCGGGCGCATCGCGACGGCGTCACGATGGCGCTGATGTTCATCGACCTCGACGGCTTCAAGCAGGTGAACGATGCGCTGGGACACGACGTCGGCGACCGATTGCTGTGCGCGGTCGCCGCTCGACTTGCCAAGTGCGTGCGCGCGAGCGACGCGATCGGCCGCTTCGGCGGCGACGAATTCGCGATCGTCGTGGAGGACGCGAACCTGCCCGCCGACGCAATCCGCATCGGCACGCGGATCATGGCCGCGCTCAGCGTGCCGTTCGAGATCGGCGACCAGCAGGTGCGGGCGAGCGCCAGCATCGGCATCGCGATCTATCCCTCCGACGCCAAGGAAGCCGCGATGCTGCTGAAGCGCGCGGACGTCGCGATGTACAAGGCCAAGCGCGGCGGCCGCAATCGCTTCGAGTTCTACACCGACGCCGACGCGATGGCCGTCGCCGACAGCGGCTGACGCGGCGATCCCGGTCAGGCGCGCGAGGCGGCGCAGGTGTTGAGAAACACCGAGTACAGCGACGTCGTGCCGCAGATGAACAGGCGGTTGAGCTTCGGTCCGCCGAAGCACACGTTGGCCACCGGCTCGGGAATCAGGATTCTGCCGAGCAGCGCGCCGTCGCTTGCGACGCAGTGCACGCCATCGCCGGCCGACAGCCACAGGTTGCCGCGCACGTCGATGCGAAAACCGTCGTAGAGGCCCTTCGGACAGGTGGCGAACACCTGGCCGCCCGACACCGTCGCACCGCCGGCCGACACGTTGAAACGCCGCACGTGATGCGGCCCGTCGTCGTGATGCGTGAGTCCGGTGTCGGCGACGTACAGCAGCGATTCGTCGGGTGAAAACGCGAGGCCGTTGGGCTGCACGAAATCCGACGCCACGATGGTGACGCGTCCGCTCGCGGCATCGATGCGGTAGACATTGCAGGCGCCGATATCGCTGTGCGCAGCGTCGCCTTCGTAGTCCGAGTCGATGCCGTAGCTCGGGTCGCTGAACCAGATGCTGCCGTCGCTCTTGACCACCACGTCGTTGGGCGAATTGAAGCGCTTGCCGTCGTAGCGGTCGGCGAGCACGGTGCGCACGCCATCGATTTCGGTGCGCGACACGCAGCGGCTGCGGTGCTCGCACGACACGAGGCGTCCCTGCAGGTCGACGGTGTGCCCGTTGCTGTTCATCGCCGGCTGGCGGAACACCGACACCGAGCCATCGGTTTCGTCCCAGCGCAGCACGCGGTCGTTGGGAATGTCCGACCAGACGAGATAGCGCCCGGCCGCGAACCACGCCGGCCCCTCGGCCCAGCGGCAACCGGTATACAGCTTGTCGACCTGCACGTAGGGCAGCGTCACCTCGCGAAAGCGCGGGTCCGCGACGGCGAAACTTGACGAAAGCTCGAGTGCCATGGTGGCTTCTTCCTGTTGCTGGTCGAATCGTTTGTCTCAGTCGAAACGCCGGCGGCCGCGGCCGTAGACCAGCAGCATCGCGATGATCACGACCCCGTAGATCACGTGGCGGCCGAATTCCTCGATCTGCATCACCGACAGGATTGACTGCAACAGCGTGATCAGGATCACGCCCGCAACCGTTCCCAAGTAGCTGCCGCGACCGCCGAGGATCGAAGTGCCGCCCAGCACGACGGCGGCGATGGCCGGCAGCAGATACGGGTCGCCCATCGCCTGCGCGGCCTTGCTTGCGTAGCCCGCGAGCAGAACGCCGCCGAACGCCGACAGGCCGCCTGCAATCGCGAACGCCGCCATCACGATGAGCCGCGTGCGTGCGCCCGACAGGTAAGCGGCGCGCTCGCGGTTGCCGATCGCGTACACCGCGCGGCCAAACGTCGTGCGCGTGAGCAGGAACACCGCGGCGACACCTACCGCCGCCCACACCAGCAGCGCGTTGGGAACGCCCGACAGGCTGTGGCCGGTGGCCAGGAAGCGCATCGCCGGCGACGACGAGTCCTGCGGCGAGAAGCCGCCGGTGTGCACGACCATCAGGCCCTGCGCGACCGCGTTCACCGCGAGCGTCACCACCATCGATGGAATGCGCAGGAAGGCCACGCCAAAGCCGTTCGCAAGACCGAGCGCCACCCCGCATCCGATGCCGAACGGGATCGCCATGGCCGCGCCGAACGATCCCCACCCCGTGGCCGCCGTCGCCATCATGCCGCCCACCGCGACCACCCACGGCACCGACAGGTCGATCTGGCCGAGCAGCACGACGATCATCATGCCGGTCGCGATGACGCCGAGGAACGATGCGACCTTCAGTTGCTGCAGCAGGTATTCCGGCGACAGGAAGCTCGGCGAATAAAGACTGCCGACCAGCAGCAACGCGACGATGCACCCGAACGCCGACGCGATCGCCGGATCGACGCGCGCGCGCAGGCCGGCGAACGAACCGGCGCGCAGCCAGCCGGGGCGCCCTGCGCCGTCGCGACGTTCATCCATACAAGTCGAGCCGGTTGCGCACGTGCAGCAGCCGGACCGCGCCGAGGCAGACCGCCGCCAGCAGCACGACGCCCTGGAACAACGGCTGCCACAGCGGCTCGACGTTGAACACGAACAGCAGGTCGCCGATGGTGCGAAACATCAGTGCCCCGAAGATCGCGCCGATCGCGCTGCCCGAGCCGCCGAATAGCGACACGCCGCCCAGCACGACCGCGGCGATGGAGAACAGCGTGTAGGTGCTGCCGTTGGCACCGGACGCCTCGCCGGAATACGTGATGCAGGTGAGAAACAACCCGGCGATCGACGCGAGCAGACCTGACAATGCATACGCGACAAACTTGGCGCGGCGTATCGGCACGCCGGACATGTACGCGGCGACTTCGGATGACCCAAGCGCATAGGCCGCACGGCCGGTGGCCGAACGCCTGAACGGCAGCCACACGACCAGCACTAGCGCCAGCAACAGCACCAGACTCGATGGCACCCCGCCGGGCAACTGGCCGGTCAGCGCGTCGGCCAGCGCGCCATCGATGTCGCCCCCGGGGACCGGCCGCAGCGCGAGCGCGATTCCGTAGAAAATCGACCCGGTCGCGATGGTCGTGACGATCGGCTGCAGGCGGCCGTAGATCACGATCAGGCCGTTGATCGCGCCGCAGGCGCAGCCGGCCAGCAGCACGCCAACCACGCCCAGCACGGTCATCGTCGGCGAACCCATGACGATGCGCGATGCGAGGCAGTTGGCGAGCACCATCACCATGCCCACCGACAGATCGATGCCCGACGTCAGCACCACCAGCGTCTGCGCCATCGCCACGATCGCGAGCAGCACGCCCTTGTTGGCTGCCGTGGTCGCGACATTTGCATTGAGTCCCGCGGGATGGTTGGCGGCATAGATCGTGAACATCACGGCGAACGCCGCAAACGCCAGCAGCGTTCCCCGGTGTTCGCGCAACCAATACGCGCCGTCTCCACGAACGAAGCCGCTCATTCCGCCATGCATTGCGCCACTCATTTCTCCACTCGTTTCACTGCCTACACTGCTGCCGCCGGTTGTGCGGCGACTTCAGGTGCCGCGGCGTCGATGTTCAACGCACCGCTGACCAGCGCGTGCTCGGTGATCGCCGTGCCCACCAACTCGCGCTTGATCGCGCCGTCATACATGACCAGCACGCGGTCGCAGCAGCCGACCAGCTCGTCGTAGTCGGTCGAATAGAAGAGGATCGCCACGCCCGATGCCGCCAGCTCGCGCAACAGCTGATACATCTCCTGCTTGGTGCCGACGTCGATGCCGCGCGTCGGGTCGTTCAGCATCAGGATGCGGGGCGACATCGCCAGCCACTTGCCGATGACGAGCTTCTGCTGGTTGCCGCCGGACAGCGACCCTGCCGGCATGTCGGTGCCCTCGGTGCGCACCGCGAGCAGTTTCACGATGCGCTGCACGGCGTCGCGCTCGGCCTTCGCGTCGATGATTCCCCACCGTGACAATTGCCCGAGTGCGGCGAACGATAGATTGTCGCGCACCGACATCGGCAGCATCAGGCCCTCGGTCTTGCGATCCTCGGGAATCAGCGCCATGCCGATCTCCTTGCGCTTGGCAGCGTGCGGGCCGCCGATCGCCACGCGCCGGCCGTCGACCAGCACGTCGCCGGTCGTGCCGCGCAACACGCCGAACAGCGCGAGCAACAACTCGCGCTGGCCTTGGCCATCGAGTCCGCCGAGGCCGATCACTTCGCCCGCATGCAGCCGAAACGAGATTGCGTTGAGCCGATCGCTCCAGCCAAGGTCGCGCACTTCGAGCCGCACCGCCGCGGCGTCCGCGACCTGCGGCGCGCGCGGCACCCGCGCCGGAAAAGCCGCGCTGTATTCGCGGCCGATCATCAGCTCGACCACTTCGTTGTCGGTCCTGGTGCCGGCGGCGTAGCTCGCGACGCTGCGCCCGTTGCAGAACACCGTGCAATCGTCCGCCAGTTCGGCGATCTCGTGCATTCGGTGCGAGATGTAGATCAGCGCGAGGCCATCGGCGCGCAGGCGCTTCAGCACGGCGTAGATCCTGGTCACGTCGGCAGCGGTCAACGCCGAGGTCGCTTCGTCCAGGATCAGGATGCGCGGCTTGCGCGCCAGCGCCTTGGCGATCTCGACCATCTGCCGCCGCGACAGCGACAGGTCCTTGACCCGCGCAAGCGGATGGATGTTGTCGGCGCCGGCGCGAGCGAGCGCCTCCTCCGCCATGCGCCGCTGCGCGCGGCGATCGATCAGGCCGAAGCGGCGCGGCGGGTTGCTGATCGCGATGTTGTCGGCCACCGACAGGTCGGGAATCAGCGACAGCTCCTGGAAAATGCACGCGATGCCGGCCGCCTGCGCCGCCGCCGGCGATGCGAACGCCACCGGCTTGCCATCGAGCAGCATGCGGCCCTCGTCGGGCGTTACCACACCCGCGATGATCTTGATCAGCGTCGACTTGCCGGCGCCGTTCTCGCCCAGCACAGCATGAATGCGGCCGGCCTCGATCGCCAGGTCGGCACCCTGCAACGCGCGCACGCCGCCGTAGCGCTTGCAGACGCCCTGCATGACGAACAGGCTCATGTGAATGCGGGGACTCCAGGTCCCCGCGCCCGCGCTACTTGTTCGCTTCGCTTTGCCCCATGATTTCCTGCGCCGTGAAATTGATGCCGCAGGTGGGAAAGGAATTGCCGACGAAGAAATTATCGGAAAGCGCCGTGTAGTAGTCGGTGCCATCTTTCAGGTTCGGGGACTCGACCTTCGCCAGCGGCAGCTTCACCGACTGCGGCACGACCTTGCCTTCCAGCGCCGCAATCGCCGTCTTGATCGCAACGGCCACTTGCGCGGGCCCGGTGCCTCCCGACGCGCATTTGAGTCCCTGGTTGCCGAACTTGCCGCAGAACTTGCGAAAGCCGTTCTCGGTCTCGCCACCGAAGGGCACGAACGGATGCTTGGCGTCGATCATCGCCTGCACCACGCCGGTGTCCCCGCCTTGCGCGGTGATGGCGTCGAAATGCTTGTGCACGGCGATCGCGTCGGCCGTCACCTTCTGCGCGGTCGGGTCGTCCCACTTTCCGATCACCTCGACCGTCTCCCACTTCTTGCCCGAGGCCTTCAGCACTTCCTGGATGCCCTCGTGGCGGTCGCGATCGACCGAGGTGCCGGAGACGCCGCGTACTTCGAGCACCTTGCCGCCGCCCGGCACGTTCTTCACCAGCCATTCGGCCCAGTACTTGCCGAGCCCCTTCTGGTCGACGTTGACGTTGATCGCCTCCTCGGTATCGAGCGTGTTGTCGAACGCGACCAGCACCACGCCCGCATCGTTGGCGCGCTTGATCACGGGCTTGAAGGCCGCGGGATTCTGCGCGTTCACGACAATGGCGTCGTAGCCCGAGTCGATGAAGTTGTTGATCGCGGCGATCTGCGCGGCGACGTCCTCGCCGGTCGAGACGACCTTGAACTCCTTCAATTTCGCGGCGACGTCCGGCTGCGAGGCGTACGCCTTCGCGGTCTTGATCATCTGGATGCGCCAGGTGTTGGCGATGTAGCCATTGGCGAGCGCAATCCGATAAGGCGCTTTTTTCGCCGGGAACTGGAACAGCTTGGTGTTGGCGGCCCACGGCGCGAAGCACGCGGCATCGGAATTGGGCAGCGACACCACCTTGGGCGGCGCAGAGGTGGCGATTCCGGCAGCAAGCAAGGCAATCGCAGCGGCGACACGGGTACGCAATGGCATTGGAACCTCCTTGGTTGACAGGCAATCCCGGCGAAGGTCGCGGCCGGTGGCAAGCGCAATGAGTATTTTTATTCGTACCGCTGGCCCGGCAGCCGGGCTGACGCGCGCGGGAATTCGACGGGTCGCGCGATCGCGCGAATTATGGGCACCGACGGAAGGGAAAAGCAACCACGCGACCGCGGGGTATCGACGCTGTGCCGTCGAGTCCACAAACGACGAAGGCCCCGGTTCGGGGCCCTCGTGGCGCCTCGGGTGTTGCTTCAGATGTCGAGGTTGCGCACGCCCAGCGCGTTGGCCTCGATGAACGCGCGGCGCGGTTCCACCAACTCGCCCATCAGCGTGTCGAAGATCTCGTTGGACGTGACCGTGTCCTCGATCTGCACGCGCAGCATGCGCCGCACCGCCGGGTCCATCGTGGTTTCCCACAGTTGCGCCGGGTTCATTTCGCCCAGCCCCTTGTAGCGCTGGATCGCGATGCCGCTGCGCGCCTCGGCGAGCAGCCAGTCGAGCGCTTCCTTGAACGTGCGTACGGCCAGTTCCTTGTCGCCGCGCTTGATCACCGCGCCGGCGCCGATCAGGTCCTTGAGCACTTCCGCGGCCTTGTGGACTTGCTGGCCGTCGCCACTGGCGAGGAAGTCGGCGTCGATCGCCGTGACGTGCGGCGTGCCATGGTGCGTGCGCGTAATGACGAGGCGTCGCGACTCGGTGGTGGCGTCATAGCGGGCCTCGACGCGAATCTCCGGATCGGCGATCATGTCCTGCAGTTGTTGCGCCGAGCGCGCCGCCGACATTTCGGTGGCGAGCTCGACCTGCACGCCCGCCAGCATCGCGTACAACGCCTTCGGATCGATCACCCGCGCGGCACGCTCGACGACGGCTTCGGCGAGCAGGTATTCGCCCGCCACGTTCTCGAAGGTCTCGGTGGCGAGCGGCGGCTTGCCGGCGCCGGGCGTCAGTTGCGCGCCATTGAGCGCGAGCTTGAACAGGTGCTGCTTCAGCTCGTGGTCATCCTTCAGGTAGACCTCGGTCTTGCCCTGCTTGGCCTTGTACAGCGGCGGTTGCGCGATGTAGATGTGGCCGCGCTCCACCAGCTCGGGCATCTGCCGGTAGAAGAACGTCAGCAGCAGCGTGCGGATGTGCGAGCCGTCGACGTCGGCGTCGGTCATGATGATGATGCGGTGGTAGCGCAGCTTGTCGGCGTTGAACGCATCCTTGTCGTCCTTGCCGCGGCTGTCCGGCCGGCCGAAGCCCGCGCCGAGCGCGGTGATCAGCGTGACGATTTCCTGCGACGCGATGATCTTGTCCTCGCGTGCGCGCTCGACGTTGAGGATCTTGCCGCGCAAGGGCAGAATCGCCTGGAACTTGCGGTCGCGTCCCTGCTTGGCCGATCCGCCGGCGGAATCGCCCTCGACCAGGTAGATCTCGCACAACGCGGGATCGCGCTCCTGGCAGTCGGCGAGCTTGCCGGGCAGGCCCATGCCGTCGAGCACGCCTTTGCGGCGCGTCAGCTCGCGCGCCTTGCGCGCCGCTTCGCGCGCACGCGCCGCCTCGACGATCTTGGTGCAGATGATCTTGGCGTCGGCCGGATACTCGAGCAGGAAGTCGGCAAGTTTTTCGGACACGATCTCCTGCACGATCGGCTGCACTTCGCTCGACACGAGCTTGTCCTTGGTCTGCGAGCTGAACTTCGGCTCGGGCACCTTGACCGACAGCACGCAGGTGAGGCCTTCGCGCATGTCGTCGCCGGTGGTCTCGACCTTGGCTTTCTTGGCGATGTCTTCCTTCTCGATGTAGTTGTTCAGCGTGCGCGTCATCGCCTGGCGCAGCCCGGTCAGGTGGGTGCCGCCGTCACGCTGCGGAATGTTGTTGGTGAAGCACTGCACGTTCTCGACGTAGGAATCGTTCCACTGCATCGCCACTTCGACGACCGTGCCGTCCTTTTCGCCGATCGAGTGGAAGATGCGCGAATGCAGCACCGACTTGCTGCGATTCATGAACTCGACAAAGCCCTTGATGCCACCCGAGTACGCGAAATTTTCCGTCTTGCCGTCGCGCTGGTCGGTCAGCTCGATCTTGACGCCGTTGTTCAGGAACGACAGCTCGCGAATGCGCTTGGCCAGCACGTCGTAGTGGAAGTCGATGCGCTCGAAGGTCTCGCCCGATGCCATGAAATGCACTTCGGTGCCGCGGCGATCGGTCGGTCCCATCGCCTTCAGCGGCGCCACTGCGACGCCACGGCGAAACTCCATCTGGTAGACAGTGCCGTCGCGCCAGATGCGCAGCTTCAGCCATTCCGACAGCGCGTTGACCACCGACACGCCCACGCCATGCAGCCCGCCCGAGACCTTGTAGCTGTTGTTGTCGAACTTGCCGCCCGCGTGCAGCTCGGTCATCACGATCTCGGCGGCGGAGCGCTTGAACTCGTCGTCATCCTTGACGTCGGTGGGAATGCCGCGGCCGTTGTCGACCACCGACACCGAGTTGTCGGCGTGGATGATGAGCTTGATGTCGTCGCAGTAGCCGGCGAGCGCTTCGTCGATCGCGTTGTCGAGCACCTCGAACACCATGTGGTGCAGCCCGGTGCCGTCGGACGTGTCGCCGATGTACATGCCGGGGCGCTTGCGCACCGCTTCGAGGCCCTTCAGTACCTTGATCGAATCGGAGTTGTAGTCCGGGCCGGCTACCAGGGGCTTGGGTTGTGCTGGAGTCATCCTGTCTTTCTGCCGCAGTTGCGCGGTAATTCGGTTTCGCTAAACGGCGACGCCGACTTTCGAAGGTCGGCGCCGCGGTGGTCGGGATGCGCCATCGACGCCTAGATTCGCATCGGCATCACGACGTACTTGTAGTCCTCGCGGCCGGGAATGGTGATCAGCGCGCTCGACGTGGCATCGCCGAACGCCAGTCGCACATCGCTGCTGATGACGTTCTGCAACGCGTCGAGCAGGTAGGTGATGTTGAAGCCGATGTCGAGCGCATCGCCCTGGTAGGCGATCGGCAACTCTTCCTCGGCCTCTTCCTGCTCGCTGTTGGAGCAGATGATCTTCAACTGGTCGGTGGCCAGCACCATGCGCACACCGCGAAATTTCTCGTTCGACAGGATCGCCGCGCGCTGCAGCGCCGCGAGCAGTTCGGGCCGCGTCAGCTCGACGATCTTGTCGTGGCCCGTGGGAATGACGCGGTTGTAGTCGGGAAACTTGCCGTCCACGACCTTCGACACGAGCTCGATGTTGGCGAAGCGAAAGCGTACCTGGTTGGCGAGGATGTCGATCGCCACCGCGTCGTCGCTGTCGGCCAGCAGCTTGCCCAACTCGAGCACCGTCTTGCGCGGCAGGATCACTTCCTGGCGCGTGTACTGGCCGTCGACGGCGAGGCTCGCCCACGACAGCCGGTGGCCGTCGGTCGCCACAGCCTGCAGCGTGTTGCCATCGACCACCAGCAGCATGCCGTTCAGGTAGTAGCGGATGTCCTGCTGCGCCATCGCGAACTCAGCGAGCTTCAGCAGTGAGCGCAGGTTCTTCTGCGGCAGCGACAGCGACTGCAGCTTGTCCTGGCCGAGCGTGATGCGTGGGTAGTCGGCAGCGGGCAACGTCTGCAGGTTGAAGCGCGATCGCCCGGCGCGCACGATCATCTTGCTGCCGGTGGCGTCGAGGTTGAGCGTCGCATCGTCGGGCAATGCGCGCAGCAGGTCCTGCAGCTTGCGCGCGGCGACCGTGACCGCCGTGCCGTCCTTGACCTCGAGGTCGCTGTGCGCGGTGATCTGCATCTCGAGATCGGTGGCGGTAACGTAGAGCTTGCCGTCCTTCGGCTCGAGCAGCACGTTGGCGAGGATCGGCAGCGTATGCCTGCGCTCGACAATTCCGGATACCGCTTGCAGCGGCTTCAGCAATGCGTCGCGGGCGATTTGTTTTAGTTGCATTGAATGCTCTTATGCAAAAACAAGATCAATAATAAGGACGCCGAAAATCCGGGAAAACGATCTTTTATCGCCCGCATTCAACGCGTTGCGGCGCATCGAACCGAGGGGATAAGAACCCCTTTGGCTGTGGATCGTTTGTGGGCTGAATCGGGTTTGTCGGAAATGGGCTCAAAGCCCACAAATTATACGCTAAAAACACCCGCTTTTGAAGCTGCTCCAGAGGCTTCGCGGAGGGCCGTCTGCGGTGCGGGAATCGACGCCGAAAACGCCAGAAATCGAGCGTGGCCGGCGTATCAGCTGCGCAACACCTGCAACAGGAAATTGACGTCGTGATTGATGTCGGGGTGGGCTTCGCGCAGTTTGGCGATCTGCCGGCAGGCATGCAGCACCGTCGTGTGGTCTCGACCGCCGAAATTGCTGCCGATTTCCGGCAACGAAAGTTGCGTCAGCTCCTTGGCCAGCGCCATCGCCACCTGCCGCGGCCGCGCGATCGCGCGCGATCGCTTTTTCGAATGCATGTCGGAAATACGGATCTTGTAGTAGTCGGCAACTGTTTTCTGGATGTTGTCGATCGAGATCTGGCGGTTCTGCACCGCCACCAGGTCGCGCAGCGCTTCCTTGGTCAGCGCCAGCGTGATTTCCTGCGCATGGAAGTTGGCGTAGGCCAGCACGCGCTTCAGCGCACCTTCCAGCTCGCGCACATTGCTGCGGATGTGCTTGGCGATGAAGAACGCGATCTGCTCGTCCATTTTCATCCGCGCCTCGCCGGCCTTGGCGAGCAGGATGGCGACGCGCATCTCGAGCTCGGGCGGCTCGACCGCTACGGTGAGCCCCCAGCCGAAGCGCGAGATCAGCCGCTCCTCCAGTCCCTCGATTTCCTTCGGATAGGTATCGCAGGTGATCACCACCTGCTTGTTGCCTTCGATCAGCGTGTTGAACAGGTAGAAGAACTCTTCCTGGGTACGGCTCTTGCCGCCGATGAACTGGATGTCGTCGATCAGCAGCAGGTCGAGTGATCGGTAGTTGCGCTTGAACTCGTCGAACGCCTTGTGCTGGTAGGCGCGCACGACGTCGGAAATGTAGGTTTCGGCATGCACGTAGCGGATATTGGCGGCCGGATTCTGCGCGAGGATCTGGTGCCCGATGGCCTGGATCAGGTGCGTCTTGCCAAGTCCGACGCCCCCGTAGACGAACAGCGGGTTGTATGACGTCGGGTGCTCGGCGACCTGCAGTCCGGCCGCGCGCGCGAGCTGGTTGGCCTTGCCGGTGACGAAGGAATCGAAAGTGAGGCCGGGGCTTAAGTTGGAGGTGCCGGCTCGCCGCGGCGTCGAGGTGACGATCGTCGCGCGCGGCGCGAGCTTGGCCACCACGTCGAGCGGGGTGCGGTCGCGCGACGCCATCGCGGCGGCGACGCCCATGGATCCGGCGACGCCCACTGATGCGTTCGGGGCGCGTACCGGAACCACTTCGGAGCTGGGCGCCGGGTCGGCGATCGCGAAATCGAGCACCCACGGACCGCCTTCGGCGGCGGCGGCCATCGTCTCGATCCGCTTGGCGAAGCGCTCCTTGACCCACTGCAATACGAACCGGTTCGGCGCGGTCAGCGTCAGCGTCTGTCCGGTCGTCGCGCACGCCAGCGGGCGAATCCAGGTGGCGAATTGCTGGGGCGTGAGCTCGTGCGCGAACGCGGCAAGACACGCCGTCCAGACGGGCGACTCGGTATTTTCGGGCATGAAATGACGCTTCCTTTTTATGGCGGGGATCGTCCCGCCTCCCGGTCTGTCGCCGGAAAAACAGTGAGCGCCGGAAGCCATGTGTTGCACGTTCAAGCTTCCTGCGCCCGGTTATGCACATTCTAGCGGCGCCTTCGCCAGTTATCCACAGCAGTCGTGCATGCGCGTCGTGCAAAGAAGGCGCGCGTCGCGCCGGCACGCGATGCAATGAAAGTAAATGCTCGCGTCGTAACCCGGCTTTCAAGCATCGACCCCAGCCCGTTGACAGAAGGGCACAAATAATGTTGTAATTCAAGGCTTTTTCGAACCCAGACGACTATCAGTCCGAGAGTGCCATGAAACGCACGTTCCAGCCTTCCAAGATCCGCCGCGCACGCGTCCACGGTTTTCGTGCGCGCATGAGCACCGCCGGTGGCCGCAAAGTCCTGTCGGCGCGCCGCGCGAAAGGTCGCGCCCGCGTCGCGGTCTGACCGGCGCAAACGCGTCGTCTCCCCACGTGCCTGCGCGGCCAGCACTGGCGCGCTTGGCCGGTGCCAGCGCTTTCGACGCCCTGTTCGAACGCGGGCGCCGCATCGATGGCCGCCACTTGCAACTGATCGTCGCTCCCACCGACGCGCCGCGGGGCCGAGTCGGCTTCATCATTTCCAGGAAGGCGTTGTCGCGCGCCGTCGAGCGCAACCGCTTGCGGCGGCAGGTCCGGGCGATGCTCGCGGACGATGCCGAACGGCTGGCCCGATTCGACCTGATCGTACGAGTGCGCGCGCCACTTGCGCGCACCGACCTGGCGGCCGCGGCGGCCGAGGCGCGCGAGCTGATCGCGCGCATTGCGTGAGTCCATGAATGACGCCATGAAAGCGTTGCTGCTGCATGCGCTGCGCGCTTATCAGTACCTGCTGCGCCCGCTGCTCGGCGCCAACTGTCGCTTTTACCCAAGCTGCTCGGACTACGCCTACCAGGCGATCGACCGCTTCGGGGTGATCAAGGGCACCGGTCTCGCGGCGTGGCGGTTGTGCAAATGCCATCCCTATCATGCGGGCGGGTACGATCCGGTTCCCGACCGGACGACTCCCGGCTCGGAACGCGAAGCGACCGACAGCCTGCACGACGGGCCGGTGCGCCAGCAACATCGTCAATGAACACTTGCCATGAAAAGTCACCGCAATGAAAACTGATTTCCAGCGCATGATCCTGATGGCGATCTTCGCCTTGTCGGCGTTCATGTTGTGGGAGCGCTGGCAAGCCGAACATCGTCCGCCGCCGCCCGCGCAGTCGGCCATCGAGGCACCGGGCGCGCCGGCCGCGGCGCGCAACGACGTGCCGACCGCGGGTGTCACGGCCAAGGACGCGGTGCCGGGCGCCGCGGCCTCCGCCCCTGGTGCGGCGAACGCGCCGGCCGGTGCTGCGGGGACGGGACAGGCCGTCACCATCACGACCGATCTCTATTCGGCCACGATCGACACGCTCGGCGGCGTGTTGACGCAAGTCGCGCTGACGCAGCATCGCAATGAAGGTGACAGCAACCAGCCCTACCTTGCGCTGCAACGCAACGCCGAGCGCATGTTCGTCGCCCAGTCCGGCCTCGTCGGCACCGGCCTGCCCAATCACTACACGACCTACGAACTGCTGCCCGGCCCGCGCGAATTGGCGCCGGGAGCCGCCACGCTCGACGTCAAGCTCGCCGCCACGGCCGCCAACGGCGACCGGGTCGTCGAGACCTACACGTTCCATCGCGACAGCTACCTGATCGACGTCGCCTACGACATCACCAACGCGGCGGCGGCTCCGTTCACGCCGTCGGCGTACTTCCAGTTCACGCGCGACACCAAGAGCGCCGTTGTCCACCATTCGATGGCGCCATCTTCGTTCGTCGGCCCGGTCGTCTACAACGAGACCGACAAGTACAAGAAAGTCGACTTCGGCGAAATCGACAAGGAAGCCGCCGATGCGACGCGCAAGCCCGCGTTCACCCGCAACACCGACAACGGCTGGGTGGGCATGGTCGAGCACTATTTCGTCACCGCATGGCTGCCTTCCGACGAGTCGAAGCAACCTCGCGAGTTCTACACCCGCAAGCTCGACAACGGCTTGTACGCCGCGGGCGTCGTCGTCGACGGCAAGGCGATCGCGCCGGGCGCGACCGGTGAGATCAAGGTACCGCTGTATGTCGGGCCGCAGGACCAGGATGTGCTCGCCAAGACCGCCAAGGGCCTGAACCTCGTCGTCGACTACGGGTTGTTCACGATTCTCGCCGCACCGCTGTTCGCGCTGCTCAAGTGGCTGCACGGCATGATCGGCAACTGGGGCTGGTCGATCATCGTCATGACCATCATGATCAAGGGCGCGTTTTTCCCGCTCAACGCCAAGGCCGCGCGGTCGATGGCGAAGATGAAGATCGTCGCGCCCAAGATGAAGGCGCTGCAGGAGCAGTACGCGAACGACAAGCAGCAGCTGCAGATCCGCATGATGGAGATGTACAAGGTCGAGAAGATCAACCCGCTCGGCGGCTGCCTGCCGATCGTCGTGCAGATCCCGGTGTTCATCGCGCTGTACTGGGTGCTGCTCTCGGCGGTCGAACTGCGTCACGCGCCGTGGATCGGCTGGATCCACGACCTGTCGGCGCCCGACCCGTGGTACATCCTGCCGGTGCTGTACGCGATCAGCGCGTGGGCGCAGGTCAAGCTGTCGCCGACGCCGGTGACCGATCCGATCCAGCAGAAGATGTTCCAGATCATGCCGATTGCGTTCTCGGTGATGTTCGTCTTCTTCCCGTCCGGTCTCGTCCTCTACTGGCTGGTCAACAACCTGCTGCAGATCACCCAGCAATGGCACGTCAACCGCATGCTGGAGAAGGAAGCGGCGGCGACCGCGGCGAAGAAGCGCTAGGACGCGCGGCCGCCGCGAGCGCACGCATGGAAGACGACGTCGCCGGCATCCAACCGCGCGACGTTGCGCGCCCGCGGTGCCGGCGCCGCCTCGTGCGTGCGCGGCGCCCGTGGCCGACCCATTCGCGAATCCGCGATCGATGCGCGCGACCACCGACACGATAGCGGCGATCGCCACGCCGCCGGGCCGCGGCGGCGTGGGCATCGTGCGGGTTGCCGGCGCCGATCTCGCGCCGTTGATTGCGGCAGTCGTCGGCAAGCCGCTCGTCGCACGAATGGCCACACTCGCGAATTTCCGCGACGCCGAGGGCGCTACGCTCGACCAGGGAATTGCCATTCATTTCCCGGCGCCGCACTCGCTGACCGGCGACGACGTCCTCGAATTGCAGGGGCACGGCGGCCGTGCGGCGATGGACGCGCTGCTGTCGCGATGCCTGCAGCTCGGCGCGCGCCTCGCCGCACCGGGTGAATTCACGCAGCGTGCGTTCCTCAACGACAAG
Source organism: Pseudomonadota bacterium (assembly GCA_041691615.1). Classification (GTDB taxonomy): domain Bacteria; phylum Pseudomonadota; class Gammaproteobacteria; order Burkholderiales; family Casimicrobiaceae; genus VBCG01. The sequence goes on from JBEPUI010000001.1 coordinate 61,620, forward strand.
ATCGATCTGGTCGAGGCGGAAGCCGTCGCCGACCTGGTCGACGCCGCGACCGCCACCGCGGCGCGCGCAGCCGCCCGCAGCCTGACCGGGGAATTCTCGCGCGAAGTCGGCGCATTGACCGACGCGCTCACCGCGCTTCGCATGTTCGTCGAGGCCACGCTGGACTTTCCCGACGAGGACATCGATTTCGTCGAGGCGCACGATGCGCGCGGTCGATTGACGGCGATGCGCGGGCGTCTGGATACGGTTTTGCGGCGCGCGAAAACCGGCGCGCTGTTGCGCGAAGGCCTGGTGGTGGTGTTGATAGGCAGGCCCAACGTCGGCAAGTCGAGCCTGCTCAACCGCCTCGTGCGCGAGGACGCGGCCATTGTCACGCCGGTCGCCGGAACGACCCGCGACACGATCGAGCGTCCTGTCGAAGTCGCCGGCATACCGCTGACCGTCATCGACACCGCGGGCCTGCGCGACACCGACGATGCGGTCGAGCAGGTGGGCATCGCGCGCACGTGGCATGCGGTCGCGCGCGCCGATCTCGCGATCGTGCTGGTCGATGCGCGCCGCGAAGGTGGCGCGCTGCGACCCGAGGACGCGACAATCATTGCGCGGCTCGATCCGGCGCTGCCGCGCGTCATCGTGCACAACAAGGCCGACCTGGCCGGCATCGCCGCGCAGGCGCAACAGCGCGCCGACGGTCCGCACGTGCACTTGTCGGCGCTGACCGGCGACGGCATCGCGCTGCTCGAACAGGCGGTGCTCGCAATCGCCGGCGCCAGCGCCGAGACCGACGACACGTTCCTGGCGCGCGCGCGCCACCTGGTCGCACTGCGTGCGGCGGACGCGCACCTGCGCGACGCCGCAGCGCATCTCGAAGTCGCGGCGCCGCCGCTCGAGCTCTTCGCCGAGGCGCTCAGGAATGCGCAGGACGCGCTGTCGTCGATCACCGGCGCCTTCACGCCCGACGACCTGCTGGGCGTGATATTCGGACGGTTCTGCATTGGCAAATGACGGCATGCGCCGCCGCGCCGCGTTCACACGCTGTATCGGCGCGTATGCGGTCGGCGCCGCCGCGGGTGTGCTGTTCAGCGCGCTTCACACGCCGATCCCATGGATGCTGGGGCCGCTGGTCGCGCTGGCGAGCTTGCGCGTCGCCGGCGTCGACATCGCCGCACCCGTGTCCGGGCGGTACGCGGGCCAATGGGTGATCGGCACTGCACTCGGGCTTTATTTCACACCGGCAGTGGTGCGCCAGGTCGTCGGCATCTGGTACCTGCTGGCCGCAGGCGCAGTGTTCGCCATCTTCATCGGCTATTTGTCGGCGTTGCTGTTGTCGAGGCTTTCCGGCCTCGACCGCACGACCGCGCTGTTCGGCAGCGTGCCCGGCGGCTCGGCCGAGATGGCGGTGATCGCCGAACGCTTCGGTGGCCGCGTGGATCGCGTCGTCGCCGCGCAGAGCATCCGCATCCTGCTGGTCGTCGTCACGCTACCGTTCATCTACAAATTCCTCGGCATCCATGGCAGCGACGCGTACACGCAGACTGCCCGCGGCGTGGACCTGCGCGGCCTCGCCGAACTGCTGGGACTGACGTTCATCGGCGGCCTGTTCTTCCTGCGCCTGCGGGTCCCCAATGCATTCGTGCTGGGCTCGCTGGCCGTCGCCATTCCACTGACTGCCGCCGAAGTCGATTTCTCGGCGATCCCCGCGTGGCTGTCGACGGCGGCGCAATGCCTGATCGGTTGCGCGCTGGGCTCGCGCTTCCAGCGCGACTCGCTGCAGGGCGCGCATCGTTTCGTCGGCGCGACAGTGGCAAGCGTATTGTTGGGCATCGTGCTGTCGGCGGCGTTCGCATACGGCCTTGCACTTGCATCGGGGCTCAACCCGGCGACGTTGATCTTGGGGATGGCCCCTGGAGGCATCGCGGAAATGGGCGTCACCGCGAAGGTGCTGCAACTGGGCGTGCCGCTGGTCACCGCGTTCCACGTCGTGCGCGTGGTGGTGATCCTGCTGTCGACGGCACCGCTGTATTCGAGGCTGCGTGATTTGCGCGGCACGCGCCGCGCGCTGGTCGATGACGATTGATGCGCGCGCGGTGTCGATTGACAGGTTCGTGCGCGGTGACGATGGACACGTTCGCGTGCAATGACGATGGATACGTTCGCGCGCGGTGACGATGGATGCGCTCGCGCGCAATGACGATTGATACGCGCGCGCCCGGTGGCGACCAATAACGGTCGCGCGCACGACAAGGACGCTCGCATGAGCTGGAACCCGCAGCAATACCTGAAGTACGAAAGCGAACGGCTGCGCCCGGCGCTCGACCTGATCGCGCGCATCCCGATTGCCGCGCCGCACGCGATCGTCGACTTGGGATGCGGAGCGGGCAACGTCGCGCGCATCCTGGCCGACCGCTTTGCCGGTGCGACGATCGATGGTGTCGATGGCGACCCGGCGATGCTCGCGCGCGCTCGCGAGGCCACGGCGGCGGACGCGCGATTTCGCTGGACCGAGGCCGATCTCGCGGCATGGCATCCGCCCTACCCGGTCGACCTGCTCTTCAGCAACGCGGCGCTGCATTGGCTCGACGATCACGCGACGCTGTTCGTCGCGCTGTTCGCGAAGCTCGCGCCGCACGGCGTGCTCGCCGTGCAGATGCCCGACAACCACGGGGCTCCGTCGCACGTCGCGCTGTTCGAGACGGCGCGGCAACCGCGATGGCGCGAGCGGGTGGCGCGGCTGGTGCGCCCGCAACGCTTCGCGCCGCTCGACGACTATTACGCGTGGCTGCGACCGCATGCAGCGACGCTCGACCTGTGGCGCACGACCTACCTGCAGGCGCTGCCCTGGCATCCGGATGCCGAGCACCCGGTCGTGGCCTGGATGCGCGGTGCCGCACTGACGCCGTTCGCGGCCGCGCTGGCGGACGACGCCGAAGCCTTCATCGGCGAATTCGCCGCCCGCGTCGTTCGCGCCTATCCTCGCCGCGACGACGGCATCGTGCTGTTTCCATTTTCGCGCATATTCATCGTCGCGCAGCGCGGCAGCCAGGCCGCGCCGTCCGAATTGGCCTGACCACCAGACCGTTTTTATTGCTCGCTGCGCGCATGACCCATGCGCGCTAGAATTTTCCTCCGCGCGCGAACGTTCTGATTCGGATGCGAGTCTCTTCCGAATCACCGTCACGCATCCTTGCCTCGAGTGTCACGATGAACCAGCCCGAATCCTTCGCAAGTCTCGCCGCTTCCGTTTCCGCGCCGGACCATGTGCGCCATGTCGGGCTGCTGGGATGGGTGCGCGAGATCGCCGCGCTCGCCAAGCCCGACGCGATCGCATGGTGCGACGGCTCGCAGGCCGAGTACGACCGCCTGTGCGCGCAAATGGTCGCGGCCGGCACGATGAAGCGACTCAATCCCGCAAAGCGGCCGAACAGTTACCTCGCGTGTTCCGACCCGGGCGACGTCGCGCGCGTCGAGGACCGCACGTTCATCTGCAGTGAACGCGAGGACGACTGCGGGCCCACCAATCATTGGACCGCACCGGCGGCGATGCGCGCGACGCTGCACGGCCTGTTCGACGGTGCAATGCGCGGACGCACGCTCTTCGTCGTGCCATTTTCGATGGGACCGCTCGGCAGCCCCATCGCGCAGCTCGGCGTCGAGCTGACCGACAGCCCCTACGTCGTCGTCAACATGAAGCTGATGACGCGCATGGGCCGCGCCGTCTACGAAGTGCTCGGCACCGACGGCACCTTCGTCCCTTGCGTGCACTCGGTGGGCGCGCCGCTGGCGCCGGGCGCCAAGGATGTCGCGTGGCCGTGCAATCCCACCAAGTACATCGTGCATTTTCCGGAGTCGCGCGAGATCTGGTCGTACGGGTCCGGCTACGGCGGCAACGCGCTGCTCGGCAAGAAATGCCTCGCACTGCGCATCGCGTCGGTGATGGGTCGCGACGAAGGCTGGCTCGCCGAGCATATGCTGATCCTCGGTGTCACGTCGCCCGCGGGCGAAAAGCGCTACGTCGCCGCGGCGTTCCCGAGCGCGTGCGGCAAGACCAATTTCGCAATGCTGATCCCGCCTAAAGCGCTGTCAGGATGGAAAGTGACGACGATCGGCGACGACATCGCGTGGCTGAAGCCGCACGCCGACGGCACGCTGCACGCGATCAATCCCGAAGCCGGCTATTTCGGCGTCGCGCCCGGAACCAGCGAGCAATCGAATCCGAACGCGATGCGCACGTTGGACGCCAACGTGATTTTCACCAACGTCGCGCTGACCGACGACGCCGACGTGTGGTGGGAAGGCATGACGGCGAACGCGCCTGCGCACCTCACCGACTGGCAAGGCAAGTCATGGACGCCCGACAGCGGGCGCAAGGCCGCACATCCGAACGCGCGCTTCACTGCGTCGGCAACGCAATGCCCGTCACTGGACGATGCCTGGGACGATCCCGCGGGAGTGCCGATATCGGCGTTCGTGTTCGGCGCGCGGCGCAGCGATACCGCGCCGCTGATCGTCGAAGCGCGCAGCTGGGAGGAAGGCGTCTACAAGGCCGCGACGATGGGCTCGGAGACCACGGCAGCGGCGACGGGCGCCGTTGGCGAAGTGCGGCGCGATCCATTCGCGATGCTGCCCTTCTGCGGTTATCACGTCGGCGATTATTTTTCGCATTGGCTCGCGATGGGCAAGCGCGTGGCACGGCCGCCGCGGATTTTTGCGGTCAACTGGTTTCGCAAGAACGCCGCCGGCAAATTCGCGTGGCCGGGATTCGGCGAAAACATGCGCGCGCTGAAATGGATATTCGAACGCTGCGCTGCCACCGCGCTGGCGCACGAGACGGCGCTGGGACTCGTGCCCGATTACGGCGACATGGACTGGTCCGGTCTCGATCTGGATTCGTCGCGATTTGAAGGGCTGATGGCGATCGACGCCGGCGAATGGTCGCGCGAGTTGCGCGCGCACGACGTGCTTTTCGCCAAGGTCGGCGAAAAGCTGCCTGCGGCGCTTGCGGCTCTGCGCGCGCGGCTCGAGCACGCTAAATTCGTATAACACATTGTTTTAATTACATATTTCTGCAAATCTCGCGTCGACTTCCGACCGCGTCGGTGCGCCGGCGCGACCGCCTTCGCGTTCACACTTGATTGCCGCCGCCGTGTTGGCAAAACACGCCGCGTCGCGCGTGGGCCGGCCTTCGGCAAGCGCGATCGTGAAGGCGGCGTGCCACACATCGCCGGCAGCCAGCGTGTCGATCGCTTTCACCGCAGTGACTTTGACGTGGTGCTCGACACCCGCCTCGCGCCACAACACTCCGTCCGCGCCCAGCGTCACGCCGACCAGACCGCGCCCCATTGACGCGACCTGCCGCAACGCATTGCCCGGTGACGCCCCGCCGCAGAGAACGGCGAGTCCGCCGGCCGAAAACACCACATGCGTTGCTCGCGGGACCAGATCGCGCAATGCCTCGATGGGGCCGATGTCGGCGTCGAGCATCGCGATTTTACCTGCCGCGCATGCCCGGTCGAGCACGGCGGCCCCGCCTTCCATCCATCGAACGTCGGCCAGAACCGCGTCGGCTTGTGTTACCTCGTCAAGCCGGAGCCACGAGGGATCGCGATCCAGCGTGGGATCGTTGTAAGCGCAGATCAGCCGCTCTCCTTGCGGATCGACCAGGATTGCGGCGGATGGCGAAGTGCATCCCGCGACGCGGCGAACGTGAGTGGTGTCAACGCCTTCACCGGCGAGCTCGGAGGTGATGCGAGTGCCAAGCGCGTCGTCCCCAACTCTTCCCCAATATTGGACGTGTGCCCCGAGGCGAGCGGCCGCCACTGATGCGTTGGCAGCCATCCCGCCTCCGCATTCGCGGTAATGGGTCGCCAACACCTTGACCGGGGTCGCCGGAATCGCCGGAACCCGATAGATCGCGTCCTGCGCCGACATGCCGATACAAATCAGGCGAATCGTCATTGGGCCGTCCACGCGCAATCGCCGCGATCCACGCGCAAACGGGCACCCAGCGCCTTTCCAGGCAGCCCGTCGCCGGACGGGCTGGTTTCACGTGAAACCATGCCCGGGTTGCAGGAGTGATGGCGTTTCACGTGGAACATCAGGGTCTTTGAAGGCTTGGGAAAAGGGTCGGCTTGACGTAAAATACCCGTTTTGTCGCGCCCGACGAAGTCTGCGCGCGAAATCCCTGCAAAATCATGAGCTTTCCCGAACGATTCGAGGTGATCGTCGTGGGTGGCGGCCATGCCGGCACCGAGGCCGCGCTCGCCTCCGCGCGGATGGGCCGCAGGACGCTGCTTTTGACTCACAGTATCGAGACGCTGGGGCAGATGTCCTGCAATCCATCGATCGGCGGCATCGGCAAAGGCCATCTGGTCAAGGAAGTCGACGCGCTGGGCGGCGCGATGGCGATCGCCACCGACGAGTCGGGCATCCAGTTTCGTACCCTCAATGCAAGCAAGGGGCCGGCGGTGCGCGCTACCCGCGCCCAGGCCGACCGCCTGCTCTACAAGGCGGCGATCCGCCGCCGCCTGGAAACTCAAGCCAACCTGACGCTGTTCCAGCAGGCGGTCGACGATCTGCTGCTAGACGGCGAACGCGTCGACGGCGTGATCACGCAGATCGGGCTGGTTTTCCGTGCCGACGCAGTCGTGCTGACGACCGGGACCTTCCTGTCGGGGCTGATCCATGTGGGACTGACCCACCACGAGGCCGGGCGTGCCGGCGAACCCCCGGCTAAGCGCCTCGGCGCGCGGCTGCGCGAACTTGCTCTGCCGGCCGGACGCCTCAAGACCGGCACCCCGCCCCGCCTCGACGGCCGCACGATCGATTTTTCTAAGCTGACGGTCCAGCCGGGCGATACGCCGCCGCCGGTGTTCTCCTTCATGGGCGACGCGGCGATGCATCCGCGCCAGCTGCCCTGCTGGATCACGCATACCAACGAACGCACCCACGAGATCATCCGCGGCGGTCTCGACCGCTCGCCGCTCTTTACCGGAGTGATCGAAGGCATTGGGCCCCGCTACTGCCCGTCGATCGAGGACAAGGTGGTGCGCTTCGCCGAGCGCGACAGTCACCAGATTTTCCTCGAGCCCGAAGGGCTCACGACCGACGAGATCTATCCCAACGGCATTTCGACGTCGCTGCCGTTCGACGTGCAGCTGGCGCTGGTGCGCTCGATGAAAGGCTGCGAAAACGCACACATCCTGCGTCCCGGCTATTCGATCGAATACGACTATTTCGACCCGCGCGCGCTGAAGTCCACGCTGGAATCGAAGGCGATCGCCGGTCTCTTCTTCGCCGGCCAGGTCAATGGCACGACGGGCTACGAGGAAGCTGCGGCGCAAGGATTGCTGGCGGGCATCAACGCGGCGCGCCGCGTCCGCGACGAGGACGGCTGGTCGCCCCGTCGCGACGAGGCCTACCTCGGCGTACTGGTCGACGACCTGGTCACCCGCGGCGTCAGCGAGCCCTACCGGATGTTCACGTCGCGCGCCGAATACCGGCTGCAGCTGCGCGAGGACAACGCCGATCTGCGGCTCACCGAATCCGGCCGGCGCCTGGGGTTGATCGACGATCGCCGCTGGGACGCGTTCTGCCGCAAGCGCGACGCCGTCGCCGCCGAGCTTGCACGCTTGAGCAGCACTTGGGTCGGCCCTCAAAGCTTGGCCGAAGGCGACAGCCAGCGCGTTTTAGGACAGGGCCTGGAACGAGAGTATGCACTCACTGACTTGTTGCGCCGACCCGGCGTCGACTACCCGACCCTGATGACACTGACAGGTGCGGGCACGCCGGTCGCCGATCCGATAGTCGCGCAGCAAGTCGAAGTCCAGGTGAAGTACGCGGGTTACATCGACCGCCAGCACGAGGAGGTTGCGCGGAGCGAAGCGCACGCCGGCATCGACCTGCCTGACGATCTCGACTACCGAAGCGTGCGTGGGCTGTCGATTGAAGTGCAGCAACAGCTCAACCGGCACCGGCCGCAGACGATCGGCCATGCCTCGCGCGTGCAAGGCGTCACGCCGGCGGCGATCGCGTTGCTGCTGGTACACGTCAAGCGCGGCTTCGCACCGGACACGGCACCGCGAAAGCAGCACGCGTGACCCGCGCTGCGAAGGCCGCGCCCATCGACTCGATCGTCGCGCGGACAAGTCCGCAGGTGGGGCTCGATGCGGGCATCGACGCGCTGGGCGTCGCGATGTCGCGCGCGCAACGCGACAGGCTTGCCGCCTATCTCGCGCTGCTCGAGAAATGGAATCGCACATACAACCTGACGGCGATCCGCGATGCGTCGCGAATGGTCACGCATCACGCGCTCGACGCACTCGCCGTGTTGCCGCATCTGCCGCAAGCGGCGAACCTGCGCGTGATCGACGTCGGCACCGGGGGTGGCATTCCGGGCGTGCTGTTGGCGATCGCGCGGCCCGACTGGCATGTCGCGCTGCTCGACGCCAATCACAAGAAGGGCGCATTCCTCACACAGGCGACGATCGAGCTCGGACTCGCGAATGCTGAGGTGATCATCAGCCGTGTGGAGGATTACGCGCCGGCCACGGGATTCGGTATCGTCGTGTCGCGCGCGTTTGCCGAGCTCGCGGATTTTGTCGCCGGCGCCTTGCATCTCGCGGCGCCAGACGGCAAGCTCTACGCGATGAAGGCCGCGGTACCGCACGATGAAATCGCCGCGCTGCCATCGCACGTGCAGGTGGTATCTACGGACACCATTTTGGTTCCGGGTCTCGGTGCACAGCGCAGCCTGGTGGTGATTGCAAGGCGATGACGGAAAACCTGATGAACGAACGCAATCCGCGGATCATCGCGATCGCCAACCAGAAGGGCGGCGTGGGCAAGACCACGACCGCGGTCAATCTTTCGGCGAGCCTCGTCGCGATGAAGCGTCGCGTGCTGCTGATCGACCTCGACCCGCAAGGAAACGCCACCACGGGCGCGGGTGTGGACAAGCGCGCGTGCGCGCATACCGTCTACCAGGTGCTGCTCGGCGAGCGCAAGATCGCCGACGTGCGCGTGGTTTCGCCGAGCGGCGGCTTCGATCTCGTTCCCGCCAATCGCGAGCTCGCCGGCGCCGAAGTCGAGCTGGTCGAATTGCCCGAGCGCGAGATGCGCCTCAAGGATGCGCTGTCCGAAGCACTGTCGCAAATGAGGTCCGCGATCAGCGAAGTCGCACCCGAATACGATTTCATCCTGCTCGACTGCCCACCCTCGCTGTCGCTGCTCACGCTCAACGGGTTGTGCGCCGCCGACAGCGTGCTGATCCCGATGCAATGCGAGTACTACGCGCTCGAAGGCTTGTCGGACCTCGTGCAGACGATCAAGAAGGTGCGCGCGCACCTGAACCCGCGGCTCGAGATCGAGGGCCTGCTGCGCACGATGTACGACCCGCGCAACACGCTCGGGCAGAACGTCGGCGCAGAACTGGAAAAACATTTCGGCGACAAGCTCTACCGCACGATCGTGCCGCGCAACGTGCGCCTTGCCGAAGCGCCATCGCACGGCGTGCCGGCGCTCACGCTCGAGCCGCAATCCAAAGGCGCGATCGCCTATCTGGCACTTGCCGGCGAGATCCTGCGGCGCATGGACGACGCCGCGCGCGCCGCCGCCTGAAACCGCAAACAGGGATCATCGACGTGATACGACCCAAGGGACTCGGACGCGGGCTCGACGCATTGCTCGCGGGCTCCGACGACGAAGCGCCGGGCAGGGACTCGCTGCAGATGCTGCCGATCGATCGGCTGCGTCCCGGCAAATACCAACCGCGCACACGGATGGACGAGGCCTCGTTGGCCGAGCTTGCCGATTCGATCCGCGAGCAAGGCGTCATGCAGCCGGTGCTGGTGCGGCCGGTGGATGGCGGCCGGTTCGAGATCATCGCCGGCGAACGTCGCTGGCGCGCGGCGCAGCGCGCCGGATTGCGCGAAGTGCCTGCGCTGATCAAGACCGTACCCGACCAGGCGGCGCTGGCCCTAGCGTTGATCGAGAACATCCAGCGCGAAGACTTGAATCCGCTCGAGGAAGCGCAGGGGCTCGCGCGGCTGATCGAGGAATTCGGCCTGACGCACGAGGCGGCCGCCAAGGCGGTGGGGCGCTCACGCAGCGCGGTGACCAACCTGTTGCGGCTGATCGCGCTGGCCAAGCCCGTGCAGGAGTACCTGCTTTCGGGCGTGCTGGAAATGGGTCATGCGCGCGCGCTGCTCGCGCTGCCGGTCGCACAACAGCCGGGCGCTGCGGCGCGCGTGGTCAACGGTCGCCTGTCGGTGCGCGAAACCGAGCAGCTGGTGCATGCAATGCAGGGCGCGGGCAAGACCAAGGCGCGCGCAAAGCCCGGCCGCGACGCCGACACGCTGCGCCTCGAAAACGAAATCGCCGAGGCGCTGGGCGCGAAAGTGCGCATCGATCCCGGCCGCAACGGCGCCGGGCGCGTCGTCATCGACTACGCGAGCCTCGCGCAACTCGACGGCATCATCGCCAAGCTCAAGTAGACGCCGGAACGAGCGGCCGCAACGCAGAGCGCGCCGCCATCGGTCGCCGGAACGTGCCGCCGCAACCGCGCAGTGCACCGCCATCGTGCGCTCAGCCCGAGCCGGCTTGCCCATTCTCGCCAGGCCGCGCGCCGGTCGTGCCGAATCGCCGTGGCGTCAGCCACACGATCGCAAACATGGCGATCGCGAACACCGCAATGCCCACGTAGATTTGATGCGTGGCGGCGTAGATCGACTGGCGCAGGTATTGAACGGTCGCCTCGGATGCCTGCCGGTGATACAGCGCACCGATCATCGCGTTGATGTCGCGCGGCAGGCCCGCGTGCAATTCGGCCGGTGCGTCGGCGAGATGCGCGGCGATCGTGCGGTTGAAGATGGCGCCGAACACCGCGGCTCCGACGCTCTGTCCGAGGTAGCGTGAAAAGATGTTCGCGCCGGTGACCACGCCGCGCTCGCGCCAGTCGACGGTGGATTGCACCCCCACCAGCAGCGGTGTCGACAGCAATCCGAAGCCTGCGCCCATCAGCGCCTGGTCGACCACCGTCCACCACGTCGATCCTGGAAACGGTATCGCCAGGAACCCGAACGCCGACAGTACGACCAGCAACCCGCCGGCCAGTGCCGTGTCGCGAAACCCAAAGCGCAGGTACAACGGGCCCGACAGCGACGAGGCCATCGGCCAGCCGAATATCATCGCGGCAAGAACGAATCCTGCCGCGATGGCGCCGAGTCCCAGCACCGATTGACCGTACAACGGCAGGTACGTGGTGGGTCCCATCATCACCATGCCCATGCCGATCATCGCCACGTTGGTGGTGACCAGCACCCGACGCCGCCACAGCCATCCCGGCATGATCGGCTCGACCGCGCGGCGCTCGACGACAATCGTCAACACGAACAGCAGCGCAGCCAGCGCGAGCAGCGCGATGCTCGAACCCGACAACCAGGGCCACGCTTGCCCGCCTTGCAGCAGCCACAGGATCAGCGCGCCGCCGGTGCACAGCATCAGCAACGCTCCGGGATAATCGACGCGGTGACGATGATGCTGCGCGTGTTCGTGCAGGTAGCGGGCGATCAGCACCATCGATACCAGCCCGATCGGCAGGTTGACCAGGAATATCCAGCGCCATGAAAGGTATTCGGCGAACGCGCCCCCAAGCACCGGGCCGATCACCGCGGACACGCCCCACACGCTCGACAGCCACCCCTGGACGCGCGCGCGTTCCTTGACCGAATACAGGTCGCCCGCCAGCGTGTTCACCGTCGCCACGATCGAGCCCGCGCCAAGGCCCTGCAGTGCGCGGAAGGCAATCAGTGTCGGCATGTCCCAGGCCAGCGCCGACGCGACCGACCCGACCAGGAAGATCAGCGTGCCGGCGAGCAGCACCGGCTTGCGGCCGAACATGTCGGCGAGCTTGCCGTAGACCGGAATGGTGACCGTCTGCGCCAGCAGGTAGATCGAGAAGACCCAGCTGAACAGCGCGAATCCGCCAAGCTCGCTGACGATCTGCGGAATGGCCGTCGACACGATGGTGATGTCCATCGCCGCCAGCATCATCGTCATCATCAGCGCCGCGAGGATCCAGCGGCGCTGCAGGGGATCGACGACCTCGGTCACGGGAGACGGGCTCCCGCAGCCGACGTTCGCATCAACCGAGTTGCTTCAGCATCGTCTCGGCATCCGACACTTCGAACTTGCCGCCGGCCTCGACGTTGAGCGCTTTCACCACGCCATCGTCGACCAGCATTGAAAAACGCTGGCTGCGCACACCCATGCCGCGGGCGGTCAGGTCGAGCACCAGCCCCAGCGCCTTGGTGAATTCGGCGCTGCCGTCGGCGAGCATGCGGATCTTGTCGCCGGTGTGCTGGTCGCGCGCCCAGGCACCCATGACGAATGCGTCGTTGACCGACACGCACGCGATCGTATCCACGCCCTTGGCTTTCAGTTTGTCGTACTGCGCGAGATAGCTCGGCACGTGCTTGGCCGAGCACGTCGGCGTGAACGCGCCGGGCAGCCCGAAAATCACCACTTTCTTGCCCTTGGTGAGCTCGTCGACCGTCACCGGATTGGGCCCGATCGCGCACGCGCCAGTGGCCACGTCGAAGTATTCCTGCAGCGTTGCCGAGGGTAGTTTGTCGCCGACTTTGATCGTCATGGGGCTCTCCGGTGGATGGGTATCGCGGGATGAATCACGGGCACAGGCGCAAATTGTAGCGCGGCCAAAGTAAGCGGACCTTGCAGGTGCGGTGCACGCAGGGGTAGCGTGCGACGTTTCCGCCCGAGATCGGCTGCACGATGCCCACCCGCCCTTCGTCCGCCCGCCGCGCCACCCTGCTGGTGGCGACCCGCAAAGGCCTCTGGATACTGCAAAGCGACGCGGCGCGCCGCACGTTCAAGCTGTCGCCGCCGCATTTCCTCGGCCACGTCGTCCACCATGCGTTGCGCGATCCGCGCGACGGCAAGACGTTGCTGGCCGCCGCGCGCACCGGGCACCTCGGCCCGACGATCTTCCGCTCGACCGATCGCGGCAAGACCTGGAAGGAAGCGACCAAGCCGCCGGCGTTCGACAAGAGCGAGGGCCGCGTCGTCGACCATTCGTTCTGGCTGACGCCCGGGCACGCGTCGCAGCCCGGGGTCTGGTACGCCGGCACGTCACCGCAGGGGCTGTTCCGCTCCGAGGACGCCGGCGTGACGTGGAACGGCGTGGCCGGCTTCAACAAGCACCCCGATCGCAAGGCCTGGTGCGGCGGCGACAAGGACGGCACGCCCGACGGTCCGAAAATGCATTCGATCCTGATCGATCCCCGCGATGCGTCGCACATGTACATCGGCATGTCGAGCGGCGGGGTGTTCGAGTCCGTCGACGCGGGCGGCGACTGGGCGCCGCTCAACCGTGGCGTGCGCGCCGATTTCCTGCCGCAACCCGCGCCGGAATACGGCCACGACCCGCATTGCGTGCGGTTTTCCGCCGATCCCGACCGGCTTTACCAGCAGAATCATTGCGGCCTGTACCGGCTCGACCGTCCTGCGACCACGTGGACCGATATCGGCGGCGGCCTGCCCAAGGCCGTCGGCTCGGTGGGGCTGCCGCTGGCCGCGCATCCGCGCGACCCCGAGACGCTATGGGTCTTCCCGATGGACAGCACCGACGTGTGGCCGCGCACCTCGCCCGGCGGGCGGCCCGCAGTGTTTCGCTCGAAGGATGGCGGTCGCAGCTGGACCCGGCATGCGCAAGGCTTTCCTCGCGCGCAAGGCTGGTTGACCGTCAAGCGCCAGGCGATGAGTGCCGACGCCTACGACCCGGTAGGCATCTATCTCGGGACCACGTCGGGCGAGGTGTGGGCCAGCCGCGACGAGGGCAAGAGCTTTCGCACGATCGCCCGCCACCTGCCGGAGATCTACGCGGTCGAGGCCGCCTGATGCCGCAGTCCTCGCACGAGGCGGCGACGATCGTCGCCGTCGTGATTCCTTCGCCGTTGCGTTCCTACACCCGCGGCCGCGCCGACGTCAGCGTTGCGGTGCCATTGCTCGCGCCCGAGTCCCCGCCGTCGCTGAGCGCGGTGCTGGCCGCGCTCGATGGCGCCTTCCATGGCTTGCGCTTTCGCATCGTCGACGAGCTGGGCCACCTGCGGCCGCACATCCGGGTGTTCATCGGCAATGACGCGGCCAAGGACCTGAAGTCGGTCGTTCCCGAAGGCGAAACCGTGATGATCGTGGCGGCGCTGTCCGGCGGCTGACGCGGTGCAGCAATTGTTGCGGGTAGCAGTGTTTTTACGATAGAATCCAAAGGTTTGTTCGTCCCGGGTGTCCAGATGGCGCAAGGTCCGGCAAGGCGTGGCGCAGAGACGCCCCAACGGCCGCCCGCAACGCCCGACGGGCCCGTTCGCAAGCGCGCGAAAGCATCCACCGCGCTGGTTTCCCGGCCACTTCGCAACGTGCTTCGCTGGCAGGCGCTCGCGAGTGCCGCGTGCGGGGCGGTCGCGGCAGCGTGGCTGGGCGCCGACGCGGCATGGTCGGCGGCATTGGGAGGGGGGGTCACGATGTTGTCGACGCTCGCCTACGCGGTGGTCCTGGGGATCGGCGACACGACCAGTGCGGGTGCGTCGGTGGCGACGATGCTGCGCGCCGAGGCGGTCAAGATCGTCGTGATCATGATCGGACTCTGGCTGGCGTTGACGCGCTGGCACGGCGTCGTGCCGGGAGCATTGCTGGCGGCGTTCGTGATTACCGTGTTGTTGTTTAGTGTGGCTTTACTGACTCGCAACCCAAGAACCTAGGCGCACGCTTAGAAAAGCGCGCGCGATCTTTCGAAAGCGATCCATGGCGGCCGGCACCGAACTCACTCCGACCGAGTACATCAGTCACCACCTCGCGTTTTTCCAGAAGGGCGCCGCGAGCGGCGGTTTCTGGACCGTCAATGTCGACACGGTAGTGATGACGATCGTCGCCGGCTTGATCTCACTGGGATTCATGTGGCTCGTCACCCGGCGCGCCACATCCGGCGTGCCGTCGAAACGGCAGGCATTCGTCGAGCTAGCGATCAATTTCGTCAACGACCAGGTCAAGGACATCTACCAGGGGCCGGCCAAGATCGTCGCGCCGATCGCGCTGACGACGTTCGTGCTGGTGCTGATGATGAATGCGATGGACTGGCTGCCGATCGACTTCATGGCGGCGATCTATCACAACGTCTTTCACCTGGATCACTGGCGCAATACGCCGACAGCCGACGTCAACACGACGTTCGCGCTGGCGCTGTCGGTGTTCGCGATGATGATTTACTACTCGATAAAGTCCAAGGGACTGGGCGGCTGGCTGCATGAGCTCATCGCCTCGCCGTTCGGCATCAAGCCGTTGTGGGCGTCGCCGTTGCTGATCGCCGCGAATCTCCTGTTTCAGATCGTCGAATACGTCTCGAAGCCCCTTTCGCATTCGTTGCGGTTGTTCGGCAACATGTACGCGGGCGAGATCATCTTCCTGCTCGTCGGCATGTGGGCCGCGACGGGGGTCGTCGGTGGAATTCTCGGCGGGTTGCTGCACGTTTCCTGGGCGATATTCCACGTCTTGATCGTTCCGCTCCAGGCGTTCATTTTCATGATGCTGACCGTCGTCTATATCGCGATGGCGCATGAGCACCACTGATCCCGTTTACATTCGTTCAACTGCAATCGCTGGAAAAGCAAAGGAAAGGTAAAGACATGGACAAGATGCAACTGCTGGCCCAAATCCAGGCATCGACCGGAATCGGCATCGGCCTGATGATCGGCCTCGGCGCATTGGGCGCCTGCGTGGGCGTGGGCATCATGTGCTCGCGCTTTCTCGAAGGTGCCGCGCGCCAGCCGGAACTGATGCCGCAACTGCAAGGCAAGGTTTTCCTGCTGCTCGGCCTGATCGACGCGTCGTTCATCATCGGCCTGGGCATCGCGATGCTGTTCGCCTTCAGCAACCCGCTGCTCGCAGTCATTCAGTGATCTGTTCCGGGCGCAACCGACGGCCCGGCCATAGGGGAAACGCGTGAATATCAATTTCACGATCATCATGCAGACCGTGGCGTTCGCGGTCTTCATCTGGGGTTGCGCGCGCTTCATCTGGCCGCCGCTGATGCGCGCGATCGAGGAACGCCAGAAGACAATCGCCGACGGACTCGCCGCCGGTGAGCAGGGCCGCGAAAACCTTGCGACGTCAGAAAAACGCGTCACCGATCTCATTGCCAAGGCGCGCGCCGAGGCGCACGAGATCGTCGCGCAAGGCGAGAAGCAGCGCAGCGAAACCGTCGAGCACGCGAAGACCGAGGCCAGGACCGAGGCCGACCGCATCGTCGCCGCCGCCAAGGCCGAGATCGAGCAGGAAGTCGCGCGCGCCAAGGAACAGCTGCGCCAGCAGGTGTCGAAGCTCGCGGTGTTCGGCGCCGGCAAGATCCTGCAACGCGAAGTCGATCCGGCGGCGCATTCGGCGATGCTGCGCGAGATCGAAGCGCAACTCTAAGGCGCAGACGATGGCGGAACTGCAGACAGTCGCCCGGCCCTACGCAGAAGCGGCGTTCGAGATCGCGCGCGACGCCAAGGCGCTACCGGCATGGTCCGAGGCGTTGCACAACGCCGCGGCTATCGTCGCCGATGCACGCATGCAAATGGCGCTCGACAACCCGGGGCTCATGTCCGAACAGAAGGAATCGATGCTGCTGTCGGTGATCGGTGACAAGCTGCCGGCCGATGGGCAGAAGTTCCTGCGCGTGCTGATCGATGCCGATCGCGTCGCACTGCTGCCGCAGATCAGCGAGCTGTTCGAGGCGCGCAAGAACGACGCCGAGAAGATCGCCAAGGCCGACATCGAAACTGCGATCGCGCTCGACGACGCGCAGCTCACGGCGCTCAAGGCGGCGCTGGCGCGGCATTTCGGCAAGACGATCGAAGCGAGCGTGCGCGTCAATCCACAGTTGATCGGCGGAGCGCGCATCACCGTGGGCGACCGCGTGATCGACGGCTCGGTGCAAGGCAAGCTCACCACGATGGCGAACGAACTGTCCGCCTGATCCACGCAACGAAAATCCGGCATGCGACGACGCGAATGGTTCGCGGCGCATGCGACACGAGGCCATCATGCAGTTGAACCCTTCCGAAATCAGCGAACTCATCAAGTCCCGGATCCAGAACCTGGACACCGGCGCGCAAGTGCGCACGCAAGGCACGGTCGTGTCGGTGACCGACGGCATCTGCCGCATCCATGGACTGGCCGACGCGATGCAGGGCGAGATGCTTGAATTCCCGGGCAACACGTTCGGCCTCGCGCTTAACCTCGAGCGCGACTCCGTCGGCTCGGTGGTGCTGGGTGAATACGAGCACATCACCGAAGGCGATACCGTGAAGTGCACGGGCCGCATTCTCGAAGTGCCGGTGGGACCGGAATTGATCGGTCGCGTCGTCAACTCGCTGGGCGAGCCGATCGACGGCAAGGGTCCGATCAACACCAAGATGACCGACGTCATCGAGAAAGTCGCGCCTGGCGTGATCTCCCGGCAATCGGTGTCGCAGCCGGTGCAGACCGGTTTGAAGTCGATCGACGCGATGGTGCCCGTCGGCCGCGGCCAGCGCGAGCTGATCATCGGCGACCGCCAGACCGGCAAGACAGCGGTTGCGATCGACACAATCATCAACCAGAAGGGCAAGGACCTGATCTGCGTCTATGTCGCGATCGGCCAGAAGGCGTCGACGATCGCCAACGTCGTGCGCAAGCTCGAAGAGCATGGCGCGATGGCGTACACGATCGTCGTCGCGGCATCCGCGTCGGAGTCGGCGGCCATGCAATACATCGCGCCGTACTCGGGCTGCACGATGGGTGAATATTTCCGCGACCGCGGCCAGGACGCGCTGATCATTTATGACGACCTGACCAAGCAGGCGTGGGCGTATCGCCAGATCTCGCTGCTGCTGCGCCGCCCGCCGGGACGCGAAGCGTATCCGGGCGACGTGTTCTACCTGCACTCGCGGCTGCTCGAACGCGCGGCACGCGTCAATCCCGAATACGTCGAGCGCTTCACCAAGGGCGAGGTGAAGGGCAAGACCGGCTCGCTGACTGCGCTGCCGATCATCGAAACCCAGGCGGGCGACGTGACCGCCTTCGTGCCGACCAACGTGATCTCGATCACCGACGGCCAGATCTTCCTCGAGACCGACCTGTTCAACGCCGGCATACGTCCTGCGATCAACGCCGGCATTTCGGTGTCGCGCGTGGGCGGCAACGCGCAGACCAAGGTCATCAAGAAGCTGGGCGGCGGCGTGCGCCTGGCGCTCGCGCAATACCGCGAGCTCGCAGCGTTCGCGCAGTTCGCCTCCGATCTCGACGAAGCGACGCGCAAGCAGCTCGACCGCGGCCGCATGGTCACCGAGCTGATGAAGCAGCCGCAGTATTCGCCGCTGTCGGTGGCCGACCAGGCGCTGACGCTGTTCTCTGCCAACCGTGGACTCTACGACGACGTGCCCGTCGAAAAGGCGCTGGCGTTCGAGTCGGCGCTGCGCCAGTTCATGCACAGCAAGTACGCGGCGCTGATGGACAAGCTCGAATCTACGAAGGAAATGGACGCCGACGCCGAAAAGGCTTTTGTCGCCGCGATCGAGGACTTCAAGAAGATGGGCACGTACTAGCAATCGGCCGAAAGTAATAACCTACTTTCGGCCGGACTGGCTTCCTGAAAATCGCTGGCATAGCCAGGCGATTTTCAGCGGAAACGGCGACAACGGCGGGCGACGGCAACTGCTAGGAAACGGCGAGATGGCGGGATCGAAGGAAATTCGCAACAAGATCAAGAGCGTGCAAAACACGCGCAAGATCACCAAGGCCATGGAGATGGTCGCTGCGTCCAAGATGAAAAAGGCGCAGGACCGGATGCGCGCGTCGCGCCCATACATGCAGCGCGCGATGGCGATCGCGATGCACACCGCGCGCGCCAACGCCGAGTTCAAGCATCCGTTCCTCGCGCCACGCGAAACGATCAAGCGCATCGGCGCGATCGTCGTCACGACCGACAAGGGGCTGTGCGGCGGCCTCAACACCAACGTGCTGCGGCTGTTGCTCAACAAGCACAAGGAGTGGAAGGCGGCAGGGTACGACGTCGACTACGTCGCGATCGGCGGCAAGGGCCTGGGATTCATCACGCGGCTTGGCGCGAATGTCGTGTCGAGCGCGACGCAACTGGGCGACAAGGCGCAGCTCGACAAGCTGGTCGGACCGGTCAAGGTGCTGATCGACGAGTTCACCGAAGGCAAGGTCGACGAGGTGTGGCTGTTCTACACGTCGTTCGTCAACACGATGAAGCAGGAGCCGCGCGCGGGGCGCGTGGTGCCGGTGCCGCAGGAATTCCAGGGTGCGCAAGGCGAAGTGCTGAAGCCCGACGTGCAGCAGGGCAGCTGGGACTACATCTACGAGCCCGATGCAAGGGCACTGCTGATGGGATTGATGCGCCGCTACCTCGAATCAGTTGTCTACCAGGGCGTGGCCGAGAACATGGCGTCGGAGCAATCGGCGCGGATGGTGGCGATGAAGGCCGCGTCGGACAACGCGGGCGACATCATCGACGAGCTGCAGCTGATCTACAACAAGACGCGGCAGGCGGCGATCACCAAGGAATTGTCGGAAATCGTCGGTGGAGCAGCGGCCGTCTGACGCACGAATCGAACGGGATCGCGCGCGTGGCGCGGGGTCTTCCAACAGCAATCCAGTCATTGAACGCAAACGTTGAGGGTGACATGAGTCCAGGAACAATCGTCCAGTGTATCGGCCCGGTGGTCGACGTGCAGTTTCCGCGCGAGTCCATCCCCAAGGTGTACGACGCACTGGTCCTCGAAGCCGACAAGGGCAACACGCTGGTGGAGCAGGGCCTCACGTTCGAAGTCCAGCAGCAGCTGGGCGACGGCGTGGTGCGCACGATCGCGATGGGCTCTTCCGACGGCCTGAAGCGCGGAATGAAGGTGCGCGGCACCGGCGCCGGCATCAAGGTGCCGGTGGGTCCCGGTGTGCTGGGCCGCGTGATGGACGTTCTCGGCCGCCCGATCGACGAGCGTGGCCCGATCGATTCGCAGGAAACACGTGCGATCCACCAGCCTGCGCCCAAGTTCGACGAGCTGGCGCCGTCGCTCGAGCTGCTCGAGACCGGCATCAAGGTGATCGATCTCGTCTGCCCATTCGCCAAAGGCGGCAAGATCGGGCTGTTCGGCGGCGCCGGCGTGGGCAAGACCGTGACGATGCTGGAGTTGATCAACAACATTGCGACGCAGCACTCGGGTCTGTCGGTGTTCGCGGGCGTGGGCGAGCGCACGCGCGAGGGCAACGACTTCTATCACGAGATGTCGGATGCCAAAGTGATCGTGCAGGAAGACCTGCCGAAGTCGAAAGTGGCGATGGTGTTTGGGCAGATGAACGAGCCGCCGGGCAACCGGCTGCGCGTCGCGCTGACCGGACTCACGATGGCCGAGCGTTTCCGCGACGAGGGCCGCGACATCCTGTTCTTCGTCGACAACATCTATCGCTACACGCTGGCGGGGACCGAAGTGTCGGCGCTGCTCGGCCGGATGCCGTCCGCCGTGGGTTACCAGCCGACGCTGGCCGAGGAAATGGGCCGGCTGCAGGAGCGCATCACGTCGACCAAGGTCGGCTCGATCACGTCGATCCAGGCGGTGTACGTGCCGGCGGACGACTTGACCGACCCGTCGCCGGCGACGACCTTCGGCCACCTCGACGCCACCGTCGTGCTGTCGCGCGACGTCGCGTCGCTCGGCATCTACCCGGCCGTCGATCCGCTCGACTCGACGTCGCGCCAGATCGACCCCAACACCATCGGCGAGGAGCACTACAACACCACGCGTCGCGTGCAGCAGACGCTGCAGCGCTACAAGGAATTGCGCGACATCATCGCGATCCTGGGCATGGACGAGCTGTCGCCGGACGACAAGCTCGCCGTGGCGCGGGCGCGCAAGATCCAGCGCTTCCTGTCGCAGCCCTTCCACGTCGCCGAAGTGTTCACCGGCTCGCCGGGCAAGTATGTGTCGCTGAAGGACACGATCCGCGGCTTCAACATGATCGTCAACGGCGAGTGCGACGCGCTGCCCGAGCAGGCGTTCTACATGGTCGGCACGATCGACGAAGCGTTCGAAAAAGCGAAGACGATGCAGTAGCGGCGTCGCGCGGCCATCGCGACGCGACGTTGCGCGAGCCGTGGGCAGATGGATGGGCGGTCATTCTCGCGACTGCGGGAATGCAGCGACAGTAGCGCGGCAGGAGTTGCGGTAAGCAATGCAGCACGCAAAGAGAAAGACACGGGCGAAATGGCAAACACGATTCACGTTGACGTGGTGAGCGCCGAAGAGCAGATCTTCTCCGGCGAAGTGGAATTCGTCGTGCTGCCGGGCGTCGCCGGCGAGCTCGGCATCTATCCGCGCCATACGCCGCTCCTGACCGAAATCAAGCCGGGCGCGGTGCGGATGAAGCTGCCCAACATCGACCGCGAGGAGCTGGTGTTCGTGCAGGGCGGCTTCCTCGAAGTGCAGCCCAACCGCGTGACGGTGCTCGCGGACACGGCGATTCGCGCCAAGGACCTGGACGAAGCCAAGGCGCTGGCCGCCAAGCAGCAGGCCGAGCAGGCGATGACCAACAAGACGTCGAAGGAAGAGGTCGCGGCCGCAGAGGCCGAGCTTGCGGGCGCGCTCGCGCAACTCGAGGCGATCCGCAAGCTGCGCCACCGGGCGTAGAGCCCAGGGAAATCAATGCGAAGTGCTATGATTGTGCATTGCACAATCTGTGGATTTCGCCATGCATGACCTGAACCGCACGATCGATCGTTCGGTGCGTATTTCACGCACGGTGGCCGACGCATTCCAGCGCCGCATCACGACCGCCAACCAGCGCCATGCCGCCGCGATGCGCAAGGCGTTCGCCGCATTCGCCGAAGCCGCGCCCCGCAACAAGACCCCCGCCGACCTGCTGCGCGACGGCATCGCCTACCGCACCGACTTCGCGCAGCGCGCGATACTGTTCTGGGACACGTTGCGCCAGCGCGGCAACCAGTGGCTCGCCCGCGAAGCCGCCGGCAAGCCGCCGGTGCTCGACTACGACTATGAAATGATCGCCGACGCGCGCGGCTACGAGCGCGCGGCGAACTACGCGTTGGTGCGCATCATCCCCCCCAAGGGCGTGCACGTCGACGATCGCAAGCGTCCGTTCGTGATTGTCGATCCGCGCGCAGGCCACGGACCCGGCATCGGCGGCTTCAAGGAAGACTCCGAAGTCGGTGTCGCGCTGAAAGCCGGGCATCCGGTGTACTTCGTCATTTTCTTTCCCGACCCCGAGCCGGGGCAGACGCTCGCCGACGTCACCGACGCAGAAGCCGAATTCATCCGCATCGTCAACGAGCGCCATGCGCATGCGCAAAAGCCCGTGATCATCGGCAATTGCCAGGGCGGTTGGGCGGTGATGATGCTGGCGGCAGCGCGTCCGGACATCGCGGGACCGCTGGTGATCAACGGCGCGCCGATGTCGTATTGGGCGGGAGGCGACGGCGGCAGCCCGATGCGCTATGCAGGTGGCCTGCTCGGTGGCGCGTGGCCGGCGTTGTTCGCGAGCGACCTGGGCGGCGGCAAGTTCGACGGCGCGACGCTGGTCGACAACTTCGAGCGGCTCAATCCCGCCAACTCGCTGTGGGGAAAGTGGTACCACCTGTTCGCCAGCATCGATACCGAGCCGGAACGATTCCTCGAATTCGAGCGCTGGTGGGGCGGCTACTACCTGATGAACGAGGAAGAGATCCGCTGGATCGTCAACAACCTTTTCGTCGGCAACAAGCTGACCGCGGGCGAAGCGCGTCTCGGTCCCGGTCGTTACTTCGACTTGAAGTCGATCAAGCAGCCGATCATCGTGTTCGCATCGATGGGCGACAACATCACGCCGCCGCAGCAGGCGTTCAACTGGATCGCCGACATCTACGAGTCGACCGAGGAAATCAAGGCGCACGGCCAGACGATCGTCGGCCTGCTGCACGAGGACGTCGGGCACCTGGGCATTTTCGTGTCGGGTCAGGTAGCGAAGAAGGAGCACACGCAGATCGTCGAGGTGCTGAACTATATCCAGACGCTGCCGCCGGGGTTGTACGGCATGCACATCGAGGAGATCGTTGCGCGCGATGGCACGGTGACGTATGACGTGACGCTCAAGGAACGATCGCTCGAGGACCTGCGCGCATCGCGCAGCTATGAGCATGTCGACCAGAAGCCGTTCGAGGCAGTCGCCGCGCTGTCCGAGTTGCTGGAGCGTTCGTATTCACTGCTGGCCCGGCCGCTGGTACGGGCGATGGTCCCGGACTGGTTCGCCAACGCCACGCGCGACCTCCATCCATTGCGCGTCCAGCAATGGGCGATTTCCGACAAGAATCCGTGGCTGTGGCCGCTGTCGTACTGGGCCGATTACGCGAAGGCCAATCGCAGTCCGCGCGCCGCGGACAACGACGGCGTGCGTTACGAGCACCTGGTGTCGGCGATGATGACCGCGTCGCTCGATCACTATCGCGACCTGCGCGACGCGAGCTTCGAGGCGGCGTTTTATGAGGTCTATGGCAACCTCTTTTCGCTGGAAATGGCCGACGAGCGCGCCGAGATCAAGCGCAAGTCCAAGTTCGATCCGCGCTCGCTGCCAGCGGTGCGCGAAGTGCTCGACACGATCGAGCACGGCGGCGTGGTCGACGGCCTCGCACGCATCGCGATGCTGATCGCCAAGGCCGGGCACGGCACGCATCGCCTGTCGCAGATGCAGCGCACGCGCGACATCCTGGCGCCCGAAGGCGAGATCGCGCACCTGTCGGAAGACGAGCGGCGGCGACTGCTGCAGGAAGAGACGATCGTCGTCGAGTTCGAGCCGCTGCGTGCCAAGCGATCGCTGCCCAAGGTGCTGCGCACTGCGGGCGAGCGCCGCCGCGCGCATCGCTTCCTCGACGAAGTGGCGTCGCACGCGCATCTCGAAACCCGCCAGCGCACGCTGGTCGGCGAGATTCGCGCGATGCTGCCGCTGACGGTGCCGGATCGCGTCGTCGAAGCCAAGCCACGCGCGCGCCGCGTGGCGCAGGTAGCCGCGCGCAAGACTTCGCGCAAAGCGCCACGCATGACTCTGGCCAAAGTGCCACGCAAGACTCCGCGCAAGCCTGCGGGCGAGCAACGCGGGCGCACGCGCTCGCCGGCCTGACGCTGGCTGTCCGATGAACGCGGTGCGCAATCGGACATTCGACGAAATCGCGGTCGGCGATATCGCGTCGGTCGCGCGCAGCATGAACGCCGCCGATGTCGAGGCGCTGGCGTTCGTCGCCGGCGAGGTCGAGCCATCGGAGCTCAGAGAGAGCCCGCGGGTCGAAGGTGCGCATGCCCCCGGCGCCGCCGCGATCGCGGTGGTGTCGAGCCTCGTGCTGCGCCAGCTTCCCGGGCCCGGCGCGCAAATCGTCGAAACCCGCATGCGTGCATCGGGCACCATTCAAACGGGTGATGTGCTCGACGCCGAAGTCCGCGTCGAATCGAAAGACTCGTCGATGCGCACGATTCGCCTGGCCTGTCGCGTAAGCAACCAGCGCGAAGAAATCCTGATCGAGGGAACGCTCGACGTGATGACGCCGGCGATCGGGCTTGCCTACGACGACATCGCCGCTCCGGAAGTCATCTTTCGCCGCACCGACCGGTTCGCGGCGATCCTAGCGCAATGTGCAGCACTCGCCCCCGTGACCTGTGCGGTCGTGCATCCCTGCGACCGCGATTCGCTGCAGGGCGCGCTCGAAGCCGGCAAGCGCGGCCTGATCGTCCCCATCCTCGTCGGACCCGACGCGAAGATCCGCGCAGCGGCCGCAGAGTGCGACGCCGACCTGGCCGGCATCGAAATCGTCGCAACCGAGCACAGCCATGCCGCCGCGGCGATGGCCGCGCAGATGGCCCGCGACGGCAGGGTGGCCGCGTTGATGAAGGGCAGCCTGCACACCGACGAGCTGATGGAAGCGGTGATCGCGCGCGATGCGGGGCTGCGCACCGCGCGCCGCATGTCGCATGTGTTCGTGCTCGACGTGCCCGCGTATCCGCGGCTGTTGCTGGTCACCGACGCGGCGATCAACATCGCGCCCGAGCTCAACGCCAAGGCGGACATCGTGCGTAACGCCATCGACCTCGCGCACATTCTCGGCATCCAGATACCGAAAATCGCGATCCTGTCGTCGGTTGAAACGGTCAATCCCAAGATCGCGTCGACGATCGACGCCGCGGCGCTGTGCAAGATGGCCGATCGCGGACAGATCAGCGGTGGCGTGCTCGACGGCCCGCTGGCGTTCGACAATGCGGTCAGCGAGCGCGCGGCCGCGGTCAAGGGCATCGTGTCGCCGGTCGCGGGCCGCGCCGATATCTTGCTGGCGCCCGATCTCGATGCCGGCAACATGTTGGCCAAGCAGCTGCAATATTTGGCCGGCGCGAGCAGCGCGGGCATCGTCATGGGCGCGCGCGTACCGATCATGCTGACATCGCGCGCCGAAAGCGTGCGCTCGCGGCTCGCGTCGACGGCGGTGCTGAAGCTGGTCGCGCACGGCAGGCAAGCCTAGAGGCCGACGATGGCCGACGCGATCCTGGTCGTCAACGCGGGCTCGTCGAGCCTCAAATATTCGCTGTTCCATGTTGGCGCCGCGCCTTCCGGCGCGGTCGGCGAAGCGCAGCGCAGGGCTTCGGGCGCATCGGCGGGCCGGGCGGGCAATGCGACACTCGCGCTGGCCGAAAGCGGGATCCTCGACAACGTAATCGGCGAAGCGAAGTTCACCGCGCGCGATGGCGACGGCAGTGTCGTCGCGACGCAAGCGTTCGCGAGCGGCCGTTTCGCATCCGTCGACGCGTCTTTCGGCTTCGTGCTCGAGCGCATCGAACGCACAGGCGTCGCGTTGCGAGGAGTTGGCCACCGCGTCGTGCATGGCGGCATGGCTTACGCGGCGCCGGTGCGCGTGACGCCAGCCATCGTCGATGCGCTGGAGGCGCTGACGCCGCTTGCTCCGCTGCATCAGCCGTACAACCTCGCGCCGATCCGCATGCTCGCCGCGCGCAATCCCGCATTGCCGCAGGTGGCCTGCTTCGATACTGCGTTCCACCGGACCGCGCCCGCGATCGCGCAAGCGTTCGCGCTGCCGACGCAGTACGCGGCGGAAGGCGTTCGCCGCTATGGCTTTCATGGCCTGTCCTACGAATTCATCGCCGAGTGCCTGCGCGATGTCGACCCCGTGGCCGCAGGCGGACGTGTGATCGTGTTGCATCTTGGCAACGGCGCGTCGGCATGCGCGATTCGGGCTGGCGAAAGTGTCGCCACGACGATGGGCATGACCGCGCTCGACGGCCTGATGATGGGTACGCGCGCGGGCAACCTCGACCCCGGCGTGCTGCTGTACCTGATGCGCGAGCACGGCATGGACGCCGCGGCGCTGGAATCGCTGCTATACAAGCGCGCGGGACTGCTCGGCGTATCGGGCATCGCCAGCGACATGCGCACGCTGCAGGCCAACGCCGACCCGCGCGCAGCGTTCGCGATCGATCTCTTCTGTTATCGCGCGATGCGAGAAATCGGCTCGCTCGCCGCTGCGGCGGGTGGTGTCGACGCGATGGTGTTCACGGCAGGTATCGGCGAGCACGCGCCGGACGTGCGCGCGAAAATCGTCGCGCCGCTCGAGTGGTTGGGATTCGCCATCGATGCCGACACCAACGCCGGCAGCGCGCTGTCGATCGGCGCCGAAGGCAGCAAGCCGGTGTACGTGATTCCCACCAACGAAGAACTGATGATTGCGCGGCACACGCGTTCGCTGGTCGCCGGCTAGGCGCATCAAGGCACTCGCTGGCGCCGCGGCGCCGCCACCGCGGCGCCTCATCGGGGCGTCATAAAAACTGCGCCATGTGAGCGAAGGTGCGCGAGATTCGGGCGATTGCCTTTTACTTCGTGACGCTTGCAATCGCGGCAAGAGTGGACTAATGTCGCGCCGTTCGCATGCCGGACCTCGGCGTGGCAGGAAAAAGAGTTGGTGCACTGCTCGCCGCCGGGCATGGCCGGGGCACACGTCGCAAGCGCCAAGGGGAGGCCCGCGATGTTCAGGCTCATGACTGCCATAGCCATCTGCGCTATGTGCGCGCTGCTGTTCGCCGGCAGCGCACGTGCGAATCCTTGCGTTGGCTTCACCGATGTTTCCACGGCGGATTCCTACTGTCCGAACGTCGCCTGGCTCAAGAACCGCGCCGTGACCCTGGGCTGCACCGGCAACACGTACTGTCCGAATGATCCCGTGACGCGGCTCGCGATGGCGTTGTTCATGAACCGCCTGGGGAAGGCGCTCACGGTGGACACGCTATTCAGCGAGTCTGGCACCGGCGCGCTCATGCCCGGCACCGTCGTAAATCCATGGATCGTATGCGGGACGGGGGACACCGTGGCCACCGCATATCCGCGCGCGGTCAGTGCCGAGGCGACGGTGGCGGGCCTGTCCGACGCCAACACCATGGCGTGGAGCGCGGGCATCTACTACAGCACCGACGGTGGCACCTCGTGGAACGCTTTGGGCGGTGCAATGCCCGCCTATTCGAAAGCCGGCGTGTGGTCCGATGCGGCCGCCGAGAACGCGATGGACCTCGATGTGGGCGTCACCTATCGTTTCGGCGTTGGCATCGCACGTGACACCGTGATCGCAGCGACGACGGGCAACTTCGTCAACGGGCGTTGCCAGCTGTCGGTGGGCATCACCAATCGCAACGGCGATCCCGCCGGCAACCCGTTCGGAGGCTGAGATGGACACCTACCGACATTCCGCGCGTGTGGCCGTCGCAGCCGTCAGCCTCGCGGCTGGGTGCGTTGCGTCGACAGCATGGGCCGCGAACTGCGTCGGCTTCACCGATGTCGACGCCTCGGTGAGTTATTGCAAGAACGTCGAGTGGCTGAAGAATCGCAAGGTCACATTGGGTTGCACCGGCTCCGCCTATTGCCCGGCGCAGCCGGTCAACCGTGCGCAAATGGCGCTCTTCATGAATCGCCTCGGCACGGCGTTGACAACGCAGCGTCTGGTCGCCGACCAGGCGCCCGGAGCGATCGTGCTGCCTTCGGGCGCCCCCGTGCGCGTTTGCGAAACCACCACGGTGCTCGCGTCGGGCTATCCGCGCATCGCTGCGCTGCGCGGTGCGATATCGGGACTGGGAAACGCGAACGCCAGCGCGTGGCGCGCCACATTGATGGTCAGCGCCGACAACGGCACGAGCTGGACTAACCTCGACGCGGCGACGATTCATGCGACGGCGCCCGCCAGCGTTTGGGCGTACGCGTCGCCGATCGCGGTCCGTGCCATCGACGCCACCGCGTCGCTGCGCGTCGCCATCGGCGTGCGTCGCGACGACATTGTCACGGGAACGACGGGGAATCTCGCCGATTCGCGCTGCCAGCTGGTGGTGGAGATCGACAATGCCAATGGCACCGTCTCCCCCTACGATGTCGCAGCCGAGGGAGAAACGCTATGAGGCGGCGCGCGATCGCGGCGGTCGCAGGTGCGATCGCATGGCTATGTCCGATCGCGGGGCAGGCGACCACGTTCACCGTCAGTTCGCTCGCCGACAGCGGTGCGGGCTCGCTGCGCGAGGCGGTCGGTCTCGCCAACAGCAACGCGGGCGGCGACACCATCGACTTCTCGGTCAACGGCACCATCACGTTGACCACTGGCGGCATCCAAATCACGTCGGGGCCGCTGACCATTGACGGCCCGGGCGTGGGCAACCTCACCCTCGACGGCAACCTCAGCAGCCGCATCTTCGCCATCATCGAGGGGGGAACGCTGCCGGCCTGTCCGGCGCTCACCGGTCCCGCCGACTACCCGGTGACGATTCGCCACATGACCTTGGCGAATGCGCGCCGAAACGTCGTCGACAGCTCGGGTGGCGCCATCTTCACCGCCCACAGCCTCACGCTCGACGATGTGACGTTGACTAACAACGCCGCGAAGCAGGGCGGAGGCGTGGCCTTCCGCGCGCAGTACGCGAATCAGGCGCTGTCCATCCTGCATTCGAGCTTCAACGGCAACGGCGCGATGCCGGTGGCCACTGGCAACACCGGCAGTTACGCCGGCGGTGCCGTGAGCGCCAGCGACTACTGTACCGGCACGCACACGGATACGTTCGTCGCCATCAGTGACAGCTTGTTCCAGGGCAACTACGTCAGCCCCGGCACCCTCAACGGCAGCGGCGGGGCGATCAGTGCGTTCGACGGAACGTATCTCACCATCGCGCGTTCACGCATCGTCGGTAACGGCATCGAGCTGCCCAATCCGCCGGGCGCTTTCTCCTTTGCGGGAGGGGGTGTCAACGCCAACTGGGTGACGATCAGCGATTCCGAGATCTCCGGCAATTTCGCGCAATACGCGGGCGGCATCGTGATCAGCCAGAACGCCGCGAATCTGCAGACCGAAGGCAATCGCAAGACTTCGCAGATTTCCAACTCGACCATCTGGGGCAATACCGCCACCCAGGATGGCGGCGGCGTCGAGGTCTACGGCAACGTGCAGGTGAACATCGTCAACTCGACCGTCGCCGACAACACCGCGCTGGTCGGCAGTGCGGGCGGCGTCGTGACCGGGCGGGCGGCCGGCGCTTCTTTCCTCGATCCCAGGCTGTCGTTGTCGTCGTCGGTCCTGGCGGGCGCCCAACTCAACAACAAGACGGACCTGCACAACTGGATTGGCAACACGCCCACGATCAGCGTCGATTCCGACAACTCGATGATCCTGGCGATGTGCGGCGCCTGCGGCATCACGCTGGTGGGAGCGTCCAACCAGGTGGGCGTCGATCCGAAGCTCGGGCCGCCTTCGCAGAACGGCGGGCCGCTCGTCGGCGGGAGCCAGACGCTGACGATGCCACTGCTGGCGGGAAGTCCCGCCAAGGACATGGGCAACAACTTCTACACGCTGACCAACGACCAGCGCGGCGCCGGCTTCCCGCGCTCCGTAGGCGCGGGCGTCGACATGGGCGCCATGGAAGGCGTGGGCTATTGCTCGGGCATGGCCGACATCCCATCGGATGCGACCAGCTGCGCCAATGTCGACTGGTTGCGCAATCGCCACATCACGCTCGGCTGCACGGCAACGACGTACTGTCCCAATGACTCGGTCACGCGCGCGCAGATGGCGATCTTCATGAACCGCCTGGGCGCCGCGCTTTCGCCCAACACGCTTTCCGAGGCCGTGGACTTGGGAAGCGAGGTGGTTCCCGAGGTCGGCAGCATCGCCCTGCTGTGCAAGACGGATTTCGTGGCCCCGGAGCCCTACCGGCGAGCAGCGCTGGTGTCGGGGCGCGTGAACGGTCTCGCGGATGCGGCCGTGTCGTGGCGCGCTTCGCTGTTCTACAGTGTCGACGGTGGCGGGACCTGGCTGCAAACGCCGACCAACGTGGGGCTGCGCGTTTACGCCGAGGGCGGTGAGTGGAGCAATTCGTCACCCAACACCGTGTTCCAGCTGGCGCGCGACCTCGAGTACACGTTTGCCATCGGCATCAACCGCGACGACGTGATCACCGGGCTCACGGGCAATTTCTCCCAGGCCCATTGCGACCTCACGGCGCGCGTTGTCAACCGCAACGGCACCACGGCGCCCTTCTGACGCTACCATCGGCGGATGAGCGACAACATCCGCATCGAGAAGGATGCGCTGGGCGAAGTCCGCGTCCCGGCTGACCATCTGTGGGGCGCGCAAACGCAGCGCTCGATCGACAACTTTCCGATCGGCCAGCCGCGGTTCCGTTTCGGCCGCGAAGTGATCCGCGCGTTCGGCGTCGTGAAGCAGGCGGCGGCCGAAGTGAATGCGGCGCTTGGCGAGCTCGCCAGCGACAAGTCGCAGCTGATCGTGCGCGCCGCGCAGGAAGTGGTCGACGGCAAGCTCGATGGCGAGTTTCCGCTGGTGGTCTTCCAGACCGGCTCGGGCACGCAGTCGAACATGAATGCCAACGAGGTGATCGCCAATCGCGCGATCCAGCTGGCGGGCGGCGTGATCGGGTCGAAGAAGCCGGTCAATCCCAACGACGACGTCAATCGCGGGCAATCGTCAAACGACGTGTTTCCCGCGGTGATGCACGTCGCCGGCGTCGACGCGATCGAGTCGCGTGTACTGCCCTCGCTCGATCGCTTGCGCACGACGCTGCATGCGAAGGCCGAGGCGTTCGCCGGCGTGGTGATGCTCGGCCGCACGCACCTGCAGGACGCGACGCCGGTGACGCTGGGCCAGGTGATCGGTGGATGGGCCGGGCAACTGGATGACGCGCGCGCATCGCTGGTCTTCGCCACCGCCGGGCTGTATCCGCTGGCGCTGGGAGGCACCGCGGTGGGCACCGGCCTCAACGCGCATCCGCAGTTCGGCGACCAGGTGGCGGCGCAGATCGCGCGCATCACCGGCAAGCCGTTCACCTCGGGCGCGAACAAGTTCGCGCTGATGTCGGCGCACGACGCTGTCGTCACCGCCAGCGCCGCGCTGCGCACGCTTGGCGGCGCCCTCATGAAGATCGCCAACGACGTGCGCCTCTACGCGAGCGGCCCGCGCGCCGGATTTGGCGAGATCACCATTCCCGACAACGAGCCCGGCTCGTCGATCATGCCGGGCAAGATCAACCCGACGCAATGCGAGGCGCTGACGCAGGTGGCGGTGCAGGTGTTCGGCAATGATGCGGCGGTGGCGTTCGCCGGCACGCAGGGCAACTTCCAGCTCAACGTCTACAAGCCAGTGATGCTGCACAACCTGCTCGAATCGGCCAACCTGCTCGCCGACGCGATCGATTCTTTCGAGCAGCGTTGCGCACGCGGCATCGAGCCGGACGTCGCGCGCATCGGCGAGCACGTCGCGCAATCGCTGATGCTGGTGACGGCGCTCAATCCGCACATCGGCTACGAGAACTCGGCGAAGATCGCGCTCAAGGCCTATCACGAGCGCACGGGGCTCAAGGAAGCCGCGCTCGCGCTGAAGCTGGTCAGCGAAGCCGACTTCGATCGCTGGGTGGATCCGGCGGCGATGACGCGGCCCGGTTGAACGGGCGCTGCGCGGGTTCAGGCGCGCGCGTCGCCGTCGTCGATCCAGAACTTGACCAGCGTGAAGGTGACGGCCAGCACCACCGGCCCGATGAACAGGCCGACGACGCCGAACGCCAGCAGTCCGCCGATCACGCCCACCATGATGAGCAGCAGCGGCAGGTCGGCGCCGCGCCGGATGAGCGCAGGACGCAGGAAGTTGTCGAGCGCGCTGACGACCACGCACCAGACGAGCAGGAAGCCGCCCCACGCGGTCATGTCCTTCCAGAACAGCCAGATCGCCGCCGGCACCAGTATCGGCACGGCGCCGACCTGCGCGAGGCACAGCACGAACATCACCAGCGTCAGCAGCATCGCATTGGGCACGCCGGCGATCGCGAGGCCCACGCCGGCCAGCACCGATTGTGCGACCGCGGTGACCACGATGCCCAGCGCGACGGCGCGCACCGCTTGACCCGCGAGTTCGACGATGTTCACGCCGCGCTCGCCCGCGAGGCGATTGGCAAAGCGCCGCGTGTCGCGCCCCGCGGCTTCGCCGGTCAGGTAGAGGATCGCGCAGAACACCACGATCAGGATCAGGTTCAGCAGCACGGCGCCCAGCGAGCCCGCGCGCAACGCGAGCCACGTGGCGATGTTGCCGGCATACGGCAGCAGCGGGCGCAGCACCGACATCGGATCGGCTTCGGCGACCTCGTGCCACTTGGCGACAATCCGAGGGCCGACGAACGGAATGCGCGCAATCCAGTCGGGCGGCGGCGGCAATTCGCGCGACATGATCACCGCGAAGCCCGCGCGTATGTCGTCGAAGTGGTCGACGAATTGCTGCACGGCGATGCCGAGCGGGACGATCAGCAGCACCACGATGGCGATCGTCATCAGCGTGACCGCGACGCCGCGGCGACCGCCGACCCTGCGCTGGACCTCGAGCATCAGCCGCCAGGTCGCGATGACGATCATCGTCGCCCAGATGAACGCGGGAATGAACGGCTGGAGAATCCACAGGCTGCAGGCAATCAGCAGCCCCAGGAGCACCACGATCAGCAGGATGCGCGGGTAATCCTGGCTCAACGGAGGTTCTTGCATGGCGACAGGATTGGGCGGGTGGTCGTCGGTGATGGTACCCCATCCGGTAAAATCTACGGTCTCCCCTCATGAACGATTCCATCCAGGACCTGCTGGTCGTCGGCGGCGGCATCAACGGCGCCGGCATCGCACGCGATGCCGCCGGCCGCGGACTCGCGGTGACGCTCGTCGAGCGCGACGACCTCGCGTCGCATACGTCGTCGTGGAGCACCAAGCTGATCCACGGAGGCTTGCGCTATCTCGAGTACTACGAGTTCCGACTCGTGTCGGAAGCGCTGGCCGAGCGCGAAGTGCTGCTGAAGCTCGCGCCGCACCTGATCGAGCCGCTGTCGTTCGTGCTGCCGCACGAGCCGCACCTGCGTCCCGCGTGGATGATTCGCGCCGGCCTGTTCCTGTACGACCACCTGGGCGGCAAGATGACGCTGCCGAAATCCTCGTCGGTCAAGCTCTATGGCAGCCGCTGGGGCGCCGGCTTGCAGGAGCGCTTCAGGAAAGGCTTCGTCTATTCCGATGCGCGCGTCGACGATGCGCGGCTGGTGGTCGTCAATGCGATGTCCGCGCGCGAGCTGGGCGCGACGATTCGCTTGCGCACCACGCTCGTCAGCGCGCGCCGCGACGGACCGGTGTGGCGCGCGCAGCTCGACCACGACGGGCAGCGCTCGGAATTGCGCGCCCGCGCGATCGTCAACGCCGGCGGCCCGTGGGTGAAGGACGTGCTCGACCGCACGGCGGAATCGCCGGCCGGCGCCGGCGTGCGCCACATCAAGGGCAGCCACATCGTGGTGCCGCGAGTGCATCCCGAGGAGCATGCGTACATCCTGCAGAACGCCGACAACCGCATCGTGTTCGTGATCCCGTACCAGCAGCACTACTCGCTGATCGGCACCACCGACGTCACCGTGCAGGACTACGCCGCACCGCACATCACGGAAGACGAGATCGACTACCTGCTGACGCTCGTCAACAGCTACCTCGCGACGCCCCTTTCGCGTGCCGACATCGCGTGGACGTACAGCGGCGTGCGCCCGCTCTACGACGACGGCGCGAGCGACCCGTCTGCCGTCACTCGCGACTACGTGCTGAAGCTCGACGCGGGCGACGCGCCGATGCAGCCGCCGATGCTGTCGGTGTTCGGGGGCAAGATCACGACTTATCGCAAGCTTGCCGAAGCGGCGCTGGCGGCACTGGCGCCGTTCTTTCCGACGATGAAGCCGGCGTGGACCAAGGCGGCGGCGCTTCCCGGCGGCGACTTCGAAGGCGGCGACCGCTCGCAACTTTTCGCACGCATGTGCGCGCGCTATCCGCACCTGCCGTTCGAGTTGCTGCGCGCGCTCGCCGGGCGCCACGGTTCACGGGTGTTCGACCTGCTGGGCGACGCCACCAATGCGGACGACCTCGGCGAGGATTTCGGCGCGTACCTCACCGAGCGCGAGATCGAATGGCTGGTGCGCGACGAATGGGCGGTGAGCGCCGAGGATGTCCTGTGGCGGCGCACCAAGTGCGGCCTGCCAATGACGGCGCAACAGCGCGACCGCGTGGCCGATCACTTGCGCACACGACACGGACTGCAATGAATCCTTCGAAGATCAAATACGTCTGCGTGTTCTGTGGCGCCAACACCGGCACGCGGCCGGCCTATGCAGAAGCGGCGCGCGAACTGGGGCGGCTGCTGGCGCATGAGCAGATCGGCCTGGTCTACGGCGGTGGCGGCATCGGCCTGATGTTCGAGGCGGCGAACGCGGCGATGCAGGCCGGCGGCGCGGTCGTCGGCATCATCACCGAGACGCTGATGGCGCGCGAAGTCGGCAATCGCAACGTCACCGAGCTGCATGTCGTGCGCACGATGCACGAGCGCAAGGCGATGATGGCGGCGCGCGTGCAGGCGTTCATCGGGCTGCCTGGCGGATACGGCACGTTCGACGAATTGTGCGAGATGCTGACCTGGAACCAGCTGTCGATCCTGCAGACGCCGGTGGTGCTGGTCAATGTCGACGGTTATTTCGACGGGTTCCTCGCGCAGCTCGATCGCGGCGTCGCGGATGGCCTGCTGAGGCCGCATCACCGCGCGATGTTGAGCGTCGTCGATCGCGTCGACGCGATGATGGACGTCCTGCGCGACTGGCGCCCGCCGGCCCCGTCGCCGCCGTCGGGCGTTCAGCCGTGACGACGCCGTTAGCGGGCGGCAAGGTCACGATGCAGCCGCTGGCGGCGATGCCGCGCGACGGCGTGCGCGGCGTGCTGACCGACATCGACGACACCCTCAGCACGCACGGGCGGCTGACCGCCCGGGCGTACGATGCACTGGAGCGCCTGCACGACGCCGGCTTGCTGGTGATCCCGATCACCGGCCGTCCCGCAGGATGGTGCGATCACATCGCGCGGATGTGGCCGGTGGCGGGCGTGGTCGGTGAGAACGGCGCGTTCTGGATGCGCCACGACACGAAAGCGCGGCGCCTGGTGCGGCGCTTCGGCATGAGCGAAGCCGAGCGCGTGGCCAATCGCGCACGACTGGCATCGATCGGCGCGCGCATCCTGCGCGATATCGCAGGCACCGCGCTCGCGTCCGACCAGCACTATCGCGAGACCGACCTCGCGATCGACTTCTGCGAGGACGTGCCGCCGTTGCCGCCGCAGGACATCGACCGCATCGTCGCGATGATGCAGGCCGCGGGCATGACGGCAAAGATCTCGTCGATCCACGTCAACGGGTGGTTCGGCCACTACGACAAGCTGGCGATGACACGGACCTTTCTCGCCGAGGCGTTCGCGATCGATCTCGACGCCGACGCCGACCGCTTCGTGTTCGCCGGCGATTCGCCCAACGACGCGCCGATGTTCGGTTTCTTCGCGCGCTCGGTGGGTGTGGCAAACGTGCGCGACTACCTCGATCGCATCGCCACGCCGCCCGCGTTCGTCACGCAACGTGCCGGCGGCGGCGGATTCGCCGAGCTGGCGCAGCACCTGCTGGGCTGAGCGCCGCAGCGAGTGTGGCAGGTCGCACGGCCGACGCGCTTCGCCGCCGCGCGGCGAGCGAACCGGGAAACCTGAAACGCGAACCCGCTATTTCGCCAGCGACGCGAGCTTGCCGACGTCGACCGACTTCACCGCCGCGACCAGCGCATCCTCGCTGATGTTGTTCCCGCTCGCAGTCACCGCGAACCGGTTGCCGATCATCACGTCGTACTCGCCCGACTTCGACTGGCGGTCGTAGCGCTGGTGCATCATCGTGCCGTTGACGGTGCGCGTGCGCTCGTAGCCGGTGCCGGTTTCCTTTTCCATGTTCGGATTGAACTTGGTGGCGAGTCCCGCGAGCCCCGACATCGATCCGATGTCGGCGATCTCGAGCGTCAGGCTGCCGTTGTTCGCATCCGCATAGCGCGCGGTGGCGCTGCTGCCCTTCATGCCCATCGCCTCGCCGCTTTGTCCCGACGCGTCGGTGCGCGGAAGCCCGGCGATATTTTCCGGCAGCAGGTCCTTCAGTGTGTGGAAGTCGACCGGCTTCACGTCCTTGCCACCGGAAACCATCGTGCCCACCGCAGACAACGCGGCGCTCATGTCGACCGCGTTGGCGCCGGCGGTGGTCGCATCCTTGCCCGTCACCTTCGCCGTGCGCTCGGCTTGCTGCGCCTGTTCGCCCATCTTGGTGAGCTGCGACATCGCGTCTTTGACCCGCTCCTTGTCGGCATCCGACTTGCCACCCAGCATGCTCGACAGAACGTTGGCCGCGGCGTCGTTGTCGCGGTCTGAGCGCGAGATCGACGTGCCGTTGCCCAATGCGCTCATCCCGCTCATCGCCCCCATGCCGAGTCCCAACATGCCGAGCACCGCGCCGATGACGACGCCGACGACGATCATGCACAGCACCACCACGGCGGTGTAGCCCAGCGCGCGCTCCGGCGGACTGCGCATCAACACCGGCAATCCCAGGTACAACAGATAGAGACCGTACAAGCCAATCAGGCCGGCGATGACGCCGAGCGACGGAATGATCGTGAGCAGCGCGCCCACCCACGCCGGCGTGGCGCAGTACGCCGCCACCTTGATCGCGCGCAGCGAGTCCTTCTGCCCGCCGAATGTCGGCGCGAGTGCGTTGACGATCAGCGAGAAGATGAACAGCCCGAAGAACGTCATCACGAACTGCGTCAGCATGTGCACGAGCGTTGTCACCGGTCCCACGCGGATGGTGCCGATCAGCGGGGCGTGAATGCCGAACACCATCATGCCGAGACCGCCGGCGATTGCAGCCAATCCGGCCATCGGCGCGACGTAGCCCATCCATACTTCTGCGGCGCTCTTGCGCTCGACACCGATCACCGGCCATTCGGTGCGCGGCGACAGCATGATGTTCTTGACGCGCGCGATGATGCCGGCCGGGTCGACGCTCTGCAGCGCGGCACTCGCTTCGGCGGCCGCGGCGCTCGCCTTGGCGCCCATGTCGGCGCCGGCGTTCGGACCGGCAGCGGAGGGCCTCGGCGGCGGCGTGTACGCCGGAGTGATCGCCGGCCCAGCAGGTGATGCCGCAGTGCTGGACGGTGGGGGCGTGGGCGCCGCGGCGGACGCCGCCGCGGCGATCGGTGTACCGCAATTCACGCAGAACTTGGAATCCGCGTCGACCTGCTTGCCGCACTGTCCGCAATGCATGGAGATACCTCCGGGTTGGTTTGCGCGCGAATGGTACGCGTCGATTGGCGCGATCACCATATTCTCGCGCGAAATCCGTGCGAATTCATCCCTGGCGGGCCGCCACGGCAACGGGCGCCCTGGAAATTCACCCCCGCCGGGACGCGAGCCGCGCCGGCCTCCGCGAAATTCACCCCCGCTGGGACGCCAGCGCGCCGGCCCCAGCGAACGGGGTCATGGCAGGTGCCGATTCCTCGATACGCAGCAATTCGTTCCACTTGGCCATGCGCTCGCCGCGGGCGAACGATCCGACCTTGACCTGCCCCGCGTTCCAGCCCACCGCGAGGTGCGCGATCGCCACGTCTTCGGTTTCGCCCGAACGCGCGGAAACGATCGTGCCAAAACCCGCACGGCGCGCCGCGAGCAGCGCAGCGTGGGCTTCGGTGAGAGTTCCGGCCTGGTTGACCTTGATCAGCGCGGCGTTGCACGCGCGATCCACCGCCGCGGCGTCGACCAGCGCCGCGCGCGTGACGAGGTAGTCGTCGCCGACGATCTGCAGCCGGGCGGGTGCCGCACGCGCGAAGCCGATCCACGCGACGCGATCGTCCTCGGCGAACGGATCCTCGATCGACAGCACCGGATAGCGCTCGACCCAGTGCAGCAACAGCTCGGCCAGCGCGTCCCGGTCGAGCGTGCGGTTTTCGAGCGCAAACCTGTATCGGCCCTCGTGGCCGAATTCGGAGGCCGCGATGTCGAGCGCGATGGCCGCATCGGTGCCCGGGCGCAATCCGGCGCGTTCGATCGCGCGCACCAGCATCTCGAGCGCCTCTTCGTTGCTCGCGAAGTCTGGCCACCAGCCGCCCTCGTCCGCCACGCCGCCCGCCTTTCCCGCTTCCTGCATCAGCAGGCCGGCGCAGCGATGGATTTCGGCGGTGATGGCGATCGCATCACTGAACGTCCACGCGCCGACGGGCATCACCATCAGGTCCTGGATATCGATGCGCCGTCCCGCGTGGGCACCGCCGCCGAACACCTGGATCTGCGGCATCGGCAGCGACACCGGCGCGCCGTTCGCGAGGTATTGCCACAGCGCGAGACCCGATGCAGCGGCGGCCGCCTGGGCGATCGCGAGCGACACCGCGACGGTGGCGTTGCCGCCGAGCTTCGACTTGTCTTCGGTACCATCCAGCGCGACCAGCGTCGTGTCGGCGCCGGCCTGGTCGAGCGCGTCGCGGCCGCGCAGCGCGTGCGCGATCGGCTTGTTCACATTGTCGATCGCGCCGAGCACGTCGTGGCCGCCGAAGCGCGTGCCGCCGTCGCGCAATTCGATCGCCTCGCGCGAGCCTCGCGACGCGCCGGCTGGCGCGATCGCGCGGCCGATCGCGCCGCCTTCGAGGCGCACGTCGGCTTCGACCGTCGGGCGCCCGCGCGAGTCCCAGACGCGCCGACCCTTGACTTCGACGATAGTCGTGGCGCTCATTCGTGGTCCAGGCCGGCTGCGAGGTTTCGGATCGCGCCGCCTGCGAAGGCTCGACGCCCGCGGGAGCGCCGATGGTTGGTGCGCATGCTCATGGCGTTCTTGTGTTGACCCAGCCGCGGGCGATCGCGTCGATCGAATCCGGCGGCGCCGCGACCCGCGGGATCGCGAATGCGCGCACGCGTTCGCGTTGGTCGTCGGCGGTGATGTAATCGACCGGCGACTTGCCGTCGATGCGCGCCAGCAGCAGCGCCGGCAGCAATGCCGCGATGCGACGGTCGAGTCGTTCCCAGGGCTCCCAGTCGACGTGCGGGCGATAGGCGTCGATCAGTGCCTTCAGTGCGTCGGCGTAATCCTTGCGCAAGGCGGGGCGCCAGATGCCCTTGAGCAGCAGGTGGTTGGCGACGAATGCGACATCGAAGGCCGGATCGCCGTAGCACGCGCATTCGGCGTCGAGGATTACCGGGCCGCGCGCGCCGATCAGGATGTTCTTGGGCGAATAGTCGCCGTGCACCAGCACATGCTTGTGCGAGAGCGTTTGCGCGACCAGCGCTTCCATCGCGCCAGCAAGCGCTGGATGTGCACGCCCGGTCGCGAGCAGGTACGGATCGAGGCGTATCGCCAGGAAAATGTCGTCGTGGGCGAACTCGCGTGCGATGTCGGGCTGGCCGTGCGTGGCCGCATGGATACGCCCCAGAGCCTCGCCGATCGCGGCCGCGACCCTCCGGTCGACCCGGCCGTCGCGCAACTCGGTCTTCCACGTCGGATAGTCGCGGGGGTCGAGCCACTCCATCGCGAACGTGCCGCGGTCGGCGTCGTCGCCGAGGATCGCCGGCGCGTTGGCAGGCAGCAGCGCCGAGACGCGCCGCAGCCAGGCGACTTCGGAGCGATTGCGCGACACGGGTGCCCGCCAGTCGCTCGAAACCTTCAATTTGGGCAACGCGCGCTTGACACAGAACGTCTTTTCGCCGGCGTCGACGCGGTAGATATCTGACGACACTCCGCCGTCCATCGGCAGGATATTCAGCGGAGTGTCAGCACTCACTATCGCCATGTGCCTTATGGCTCGGAAAATCGCTTCGACAGAGGGCTCTGCGGCGTCCGGATTTTTCGCGGGAATTTGCGCACTCATTGCCGTGAACAGTTTGAACGGAACGCTAATTGCATAGCGTTGCTGACCTATGATAGCAACCCCGGCGGCTAAGCCCCTGATGCAAAAAGGGCGGCCCAACCGGTGACGCGAAAAACGTCGGGGGAGGAATTTCCAATGACTCGCTTTGGCTTCACGATCAAGACCAAGCACGGGCAACGTGTGGATAACATCCAGATCATGGCAGCCTCGCATGGGGATGCCGAGCGCCGCCTGCGCCAGATGTACCTTCATTGCGACATCCTCGAGTGCCGCCAGAATCCGGTGCCGAGGCGCGTCGACCAGCTCGATGTCGAGAACATCATCGGCCTCATCAGCGGCACGCCCACCGCGTCAGTGCACGAAGCCATTCCCCGCTAGTTCTTCCGCCAGCGCCTCGTAGTCATGCGCGCCGCGGCTGCCGGGCGCATGCCGGAACACATCCAGTTTGAGCGCAGGGCTCTCCGCCAGCTTGGCGTTTTCGCGGATGCGCGTCGCGCAGATCTCCTCCGGCCTGAATATCGCCTGCATCTGCTGCAGGATTTCCAGGCTCATCCTGCGCCGCAGGTCGTAGCGCGTCAGCAGGTAGCGGCGAGGCAAGCGCCGCTTGAACACCGGCTCGAGCGCGTTGAGCGAACGTTCAACTTCCTTCGCACCCTGTAACGCGAGGTAGTCGGCGGACACCGGGACCAGCAGCACGTCGCACGCGAAGATCGCGTTGAGCGACAGCGCATTGAGCAGCGGGCAGCAGTCGATCACCACCGGCATCGGCGGCAACGTGCGGGCATGCAGCGCCTGGCGCAGCCGCGTGACCACATTGACGCTCTTGCCCAGCATCGTGTCGATCTTGGCGAGCTCCATGTGCGCCGGGCACAGCATCACTCCGCTCTTGGTGATGCTGGCAATCTCGTCGAGCGGACGCTGGCGGACGAAAAAGCTGTAGATCGTCTCGTCGGCCAGGCGCGGCTGAACGCCCAGGATGTGCGACAGGTGCGATTGCGGATCGAGGTCGATGCCCAGCGGCCGCGTCCCGCGCAGCGCAATGGCGGCGAGCAGGTTGAGCGCGGTGGTGGTCTTGCCGACCCCGCCCTTCTGGTTGAAAACCGCGATCGTTGGCACGCCGGGAAGCATCCTGTCGCAAAGCACCGAGGGTACACAAGTCCGGGGCACCGCCGCCATCGCGCTTTGCGGCGCCGCTTGGCCGCCGGCACGAAAATGGCTAGGGATGAATCCCGCTATCATTGCAATCCCGCGTCGCGCGGGGCCCGACCAAGCGCATCACTACCGTGCCTTCATCCTCCGTTCAATTCGTGATCATGGCCGCGGGCCTGGGCAAGCGCATGCATTCGGCGCTGCCGAAAATGTTGCATCCGCTGGCGGGCCGGCCGTTGCTGGCGCACGCGATCGCCGCCGCGCGCGAAAGTCATCCCGCTGCGATCGCGCTGGTGGTCGGACATGGCGGCGACCAGGTGCAGGCGGCGCTGGCCCAGCCCGACCTGGTGATCGTGCGGCAGGATCCGCCGCGCGGCACTGGGGACGCCGTGCGCGCCGCGTTTCGCCAGTTGCCGCATGACGGCGTGACGCTGGTCGCCAACGGCGATTGCCCGCTGATTCCCGGCTCTGCGTTTGCAGCCCTCGCCGGTGTCGCGGCGCAAGGCAAGCTCGCGCTGCTGACGGCGCGCGTGGCCGATCCGCGCGGCCTGGGCCGCGTGTTGCGCGCAGCCGACGACAGCGTGCGCGCAATCGTCGAGGACGCCGATGCGACCGTCGAGCAAAAGGCGATCGACGAGATCTATACCGGCGTGCTGGCCGCGCCCAGCGCACTGCTCGCCGCGTGGGTCGACAAGTTGACGCCGCACAACGCGCAGGGCGAGTATTACCTGACCGATGTCGTGGCCGCTGCACTGGCCGACGGTGTCGCCGTGCACGCGCAATTGTGCGACGACGCCGACGACGCGCGCGGCGTCAACGACCGCGCGCAACTCGCCGCCGTCGAGCGCATCGTCCAGCGGCGCCGCGCCGAGGCGCTGATGCACGCCGGCACCACGATCGCCGATCCCGCGCGCATCGACATCCGCGGCACGCTCCGCGCGGCACGCGACACGTTCATCGACGTCGGCTGCGTGTTCGAGGGTGACGTCGTGCTGGACGAAGGGTCACGCGTGGGACCGCATTGCGTTTTGCGCAACACGCGCGTGGGCGCCGGCACGCAGATCCACGCGCACTCGCACCTTGACGGCGCCACCGTCGCGCAGCGCTGCAGCATCGGGCCGTTCGCGCGCTTGCGTCCGGGTGCTACGCTCGGCGACGATGTGCACATCGGCAATTTTGTCGAGGTCAAGGCAGCCGAAGTCGGTGCGCGCAGCAAGGCCAATCACCTTGCGTATATCGGCGATGCGACGGTGGGCGCGGACGTCAATTTCGGCGCCGGATCGATCACCGCCAACTACGACGGCGCCAACAAGCACCGCACGGTGATCGGCGACAACGTGCACGTCGGATCCAATTGCGTGCTGGTCGCGCCCATCGACATCGGCGCTGGCGCCACGATCGGCGGCGGCAGCACCATCACCCAGGGTGCACCAGCCGGGCAGTTGACGGTGGCGCGCGCCCGGCAGACGTCCCTCGCGAGCTGGAAACGCCCGCGCAAGGACAAGAAAGGCTGAGCACACCATGTGCGGCATCGTCGGCGCGGTGTCGTCGCGCAACGTCGTACCGATCCTGATCGACGGCATTCGCAGGCTCGAATACCGCGGCTACGACTCCACCGGCCTCGCGGTCATCGGCGCGGGCGTGTCGCCCGCGTTGCAGCGCCTGGTGAGCGTGGCCCGCGTCGCCGATCTCGCGGCGCAGGCGGACGCGCGCCATCTGACCGGTACCACGGGCATCTCGCACACCCGCTGGGCGACCCATGGCGCGCCCACCGAAAGCAATGCGCATCCGCACGTTTCCGGCGGCGAAATCGCCGTCGTGCACAACGGCATCATCGAGAATTACGAAGAGCTGCGCGAAATGCTGAGAGGGCGCGGCTACGTGTTCGCCACGCAGACCGACACCGAAGTCATCGCGCACCTCGTGCATTCGCACTGGCATGCGGCCGGCGGCGGTGACCTGCTGCGCGCGGTGATGGCCGCGGTCGCGCAGTTTCGCGGCGCCTACGCAATTGCCGCGATCAGCACGCGCGAGCCGGGACGCGTGATCGGCGCGCGCCAGGGCAGCCCGCTGGTCGTGGGCATCGGCGCGGACGATCACTTCCTGGCCTCCGATGCCGCGGCGCTGGTGCCGGTGACGCGGCGCGTCGCCTATCTCGAGGAAGGCGATGTCGCCGACGTGCGCCGCGAACGCTACGCGATTCACGATTCAACGGGCGCGGTGGTCGAGCGCGAAATCATCACCGTCGAATCGCACGGCAACGCCGTGGAGTTGGGGCCGTACCGGCATTTCATGCAGAAGGAAATCTTCGAGCAGCCGCGCGCGGTGTCCGACACGCTCGAAGCGGTGGCCACGATCACGCCCGAACTGTTCGGGCCGAAGGCCGATGCGGCATTGCGTGCGATCGACCGCGTGCTGATCCTCGCGTGCGGCACCAGCTATTTTTCCGGGCTGATCGCGAAGCAGTGGATCGAGGCGGTGGCGAAGATTCCCTGCGACGTCGAGATCGCCAGCGAATACCGGTACCGCGACAGCGTGCCCAATCCGCGCGCGCTGGTCGTCGTGGTGTCGCAGTCGGGTGAAACTGCCGACACGCTGGCTGCACTCAAGCACGCCAAGGCACTCGGCCACGCGCACACGCTGGCCATATGCAATGTCTCGACCAGCTCGATGGTGCGCCTGACCGAACTGGTGTTCCTGACGCGCGCCGGCACCGAGGTGTCGGTCGCATCGACCAAGGCCTTCACCACGCAACTGGTTGCGCTGTTCCTGCTGACGCTGACGCTCGCCAAGCTGAACGGCCGGCTGAGCGCGGAAGAGGAAGCGAAGTGGATCGGCGCGCTGCGTCATCTACCTGCGGCGATGCAGGCGGCGCTGGCGCTCGAAC
This sequence comes from Pseudomonadota bacterium, assembly GCA_041691615.1. Lineage (GTDB taxonomy): Bacteria > Pseudomonadota > Gammaproteobacteria > Burkholderiales > Casimicrobiaceae > VBCG01. Next base: position 106,032 of record JBEPUI010000001.1, read on the forward strand.
CGCAGGTGATCGCGTGGGCGCAGGCGTTCGCCCGCAAGCAGCACGCGCTGTTCCTCGGCCGCGGCCTGCACTATCCGATCGCGCTCGAAGGCGCGCTGAAGCTCAAGGAAATCTCATACATTCATGCCGAGGCGTATCCGGCCGGCGAGTTGAAGCATGGCCCGCTGGCGCTGGTCGACTCGGAAATGCCGGTGGTGACGATCGCACCCAACGACGCGCTGCTGGAAAAGCTCAAGTCGAATTTGCAGGAAGTGCGGGCGCGGGGTGGCGAGCTATATGTCGTGGCAGATCTTGATAGTCACATCGTTGCCGACGAGCACATTCGGATGATTCGTCTCGCCGAGCATGCGGGATTGTTGTCACCGATCGTGCACGTGATTCCGCTGCACTTGCTTGCGTATCACACCGCGGTGATGCGCGGTACTGATGTTGATAAACCCAGAAACCTGGCCAAGAGCGTGACGGTGGAGTGATGGCGGAAGACATTGAAGCGGGCAGCACAGAAAGAATGGACGACACCCCCGACCGACCGCCACTTCCCGATCGCCTCTGCGTCGATCCGCGCAGCCCGCATCATGTGGCGGCGGTGTTCGAGCACGATATCGGCATTCGCCTGAACGACAAGGAGCGAAGGGACGTCGAGGAGTATTGCGTCAGCGAGGGCTGGGTCAGGGTTGCAGCAGGCAAGACGGTCGATCGGAGCGGCCGACCCCTGCTGATCAAGCTCAAGGGAAAGGTGGAGGCGTTTTACCGGTGAGATCCTGATTCCGGACACCAGGTTTTGCTGGAGAAGGAGTCGGAACTCATCGGCAACCTCCACTCGATCAGTTGCGCCTGACGCGCAGGGTCGTGGACTTGGTCACGCCCGCATACGATGCGGAAATCCCGACATCCGACCCGCGCGTTGTCGTGCGCGTGGAGATCGTAAATGTCTTTGACTTGGTACCCGCCGGCACGACAACGCTCGCGGGCAACTTCGCCAACGTCGACGTGCTGCGCAACGACACGGTTACGCCGGCCGCCGGCGCCGGCGATGACAGCATCACCGTTGCACTCACGGGAACTCCACCAACGACGCTGGTCGCGGCCAACGTGAGCGACGCGAGCACGGGTGCAGTCGCCGGAACAGGATTGATCGTGAACGTGGTCGACTTCTGCACACCGGCATAGGTTGCGGAAAAGGATGTCGCGGTCTGCACGCTAACGGTCTTCGTGCTGATCGCGAAGGTCGCCGACGTCGCGCCGGTTGCGATGATCGCGCTGGCGGGAACCGACGCCGCGGCGCTTGCGCTCGACAGTGCGACGGTCATCGGCGAAATCGCCGCGATAGTGAGCGCCACAGTGCCAGTCGCGGTATTGCCGCCGATCACCGATGCCGGGCTTGCCGACAGCGATGCCAGCGTCGGGGCAGTCGACACCGGGGGCTTCCATCCCAGTTGCACGACCTCGAAGTCGCTCGCGCTCAGCATCGCGAACGCGGGATTGAGCATGCCGTTGTTCCAGTGCTTGTCGAAGGTGCCCGTGATGTACATGTCCGAGCCGTTGTCGGCGACGATGAGTCCGTATCTTTGCATTGCGCGGAAGATCTTCTGCACGTTGGGATCGGTCGTGCGCAACGCGGGATCCTGCCCGCCCACGTTTTTCTTGAGGCGCAGCCGCGCGCCCATCGGCAGCGCACCCGCGGTGCCGCCCGCACGATGCGAGGCGGGGTAGACGTAACCGTTGCTCGAGCGCACGGTTACGCGAAAGGCGTGTCCGATATCGATCACCGCAGCGTTGAAGGCCTCGTCGTAGCGAACGAGTCCCGGAAAGATCGCGAGGCCCGCTGCATCGGCGGAGGTCCACGTATCCGGTCGCCGGCCGTTGGTGTTCATGTCGAAGAACGCGCCGGAGCCGGCGAACCATTTTCCCTTGGCGGGGTTGTAATAGACGTTGTAGAGCTCGTACAGATACTTGTTGGTGCAATCGATGATGAGGAGATGACGGTCGCCGTCGTCTCGCTGGTCGACGTTGCCGGGCGCGCCGCCCTCCACCCAGTGCGCCTGGGTGATGGCTTGCGCAGGAATGGGATAGAACGGTATTCCTTGCTGAGTCGAGTAGTTGACGCCGTCGCTCTCGTCCCAGTAGTCGAAGGTGACTGCCTGCTTGGCCTGCGATCCGTCGACGATGGCGTACGGCATCCCATAGATGTCCGCGCTTCCAGGCGACACTTCGCCGCCGAAATCCGGATGCATCTTGCGCGTGCCGCCATTGTTGATGAACGCGATGAACGAAGGCGAGGCCACGTCGACCGGCGCCGTGGAAATGTCGGTGTTCCACCAGTTGTCCGAAGGGAACACCGGCAGCGGGCCCGGCACGGCGCCGTTGGCGACCGGCACGGTCGCTGGACACTGGGCCATCGCCAAATGGGGCGCGAGTGCTACGACGGCGCAGAGCAATATTCCACTGCAACGGTTCATCATGAAAACCTCGTTCGTGTGTACGCTGCTCGATACGCGGCGCGAGTACGCAAGTCGAAGCGCTTTCCCCCCCGCTTCAGACCGTCTCGAATAGCGCGGTTGACCGCAGGTTGGCCAGTGTCTTCGGTGTTATGACATTGGCATAGTACGCCGCGGCCACGTTCGGAGCAAGCCCGCGGGCTGCCGTCCGTCTAGTGGCATTCGCGATTTGCGCGAGTACCCGACGCGCGCTGCGCCATTGATTGAGGACCGCTACGTGTTCACTTCCAAATTGGGGAAGTCAGCCCTCGGGTTCGTGGCAAACCACTTCGATGTTGTGCCCGTCCGGACCTATGACGAAAGCAGCGTAATAGTTTGCGTGGTAGTTCGGACGCAGACCCGGCGCACCATTGTCTTTGCCACCCGCCGCCAGCGCCGCGCGGTAGAAAGCTTCGACTTGCGGGCGATTCGCGGCCGTGAACGCCAAGTGAAGATGCGCAGGCTTTTCCACGGATCGGCGCATGCACAACGAAGCCTTACCCTCGGGCTGGCTGAGCTCGACACCGAGCGGCCCTTCCTGGGCAACGGTTACACCCAGCGGCTCGAGTGCCTTGAGAAAGAACGCTTTGCTCGCCAAATAGTCGCTGACTCCGAATACAACGTGGTCAAACACGAAGTCTCCCGAAGTGTGTGGGCCTGCGCGAGGCTGGATTTGATGCCGCTCGTGGCAGCGACATATTTCCGGATACGCTAGCGCCGGCAATGTGGCGCCGTCAACCAGAGGGCATTGAAGAAACAGCGTTCTATCACGCTGCCGCGTTTGACCTTCAGACGAACGCAACGCGTGGAGATGAGACGCCGGATCAACTTGGGTGGATAGTACGGGCGGGTATCATCGCGGTCGTGATTTCTACCTTGCAGGTGGGTTCCCAATTGAATGCGCACCCCGAGCCCGAGCATGTTCGCGCACGCAACAACGTGCGCTTTTCCGGTCGTGGCGAGCGCGTAATGATGTTTGCGCACGGCTTCGGCTGCGACCAGACGAAGTGGCGATTGGTCGCGCCGGCGTTCGAGGCCGATTACCGCATCGTGATGTTCGATTACGTGGGCTGCGGGAAGTCCGACTGGTCGGCCTTCGACGTGCAGCGCTATGGCAGCTTGCATGGCTACGCGCAGGACGTCCTCGACATCCTGAACGCATTCGACCTGCGTGACGTGGTCTTCGTCGGGCACTCCGTCAGTGCCATGATCGGAATGCTCGCTTCGATCGAGGAGCCGCAGCGATTCTCACGGCTCATCCACATCGGACCGTCGCCGTGTTACGTGAACGATGCGGGCTACATTGGCGGCTTCGAGCGCAGTGACATCGAGGGTCTGCTCGACCTCATGGAAAAAAACTACGTGGGTTGGGCCGCGTTTCTCGCACCCGTGGTGATGAAGAACCCCGGCCGCGCCGAGCTGACCGAGGAGCTGCAGTCGAGCTTCTGTGCCACCGATCCACGCGTCACTCGCCAGTTCGCGCGTGTCACGTTCTTCTCTGACAACCGGGCAGACCTTGCCAAGCTTACGGTGCCCTCACACATCCTGCAGTGCAGCGACGACGCGATCGCGCCGCAATCCGTAGGTCTCTATCTCCAAAGTGCAATGCCGATGACAACGTTCCGGCAGATGTCCGCAACCGGCCACTGTCCACACATGAGCCATCCCGCAGAGACCATCGCGCTCATGAAGGAATGCCTGCAGCAGGCGTCGTGAAGGACCTGGATCCGCTGCTCGATTCCGCTCCGTGCGGGTTCCTCGTCGTAGGTCACGACGGCCTCATCAGACTCGCCAACGCGACTGCCGCCGAGATGCTCGGCGTCGCGCAAGCAGCGTCGCTGGTGGGGCGCCACGTGGATGTTTTACTTTCCATCCCTAGCCGCATCTTCTACCAGACGCATGTCTTCCCGACCCTGTGCCTGCAGGGGCGGGTGCACGAGGTCTACGTCGCGCTGATCGGAAGCGGAGGCGAAGAAGTTCCTGTCCTGCTCAACGCCAAGCGGCGTACCGAGGGTGAGCGCGATGTGTCGGATTGGATACTGGTGCCAATGCGCCAGCGCAACGAGCTCGAGAACGAGATCCTCAAGGCCCGCGAGATATCGGAGGCTTCGTCAAGGGCGAAGGACCAATTCCTGGCGCTCGTCTCCCACGAGCTGCGCTCGCCCCTCTCGGTCATCCTCAATTGGGCAACGCTCCTTTCGCGAGTCGAGCCCGATGCGTCAACGCTCAAGCGCGGGCTCGAGGCGATCGAGCGCAATGCACGCGCGCAGTCGCGGCTCGTCGACGACATTCTCGACGAGGTGCGCACGCAGACCGGCAAGCTGCGCCTGGAACTCGCGGCGTTGGACGCGAGGCCGATCTTGACCGCCGTACTCGAGAGTGTCGCCCCGGCGGCGCGCGCGAAGGCCATAGACCTGGAAGGCGACCTCCCGGCCGAAAAACTGTTCGTTCGAGCGGACCCGAATCGGCTTTACCAAGTGTTCTGGAACATCGTGCAGAACGCGGTGAAGTTCACGCCTCCAGGTGGACGCGTGCGGGCTGCCATGCGCACGAGCGATGCGTGGGTCGAGGCGGTGATCAGTGATACCGGCCGAGGCATCTCGCCGGAATTCCTGCCGCACGTATTCGAGCGTTTTCGGCAGGAGCAGGCCTCCCCGGACCGTGCAGAGGGCGGCCTCGGACTCGGCATGGCGATCAGCCGGAACTTGGTGGAGCTGCACGGCGGCAGCGTCTCGGCGAGCAGTTCGGGCTTGGGACTGGGAAGCACGTTCATCGTGCGGCTGCCGGCGCTTCAGCAACCCCGGGAAGCGGACGTTGAAACCGGGTAGTCAAGCACACGGGGCAAACACGCGACGCTGCCCCGGGAAACTCGGGCAAGCGGCGGGCTCAGTTCCCGGACCGCAACACGGCCAGCAGGGTTTCCAGTGTTAGCGGCTTCACAATGTGCTGATCAAAGCCAGCCGTACGCGTACGGTCCCGATCTGCCTCCTGTCCCCAGCCCGTTAGCGCGACAATCTTCGTGGCTTGTCCCTCTGGCAGCGCGCGCATGCGCGTCAGCGTTTCAACGCCATCCATTTCGGGCATTCCCAGGTCGAGGAACACGATGTCCGGCCTGGCCTCCGTGAATTTATCCAGCGCCCCCAATCCATCGTGCGCCACGAACACCTCGTGCCCTTGCATGTCCAGCAGCATGGCCAGCGAATTCGCAGCGTCGGCGTTGTCGTCGACCACGAGCACACGCCGCTTGGACGTTTCGGTATCGAGGAACGTCTCGCTGGGCCCCCAGACGGCTGCCTGAGCGGCGCCCACGGCCAGCGGCAAATGTACGCAGAATGTGCTACCGGCTCCGAGCCCATCGCTCGCTACGCTCACGCGCCCTCCATGCAACTCGACGAGTTTGCGTACGAGCGCCAGCCCGATGCCCAAGCCCCCTTCTGCCCGAGCCTGATGCATGCGAACCTGCGAAAACAGGTCGAAGACTTGGGAAAGCTCGGCGCGCGGAATGCCGATGCCGGTGTCGCGCACCTGCACCACGGCCTCGTCGGCGTGCCGACGTATCTCCACCGTAATTCGACCGCCGTTGTCGGTGTATTTCGCCGCGTTGGACAGCAGGTTGGAGAACACCTGCGACAGGCGATCGAAGTCGCCTTCCACCGGTAGCTCTTCGTCGTCGGAGTCGACCACCAATTCGTGCTTATGGGCGTCGATCAATGTCTGCGAGGCCTCTATGCTCGTCGCCAGGACCTCGCTCAGGCGTACTCGGTTGCGCCTCAGGTCAATCTTGCCGGAGCTTATACGTCCGACGTCGAGAAGGTCGTCTACCAACCGGACGAGATGACTGAGCTGTCGGTCCATCATCGCCACGGTCCTTTGCAGGGTCGCGTCACCTTTGCTCGACAAACGCGCGATCTGAAGACCGTTCTTGATGGGTGCGAGCGGGTTCCTCAGCTCGTGCGCGAGCGTGGCGATGAACTCGTCCTTGCGCCGATCGCCCTCCCGGAGCGCTTTCTCCGCCTGCCTTTGTGCGGTGACGTCGAAGCCTTCGCAGAAGATGCCTGTGATGTTCCCGGCGTCGTCGACGATGGGCTCGTAGATGAAATCCATGATGCGCTCTTCTTGCGGGCGTTCTGGAGAGAGCCGGTAGCGCACGGGCGCGGACGTGGCGATGAATCGCTTGCCGCTTTTGTAGACTTCGTCCAGTTGCTCGAAGTATCCCTGTCCCGTGAGGTCGGGAAAAGCCTCCCGCGCCGGCTTGCCCAGCCATCCTCCGCTGTTGAACAGTTTGCGATGGGCGTTGTTGACAAACTCAAAGACGTGCTGCGGTCCCTCCATGATGCACATGAAGCTGGGCGCCTGCTCGAACATGCGGCGCTGCCGCTCTTGTGCGGCCGCCTGCTGACGCTGCATAGCGACCTGGGCTGTAGTCTCAATGCAGGCGCAGAAGATTCCCGCGACCGTTCCGGATTCGTCCCGCGCCGGGGTGTACGAAAAAGCAAAGTGCGCCTCTTCCAATCGCCCGTTGCGATCGAGCTGCAGCGCGAAGTCCTGCATGTGTATCGGGTCGCCGGACAGCACGCGGTCGAACATGGGCGTGAGCACTTCCTTGGCTTCGCTCCACACTTCCGCCAGTGCCGGGCGTCCCAAAGCATGTGGATGTTTCGACCCAAGGATGGGAATGAAAGCGTCGTTGCTGAGCCAGATCAGCGACGGGCCCCAACCCACCCACATGGGCTGGGCGGAGGCCAACATCAATCCGGTGAGTGTCTTGAGTGACTGCGGCCAGCAGCCAGGTTCGCCAAGGGGTGTCTGCGACCAGTCGTATGACCGGATGCGCTGACCCATTTCTCCGCCGCCCTGCAGCCACGCTTGTGATGGAGAATCCGGCTTCTCGATTCGCATCGTGCCCGCGCACACTTGTCCGATGGGTCTCATGATACCGAAGCTCGGGCGGTGCAACGCGCGGCCGGGTTGAGATACCGCCCGTGCGGGCGTATGGTGACTGGCGCCTAAAAAATACGGGAGCGAATCATGGTGCGAGCCGCAATTTTGTTGCTGAGCCTTCTATCCCTGGCGGTCGCAGCACCTCACCTCCACGCGCAATCTGCACAGGGCGCCTCTTCTAGGCAGCAGGCGAGCGCGGTCGATCCAGGCTCGATCGAGGCCCTCAAAGCGATGGGGTTCCATCTGCAGGGACTGAAGCGCTTTCGCGTGGTGACGGACCTGACCGGGGAGCGGGTTTTGGCCGATGGCCAAAAGCTGCAACATACCTCGACAGCAGTGCTGGACGTCACACGACCGAACAAGCTCCGCGCCGTGACGCGAAGTGCCGGCTCCGAGCGCGAGCTCTTCTACGACGGCAAGACGGTCGTTCTCCACACGCCAGCGCAAAAGTACTACTCGACCGTGGAATTCGCCGGGACATTGGGCGAACTGATCGGCCGGATGCGAGAGCGCTTCGGCGTAGAGGTTCCGCTGTCCGATCTCTTCCTCTGGGGCACGCCGGCTGCGCCTGTCGACAAGATCGAGTCGGCGATGAATGCCGGACAGGAATTCATCGACGACGATCTCTGTGACCACTACGCTTTTCGCCAGGGCTCGATCGACTGGCAGATCTGGATAACTGCCGGCGACAAGCCTCTACCGCGGAAGATCGTGATCACCAACCGTGCCGATGAAGCTCGCCCGCAATCGGTGTCGCTGATCGACTGGAATCTGAAGCCGGCCTTCAAGGATGCGATTTTCAGCTTCGCGCCGCCCAAGGGCGCGCGGAAGATCGAAATCGTTCCGCTCAAGCCAAGTAGATGAGAGCCATCATGACAACCTCGTTATCCAAGTTGGCTCTTGCGTCGTTGACGCTCTTCCTGCTGTCCGCCTTCGTCATGGCCCCCTGCGCTGACGCGGCCGGTCGGGGTGGAGGTGGTGGCGGTGGCGGTGGCGGCGCTCGCGCCGGAGGTGCCCAGGCCGGTGGCGGCGGAGCTCGCGCCGGAGCTGCCCAAACCGGCGGTGCACGTCAAGGCGCGCAGCTCAACAACTCCAATGCTGACGTGCGCACCAGCAATGTTCGCAACACCAGCGTCAACAACGTCAACGTGGACAGGAACGTCAACGTGAACGTGGACTGCGGCGGTCGCTGCGGTGGCGGCTGGGATCACCCGGTCGCGGCCGCGGCGGTGGTTGTCGGTGTCGCCAGAGCCAACGCTGCCGTCGGGACGATGGTGGGCTCGATGCCGCCCTACTGCGTTCCAGTCAGCTATGCCTATGAGGTCTATCAGCAATGCGGCGACACCTGGTATCTGCCGCAAGGCTCGCAGTTCGTGGTGGTGAATCCACCGTATTGAGTGCCGCGAAAATTGACTTGAATGCTGAAATACTAGTTCACCAGTTTGATCTGCGCCTGATCCACGATGCGAATGCTGACATTGGGCTTGCAGTACTTTTCGACCTGTCCCGCCATTTCAATGGTTTTGCCGGCAAGAGCCGATAGGTCGTTGCCGAACTTCTTGCGCAGCACGTCCGGAAATGGCGAACAACCGGTGATGGTTGCGTCGGGCGATTCCTTGAAATAGATGTGCACCCATTCGGGATCGCCATCGCTTTCCACTTCGACGCGCGAAACCGTGCCCTTCAGCACCAGGGTTTGACCGATCCACTTGGGATCGTAGGCGCTCACCATGAACGTCGGCGAATTCCATTTCGCCTGCTCCTGTTCAGCCAGCGCAACTTTAAAGCTTGGGTCCATCTTTATGGCGTAGCCATCGTGTTCTGGCGCGATGATTGTCAGTGTCGGATCGCGCTTGGGTGGCACCGGAGGCGGCAGGGAGGTCGGGGCGGGGTACTTTTCCTTCAGCTTCGCCGCCATTTCGCCTAACGCCTTAAAGGCCTGCGCGTCGGTCATCGGGGGTTCGGCGTCGCCGCCGTTGCCAGTTCCCTCCGTAACATGCAATTCCCTGCCGGTTCCGTCGGGCGCGATGTTCAGGTGGTAGCGGCACGCTCCTCGCGCCCCCATGTCGCCGAGGCACTCTGCGTCCAGCGCCTTGAAGTAGAGAGCCGAAGCAATCGGAAGGAAGGGACCGTGGACTTCCTGGGCGCCGCGAGACGGGGTCAGGCGCATGGTTGTGCAATCGGTCTTTGGGTCATCCTTGACGGCATATGCGGTATCGACCATTGCCGCGCACGCGCTAATCGTGCCCTCGCTCCTCGATAGGATCGGCCTGGTTTGAAACCCTTGGATATACTTTCCGATATCGGGCACTTGGGCGGCCTTGCCTGAACCCCACTGGCCTTTCGCGTCCTCGAAACCAAATCCGAGGTAAGTGCCGGCACCTTCGGTATCCGCATAGACCGTCTTGCAGTTGCCCGAAGCGATAGTCGTGGAGGTGATTCCCCAGTAATACTTCCCCATGCCGCGGGCCAGGTCGGCGTTCTTCATTGCCGAAACCACTACCACGGGAACCGTGCCTTTGTTGCAGACGTCGAGAGCATGGGCGCGCACGGACACCGCAACGCCGAACAGGATCAAGAAGAGCGTTGCTTCCAGCGCCGGCTTGGTGCCAGGTCGTTTCATGGGCCTTCTCCCGCGCTTCGGAGTGTAGTGTTTCCTGTGGGAGGATCATATTCCCAGCACGTGACCCGATCGGCCGCTGCCGGCTGGCGTGGATGGATCTCGTGGCCGGCTGCGGACGCTTGCGGATGGCTGCTCTCGACGTCGAATCGAGTCTTCCTGCGTGAAGCGGCATTGCGCGGCGCAGCAGGCCTCCGCCTTGGGCGCCAGCGTTCAGATCTGATCCGCAAGCGTCAGCGTTACAAGGCGGGTTGCACCGCCACGACGCACGGCAAGTGCGAGCGCAGTTCCGGGCGGATCGCTACGCAGCCGGCGGCGGACGTCGGAAAGCCTTTCGGTCACGACCGGCTTGCCGTCGATCCCCGTGATGACGTCGCCGACCACCAACCCCGCCTTCGCGCCCGCGCTGTCGCGGGCTACGTCGACAACCTCGTATCCCGCCGCCTGTGCGTTGATCCACAGCCCGGACCGGTCGAACGTTCCGACATCGGGGGGCATCGGGCGAATGCGGCGCAAGTACATCACCTGATGTGCATAGTCGAATGTCACGACGAAGCGCTTCAGGAACGCGCTGCCGATGTTGGCGGCGTAGTTGGGATCGCTGAAGCTGCCACCCTTCGCATCGGAAAGGCCCGCTGCGATGTGGTCGACCTCGACCGTGCCGAGCTTGAGCGATGCGAGGCGGAACACGTAGTCGTGTGCCGGACCGCCGACGCCAAAGCCCGTCACCGCCAGCGTGCCTTTGGTATAGCGCGAACGCAGATGGTGTGTCTCGACGAATGGGCTGGTCAGGTCGATCTCGGACCGCGAGCCGGTGTCGATGTTGAACGTTGCCGGCAGTTCGCCGATCGAGCCTGCGACGCTCGGCAGGTGATCGTAGAACTCGAACGGAATGGCGACACCGAGTTCTTTGCCCGGGGTGAAGCGTGACGGGTCGGTGAAGGTCATCGTGTGCCGGCCGTAGTCGATGGTGGTCACCATTCGCCGCAGCAGCTCGTAGCCCACCATGCCGTCGACGGCGATACCCTCTATGGACTTGTCGTAGATTTCGGTGGCAAAGCCGGTCTGATCCCGCAAACGCACGCCGCCGATGGCGATCTCGTCGTAATGAACGAAGCCCGTCGTCGAGTGACCCTCACCCGCGCCGCTTTCGACCGAGCGGCCGACAGGCTTCAGGCCCACTTCTTTGACGATCCGTGACGACAGGAGCGTGTGCCCGCCGGTGTCGACGATGAATGTATAGGGGCCCTTGCCGTTGACCCTGCCCTGCACGTAGATGTGGTTGTTGAGCAGGCGGAATGGCACGACACTGCTCGCCGCACCGTTCGCGATCGCAGCACCCGCGAGCGCGGTGGTCGGCATGGCATATGCGGACAGCGGTTGCGCAGGTTCGAAAGTCGCGCGCGTGAGCGTGGCCGTCGCAACCCCATCGTCGCCGAGCCCCGGGTCGTCGACGACCGTGTGCGCGAGCATGACGCCGCCTTCCCGGCCGTAGTTGGAAAACGATTCGTTGACGTGGAAAAACTGGCGATCCTCCGCGACCTTCGCCAGCAGGTGCGTATCGGCATCGATCCACGCGTCGAAGCGCTTGCCATTCCTTGGCGTGACCGCGAGATGGTCCAGTCGCCGGCCCTCGACGGATTCACGGCCGACATAGTAGATCTCGGCACCGCCCTGGTCGTCGCGCCACCAGAGATTGGCATTTCGATACGCCGCGTTGACGGCGAGCGCAACGCGGTCACCGCCCAACTGCGTCGTGTACGTGCGGGAGATGTCCATCTGCCACGGCACGTTGCCGTCGTAGCCGTCGGCAAAGCGGATATCGCCCGATTCCTGCGACTCCGCGTAGGCGCCCGTCGCAAGGTCGAAGGTGGTCGCCTGCGTGCCGGTCAGTCCGGATGCATGGTAGTCGAACATCAGGCGGACTGCGCCCGTTGCCGGCTGGTCGCCGACAGCCGCGCGATTGGCGTCGAGAACCGTTCGCGCCGTCTCGGCCTGGGCCGACGCGGCGGCCGTTGTCAACATCGTCGCACACGCGAGGGCACAGACGAGCACATTTCTCATGAGATCCTTTCGATGAACGAATACGCGAAGCCGCCCGCAAGTCCAATGAAGCCTCCGCGGAGGCCGGACGGCGCCGTGCCCGGCGTCACGTCGGTAGCGCGAAGGCAGTTCGCAAGTCCGCATGGAGCGTTGGATGCGCGAACCCGTGCATCTGGATTCGGCATCGCTCTCGATCCATGGTTGACTTTCACGCGTGACCGAAGCGGACGTTTACGAAGTTCGCCGCGCGCCGGGAGCCATCGTGCCATGCTAGCGTCGCTACCTCAATGGCATCAGATCGAGACGGAAGTTCGCCAGGCGCTTGGTTCGAATCGACAGATCCTTGTCACGCGGTTACGCTCAGATGCAAACACAGGAGAGTCACGATGGCCATCGGCACCGCGGGCGACTCCCTGTCGCGCCTTTTCTACCAGCGCTGTTTCTGGTTGTTTGTCGTCCTGGTCGTCCTGATCGGAGCAGTGTCGTTCGTCCCGGCGACCGATCACGGTCGTTTGGCGCTGAGCTTCATCAACATGCTGGTCCTGATCGCAGCCGTCGCCGCCGTCGGCCGCACGACGCTGTCGTTCGTGATCGCGCTGCTGCTCGCCGTTGCGGCCGTATGGTTCCAATACCTCGGCCTGTGGCGCGACAACGACATGGAGCTTGCCGAATCCTGGATGTTCAGCGCCGCGCTCTATTTCATCACGACGACCTATCTTCTGCGCTACGTCTTCCAGCCGCGGATCATGACGCAGGACAAGCTGTTCGGCGCCGCATCGGCCTATCTCATGATCGGCGTCCTGTGGGCGTACCTGTACGCGATCATCGGATTCTTCTACCCCGACTCCTACATGATCGTGGGGCAGCCGGGACGGCTCGTTTATGCCGACGCGATCTACCTCAGCATCACCGTGCTGACGAGCACCGGCTTCGGCGACGTTGCGCCGCTCACCCGCCAGGCACGCGGCATTTGCATGGTGGAGCAGATCACCGGCGCTTTGTTCGTTGCGATACTGATTGCCCGTCTCGCCGGCGTCTATCCTCCGCGGGAAACCTACATCAGCGACGACAAGCCCGAATAGGACTCATTGGGCGTCGACCCTGCACAGATAAGGCATCCAGGGATGCAGCCACGGGGCGGCGACGACGATTTGCGGCGCGAACAAGGTAAGCGCCGCGCTTCCGATCAGCACCGCGCCCGCGAAACGCCTGCCGATACTTCCGGCTGCGAAACTCGCGGGACGCTGCGCCCCCAGTGCGACGGCGATCATCGCCGGAGCCGTGCCGACGCCGAACGCCAGCATCGTCGCCGCCGAGCGCAGCGCATCATGTTCGAGCGCGGCAATGACAATGACCGTGTAGACGAAACCGCAAGGCATCCATCCCCACACCATGCCGAACCCGAGAGCGCGCGGGACGCTCGTGACGGGCAACAACCGCTTGCCGAGCGGCGCGAGACGGGGCCACACGAGCCGTCCGATACGCGACCCCGGGTCGCGCAGCGCGCCGAACGCGACGAGGGCCGCAATGCCGAGCGCCACCGCCGAAAGCGCGCGCAACCCCTGACGCACCGCGTCGAAATCGAGCCAGCTAACAATGATGCCGAGAACACCGCCGAGCATCGCGCCGGCGATCGAGTACGAAAGCATCCTTCCTGCCTGGTAGGCGACGAGCAGTGACATGCGTGAGCGCCCGTCGGCGCGTTTCGCAGTAGCGACGCCGAGCGCGGCGGAAATGCCGCCGCACATCACGAGGCAATGCCCGCTCGCTGCGACGCCGAGCATCAGGGCGGCTCCGAGCGTGAGGCCGCCCGTCATCGCAACGTCTCCGCGGGGTCCTTGAAACCGGCAGTCGTTGCGCCCCCTGGACCAAAGTCGGGTGATGCGCGGTCGGCGTCAAGCAAAGGCAACAGTGCCGGCGTTTCCATGTCGTCGAATTGTCCGTGGTCGACTGCCCAGAACAAGGCGAACCCGGCGCCGACGAGGAGCAGGATGGACAGCGGAATCAGCAGCAGAAGGCTGTTCATGCCGACACGCTTGGGCGAAGGGGCGGCTTGCGCGCCGCGGCCACTCGTTCATCGCCTGGATTCGAACGGGATGCGCGTCCGATTCGCAGCGCGTTCAGCACGACGGCGAGCGAGCTCGCCGACATGCCGATCGCGGCGAGCCAGGGAGGTACGAAGCCCAGTGCGGCAAGCGGTATGGCGGCGAGGTTGTATCCGAGTGCCCAGCGACGGTTCTGTCGCAGGATCGCCAACATCTGCTGTGCGAGCGTTCGCGCGTGCGCAAGCGCATCGAGCTTGCCGGTGATCACAATATCGCTGGCCGCCTGGGCGACGTCGGCTGCCGAGCTCACCGCGACCGCGACGTCGGCGCGCGCGAGCATCGGAGCGTCGTTGACGCCGTCACCTACGACGACGACACGCGCGCCATTCTGCTGAAGCGACGCGAGCCACGCGAGCTTGTCCGCGGGTGACTGGCGCGCAACCCAGGTCTTGATTCCCAGCATCCCGGCCACCGATGCGACCTTCTCCCTCGCATCTCCACTTGCGATCGCAACCGCGAGGCCGTCTCGAGCAAGTGCCACAACCGCCGAGCGCGCGGTCGAATGCAGCCGCTCGTCAACGTGGAACGCGGCGACGGGTCCATCGTCATCGGCGAGGATCACCGCGTCGGCGAGGCCGAAATGCTGCCCACCGGGTGGCAATGCGTAATCCGCTCGACCGAGGCGATAGTGGCGTCCATCGACGACGCCGCCAATGCCGGAGCCGGCGACACTTTCCCGCGCATCGACCGAAGGCATCCCAGCCGGCGCTGCAGCGGCGAACGCACGCGCGAGCGGGTGGCGACTGCCTTGCGCAAGCGCCGCGGCAATTGCGAGTGCGGCATCACCATCGGTGTCTCGCAGCGTCACCGTGCGGTTGCGCGCAATGCTGGATTCGGTCAACGTACCGGTCTTGTCGAAGATGACGTGCGTGGCCGCAGCGAGATCCTCGAGTGCATCTGGACGCACGACGAGGACGCCGTACCCGGCGAGCACCGCGAGCGTGCGGGTCACGGCCGCCGGTACCGCCAGCGCAAACGCGCAGGGGCAGGCCACCACCAGGACCGCAACTGTCGCCGAGAACGCGCGTTCGGGATCGGCCAGTGCCCAGCCGATGGCCGTGCAAGCGGCGAGCATCAACACGCGCGCGATGAAGCCCGAAGCCGCGCGCTCGCCGGCGCGTGCGAGCCGTGGCTTCGTGGTAGCGGCGCGTCCCGTCAAGGCAACGATGCCTGCAACGACCGTATCCACGCCGACTCGCGTCACGCGCATCGTGGCCGGATTGCCTGTGACGACGCTACCGGCGATGAGCATCTCGCCGCAATGCCTCGTGAGCGGCGCCGATTCGCCGCAGAGCAACGCCTCGTCGACCCGGCATTGCGCACTTTCGAGCACGCCGTCCGCCGGAACGCCGGCGCCATCGGCAACGACCACGCGATCGCCAGGGACGAGCTCGATGGCACCCACGCGCACCAGCGATCCGTCAGCTTCGATGCGATCGGCGAATACCGGAGCCAATCCCGCCAAAGCGTCGGAAAGGTGGCCAGCCCGGTGCCGGGCGCGCATCTCGAGATAGCGACCAACGCTCAGGAAAAACACGAACATGCTGACCGACTCGAACCAGACCTCACGACCCCCGACAACGACCTCGATGACGCTTCCGGCGTATATGAGCGCGATGGCAAGTGCGACCGGCACGTCCATGCCGAGCCGTCGAGCCGCGACAAGGCGCTTCGCGCCGGCGAAGAACGGCGCCGCGGCATAGAACACGACGGGCGTGGCCGCGAGCAGCGTCAGCCATCGGAAAAGGTCGCGCGTCGCGACGTCGACACCGTCGAAGGCGCCGAACCATAGCGCGCTGGCGTACATCATCGCCTGCATCGCGCCGAAGCCGGCGACGCCGAGGCGCTTTTGCGCATCGCGCGTCTCGCGGCGGCGGGTGTCGTCGAGCGCCGCGCGGTCGAGCGGCAGCGCCCGATAGCCGACGCGTGCGAGCGCATCGACAATGCTGGTGAGCGAGACACCCTTGCCGTCGTACACGATGCGCGCACGCTTCGCGCTGGCGTTTACGAAGACTCCGGTCACACCCGGCAAGAGGTCGAGGGTTCGCTCGATCAGCCAGCAGCAGGCCGCGCAGCGCACGCCGTCGATCAGCACGATCGCTTCGCTATTGCCGTCGGCGAGCGTCCGCACGACATGCCGCGACAGTTCCGTACGCCCGCACGCCGCCGCGCTCTTGGCCCAATCGCCAGGGTCAGGCGGGCGAACAGCCGATTCGCTGCGCAATCGATAGTAGCTGGCGAGTCCGAGTTGGCCGATCCACTCGGCCACTGCGCGACAGCCGTGACAGCACACCGCATGCGCCATGCCGTCTACGTGCGCCTGCGGCGGATTTGCCGGCAACGGTTCGCCGCAGTGCCAGCAGCCGTTCATCAGTCCCGCTGCGCGGGTGGCGGAATCGCTGCCGGGTGTCGAAGCGGGACTTTCAGCACGTCGCCGCTGCCGGTTGCGATCGGCGTGTCGGCATGGCGCACCGCCAGCACGATCGTGATGATGCATGCCGCGATCGAAGCTGCAAGGATCGCCGCACCAAGCCAGGCGACCGGTTGCTGAAACCACGCTCCCGCATCGCGCGACCTCATGATGTCATCGCGCAACGACGCTCGTGAGATGCGATTGCGCGTATACCCATCCCGCGACGAGGAGAGCGTCCTCTTCACCGAGGCGATCGCGCCACGCGGGCATCACGCCATTGCGACCTCCACGAATGGTCTCGGCGATGGCTCGCGGTACGGTGGTGCCGTACAGCCAGACTGCATCGGTCAGGTTCGGTGCGCCAAGGGCCTGGTTGCCCTTGCCGTCGGCGCCGTGGCAGGGCATGCAGTTGGAGAACATCCGCTTGCCAAGGTGCGCGCGCAACGAGTCGTTCGGTATACCCGACAGGCTCGCGACATAGTGGGCGATGTCGAGTATCGAATCGTCGTCAAGGGTGCCCGCGAACGCAGGCATCGCACCTCGCCGCCCGTCCAGGATGCTCGCCAGGATGGTCTTGCCGTCGCCGCCATAGAGCCAGACATCGTCGGCCAGATCCGGAGCACCCAGCGCGAAGTTGCCGCGCGCGTCCCGGCCGTGGCATGCGGCGCAGTTCTCGACGAACAGCATTCCACCCGCGCGCATTGCCTCGGGGTCGGTGGCGATGGATTCGACCGTCTTGCCGCGCGCTCGCTCGCGCAACGGTGCTGCGAGCTGCAGGTGTGCGGCATGGTCGCGTGCGAGCTCGTCGTGCGCCGTCCACCCGAGAACGCCTTTGAATCCACCGAAGCCGGGATAGAGCACGAGGTAGACAAACGCGGAGGCGAACCCGATCGCCGAGATCACGATCCACCAGACTGGAAGACTGCGCACACCTTCGCGCAACACGCCGTGCGCCCACACGTGTCCGCTCGTGCCGTCGGGCTGCGTCGGAATGTCGACCCGCAGTCCATAGATAAAGAGGAACAGCGAACCCGCGAGCGTGAAGACGCTCAGAGCCATCACCCATGCCGACCAGAAATCGGTCATGGCTCGTCCTTTCCATCTTCCATGGGAAGCGTGGCGAGGTCGTCGAATTCCGGCTTGTGATACGGAAGCCACGCCCACACCCAGATGCCGACGAACGCGAGCATCACAACCGCGGTGACGATGCCGGCGATATGGCCCCAGAAAGGACTCACTTCGAAGGCTCCCTTGCCGGGTCGTTGGCGATGCCGAGCCCTTGGAGATACGCGACCAGCGCGTCGAGCTCCGTCTTGTCGACGACCGCTTTAGGCGCCCCGGCGATGTCGGCGTCGGTGTAGGGGTCACCGAGCTTGCGCAGCACGCGCATTCGTGCCGCGATGTCGGCGCCGTCGAGCCTGTTTTTCTCGAGCCACGGGTACGTCGGCATGTTCGACTCGGGGACGAACGCCTGTGGATCGAGAAGATGACGGTGCTGCCAATCGTCGGAATACTTGCCGCCGACGCGCGCGAGATCGGGACCGGTTCGTTTCGAACCCCACTGGAACGGGCGGTCGTACACGGACTCGGAGGCGACGGAGAAATGACCGTAGCGCTGCGTTTCCGCGCGCAGCGCCCGGATCATCTGCGAATGGCACAGGTAACAGCCCTCGCGCACGTAGATGTCCTTGCCGGCAAGGCGCAATGGATCGTACGGCTTGACGCCCGGCGGCGGTTCAAGCTTGTTCGCCTCGATGAACAGCGGCACGACTTCCGCAAGGCCGCCGAACGAAACCGCAACGAATATCAGGATGCCCAGCAGGGCCGCGTTCTTCTCGACCGCTTCGTAATACCTGTAGCCGCGCGCCATGGTCTGCGCTCGTCAGCCGTACGCCGGCAACGGCGTCGGCACCTGCTGCGGATCGGGATCGGGAATGGGGACCGGTATGGGCTTGATCAGATGGGCCCGCGCCGCGGCAGCGGTATGCCAGAGGTTCCACGCCATCACCACCATGCCGGCCAGGAGGATGACCCCGGCGAAC
The DNA here is from genome assembly GCA_041691615.1 of Pseudomonadota bacterium. GTDB lineage: Bacteria > Pseudomonadota > Gammaproteobacteria > Burkholderiales > Casimicrobiaceae > VBCG01. Next base: position 124,673 of record JBEPUI010000001.1, read on the forward strand.
CAGCGCACCGTGTACAGCCCCTTGATCGCGATCAGGCTGTCTATGAACGGATAAGTCAGCGAACCGTCGGGACTGGTGGCGCGCCACATCAGGAACTGTATGGTGCCGGCGACCCACAGGGAGAATATATAAAGCAGAACACCGGTGGTGTGCAGCCAGAAATGCAGCTCCATCGCGGCGCGCGAATGCATGGCCGGCTGGCCGAGCGCGCGCGGGGCCATCGCGTAGAGCGAACCGATGGTGATCATCGCCACCCAGCCCAGCGCGCCGAAATGCACGTGCGCGATCGTCCACTCGGTGTAATGCGTGAACGAGTTGACGGACTTGATCGCCAGGATCGAGCCTTCAAGCGTCGTCCCTGCGTAGAACACGAGCGCCAGCACCATGAACTTCGCCGCGGGATCGGTCTTGAGCAGATGCCACGAGCCGTTGAACGTCAGCAGGCCGTTAGCCGCCGAGCCGAGGCTCGGCATCAGCAGGATCAGCGAGAAAGCCATACCGAGCGACTGCACCCAGTCGGGCAGCGCCGTATACATCAGATGGTGCGGGCCCGCCCACATGTAGATCGATATCAGCGCCCAGAAGTTGACGATGGAGAAGCGGTAACTCCAGAGTGGCTGTTGCGCCTGGCGCGGAACGAAGTAGTACATCATTCCGAGGAAACCCGCGGTCAGGAAGAACGCGACCGCGTTGTGGCCGTACCACCACTGCACCATCGCATCGGCCGCCCCCGAATACACCTGATAGGACTTGGTCAACGACACGGGCAATGCGATGTTGTTCACGATGTGCAACAGGCCCACGGCGATGATGAGGGCGCCGTAATACCAGTTGGAGACATAGATGTGGCGGATGCGTCTGCGCGCGACTGTGGCGAAGAACACGATCCCGAACGAGACCCAGACCACGGCGACGGCGATGTCGACGAACCATTCCGGCTCGGCGTATTCCTTGCTTTGCGTGATGCCCAAGGGCATCGTCAACATCGCCAGTACGCAACCGAGTTGCCACCCCCAGAAGGTGAAACTGGCGAGCCCGTCGAAGGCGAGCCGCGTGTGGCCGGTTCGCTGGACGATGTAGTAGCAGGTCCCCATCAGCGCCGATCCGCCGAACGCGAAGATGACGCCGAACGTATGGTCGGGGCGAATCCGGCTGAAGGTCAGCCACGGCACGCCGAAATTGAGGGACGGCCATACCATTTCCGCCGCGGCGTAAACGCCGATCGACATTCCGACGATGCCCCAGACCGCCGCGGCGAGCAGGAACAGCCGTACGACTTCGTCGTTGTAGGTTTCCTGAGCGCGCATGGGCCGCGTCTTCCGACGAAGTTGAACAAGCTGGGGCGCTTCTAAGGATCTTCTTGGACCCAGCGATCGATGAGGCGGGTTGAATAATACGCCGTTCCGGCGGAATCGAATCCATCATCCGGAAGGCGTGCGTTGCCGGCTCCTGGGTGCTGCGAAGACGCCTGTCGATCCCGAACGTTTGGCTGCGGCTACGCTAACGGACAGAGCGCTGGTGAAACATGGCACGTCTTAATCGGGTTTGTAGGTTGCGGCCCGACGACCGAATCGGACGGCGCCCCATTTCTTTGCAAACCTACAGCACCTAGGCTTCCATCAAATGGCGGGATGTGTCGCGCCGTATCGACAAATAAGCAGGTTGGAGGCCATCATGTTTGGAAAATCAGCAACGTTCGCTGTCGCCCTCGCAATCCTCGCGTCAGGATGCGCAACTTTTCCTGAGCACGATCCCGCCTTGGATAATGCGCGGTTATCGCTGGATGCGGCGCGAAGCAATCCTCAGGTTGCGACGTATGCATCCGTCGAGTTCAACCAGGCGGCGGCGACACTCCGCCAGGCCGACGATCTCGCGGCTACCGGCGGGCGCTATGACGACGTGCATCAGCTTGCCGTGCTTGCGAACCAACGCGCCGCGGCGGCGCAGGACGTGGCGCGCCTTCGTAGCGAGCAGGCGGCGCTCGTCGCGCAACGCACGGCAACGGATGCGCGTATCCAGGCCGACGTCACGCAGCGACAAGCTGCAGTAATGCAGTTGCAAGCCGCGGAAGCGCAGCGGCAGGCGGACCAGGCACAGAATCTCGCCGCTGCCGCTCCGGCTGCGTATGACTACCGCCGCCGAGCGAACGAGCCGGTGTACGAGGCGCCCGTGACCTCGGTGCGCGCAGTCGTGGGGCCACCGCAACAGCGCTGCTGGGTGGAGCGTCAGTATGTGAATACCGGCTCGCCGGGTGTCAATGTTCCGGGCGCAGTGGTGGGCGGCGTCATCGGCGGCATTCTGGGTCATCAGATCGGAAGTGGCCGCGGGCAGGACGTTGCGACCGGCCTTGGTGCAGTCGGCGGCGCAGTCGTGGGAGCGAACGTGGGTCGTGACGCGGCAGGCACGGGTTATACGCAGGATGTGCAACGGTGCGCAAACGTGTCCAGTGCCCCAGCGTTGGACTACTGGGACGTCACGTACAACTTCCGCGGATATGATCATCACGTGCAGACCACGAGCGCGCCGGGAAGAACCATCCTGGTCAATGCGCAGGGTGAGCCGCGCGTCTGACGTAAATTCCTGACCGTACGTCTGCCGTCGCAGAGCGGATGCCCATCAACGGGTTGTCAGCGAAATATCGTCTGGATGAAGGTATCTCCAGCGAGATTGTGCGAGTGCGCGAGTCGCCGGGTCACTAGCTGCCAATCGGCTTTCGAATACATTCAGCGCTTCGCGCACGCGATCCGAGAGCAAGTGAGCTGCGCAGGGATCGGCATCTCCCCAGGATTGACACGCGCGCGGAAGTTTGTCGCGCCCTCAGCACGCGACGGCGCCACTCTGTCTATTGTCCGCGCCAGCGGGCTGAGCGGCCGCCCAAGCCCGTTGCACGCCATCGGGCCTTTCTGCAAGTGGCACCTGAGGCGTTCAGCATGGCTGCAAATCACCCGGCCTTCCACGAAGCCTATCGGAATACTTTACACACGGCCGTTTCCTCCGGACAACGCCGTTCCTAAATCG
>JBEPUI010000002.1:0-110916 GCA_041691615.1 Pseudomonadota bacterium
GAGCGGCTCGCGAACTTCGCGGTCCATCTTGTTGACGAAGGTGATGATCGGCGTGTCGCGCAGGCGGCAGACCTCGAGCAGCTTGATCGTCTGTGCTTCCACGCCCTTCGCCGCGTCGATGACCATCACGGCCGCGTCGACCGCCGTCAGCACGCGGTAGGTGTCCTCGGAAAAGTCCTGGTGACCGGGCGTGTCGAGCAGGTTGATCGTGTGATCGGAATAGTCGAACTGCATCACCGAGCTCGTCACCGAGATGCCGCGCTGCTTTTCGACTTCCATCCAGTCGGAGGTCGCGTGGCGCGCGCTCTTGCGCGCCTTGACCGTGCCCGCCATCTGGATCGCGCCGCCGAACAGCAGCAGCTTTTCCGTCAGCGTGGTCTTGCCGGCGTCGGGGTGCGAAATGATCGCGAACGTACGCCGGCGGGCCACGTCGCGAGCAAGATCGAGCGAGAGGTTCATGTTCATCGGCTGGGCGAGCGCGAATCCAGGCACGTCCGGCACGTCCCTCATGGACGCGCCCCAATGCAAAAAGCCGCCGGCGGTTGCTGCGGGCGGCTTGATCGTACTCGGCGGCATTATAGCAGCGATGCGAGCGGTTTCCTTGCGAACGCCGCGTCTTCGCGCTGGCTACGCGGCACGGCGCGACGTGGAGACTGAATCGGCGCCGGAAGCATTGTTCGCGCGGAGCTGCCCAGTCTCGACAGCCTGTGCCGGCGCCGCGACAATGCGACCGTCACCCACGCATCGCTACACACTGACGATGACGGAACGCAGCCGCCTGATCGCGCACCTCGACATGGATGCCTTCTACGCATCCGTCGAGCTCTTGCGCTATCCGGAGTTGCGCGGCCAGGCCGTGGTGATCGGCGGCGGGCAGCGCCACGAGCCGGTGGCGATCGTGGACGCGCAGACGCAAGCGATCACGCATCAGTTCTCGACGCTGCGCGGTTATCGCGGGCGCGGCGTGATCACGACCGCGACCTACGAGGCTCGCGCGCTTGGCCTGCACTCGGCGCAAGGCATGATGAAGGCCGCCGCACTCGCCCCCGACGCCGTCGTGCTGCCGGTGGATTTCGACGAGTACCGGCGCTACTCGCGGCGTTTCAAGGCGTCGGTGGCCGAGATCGCACCGCACATCGAGAACCGCGGCATCGACGAGATCTACATCGACCTGACGGGGCTAGTCGATGCGCGCGGACCTGCGGCAGAGGCGTTGCGCTGGGCGCACGCGCGCGAGCTCGCGGTGGCGATCAAGGCCGCCGTCAAGGAGCGGACCGCGCTGTCCTGCTCGATCGCCGTCGCGCCCAACAAGCTGCTGGCCAAGATCGCATCCGAGCTCGACAAGCCGGACGGATTGACGATCCTCACGCCCGCCGACATCGCGACGCGCATCTGGCCGCTCGCGCCACGCAAGATCAACGGCATCGGACCGAAGTCCGCCGACAAGCTCGATGCGCTCGGCGTGTGCACGATCGGAGAGCTGGCGGCCGCCGACCGGGTGTGGCTCGTCGAGCGCTTCGGCCGCAGCCACGGCGCATGGATGCACGAGGCCGCCAACGGCCGCGACGCGCGCCTGGTGGAGACCTACAGCGAGCCGCATTCGATCAGTCGCGAGACCACGTTCGACCGCGACTTGCACGTCAAGCGCGATCGCGCCGAGCTCGGCGAAATCTTCACCGGACTGTGCGAGGACCTGAGCGGCGACCTGGCACGCAAGGGCTATGCTGCGCGCACCATCGGCGTCAAGTTGCGGTTCGACGATTTCAGCACCGTCACCCGCGACCGCACGATCGAGTCGCCGGCGCAGGACGCGGCCACGATCCGCCATGCGGCTGGACTGTGCCTCGCGCGAGTCACGTTCGAGCGGCGCATCCGCCTGCTGGGCGTGAAAGCCTCGGGATTGCTGCGCGCCGACGACCCGCAGTTCACCACTGCGCGCGCGCCCGAGCCGTCGCTGTTCGACTGACCTCGCCGCGGGTGTACGCGCGCGCGCCAACGCGGTATCGTGCGTGTTCCACAGGGTCGCGCGGGAGCCAGCATGCATAGCCGCAGTCTGTTCGCCGTTCGCCGCATCGCCATGCTTGCGCTCGCGGCGGGTGCGGTGTTCCTCGCGGGCGCGAGCGCCCGGGTCTTCGCCGTGTCGCCGACATTCGACTGCGCGGGCAAGCTCAATGCCGCCGAGAAGATCATCTGCGGCGACGAGGCGCTGTCGGCGCTGGACCGCAAGCTCGGCGACGTTTTCCATCGCGCGTCGCAGTCGATGCCGCGCGACAAGGCAGCTGCGTACTTCGTCGCCGTGCAGCGCGACTGGGTTCGCGACCGCGACGATTGCCCGACGACCCGCAACCCGAGCTCGTGCCTGTCGAGCGTTTACCGTACGCGCATCGCCGAGTTGCAGGACCAGTTCAGCATGGTGCCTTCGCGGGGCCCGTTCAGGTTCGCCTGCGACGGCACGCCGCCGCGCGACGTGGTGGTCACGTGGTTCGAGACCGATCCGCCGTCGGGCATCCTCGAAAGCGACCGCGGGTCGACGACGATCTTCGCGACCCAGTCGGGCAGTGGCGCGCGCTACGTCGGCGACAATGTCGCGTTCTGGGAGCACCAGGGAAGCGCGACGGTGACGTGGGGCACCGAGGCGCGGGAGTTGAGCTGCGCGCTGAAGAAGGGCTGACCCCCGTGCGGCAGCGCAGGCGAGGGGACTGACGCCGCACCGGCGCCTCAGGCCGGCGTGACGCCTCGCCGCGCGCGCGGCGCCGATTCCTGCGCTGGCAGCGCTTGCGTCCGTGGCAGTTCCGGCGCCGGCAGGTTCATCAGCTCGCGTTCGATGCGCGCGAGCGCAGCGGCGGTATCCGGCATCTGCGGCACGTCCAGCCGCGGCGCGACACCGAGCCCCAACGTCGCCGTCAGGTCGCCGCAGTTCTTGCGGCGCCACTCGCTCAAGTACGGTATCTCGACGCCGAAGCGCTGTTCGATGAGCCGCAGCGTCGAGGTGTGATCGAACGTGTCGCTGCACACGTAGCCGCCACGACTGAAAGGCGAGACCACGATGCATGGCACGCGAAACCCGAGCCCTACGGGCAGCCCGTTGATGAACTCCCCCGGCGTCCCCGGCGGCGGAGTTGGTGGCAGCACGTGGTCGAACTGTCCGTCGTTCTCGTCGTAGTTGATCACCACCACGGTGCGCGCCCACGCCTTCGGATTCGACCATAGTGCGTCGAGTACCTGCCGGGTATGGTCCTCTCCGGCGGCCGGCAGGAAATCGGGATGCTCGCTGGCGTCCGATGGCGGCACGATCCACGTCACCTGCGGCAGGTTGCCGGTGGCGAGGTCGTGCAGCAGCTCATAGAAAGGTCGCGGCCGCAGCGCGTTCTCGCGCAGTGCGGACGTCTTCCCGGCGTTCTGGAAGTTGCCGAAGTTCTTGACGATGTTGCAGCCGTAGTCGTCCCAGTCGTGATAGATGCGCCAGGTCACGCCGGCGCGCTCCAGCCGCTCCGGATACGTCTCCCACGTGAAGTGCCGGCCGCTGTTGTCGATCGAGGGCTTGCCGAAGCTCGCGTCGGCGTCGATCGACGCCGTCATCAGGAAATAGCGGTTGGGATGCGTCGGGCCGAACATCGACGCGTGATATCCGTCGCAGATGGTGAACGCGTCGGCCAGCGCGTAGTAGTACGGCAGGTCGTCGCGCGCGAGATATCCCATCGTCAACGGTCCTGCGGCGCCGTCGACGGCGCGGTGCATCGTCACCCAGTTGTCCATCGCCCCGTGGTTCCAGCAGCCGTGCTGCGGCCCCCAGCTGTGGTTCAGGTCGTGAATGCGCTGGGCGTTGGTGCGTCGCGTGTCGAGGCGAAACGGCAGCACGTAGCCTTCGGCATGCTCTCGATCGGGCTGGTGAAACACGCTGCGCCCGCCGACGAGCTTGATCGCGCCCTTGTCGGCAAAGCCGCGCACGCCGTTGAGCGTGCCGAAGTAATGATCGAACGAGCGGTTTTCCTTCATCAGGACGATGATGTGGTCGACGTCGCCGAGCTTCGCAGGCGGGCCCGGCAACGACGGCAATGTCGCATTGGGCGTGGCAGCGCCGGCGGGCAGCGCCGCCATCGCCGCGGCGGCGGCTGCGCTCTGCAGGAAATCACGACGGGAGAAGGCATTCATGTGCGGGGTGATTGGCCAAAGGGAGCGGTGATCACGTCGAGATGGGGAAGAGGCGGGGCGGCTAGTCGGAGTTGCCGTGGCACTGCTTGAACTTGCGCCCGCTGCCGCAAGGGCAGGGATCGTTGCGACCGACTTTCGGCACGCCGCGCTTCAGCGGCACACGCGACGTGCGCCGGTCGAACCAGAAATGCCTAATGTCGAGCAGGATGCCGACGATGTCGCCGCGCGCTTCGCGGGCATACTCGCGCAGGTCCTCGATGTCATCGCGCGCCGATGCATCGGCCGAGCGCTCGTGCGCAAGCACCTCGATCGGCAGCAGCATTTCATCGACGGCATCGCGATCGGCCAGCGTGTCCCATCCAGGGTCGCTCGCATCGACGCCGCCGAGGTACCCTCGACACCAGGTTTCGTAGTCAGGCTTGCCGTGCTCGTCATCGAACAGCAGCAATGGCAAGGTATCGTCGCTTTCGCGGATGTCGCGCTCGCATTCGGCGGCGAAGCGTTGCAAAAGCATTTCGGTGTCGCGCTGAACATCGCCATCCTTCCAGCGGACGTCGGCGCCCAGCAACTGCGGCAGCCATGCATCGGCCGACGCGAACTCCACCGGGCCGCTTGCCATCGCGTAGAACATTCCCTGCACGGCGTCGAGCGGCATCGCCTCGGGCAACGCGTCTGACGCGAGCACGGCGGCGAGCCGGTCGAGGTCGGTTGGTGACAGCCGCTTGGGCGTGGGCATAGCGGCGCTCACACGCCGTCGCGGCGCCGCGATGCGCCGGAGCATGCGCGCGAGAGTGTTGCATCCATGCCAACCGGGGCGCGCGACATGCGAATTTTCCTTGCGCGAAAGTGCCTGAACAAATAAGATTACTCTACTCGTATCCACGAGCCATTTCGAAGGACGGACATCCGCATGAAACATGAATTGCGCAATCTGCCGGGACACAGCGACGCCACTGTTGGGGCGTCGTACGTGGGCTCCTGTGCAGCCGCAATCGTGTTCGGTGCCAATGCCGTCTTCGCGCTGTCACCCCGGCCCCCGCAGTCGATGCGAGCGGGCGTGGTCGCGACGAAATAGCCCTCCGGCCGGAAGACATTCCGCCGGGCTCGGCGGAACTGTCGGACGGTCGCAATCCCGGCCCTTCAGCAGTTCCTCCGTGCGGAGCGATCGAACGCATTGCGCGTCTACCGGCAATGCATTGACGGCAACCGACGACGAAAGGAGCGCGACAACGATGACCACCCGACTGCAATACGAATCGCCGATGCGATCCGCCAGCGTCTCGCGACGCGCGGCGCCGTGTCTGTCGCTCTTCGCGACGGCCGCGCGCAAAGGCAATGGCATGCAACGCGGCCCGGATTTCGTCCGGGAGGACAGCGCATAGCGCGACGCCTCCCATGACAGACGAGAAGCCCGGACCGCCCAAGCAAGGCGCCGGGCTTTTTTGTTGGCCGGTGCCGGAAACGACGAACCGACAACATTCGAGGCACCCGAAATGAGAGCGATGAAAATGATGCAACCGCCCCATCGACGCGCCGACGCGCGGCTGGTGCGCGGCGCAGCGGAAGGGCTTTATTGGCAGGCAGGTGACGGCATGGTGGTGCGCGTGGCCGCGCGCGAGGATCCGGCGCGACATGCGCCGATCGACGCGTGGCAGCTCGAGGCCTGCGCGCCCGAAGGGGGCGTCGTGTACAGCGATGCCCTCGACGCGACCAGAGTCGCGCAACCCGACGCGCGCAAGGTCGGCGCGGCCGGTTTGGCGATGGCCTTGTGGATGCGCCTTTTCGCCGACACGGCGTGATGCGCGGGACCGGGAGGCCGGCTGTGCCGGCTTCCCGGGCTTGCGTCGCGCCCGATCCCTCGGCATCCTTGACCGGTTGTCTCCAACCCGAGCCGGCGCTTGTTGCGCGCGATCCCGACATGACTGCAATGCTGCATGTGATCGACCATCCGCTGGTGCAGCACAAGCTGACGCTGATGCGGCGTCGCGAGACGTCGACCAACAACTTCCGGCGCATGCTTGGCGAGGTCGGTGCGTTGATGGCGTACGAAGTGACGCGCGACATGCCGATGCAATATGTCGACATCGACACGCCGCTCGAGCGCATGCGTTCGCCGCTGATCGACGGCAAGAAGCTGGTGTTCGTGCCGATCCTGCGCGCCGGGACCGGTTTGCTGGACGGATTCCTGTCGGTCATTCCCGCGGCGCGCGTGGGACACGTCGGGTTGTACCGCGATCCCGCGACGCTCGACGCCGTCGAGTACTACTTCAAGATGCCCCAGCACATGCATGAACGCGACGTGGTGGTGCTCGACCCCATGCTCGCGACCGGCAATTCGGCCGTGGCCGCCGTGACCCGGATCAAGGCGACGAATCCGCGCTCGATCCGCTTCGTCTGCCTCGTTGCAGCACCGGAGGGTGTGCGCACGTTCGCCGCGGCGCATCCGGACGTTACCGTCTATACCGCGGCCGTGGACCGGCAGTTGAACGACCACGGCTATATCGTTCCCGGCCTGGGTGATGCCGGCGACCGGATTTTCGGCACACTGTAGGGTTCCGACCGTTCCGTGGCCGATGGTCGTTGCAGGAGGGCGACGGCGGGCGCTATTCCGGTGTTTTTGCACGGCTGTCCTAGAACCTCCTACAACGGTATGCGGGCGATGCCGATGGAGCGCGAGGGCCGACTCCTTGAACATGCATGGATGCCGCGCGTGGCGCCGGCCCAAATCAAGGAGTAAAGCATGCCCACACGCCCTTCACGACCCGAAGCATCGCAAGTTCCGCCGCCCGTCCCCGGCGACGCAAAGCCGGCCATCAAGGAACCCCGTGAGCCGTTGCCGCAACAGGCGCAGCAGTCCGCGCAGGGCGAATTAGGCGAAGGCAATTACAAGGCAACCCGCGACTACAACGACGGCGTGAAGCGCCATCTCGAGACCCACGATGTCGACAAGGAAGCTCGCGATGCCGCACCCCGGTCGCCTGCTGAAGCGCAGGACATGGAGCGCGCCGAAGAAGCCGGACGCGCGCCCGGACGCGACGACGTCGAATCGATCCGGGGAGACAAGAATGCCTGAAGGACTGCGCGTGACCACCTTGCCCCGCCGCGGCGATGCCACGAGGGAGCGTCTGCTGGATGCCGCCGAGACGCTGGTTGCCGAGCATGGATTGAGCGACCCATCGCATCGCGCACTGGCCGGCCACGCCGGCGTGCACGTCGCGTTGGTCAATTACCATTTCGGCAGCAAGGAAATGCTGTTCGAGGAAGCGCTCGGTCGCCGTGCGGCGCGGCTCGTCGAGGCCTGGCACGATGCGCTGTCGCATGTGCGTAGCAAGCAGTCCTTCACCGCCGAGGACGTGATGCGCGCGTACTGGCTGCCATTCGAAGGCATCGAGGGCAGCGAAGACGCCAGCTGGCGCAATTATTTGTGCGTGGTCGCGCGGCTCGCTGATGCACGCGACGGCGCCACATGGTTCGAGCGGTATTTCGGCCATGCGATGACCGATTTCAAGGGCGCCCTGCGCAAGTCTCTGCCGGGCATCTCCGACGCGCATCTGGACGCGGGATTCCGCTACGCACGGCAGATCTTCGACGTCGCTCTGCTGCACCGTTGCGGCAGGACCGGCGGCAATTGCGTGCCCCGCGGATACCAGGCGGAGGACGTCGATTGCCTGATCGCATTCCTCGGCGCGGGCCTGCGAAGGCTATCGATGAATCACGTGCCGCTCAACTTCCCGCCCAGGCCGACGCTCGTCGGCGCATAGCGGGGTAACGCGGCGCCAGCCGTCATCGCCTGCTGCTTGGTGACGGCGCGGCGCGAGCGCAGCGCATCTTCGATGAGCGCCTGCCAATGCCGCATCACCGGCGGGAACCCCGAGTCGAGCGGATGCAGCGACACGCGCAGCAATCGCAAGTCCCGCGCGCGCCGCGCTTCCCACGCAATCGATGCACGGGACATCGCGCGCCGCCACGACCGGTCAGGGCTGTAGCACAAATTGGCGGTGCGCTCGTACTGCCATTGCGGCAGGCTGTAGATGCCGCCGCGCACCGGCACATAGCTGAAAGGATGGCCGCAGGCATCGATCGCCGCACGCGTCGCGGCATTGAGCTGCCACGCCGGCGGCACGAAACCATGCAAGGGCCAGCGCATCGAAGCGAATAAGCCGATGCCTTCGGCGAGGCGCGCGCGCGCCTCGGTGCCATCGATCGCCGCGAATTCGGCCTCGCCGCGGGTCATCACGCGACGCCGGATATAGGCGGCCGCATCACGTGGCGGCGGCGCGTCGTCGGCATGGAACAGGCCGTGCAGCGCCACCTCGTCGCCGCGCGCGACCCGCGCGTCGATGGCGTCGACGAATTCGCGCGAGTCGCGCGCGCGAGTGCCGCGATGGAAATGCGGCACCACCAGCAGCGTCACCGGCGGGCTGCCCAACCCGTCGACCATCGCCAGCAGTGCGCGGCACGCCGGCCACGTCGCCGGCGCCACGTCATGCACGACGATCGCGACGAGCTCTTCGTCGCTCACGTGGCGACCAGCGCCGGCAGGCTCGATTGCGGCGCGGCGGTGGCCGTGCGGTACAGCGCCAGCAGCCGGTGCATCGAGTGATCGAGCGTGAAATGTTGTTCGATTCGCGCGCGCGCGGAAGCTCCCAGCGCGTCGACGTCGCGCGCGTAGAGCGCACGCACGGCGTTGGCCAGTGCGTCCGCGTCGCCGGGTTGCGCGAGCTCACCGCAATCGGCATTGACGATTTCGGCTGCGGCGCCACCACGCGCGGCCACCACCGGCCGTCCGCAGGCCATCGCTTCGAGGTAGACGAGCCCGAAGGTTTCGACGTCGCCGGCGTGCAACAGTGCGTCGGCGCTCGCCATCAGCTCCGCGAGCGCCGCCGTGTCGGCCACGAACGGCATGCGCGTCACGTTGGCGGGCAGTGGCGGCGTTTCGCCGCCTCCGACCAGCAGCAAGTGGTACGGCGAGCCGAGGCGGCGCGCCGCCTCCAGCAGCACGTCGATGCGCTTTTCGGCGGCGAAGCGGCCGACATAGATCAGCAGGCGCGTGCCGGGCGGCAACCCGAGGTGCGCGCGCAGCAGCGGCGTGCGCAGGCGCGGATGAAACTGCGTCGCATCAACGCCGAGGTGCCTGACCACCACGCGCCCCACGTCCCATGATTCCAGGCGCCGGCGCAGATAGTCGCTGGGGGCCACCACGACGTCGCAGCGGTTGTAGAAATTGCGCGTGTATTCGACCACCACGCGCTCGGCGAGCGCGCCCTTGCGCTCGCGCGCAAAGCGCACGAGATCGACGTGCGCGAAGCCCAGCACCGGCACGTCGAGCTTGCGCGCCGCGGCCAGTGCGAACCAGGCGCTGCTGCCAATGTCGTTGGCCTCGATCACATCGGGCTGCATCGCGCGGATGGCGCCGATCCACCGCGGCGCATCCAGCGGCCAGCGCAGGGGTCCCGCCAGCGGCAGGCGCACGCCCGGCAGCAAGTATTCGCCGTCGGCGCCGCGTCCGGCGCGCTCGCTCACCATCAGTTGCGAATGGCGCACACGCGTGTTGTCACGCAGCCAGCGGCGCTTGGTCGACAGGTAGCGCGAAACGCCGCCGACCGCGGGGCCGTGCAGCATCGAGATGTCCAGCAGATGCATGCGATGCCTTGGCTGATTTTTTGCGAATGATCGACAAGCGCATGCCTGTGCGGTGCACCGCGCGCCTTTCGCGACGGCGACGATTCACAACCAAGTGTCGATCAACCCGGCACCATTGTGATCAACAGCCGTGGTCCCGCCTGTAGGCGAAAATCTGAAGGGCGGGGCGGCGTTGTCTGACGTGCGACCGCGCGTGGAGCAGGAACGCGTTGCAGGCGTGCGGCCGTGGGTGATCCCGGACGGTGTTAGTTGTGCGAACGCGCGCGCGCCGCGCGCCCCTCGAGGAAGCTGCGCACGTCGTCGAACCGGATCAGGCCGCTGCGCCGGGTGTCGATGTCGTCGAAATGCGAGGCGATGAAGCCCAGCCCCGCGGCCTTTGCCTGCGCACGCGTCAGCGTTCCGGTGTGGTTGACGTCCGCGGCGTCGAACGCGGCCTGGAGCTTCTGCTCGACCTGCGCGCGGAGGTCGGCGCCGCTTGTGGGCGGCGAGGTCGACGGCTGGCGCTGCGACGGCGGCACCCAGGGGTCGCGCATTGGCGTCTCGATGACACCGGGTGGCGGATCGGCGGCACCGGCGACCTGCGTCAGGCAGCCCAGCAGCAAAAGTGCTACCGCCGCGCGCCGCAGTCGGACTCGCCGGCTGGCGATCGCTTCGCGAAGTGGCGGCAGCGGCCGCAATTTCATGCGTGTTTCCATGTCGATCGCCTCGTCGGTCCTGCGCGCCTCGTCGGTCCTGCGCGCCTTGTCTGTCCCGGGCGCCTCATCGGTCCTGCGTACCTCATCGGTCCTGCGCGGTGCTCGTGTAGAACTGCTTGAGGTCGGCCTTTTCCAGCACTTGCGAGCCATTGTCGAGGTAAGTCATGTGGCCGCCGACGTAGAAGCGCGTCTGCACGTTGGGATTGGCGCCGAGCCGCGCGAGATCCTGCTCGGTCTGGTAGAACGGCGTGACGATGTCGTGATAGCCGTTCACCGAAAGCACTCGCAACTGCGGATTTTGCGTCATTGCCGCGGCCAGGTCGGGAATCACGTCCGGCAAAGACAACGCGTCGTGGTGGTACGTCCATCGCGCGTTCGCGTTGCCCAGCAGAACGTAGCGCGAACCATTGGTGTAACCCAGCGACGCGAGGTACGACGTGATGCCGGTGGCGAAGCTGGCGTTGATGAATGTGCTCGACGGGTCGCCCTCGCTCGCCAGCGCGCTGCCCACGGGAGCCGACACCCGCGCGTCATAAAGTCCGATCAGCGTGCCGGGGATCAGCGTGCGCTGGAAGAATCCCGGGTCCATGTTGAAGCGCGCCTGCCAGTTGCCGAGCGATTCGCCGGTGATGTTGACCAGCCCGGTGAGCAGCGCCGTCGACGGCGGGGCACGGTTGCTCAGGAATTGCGCGACCGCCGGGCCGTACTGGTCTCTCGCGAACGCGCGCGCCTGGTCGACGAATGCCGGCAATTGCGCCGGTGGCGGATTGGGATTGTCGAGGCCGTACCAGGCGCCGACCGCCGAATACGACGGCAGGTCGCCCATGCAGTTGCTGCTGACCACGCCGCAGTTGACGTTGTAGTTGAGGATCGACGACTGCAGGACGACGCCGGTCAATTCGACACCCGCCGTTTCGAGCAGGTTGGCCAGCACAGCACTGCGCGTCGTGCCGTACGACTCGCCGAACAGGTACTTGGGTGATGCGTCGCGATGATTGGCGGCGACGTAGCGCATCACGAAGTCTCGGAATACTTGCCCGTCGACATCGACGCCCCAGAACGAAATGTTGGTGTTCGGCGCGATCGCTTCCGAATAGCCGGTGCCTACCGCGTCGACAAAGACCATGTCGGTCACGTCGAGCAGGCTTTGTGCGTTGGCGACCAGCGGGAACGGCGAGGGTGCGGTGGTCGAAGGATCGCCGGTCACGAGCCGCATCGGGCCGAACGACCCGAGGTGCAGCCAGACCGTCGCCGATCCGGGACCGCCGTTGTAGAAGAAAGTCACCGGCCGCTGCGCCGCCGCCGCGCCATCCAGCGTGTACGCGACGTAGAAAAACGACGCCTCGGCGGCACCGGTGGCGGGATTGCTGGCAGTCAGATGGCCGGCAATCGCCGTGTAGTTGAGCGTCGCGCCGTCTACGACGAGCTGGTGCTTGGTGACCGAGGCCAATTCGACGGCATTGGGCAGCGATGCGTCGGCGGCGCTCGAATAGACGGCCGAATCGAGGTTCGTGGCGGGCGGCGCCTGCGGCGAATCGGCGCCACCGCCGCCACAACCCGCGAGCGCAAGGGCTAACATCGCGGCAAAGACGATTTTCAATGCCATGGAGTCCTGACATGTTCCTGCAGCGGATTCATGCGGAGCAATGATAGGCCACGCAGAGAAATCCGGGTGCCGCGACGGCGAGGTTTGGGGTGAACGGCAAGGAGGCGGCGCGACCGCGACTGCGAGACAATGGGCCCCGCGACGCCAATAGCGCGCAGAGCCGGGAATTCCCGGTAACCCGCAGCGATCCGATGCCGCACGTCACACCGCCCCACCCGGGCGGGCGCGGCGGCGCGGCAAGCCGGTCGAAATTACCTGACGATCATGCAGTTTGCGCCGGCGATCTGGTAGTTCTGCGTGGTCGTGCTGGTGCTGCTGCCGTTCTTGTCCTGCTGCGTCTTCTTGATGGTCAGCGTGGCCGCGGGTCCGTTGACCGCCAGCACGCCGTTGGCCTTGATGTCCGTGGCCATTTGCTGCTCGGTGACCGACATCTCCTTCATCATGCCGGACATCATCGTTCGGTCCTTCGCGGGCATGACCATCCACTGCTTCTGCATTTCCGGACTGCCGAGCTTGTTGGCGTCGTCCATCTTGCCGTCATGCACGAGGCCCATGTGCTTGACCGCGACCTTGCCGCACGGGTGGTCGAGAATCGCCGCACCCTTGATATCGGCGGCGGCGGCCGATCCGGCGATCGCGAGCAGCGCGCTGCCGATGACGACGTTCGAAAGCTGACGCAGTTTCATTTTCCTGCCTCCCTGTGGTGTGTGGGACCGCGAAACGCTCGATCAACCAGCCACTGGACTGGCCTCTTCTGCCGGCAGCGCTCTCGCCCAGTGGTCGGCATCATGCACCAGCTTGACGTGCAGGGAAATATCGCTGCACCGGCGCGAAGGCAAAGGCCGCCGGTTGTCGCGCCGCCGATGCACGCTAGCAGTGCAGGCGATGGTGCACTGCACTGCGATGGTGCCGGGGAAATGCTCGAATCCCGCGCCGCGAATGCGTCATTTCCAATCATTTCAAGGAATTAATCGCTTGGCGGCCCTGCGGCACGGAGCTTGCGAACAGGCATTCATCCAACTCGGGCCGGGGACCGCAAATGTATGCAGACACGCTGCAAGGCTTCACCCAATCGGCCGATCGCAAGGTCGCATCGATGCGACGCTCGCCCGGCGCGTTCTTCGTCGCGAGCATGCTCGCCGGCGCATACATCGGCATGGGCATCCTGCTGATCTTCACCCTCGGCAGCCAGGTCCCGAAGGAATTCCAGAAGCTGGTGATGGGCGCGACGTTCGGCATCGCACTCACGCTGGTCGTGCTGGCGGGCGCCGAGCTCTTCACCGGTCACACGATGTTGATGATCGTGCGCCGCCTGGACGGCCACGGCAGCTTCGGCGACATCGGCGCGTCATGGGGAATGACGTGGGTGGGCAACCTCGCGGGCGCGCTCGTGCTGGTCGCGCTGTTCCAGGCGGGCGGCGGCGGCGGAATGCTCTCAGCGCCCGACACGCTGGTGATGAACGTCGCGGCGGCGAAGATGAATGCGCCTGCGCTCGCGCTGTTCGCGCGCGGCGTGCTGTGCAACTGGCTTGTCTGCCTCGCGCTGTGGATGTCGGCGCGCGTGAGCTCCGACGCGGCCAAATGCATCGCCATTTTCTGGTGCCTGCTGGCGTTCATCGCCTGCGGTTTCGAACACAGCGTCGCCAACATGACGGTGCTGGGCCTGGCGCTCGCCGGCACGCATCCGGAAACGGTCACGCTTGCCGGCGCCGTGCACAATCTGCTGTGGGTCACGCTGGGCAATGTGGTGGGCGGCGGCCTGTTCGTCGGCGGCGCGTACTGGGTCGCAACGCATGGCTTTGGCGGCGCGCCGCTGCCGATTTCCGCACCCGCGCCCGCGAAAGGCGACTGACACGTGCGGCCGACCGTCTATCTCATCGGAGCGGGCCCGGGCGATCCCGAGCTCATCACCATCAAGGCGGCGCGACGGCTCGCGCGGGCCGACGTGGTGCTGGTCGATGACCTGGTCGACCGGCGCGTGCTGGTGCACGCGAGCCCGCACGCGCTAATCATCAGCGTCGGCAAGCGCGGCGGCGAGCGCTCGACGACGCAACGCGCAATCGAGCGGCTGATGGTGCGATTGGCGCGCCAGGGCCGCATCGTGGCGCGGTTGAAGGGCGGCGATCCGTTCGTGTTCGGGCGCGGCGGCGAAGAGGTTGCGGCCCTCGCGCGGCACGGCATCGCCTGCGAAGTCGTCAGCGGCATCACCGCCGGCATGGCGGTGCCCGCGGCCGCGGGCATCCCGCTGACGCACCGCGGCGCAAGTCATGGTGTCACGTTCGTCACCGGACACACCGCCGAAGGCGACGAGCCCGACTGGGTCGCACTCGCCCGTGCGCGGACCACGCTCGTCGTCTACATGGGACTTGCGCGGTTGCCGCGCATCACCGCACGGCTGCTGGCCGGCGGCCTGCCGCCTTCCACACCCGCCATCGCCATCGAGCACGGCACGCTGCCCGGACAGCGCGACGTGCGCGCGACGCTCGCCACGTTCGCGGCCAGGGTGATCGCGGCGGGATTGAAGTCGCCGACACTGCTGGTGATCGGCGACGTGGTCGCGCTCGCGCACGACGCGTTGCCGGCGGCCGACGCGCTGTCGCCGCTGCTGCGCGCCGCGTGACAATGGGCGACTTCAGCGACGCGCAGAAGGCGTTCCTCGAGGGCGTGGGCCGCGGGTTGGCCGTGGCGCGCGCGGCGGGCACGGCGTCAGCCGCATCGTCGACCGCCGTGTCGGCGCCCGTTGGCGCCGGCCCGGAAAGCATTCACCAGGCTGCGCGCGAACGCACGATCGCCGCCGGCCGCGGCCTGACGCGCGAGGAAGAAGCGAAGCGCGACTTGCCACCGCTCGACATGTGGGACGAGCTTGTCGCCAATGCCGGGCGGGATGCGTTTCCCAAGGGCATCGACGTCTATCGCTACAAGTTCCACGGCCTGTTCCAGGTGGCGCCGGCGCAGGATGCGTTCATGTGCCGGCTGCGCATCCCCAACGGCATCCTCGATGCGGGAAAATTCGCCGCGCTCGCCGATCTCGCCGAGCGCCACGGTGGCGGCTACGCCGATGTGACGACGCGCGCGAACCTGCAGATCCGCGAAATCGGCGCCGCCGATGCAGTGCAATTGCTGCAAGGACTGGCCGAGGCCGGATTGACGTCGCGCGGCGCGGGCGCGGACAACGTGCGCAACATCACCGGCAGCCCGACGGCGGGTATCGATCCCGTGGAAATCCACGACACGCGCCCGCTCGGACTCGCGCTGCATCATGCGATCCTCAACCACCGCGAGCTCTATGGACTGCCGCGCAAGTTCAACGTCGCGTTCGATGGCGGCGGCACGCTGGGCGCGCTCGAGGACACCAACGACTTGGGCTTTGCCGCGAGGCAAGCGCTGGCGCGGGATGGCAGCCTGGCGAACGTGCATTTTCGCGTGGCCGTGGGCGGGATCACCGGCCATGGCGACTTCGCGGCGGATCTCGGCGTGGCGATCGCGCCCTCGCAATGCACGAACGTGGCCACCGCGATCCTCCGCGTCTTCATCGCGCACGGGGATCGCAGCGACCGCAAGCGCGCACGCCTCAAGTACGTGCTGGAAAAGATGGGCCGGGAGGCGTTCCTGGCGGCAGTCGAGTCCGAGCTCGGCACGGCGTTGCCGCGCCTGTCGCTCGGCGAATGCGCGCCGCGCGCACCGCGCCGCCGCGGTGCGCACGCCGGATTTCATCCGCAGCGCGATCCGCACCGCGTCTACGCCGGTGTCGTGCTGCCGGCCGGCCGAATCAGCGCAGCGCAGATGCGCGGCCTCGCCGGCATCGCGCGAACGTTCGGCAGCGGCGCGCTGCGGTTGACGGTATGGCAGAACGTCATCGTGTCCGACCTCGCCGCGTCCGATGAATTCGCGGTGGAGTCCGCGTTGCAGGCGATCGGCCTCACGGCGCGCGCGTCTGCGGTGCGTGCCGGAATGGTCGCGTGCACCGGCAGCGCCGGCTGCAAGTTTTCCGCCGGCGACACCAAACGCGATGCGCTGGCGATCGTCGCGCACCTGGAATCGCGGCTCCACGTCGACCTGCCGCTCAACATCCACGTCACCGGCTGCCCGCACTCCTGCGCGCAACATGTCGTCGGCGACCTGGGGCTGCTCGCGACCAAGGTGGTGACGGACGACGATCGCGAGATCGCCGCGTATCACCTTTACGCCGGCGGCGGATTCGGCGAAACGCAAGGGCTGGGCCGCGAGTTCCTGCGCGATGTCGAAGTGGCGGACGTCCCGCTTGCGCTCGAGCGCTTGCTCGCCGCGTGGCTTACGCGTCGCACCCGCGCCGACGAGACGTTCGAAGCCTTCGCACGTGCGCATTCGACCGACGAACTGCACCGCTTCGCCACGACTGACGCCGGCGCCAAGCGTTTCGCCGCCTGACGAAAGACGGGCCGTTAGATGTCATCGCTCGCCATACCTGCGTTGGTCCCCGAAAACGCGCCGTTCAGCGAAACGCAGCGGATGTGGCTCAACGGCTTCATCGCCGGGCTGCTCGGCATGGAACACGCATTGGCCGCAGCGACGTCGAGCGGGTTGCCGGCGGCGGCGGGCGCGCTTGCCGAAGCCGACGACTTTCCCTGGCACGACCCAACGTTGCCGCTGACCGAACGCATCCAGCTCGCGGTTGGCCGCCCGCTCGCCGCCCGGCTGATGGCGGCGATGGGCCAGCTCGATTGCGGACAGTGCGGCTACGATTGCCGCGCGTATGGCGCTGCGATCGCCGATGGCCGCGAAAGCGATCCCGGCAAGTGCGTACCGGGCGGGCGCGACACGGCGAAGCGCATTCGCCTGTTGCTGCAGGAGCGCGGCACGATCGAAGCGATCGCCACCACCCCGGTTCCGGTTCCGCAACGCGGCTATGGCCGCGACGTTGCAGTGATTGCGAGAATGAAATCCAGCGTGCCGCTATCGGCCGCCGAGGCGGAAAAGGCCACCCATCACATCGCCATCGATCTTGGCGACACGGGACTTGCATACGAGCCGGGCGATTCGCTCGGGGTGTGGCCGCACAATAACCCCGACGAGGTGGAATTGCTGCTCGCGATCCTCAAGGCGCGGGGCTCGGAAGCCGTGACGCTCTGCGACGGCGCGGTCGTCAGCGCGCGCGAGGCACTGACTCGCGAGTGCGACTTGCGCGCGCCGGGGGACACGCTCTATCGATGCCTCGCCGGCGAAGCCAAGGACAGCGTCGACCGCGCGCGCCTCGCGCGCCTGGCCGACGACGATTCAGAAGCCGACGCCTTCGGCGTGCACGACGTGCTCGACGTGCTGATGGAGTTCCCGTCCGCGCGTCCGCGCGTCGGTGATTTCGTCGCGGCGCTGTCGCGGCTGCAACCACGGCTGTATTCCATCGCATCGTCGCAACGGATGCACCCCGCCGAGGCGCACCTGACCATCGGCGTGCTGCGCTACGACCGCAACGACCGGACCTATCAGGGTACCGCGTCCGGCTTTCTCGCCGACGCATTACGCCCCGGGCGCCCGCTGTCGGTGTTCGTGCAGCGCTCGCACGGATTCCGCCTGCCGGCCGATCCCGCGACCCCCGTCATCATGATCGGGCCCGGGACAGGCATCGCGCCGTTCCGCGCATTCCTGCAGGAACGCGCCGCTTCGGGCGCGCCGGGACGCAACTGGCTGTTGTTCGGCAACCAGCGGCGCGACCAGGATTTCCTGTACCGCGACGAACTCGAGTCGCTTGCGGAGCGCCGCGTGCTGTCGCGCCTGGACCTCGCATTTTCGCGCGACCAGGCGAGCAAGGTGTACGTCCAGCACCGGATGCTCGAAGCGGCTGCGGAGTTGTGGCGCTGGCTGCGCAACGGCGCGCACCTGTATGTGTGCGGCGATGCCAAGAGGATGGCCGGCGACGTCGACCTCGCATTGCGGCAAATCGCGAGCACCGAAGGCGCCATGGACGACGTCGCGGCGCGGCGATGGCTCGCGGATCTCGCGCGCGCCGGCCGCTATCTGCGCGACGTGTATTAGCGCGGCGGGCCTTTCCTTCCCGAATCATGCGATCTCGGTCCGGGAAAAAAATTGACCGAGACTGCCCATTCACCCCAAACCGGTCAGGCCAGTGAATCGCGGCGGCGTTGATGGATAATGCTCGCTTCACATCGGTTTCGTGGAGTCGACATGTTCTTTCTACGCCTGCTGACTGCGATCGTTTCGTGTCTTGCCGCGGCAAGCGCGCTCGCGCAATCCCCGCCCCCTATTGCGCCCGGCACGGCCAGCGACACCTACTTCGGAACCAACGTCGCCGATCCCTATCGCGCGCTGGAAAACGCCAAGGATCCGGAAGTCGCCAAGTGGTTCAGGCAGCAGGCGGACTACACGCGCGCGACGCTTGACAAGATCCCGCAACGCCAGCGGATCTACGACGAAATCGTCAAGTACGGCGACGCCGCGTCCGCGCGCGTCACCACGCTGCAGGTATCGAACGAGTACATCTATTACGAAAAGCGCCTCGCCAACGAGAACGTTCCCAAGATCTACGTTCGCCGCGGATATGCCGGCGCCGAGCGGCTGCTGGTCGACCCCGATGCGCTCGGCATGACCGACGGCAAGCACAACGCGATCGACTACTACGCGCCTTCGCCGGACAACAAGTACCTCGCCTACGGCGTTTCGATCGGCGGCTCGGAGAATAGCGTGTTGCACGTCGTCGACGTCGCCACCGGCAAGGAAACGGGCGACGTGATCGATCGCGCGCAGTACGGCAGCCCGTCGTGGCTTCCCGATAACAGGCTGGTCTACAGCCGGCTGCAGCAGCTCGGCGCGGATGCGCCCGTCACCGATCGCTACCAGAACCAGCGCGTCTTTCTGCACAAGCTCGGCACAACCGCCGACCAGGATGTCGCGTTGCTCGGCGCGAAGGTCGGCACCACCAACATCGCCCCGACGGAGCTGGTATTCGCCTTCAACCCGATCGGCTCGCGTTACCTGATCGGCGCGGTGGTCAACGGCGTGCAGCGCGAAGTCAAGTTCTACGCGGTGCCGCTGGCCGCCGTGGCCGGAGCCGACACGCCGTGGACGCAGGTCACGGCCACTTCCGACGACGTGACCGACGGCGCGATCGTCGGCGACAACGCCTATCTGATCACGCACAAGGATGCGGCGCGCTTCAAGCTTCTCAAGGTGTCGCTCGCCAATCCCGATCTCGCGCACGCCGAAGTCGTGTTGCCCGCGAGCGAGTCGGTGATCACCGGCGTCGCGGCCGCCAAGGATGCGCTGTACGTGCGGCGGATGAATGCCGGCATCAGCGAAATGATGCGCGTCGAATACTCGCCGGGTGCCAGGGCGAAGAAACTGCAGCTGCCGTTCGCCGGCGACATCGATTCGATTGCGTCGGATCCGCGGCAGCCGGGGCTCGCGTTTTACATGGGCGGCTGGACCAGGCTGGGCGGCTGGTACGCCTACGATTCGCGCACCGGCAAGGTCGCCGACACCAGGCTCCAGCCGTCCGGACCGTACGACAATCCGACCGACCTCGTGTCGACCGAAGTC
Source organism: Pseudomonadota bacterium (assembly GCA_041691615.1). Taxonomy (GTDB): domain Bacteria; phylum Pseudomonadota; class Gammaproteobacteria; order Burkholderiales; family Casimicrobiaceae; genus VBCG01. The sequence continues at coordinate 19,627 of JBEPUI010000002.1, forward strand.
AAGGCGCGCGCCGCCGACGGCACGATGATTCCGATGTCGATCGTGCACAAGCGCGGCATCAAGCTCGACGGCGGCAACCCCACGATCCTGTACGGCTATGGCGCGTACGGGATTTCGCAGACGCCGTTCTACCGGCCGACGTTCCTGCCGTGGTTCGAGCGGGGCGGCGTGCTCGCGGTGGCGCACGTGCGCGGCGGCGGCGAGTTCGGCGAAGACTGGTACAAGGCGGGCTACAAGGCGACCAAGCCCAACACCTGGCGCGATGCGATCGCCTGTGCGGAGTGGCTGGTCGCCAACAAGTACACATCGGCGCCGAGAATGGCGATCATGGGCGGCAGCGCCGGCGGAATTTTCGTCGGGCGCTCGATCACAGAGCGTCCTGACCTGTTCGGCGTGGCGATCGACGAAGTGCCCGCGTCGGACTTGGTGCGAATGGAGCAATCGGCCAACGGCGTGCCCAACATCCCCGAATTTGGCTCGGCCAAGGACGCCGAAGGGTTCAAGGCGCTCTACGCGATGAGCGCCTACTACAACATCAAGGACGGTGAGAAATATCCGGCAGTGTTGCTGACGACGGGCATCAACGACCCGCGCGTCGACGCGTGGCAAGCGGCGAAAATGGCGGCACGATTGCAGGCCGCGTCGAAGAGCGGCAAGCCGATCCTGCTACGCATCGACTACGACGCCGGCCATGGCATCGGCTCGACCAAGACGCAGGCTTACCAGGAGCGCGCGGATATCTTCGCGTTCCTGTTCTGGCAATTCGGCGTGCAAGGCTTCGCGCCTGGCAACGGCTAGTGAGCCGCGGCTAGAAGAATCATCGCTTGCCGAGCCGCCTGGCGTTGCGGGTGCTCGTCGCATGGAACGGCTTCATGCCGCGGTGCGCCAGACGGGCGGCGCTGCCCGACGCGGCGTTTGCGCTGGCGACCGAATCGGTGAGGGCGCGCGCCAGCGTCGCCTGGCGCGCCACGAACTGGCCCGGCGTCCTGCTGCCTGCCAATGACCAAAACGCGGCGGCATTGCGGGCCATCGCCGCGAACGCCCTTGATCCCAGCGCATAGTCGGCGGTCGTCGTACCGGACGACATCGCCGCCATCGACTGCGTGCCGGCGTCGATCTTTTCCTGCCACATCCGGGTGAATTCGCGCTGATCGCGTGCGGGCGGCACGACCCCGGCCTTGGCCATGCGCGTCGTGCGATGGCCGATGACCGCTGCGGACGCGATCATCATTTCCTGCGTCCTGAGCGCGAGATCGAGCCAAAGCCCGAGGGACCGCCCAATCGGGCGGCAACTCATTTCGTGGTCCTGGTTTTTTTCGTGAGTTGCGCCTTGCGCTCCAGCAGCTGCTTGCCGAGCGCATCGAGGTCGAGACCACTGCGCCTGACCTCGGGGAAGAGCTCGTTTTCCTCTTCCTTGACATGATGCTTGACGTATTCGCCCAGCACCTTTACGCCGGCGTCGTACAGCGGGTCGGTGACCGGCGCCTTTCGCAGGCGTCCAATGATGTCCTTCAGCGATTGGTGCTCGACCGCCGCTTCGTCGACGAGGTCCTTCTTGACGTCGTGCGCACGGCGGACCGCGGGATAGAAGATCTCCTCTTCGATCGTCGCGTGGACGCTGAGCGCGTCGCAGATCTGTGCGGCGAGCTTCTTCTTGTCCGCGACCTTGCCGCCGTCGGCCAGCGATTCGTAGGCCTTGAACATCGTGTCCACTTCGTCGTGGTCTTGCTTGAGCAGCGCAATTGCGTCGAGGGTGTCGCCTGTGCCGGTGAAGCTGAACATCGTGAGTCCTTCGGAAAAAATGGCGGGTTGCCGCTGATGCGGGGGAGCGCACGCTTTTGCGGCGCGCCGCCGCGGGTCAGCTCAGTGCATGAAAAGAGCGATCAGGATGATGATAGGGATCGGTATGCCCAGGAAAAAAAGAATCAAAGAACGCATTTTTCGCTCCTAAGAATAGAGTTGAACGAGGTTGTGCAAGGTTTCAGATGTCACGCTGCCGGCCGCCAAGTGTCGCGGCGAAGCTTGCGGCAAATGCGCCAAGCAGCAACGAAATGAAGAGCCACAGCGACGCGTACGCCGACGCCTTGCGCGCCTTGTCCGCGGCGTCCTTGGCGGCGGTCTCCGCCTCGTTCAGCTTCGCTTGGGTGCGCGCATAGACGTCGCCGACGCGCTTTTCGGCATCCTGCTGCGACAAGCCGGTGCGCTGTGCCACCAGCTGCGCGACGTAACGCTGATCGTCCGCCGGCAACGGTCCGCTGCGCAGGCTGTTGGCGAAGATGCGCCCGACTTCCGCGCGGTTCGCCGTCATGGCGCCGTTGTCGCCGTCGCTTCCGGCGTTGGCGGTTGTACCCGCTGCGCTGGTCGCGTCCTTGCGGAACAGCGAATCGACGAAATAGGGCGTCGACGTGCGGCCCGACGACGCGTTGCCCATCGGCATGCCCCCACCGGTCGAGCCTGTGCCGGTATCGGTGGCTGTCGCAGCCGCCCCGCCAGTTCCGGCGGCGGTTCCTGCGGCAGCGCCCGCCAATGCACCGACACCCTTGACGCCGGTGTCGAGCATCGACCCGATCACCGAAGTGAGCAGCGCCGCGGTGAAGAGCGTGGCGATGGCCCAGGCAAGAAAGCCGTGCGCGGTGTCGCGGAAATAGACTTCGTCGGTGTGGATGGATGCCCATTTGGTACGCAAGCGGCCGGCGAGGTATCCGCCAAAGCCCGAGGCGATCAGTTGCGTCAGCGTTATCCAGAGGATTGCCGTGATGCCGAAGGTCGTGGCAGCGACGCCACGGTCGGCCCAAGGCGACACCATCGTCATGCCGAGGCCGCTGCCCAACACGAACAGGATCAACGACAGCGCGGCAGCGCCTGCGGCACCCGCGAGGATGGCAGCCCACGACACGCCGCTCGGACCTGCGTACTCGCCGCCTTGCAGTGCGACGCCTGTTGTATGCCGACCTGCGTCGGCAACCGGAATTGCGGTGGTGACCATGGGAGCCCCTGATGGTGGAATTAGGTGCGCCGATCATGCCGCGATCATGCGGCGGTCACCGTGGGACTGGGACCGAAAACGATGTAGGCGAAATGCGCTGCAGAGGTTGAATGTCCGCTGGCGGCGTCTTGGGTGATCCATCGACGTCCCGGCGATTGCAGTGCCGGGGCGGCCGGACAGCCCGCCTAACTGCGCAGGTGCTCGTTGAAGAACGCGAGCGTGCGCGACCATGCGAGCTTGGCCGCGGCCTCGTCGTATCGCGGTGTCGTGTCGTTGTGGAAGCCGTGGTTGGCCCCCGCATACATGAACATCTGGTAGTTGACGCCGGCGGCCTTGAGCGCGGTTTCGAACGCCGGCCATCCGGCAGCGAGGCGCTCGTCCAATCCGGCGTAGTGGATCAGCATCGGCGCCTTGATTTTGGCGGCGTCGGCCGCGTTCGGCTGTCCGCCATAGAATGGCACCGCCGCAGCGAGCTCGGGCATGCGCACCGCCAGGTTGTTGACGATGGTGCCGCCAAAGCAGAAACCGACGGCGCCGATCTTGCCCGAGCATTCGGGTCGCGATTTCAGGAACCCGTAGGCGGCCATCAGGTCTTCGTTGCGCTTTCTGGGGTCGAGGTCCGAGAACAGCTTCATTGCCTTTTCCTCGTCCCCGCGATAGCCGCCGACCGGTGACAGCGCATCGGGCGCGAATGCGACGAAGTCGTCCACCGCGAGGCGGCGCGCGACATCCTCGATGTACGGATTGAGGCCGCGATTCTCGTGATAGTCGAGCACGCCGGGCAGCTTGCCTGTCGGGTTCGCGGGCCGCGCGAAATATCCGCGTACCGTTCCCGAGCCCGCCGGCGACGGATAGGACAGGTACTCGGTCTTGATCCGCTTGTCGTCCTTGTGCACTTGCTGCGCCAGCGCATAGTTGGGCGACAGGCTCTCGAGCGTTGCCGCGGCGGTGAAGCCGCCGACTGCGTACTTGCCGGCGCGCTCCAGGAAATCGCGGCGGGGGAGCTTGCCGTGGATGTAACCATCGAACAGCTTCAGGACTTCGGGCGGGAAATCGCCCGCCGTTTTGCGTTGCATGCCGCCTCCTCGGGATTGGAATTCGCGCTGATTCATTCTACAACGCCACCCAGCTACTGATGACCGCGGCGGCGATGACCAAGGCGGCTCAGAAAGCGCGCGACACCGACAACACGGCGCCGCGGCGTCGCGATGTTGCGTCGAGCGCATAGGCGCCGCTCACGTGATTCACCTGCACCCAGGTGAACTGGATGTTGAAGCCCTGCCAATCGAACGCGACACCGGCAGCGGCATCGAACTGCGGGCCCGTGTGGCTGCTGTAGGTGTAACCCTGGCGCGCATCGGCGTCGGCGCTCAAGGCGCCGGCATGCGCAAGCACGCGAACGTTGTCCTGTAACGGGTGCGCGATGTTCACTTCCGCGTAAGCCGCTTTCGAATCGCGGCCGAAATAGCGTGGTGAATAGTAGAGGCGTGCACTCAATTCGCTGAAAGCGAATCCCGCAAACACTTCAGCGTAGTCGTAGCTCGAAATGCCGCTCAGCACCGAGTAGTCGGCGCCGGCCTCGAGGCTCAATCCGGACGGCAGGCGCGCCGCGTAACCGGTGGAAATAATCGCCTGCACACCGCGACGGCCGTCGACGGCTGATCGGGCTGTAGATGCGAACGCGCCGACATACCAGCCGCTCGCATCGTCATAGTTGACGCCGGCCTGCGCGGCGGGCTTGTTGCCGGAAAGCGAGATTCCACGATAGCGATAGTCGGAGACGACGCTGGCGGTGCCCGAAAACTGGGCGAGGACATCGCTCGCGATCGCCCACAGCGCGAGGCCAGCAGCGCACGCCGGCCACACGCGATTACGGATTCTGCAATGACGCGCGGCGTCCCGCGGCGCATGCACAAGCGCAGGTGCCCGCAGTCCGGGCAACCGCGGCACAAGCATCGACGAGGATCGGTTTTTCGGCAATGGCGTCGGTCGCGAGCGCAGGGACTTCCCGGTAGGCAAGCACGCTGCGCAGCTGCTGGGGCTGCACCTTGGGCGACAATTGCAGCAACAATGCCACGAGTCCGGTCACATGGGCTGCGGCGAACGACGAGCCGCTCACCATCCCCCACTTGTGGCCCGGAAGCGTGGTCGGAATTTCCCTTCCAGGCGCCGCGAGGAACTTGCCGCTGCCGTTGCCGCGCTGCATGCCGTCGGCGGTGATGCCCAGCACCCCTCCATGCGAAGCCGGAAATCCACCGTCGCTCGCATTCGGATCCACTGCGGCCACCACCGTGATGTCGCGGGACAGCGCGACATCCAGCAGCCGCGCGAGCAGTACGTCGCGCGGTCCGCCGACGCTGAGGTTGATCACGTCGGCACGCTCGTCGAGGGCGAACTGCAGCGCCTTCGCGAGCGTGAAGCTGCTGCAGGTGGCGGTAGCGCTGCGTCCCGGGTTTTCCCAGCATGCGCGCAACGCGATGAACGTGGCGTCAGGCGCGATGCCGGCGATGCCGATGCCATTGTCCGCGCGCGCGGCGATGATGCCGGCCACGGCCGTGCCATGCATTTCGCCGGCTTCGGGGCGGCCGGTGACGAAATTGCGCGCGAGCGCGACTTGGCCGGCGAGATCGGGATGATCGAGCTCGACACCGCTGTCGACCTGCGCGACCCGTACCCGCTTGCCGGTCGTCATCTTGTGAAGGTCGGACAGATGCCATTGCATAGCGCTCGGCTGCAGCGCGTACAGCGGATCGCTGTCGCCCAGCACGTCGAACAGGTTCACTTGCTGCGCCGACTCCACGCGGGGGTCCGCCGACAGGTGTTCGACCAGTGGCGCGAGCGGCGCCTGGCCAGTAGCCTGCATCACGAAGCAATCGACGCCGATCGACGGCATCGGCCAGTCGTCGACGATCGTCAGCCCATATTGGCGCGCCAGCGCATCGGCCACGCGGCGGCGTGCCTCATGTCCGGTCGCGCCGTAGTCCGGTGCGTAGGGGGCGTCCGCGCGAAAGTGCGCAGCGGGCAGCCGCAGCATTACGAGCAGTTGCCGTGCCGACGCCTCGTCGTCGCGCGCAGCGGCCGTTTCCCTGGCCTGTCCCGCGCAGGCGGCAAGCACCAGGCACAACATCAGCGGAAACCAGCGGCGGGCGCTCACGGTTCGTCCCGCGAGGTGAGTCTTTCGGCGAGCACCACGGCGCGCTGCGCGCGCAGCGCGTGCAGCGCGTCTTCGCGCAACGCCGGCGCGACGTCGAGCACGTAGGCATTCGCCAGTGTCGGGCCATCGACGATGCGCGCATGCGCCTCGTGCAGCACGCGGCGCAAATCCGCCTCGGTGATCGAAGGATCGAACACGACGATCAGCGCGCCGGTGCTGTTGCCCGCGGCGCCGACTGCGCCGAGCGTGTGGTACGACGCGCTGTCCAGCGGTTCGCGCAGTGCGGAGGCCGCCGCGGTCACCAGCGCCACCAGTGCCACCACAGTGGCTACCGCGCTCCAGGCGGTGCCGCCAAATCCGCCGCGTGACCCGGGCTGCGGTACGGTAGCCTCGCGCGGCCGCCGTTCGAACTTGCGGCGCAGTCCGCCGAATGCGCGCGGCGCACCGGGAATGGCTTCGGCGCTGATACAGGCTGCATGCAGGTCGCGAAGCCAGTGGACCTCCGCGCGGCAGGACGCGCACTCGTGAAGGTGCTGCGACACGCTCGCGAGCTCGTCCTCGTCGAGCGTCCCGTTGACATACCAGGGCAGTAGCGCGTCGACGACCTTGTGCACGTCGGGCTGCAAATTCACGATGCGCGCGGTCATGCGGCGTCCTCCGCACGCCCGGCGAGCTGCGCCTTCAGTCGGCGCCGCGCGTGCATCATCCGGGTCTTCACCGTTCCCACCGGGCAACCGACGATGGCGGCGACCTCGGCGCAGGAATGGCCTTCGAAATAGGTAAGCTCGACGACGGCGCGATGATCGGCGGATAGCGACTCGACGGCACGGGCGAGCTGTGCGCGAAGCTCGCTGCGGACGGCCTGCGCTTCGGGACCGGATTCCGCCGGCGCCTCGATGTCGTCGATGTCGCAGGCGGGGAGGTGCTGCGCGCGATCGATGCCCGCGATCGCCTTCAGGCTACGACGCAACGCGATGCCCAGGATCCACGTCGACGCCCTGGACCGCCTGTCGAACGTGCCGGCCTTGCGCCAGATGACGAACATCGTGTCGTTGAGGATTTCGTCGACCAGCTGCGGGCGCCGCGAAAAACGTGCGAGGAATCGCCGCAGGCGCGGACGATAGCGTCGGAACAGCGATTCGAAGGCTGGGACGTCGCCGTGCGCGACGCGGTCGATCAGGGCGTTATCGTCCCGCGCGTCGCGCGGAGCGCTGGCGCTGTCGGGGAATCCGCGGCGTCCTGAAGGTGGCATCTGGTAGACGTGCTGACGCGTTGTCCCCGCTCCTACCGGCGAAAAGACCCTGCGCCTGGCATGTGCAGAGCAAACACGGCTCGCGCCGCGTTATTCCCCAAGATGCGCCTTTGGCGGGCCTTTGCCAAGCGCTGCGCGGGCCACGCTTCGAGCCAGGATTGAACCGAAATCGCCCGTCGCGGGATCTACCGCTGACGACACCCTGCAAGGCGCCCCGTGCACCGACCCGATTCCGCGATGACCCTCGCTGCCACCGGCGCCGGCGAGCTGCTGGCGATGGCACCCCGGCTGCGCCGCTACGCGCGGGTATTGGCCGGCGATCCGCAGTATGCCGACAGCCTGGTGGTGGCAACGCTCCAGCGCTGGACCGACGGCCCCCAGCGGCCGCAGCGCGCGGCGACATTGCGCGCGCGCCTGTTCGCGGTGCTGCATGACGTATACGTCAACCGGAACGCGCCGGCCGGTCGCCCGGCGCTCGATTTGGCGCCAATCAGCCAGGTGGCGACGGTGGCACCCGGGACATCGCCGGGTGCGCTGCAACGCTTCGCGCGCCTGCCGCCGAGCGAGCGCGAAGTGCTGCTGCTGGTGGCGGTCGAAGGCATGGCCTACGACGAGATCGCGCAGGCGCTGGACGTGCCGGTGGCTAGCGTCATCGCGCGGCTTGCGCGCGCGCGCCACCTGATGCATGCCGCGGGACAGGACTAGGAATAGACGCATGCTGCCTGCTGTTTGCCCACGTGTCGCGGGCACCACGCCGGCCCGGCATCGCGATCGTTTGCTCGAGGATCAACGGAGGACGACATGACACGATTGCTACGCGCGGTCTTCGCAATATTGCTGGCCACGGCCGCGCCACTCGCCTGGGCGACATTCCACACGTTCAAGATCGAGCAGATCTACTCCAACGCCGATGGCAGCGTGCAGTTTCTCGTGATGCACGAATCGGAAGGCGCGAACGGCGAGAATCTCTGGGCCGGCCACACGCTGGTGGCCATCGGTGGCGGCGCGACCAGGACGTTCACTTTCCCCGGCAACTTGCCGGGCGGCATGTGCGATTACTACGGCTGCACGGCGGCGCCCACCGCGGGCAAGCGCGCGCTTATCGGCACCCAGGGCTTCGCGGCGCTGGGACTCATCACGCCGGACTACGTGGTCCCCAACGGCTTCTTTTCGGTGATCGGCGCGGGCACGGTCAACTACGCGGATGTCGACGTCGTCACCTACCCGGCGCTGCCGACCGACGGCGTGCACTCGATCAACCGCAACGGCGTTTCGATGACCAATTCGGCAACCAATTTCGCCGGCCAGACCGTGTCGCTGCAAGGACAAGGTCCGCCGCCGCCGCCGCCCGTCGACGGCACCAAGGCCATCGAGTACCTGTTTGCCGAGTGGAACATGTATTTCGTGACGTCGATCCCCGGTGAAGTGTCGCTGCTCGATGCCGGCGCATTCCCCGGCTGGACACGCACCGGACTGCAGTTCAACGTCTACCCGACGACGGGCGCGCCGGCTTCGGCAACAACGGTCTGGCGTTTCTTCAGCACGTCTTTCGCGCCGAAGAGCTCGCATTTCTACACGGCGCTCACGGCCGAATACAACGCGTTGCTTACCAATCATGACTGGCAGCTCGAAGGTCCGGTGTTCAACATCGCGATTCCGGCGCTGAACGGCGACTGCGCCGCGGGAACCATTCCGGTCTATCGGCTCTACAACAACGGCATGGGTGGCGCGCCGAACCACCGGTTCACGACAGACGCCGGCGTGCGCACCCAGATGATCGCGGCGGGATGGGTGCCCGAAGGCTACGGCATCGGCGTGGGGTTCTGCGCGCCGCAATAGCGTTGCCTCGCGACTTCGCCGGCGTCGCTCACGGCGCCGGCCGTCGTTGCTTCACGACGAGGGCCGCCGTTGCTTCAAGACGAGGGCTGCCGTTTGCCGTTGCTTCAAGACGAGGGCTGCAGCGGTGGTCTACGCCACTGCGGCAGCACAGTACATCGGCCGACGTCCGATCGCGTTGTAGGATGAGCCCTACATAGCGCCTTCGCCGCGTAGTTCGACATCGCGCGTTGCGGCAAACACAACACGCACGCTCCATTTTTCACGCTGTTTCTCGACGGCGAACATCGCGTCGACTAGCATTGCGCTGCGTGCCGCGATCGGGTGCGCGACGTTCGAGGACCGCGTGCCGGCCTCGAAACACGTAACGCGCCGCGTGCGCGCCAGGTGTTCACGGGGAGGTGAAAACGTGGAGCGACTGTCGGACCCGGTGGGTGGACCTGCTGCGCGCGCGCCGCGGAAGCGCAATCGCCGATTCCATGCAAGGCGTCTCGCCGTGCCGTTACTCACGGCCGCGATCGTGCTGTCGGTTCACCCGGCTTGCGCGCAGACGCTGCAGGACTTGAGCGGACTGTCGATCGAGGACCTCGCCGATATCGAAATCACGTCGGTGTCGAAGCGGGCCGAGCCGCTGGGCCAGGCCGCGGCGTCGGTGTTCGTCATCACCAGCGATGAAATCCGGCGCTCGGGCGCCGTGAGCCTCGCGGAAGTGCTGCGCCTCGCGCCCAACCTCGAAGTCGCGCGCGTCAATTCGCAGGACTACACGATCTCGGCGCGAGGGATGAATTCCGTCAACGCTGCGAACAAGCTACTCGTGCTTATCGACGGCCGCAGCGTCTACACGCCATTCTTCTCCAGCGTGTTCTGGGACCAGCAGCACGTGATGCTCACCGATGTCGATCGCATCGAGGTGATCAGCGGCCCCGGCGGGACTCTGTGGGGAGCGAACGCGATGAACGGCGTGGTCAACGTGATCACCAAGTCGGCGACGCTGACGCAAGCCGGTATTGTCGATGCGAAGGTCGGCGATTTCGTGCAGAGTGGAGACGCGCGATGGGGCGGAAAGATCGGCGATTCCGGCAGCTACCGCGTCTATGCGCTGGCGTTCGGAGAAGGCGATACGCGGCTCGATGGTGGCAGCAGCGCGATGGACGCGTACCACGGCAATCAGGCCGGTTTTCGCACTGACCAGACAGCATTCGCCGGCAACCTCACGCTTCAGGGCGACGCCTACGAGAACCGGGTCGGCACGCCCTCCGGCCGACGCAACGGCGGCGATGCGCTCGCGCGCTGGGACAAGCGTTTTGCCGACGCGTCGACGTTTCAGGTTCAGGCGTACTACGACCAGCAGGACCGCAAGGACGTTGCGCTGTCGGGTGGCGGCTCCTCGGACAGGGTGAGGACAGTCGACCTGCAGGCCGAGCACTCGTTCAAGCTCGGTACGATTCATCAGATCGTCTGGGGATTGGGCTACCGCACCTGGAGCGACGAGTTCATCAACACCGCGAACATAGCTCGGCTCGTCCCCCAAAGCCAGACACTCAACCTCGCGAACATATTCGCGCAGGACACGATCGCGCTGCGCGACGGACTCAAGCTCACGCTCGGCGCCAAGTATGAGCACAACACATTCAGCGGTTCGGCGATCATGCCGAGTGCGCGCCTCGGATGGCAATCGAGCCCGAAGGACTTCCTCTGGGCCGCGATCTCCCGCGCCGTGCGTCCGCCGTCGCGGGTGGAGCGCGACCTGATGGCACCGGGAATCGTCGATGTGTCGCCGGACTTCCAATCCGAGAAGCTGATCGCATACGAAGCCGGCTGGCGCACGCAACTGACGCCGCGCGCATCGACGTCGATCTCGCTGTACTACAACGACTACACCGACCTTCGCACGACATCGCCCGCGCCGACGACCATATTTCCGGTCACGTTCGGCAATGGACTCGAAGGCCATACGTACGGGCTGGACGCATGGGCAAGCTGGAACCTCTTTCCATGGTGGCGCCTCGACCCCGGCGTCAGCCTGTTGCGCAAGGACTTCCACCTGAAGCCTGGCCAAGCCGACATCGCCGGCACGCAGACCGTGCTCGGCCATGACCCGGGGCACCAGGCATTCCTGCGCTCGTACATGCAATTGCCGCATGACGTCGAGCTCTACGTGGGCCTGAGGCAGATCGGCGGCCTGGAGGAAGTGTCGGTGCCGAGCTATTTCGAAGCCGATGTGCGCATCGGCTGGCATGTATCGCGCAACGTCGAGGTTTCGCTCGCCGGGATGAACCTCGTGCACGCGTATCACGCGGAGGCGAACGAGCCACCGTTGCACGAAATTCCGCGCAGTGCCTATCTGGGCGTCCGCTGGACCTTCTGATCATGCGCGCAAGGCGGTCAACCGCGGCAGTCGCCGGTGCCGGCTCGGTGGTGCTGGCCGCGTGCGTCGCGATGCTTGCGGCCGGTCACGCATTGGCGCAGGACCCCGCCCTCGAATTCGCCGTAAAGGCGACCTATGTCTACAAGTTCGCGGATTACGTCGAATGGCCGGCGGGAACGTTCGCCATGGCGACCGATCCGCTGGTGTTGTGCGTCGTGGGCGCCGACCCGGTCAGCGCACTCATCGACGAGGCGGCTGACGCGCGGCGAGCCGGAGATCGCCCGGTGGTCGTGCGCCATGTGCCGCCCGCGGCGCGCGACGCCGGCTGCCATATCCTGTATGCGGCGGCAGGCCGTGAAAGCGTGGCCGTCGAGGCGATGCAGAACGTGCGTGGAGCGCCGGTACTGACGATCACCGACGCGGCGACCGGCGGTCGGGTGCAAGGCGTGATCGGCTTCGTCATACAGGACAATCGAGTTCGATTCGAGATCGACCTCGAAGCGGCAACGCAAAATCACTTGGTGATCAGCTCCAAGCTGCTGACGCTTGCCGCCAAGGTCAGGCCAAGACCGTAAATGAACTCACCTATGAAACCACGAGTGTCGCGATGACCGAGTTGCCGAAACTTCCGGCGCTGGAGTCGCCCAAGCTGATGCCGCTGATCACGGCAACCGGGGTGCTGCTGCTGCTGCTGGCCGGCGCGTTCATGGTCACGCACAACGAGCGCTCGTACAGGGAAACCAAGACGCAGCAGGTCGATGCGCAGGCGGCGATCCTCGCATCGACGGTCGCAGCCGCGCTGGTGTTCAACGACCAGAAGGCGGCGCAGGAATACGTCGACGCGCTCGAGGTCGATCCGGAGATCAACCAGGTCGCGGTCTACGATGCGAACGGGTCGCTGTTCGTCGGCTTTTCGCGCAACCGCGACGAGCTATTTCCCGCAAGGATCAACGTCGGCGCGCATCAGGTCGACAACGATCGGCTTGCAGTCGCGATACCGGTCAAGCAGGGCGCGGCCACGGTGGGCGCGGTCTACCTGCAGGCGATCATCGAGCCGTTGTCGCGGCGGCTCGAGCGCTACGGCGTCATCGCGCTGATCGTCGTCATGGCGACGCTCATATTCCTCGTGTTGGGGATCACCCAGCACACGCTGACCCGCGCCAACGCTCGACTGAAGCAGCAGGGACTGGCGCTCGTCCAGGCCAACGACGAGCTTCGCACGCAGATCGAAGAGCGCGCGAAAGTCGAGACGGCGTTGCGGCAGTCGCAGAAAATGGACGCGATCGGCCAGTTGACCGGCGGCATCGCCCACGATTTCAACAACCTGTTGCAGATCATCATCGGCAACCTGGAAATCCTGCAGCGGCGTGACCTCGTCGTCCACGAAGAAGGCCAGCGCATGCTTGCGTCGGCCTCGCGAGGGGCCGAGCGGGCGGCGACGTTGACATCGCGGCTGCTCGCCTTTGCGCGGCGGCAGCCGCTCAACCCGAAATCCATCGACGTCAACAAGCTGGTCACGAACATGTCGGAACTGTTGCGCCGCACGCTGGGCGAGGGGATCAGGATCGAGACGGTTCTCGGCGGAGGCATCTGGCGGGTGGCGGTCGACGTCAACCAGCTGGAGAACGCGCTGCTCAATCTCTGCGTCAATGCGCGCGACGCGATGCCGAACGGCGGCATGCTGACGATCGAGACCGCCAATTCCTTCCTCGACGAAGCGTATGCCGTTGCCCACGGCACCAAGCAGGGGCAATACGTCGTCGTCGCCATCAGCGATACCGGCACCGGGATGTCCCGGGACGTTCTGGTCAAGGCGTTCGAGCCATTCTTTACCACCAAGGATATCGGCAAGGGCTCAGGGCTCGGCTTGTCACAGGTGTACGGATTCACCAGCCAGTCGGGCGGGCACGCGAAGATCTACAGCGAGGTCGGCGAGGGCACGACCGTGAAGCTGTACCTGCCGCGGCTGCAGAGCGACGAGCAGAGCGCCGATACGGCGACTGCGGCGCAAAAGATTCCGCGGGGAAGCCGCGACCGGCACATCCTGGTGGTGGAAGACGACGAAGATGTGCGCATCCACGCGCTGGCGAGCCTGCGCGAGCTTGGCTATACGGTGATCGAAGCCATCGACGGTTCGGTCGCGCTGCAGATTCTCGATGCACGCAACGACATTTCGTTGCTGTTCACCGATGTCGGCCTGCCGGGCGGGATGAACGGACGCCAACTCGCCGACGAGGCGCGCCGTCGCCAGCCCGGGTTACCGGTGCTGTTCACCACCGGCTATGCACGCAATGCGATCGTTCACCAGGGACGACTGGATCCCGGCGTGGAACTGATCACCAAGCCATTCACGTATGCCGACCTCGCGGCCACGGTTCATCGGATCATCGGGGCAAAGCAGGAACAGGATCCGGCCGGTGAGCCGCAGGCCTAGCGGCACAACGGCACACAATCCAGACCGGCGCAGATCACGCGCCGGTTCTTCGTTTGCGCAACGGCCGGGACGCTATCGCAAATGGATATTGCCGGCGCCGAACAGCCCGACCAATCCGATGAGGATCAGGTAGATTGCAACAATATAGTTGAGTAACCTCGGAACGACCAGGATCAGGACGCCCGCGATCAGCGAAATGAGCGGGCCAAAACTCAGCGTAAGGTTCATCTCTAGACTCCGGTGGTCAGTGCAGCAAGGCGTCTGCGGGTGCGGAGACAGTCAAGTGGGAGTCGAGTGCGAGTCAAGCGCGACCAGGTGCGAGGCAACCCACGCACGAGTCAACGCGCGCGAATGGTCATCACGTAGCGCAACATCAACTGCTTTTGCCGTAATTTGATTTCTTCCGCGATTTGCGGATCGACGCGATTGCCGGATATTGTATCCACGGCCATGCCACGGCCGGACGCCACGCGCGGGTCGAACGACGAGGTTTGATCGACACCGGCCTGCGCCTTCACCTGGCGCCGCGCCCTGCCGAACTTGAGAATGCTGTTACTCCAGCCCATTTTTCGCGCGCTCCAATCACCGGATTCCCGCCATCGGGAATTCGCCATGCCCAATGATTGCGTAATCGAGCTGCGCCGGCGATAGGGGCGGGCCGAATTGCGGCGTAGGAATATACCTACGCGAGGTGCGTCGTTGCGCGATGGGAATTCAGCCTGGCGCCTGACGACATCCGCGGCGAGGCGACGCTACGATAGCCGATACCCGACGCTTTGGGCGCGCGCACTCTCGCGCAGTGCGCCACGCAGCGACTGCGTCGTTCCCACGAGGGCCACGATCATGACCGCGCCACTCAAGCAATGGAAAGTCCTGCCGCACGGCAAGCTGTCGCAAGTCGACGAAGGCATCCTGACGGTCGTCGGCGAGATCCAGATGCCGCTGATGGAGCTGCCGCGGCGCATGACGGTCGCGCGCCTCGGCGACAGGCGGCTGGTGATTTTCAGCGCGATCGCGCTCGACGAGGACGAAATGGCCGCGCTCGAGGCGTACGGGTCCCCGGCGTTCCTGATCGTGCCGAGCGATCATCATCGCCTGGACGCGAAGATCTGGAAGGATCGCTACCCCGCGATGCAAGTCGTGGCACCCGAGGGCGCGAGGCGGAAGGTCGCCGAGACGGTGCCCGTAGATACTGCGGCGCCGGTGTTCGACGACCCCAACGTTCAATTCGTAACGGTGCCCGGGACGCGTGGCCGAGAGGCCGCGCTGGTGGTCGGCACGTCGAACGGCACGACACTGATCCTGAACGACGTGGTCGGCAACATTCGCAATGCGCACGGCATCGGTGGATGGCTGCTCAACATCGCCGGCTTCGCCGGCAAGGGCGCGAGAATTCCCAAGGTCGTGAAAATGGCGATGATCGAGGACAAGCACGCGTTGCGCGCGCAACTGCTGCAATGGTCGCAGATCGAGTCGCTGGTGCGCATTCTCGTCGCGCACGGCTCGCCGATCGAAGCGGAGCCGCGGCAGGTGCTTCGCGAGCTGGCCGAATCGCTGAACTGATTTTTACGGCTGCAATTGCTCCAGCATTGACGACAGGATCGCGACGCGAAATCCGTCGCTCGCCAATTTGCGCGCGGCGTCAGCGCCCATGCCGCCGCCGGCAGTGATGATTGCAACCTTGTTTGCTGCCATGGGACTTCCGGGAAATGGTTTGCGCAGGATACAAGAGATGCAAGATACGTGACGACAGGCAACACCGTCAGGCGTGGCGGCGCAACTGGTTGACCTTCCGCCCGAGATCCAGCAGCGCCGCGAGAAGCCGCGGTCGTCGACCGGGGCGTCGGGCGGGTGATAAATGAGGTACGGACTGCCGGGATCGCGCATCCATTCCATCGGGAAGTTCACGAACACGTGCGATGTGCCCGCATCGAGCCGTCCGCGCGTTCCCTGCGGGCGACCGGCGAGCACGTTGGCCCACCTGCCGAGGTAGTCGAGGCCGATCAGCGGCGCACGGTGCAATCCTGGCATCACGCGCCGGTTCACCTCGATGGCGCTGGCGACATCGCCCGATTTGATGAACTCGACCGCGATCAGTCCGCTCATGCCAAACGCGCGAACAAGCCGCGCCGTAGCGTCGAACATCGCCTCGTCGTGCTGACAGCGGGCAACGGTCGACGGGCCACGTGGCAGCCGTTCGATCCTCTCCACGGCCTGGCAGCACAGGATTTCGCCGCGCCACGCGAGCGCCGTCGTGTACCAGGTCGCGCCGTCGAGGTGAGCCTGCACGAGCAGTGGCTGCGCGGCCGCGGCGCTGCCCGCGAGACGGGCGAACTGGTGGCCGAGCTCGGCTGCGTCGCGGCAAATGGCGACTCCGCGGCCACCGAACGAGAACGAGCGCTTCAGCACCACCGGGAAGCCGACCTCCAACGCAAAGGACTGCGCGTCGACGACACCGGCGCAGGCGATCGAGCGTGGCGCCGCGAGGCCGAGCTCGCGTGCGCGAATCGCGAAGCGCAGCTTGTCGACGCTGTCGGCGAAGCCGGCCGGGTCGCCGAGCGACGTCTCGACAAGCTTGCGCAAACCCGTCCGCACATGGTCGGGCACGACGGGGAGCGTCGCGCCGTGCGTGTGCCGCAGCAGGTCGTACGCGGCGTCGTCGCACGGCACTAGCAGCACGGGCGCGAGGCGATGGAAACCGGTGGCGATCGTCGTCGCCTGCGCGGCGAGCGACGTGCGCGCGTCGAGGAGGTAATGCGCTTTGGTGTGGCGGCTGAAGCGCGCCAGGCTGTCCTGTGGTGCGAACAGCCACGGCTCGAACCCCGCCGCGGCGAACGCTTCGGGTGCGCGCGCGGTGCCGAGCCAATCGCCTGCCGTGGCGACAAGCAAAACGCGCGGGCGCGCTGCGTCGGGCGAATGGCTCATGGGACGCAAGGCGCTCCCGGGCAAGCATGCACGCGCATGAAATCCTCCAATGCGTCGACGTCATGCGAGCTTGCAACAAAAACCGGGGGCGTGGCGCCGTTTTGGGGTCGCGCCTGCGCACGAAATCAGAGAACTTGCCCGGCGCGCCGGAAGAACGTCCTATCGAAGCGGCGCCAACCGTAGGCCCGGACGGCGCGCGGACGCGGCCGGACGAGGCTTGGGCGTGATCGGCAGTTCCGCGTGCCGCGCATCGCGAGGTGAACCTCCCCATTGCCGATTCCAGGCGCGGCGCAGGTTCAGGCTCGAGCGAAATCCCGACGCCTCGGCGGCGTCGGTGACGGTGGCCCCATGCTCGAGCGATTGCCTTGCGCGCTCGAGGCGGATCGTCTGCAAGCACTGCATCGGTGAAACGCCGGCATGCTCGATGAAAAGTCGCAGCAGGTGGCGCTCGGTAACGTGACCGATGCTTGCCAATGCGGCCATGTCCCAGTCGCGCTCCGGCTCGGCGCTGATAGCGTCCTGCACTTTGTGGACCGCGGCATGCGTGTGGCGGCGGTGCCCGAGAAACGGTGACAGCTCGGGGTCGCGCGACGATCGCCTGAGGTAGACCACCATGTCCTTGGCAATGGTGGCCGCCAGGGCCTCGCCGCATTCCGCCGCTATCAGGTGCAACGCCAGGTCGATTCCGGCGGTGACGCCGGCGCTCGACGCGACCGGTCCATCGACGACGAAAACGCGGTTGTCGACGACTTGTGCCCCGGGTGCCAGCGTTCGCAACGTATCGAGCATGTCGTGGTGAGTCGTGCACCGGCGATTGCGCAGGAGTCCTGCGCGCGCGGCAAGCAGCGCGCCCGAGCAGACCGTCACGAGGCGATGCACCGGGTGTGCGGCGAGAAGCGGTTCATGAAGCGTTCGGCACAGCCAGTGCGCGGTGACGGAAATCGCCTGCGTAACCTGCTTGACCTGCGCGTTCGGCTGTCCGACCAGCACCACCCACGTCGGTGAATCGAGTCGCGCGGGCAGGGGCTCGAGGTCGTGGATTGTCAATCCGACCGATGTTTGTAGTGTCGCAGAGGGTCCTGCGAATCGTAGGCGAAACTGTGGCGGCAGGCGAAGCGCCGCGTGATGCAGGTTTGCCAGGCGAAAGGCTTCCGCAGGCCCTGCGATGTCGAGCAGCAGCGAGTCTGGCGATATGACGAAAAGCACATCGATGGGTTCGGCACGCTGAAGCATTTTCGGACATCGTAGCCTGGATGGCGCATTGAACCAGAAATTCCGGCACCTCGTACGGTGCGATCGGATGGATGTCCGAATTTGATCCAAATGCGTCGATAGGTGGCACGACATCGGATTGCGGCATCCCTAGCATGGGTCGTCCCGAATGAAGAGGGCAACCTGACTCGCTCTCGAGGCGTCCTCGCGAGCGACATCCCTTGAGGCGTCACCTCGAGCGACACGAATGCCATGCCAAGACCGGTGTTTCCCGCCAGCCATCGCCTGCGATCTGCCTGCGCAGCCGCCTTGACCCTGGCGCTCGCGTGCGAACTCGCGTTCGCGGTGTACGCGCAGGCCAGCGAGCGCAATGCCTCGGCGCCTGACGAGGCGGTGGACGCCGAAATCACTCCGGGCGACGACTTCTTCGCCTACGCCAACGGCGGTTGGCTCGACGCTACCGAGATCCCGGCGGGCAAGGGGCGATGGAGTGCCGGAGGCGAGATCGCGGAGACGACGCGACGGCAAGTGGACAAGCTGCTGGACGACGCCAACGCGGCAAGGGCTGGGTCGGATGCGCGCAAGGTGGCCGATTTCCGCGCTGCCTATCTGAACGAGGGCGCGATCGACGCGCGAGGACTCGCGCCGCTGAAGCCGCTGCTCGCCAGCATCGATCGCATTCGCGACAAGGTGGGGCTGACGCGCTACCTGGGCAGCGCGCTTCGTGCCGATGTCGATCCAATGAACCTGGGCGTGTACGACTCGTCGCACATCCTGGGACTGGCCGTGCAGGCGGGCAATCACGGCGAGAAAGACTACGTCGCCTACTTGCTGCAAGGTGGACTGGGGTTGCCGGACCGCGAGAATTACTTGGGTGCCGATCCGCGCATGGCGGCGCAGCGGGATGCGTACCAAGCGGTGATCGGCCGCACGCTGGCAGTGCTGGGCGGAAACGTTGCAAATCCGGCCTCGAACATTGGGCGCAGGGCCGCGGCCGTGATGTCGCTGGAAACCGCGATCGCGCGCAGCCATGCCACGCCCGAGGCGTCGGCCAATGAGCACAACACCGACACGCTGTGGACGCGCGCGGATTTCGCGCGTGAAGCGCCGGGCATGGATTGGCGCGTGTTCTTCGCGGCTGCCGGATTGGCAAAGCAGCGGACTTTCGTCGCGTGGCAGCCGACCGCCTTGACGGGCGCGGCTCAATTGGTGGCCTCGCAGCCGCTGCCGGCGTGGAAGGACTACCTGCGCATTCGCGAGATCGGTCGCTATGCCGACGTGCTGCCGCACGCGGATTTCGCCGACGCCATGATCTTGCGTGGTGTCGCGGCGGGTGCGCAGCAGCCCGCCGAGCGTGCGCAGCGCGCGCTGGAGGCGACGCAATCGGCGATGAGCGACGCCGTGGGAAGGATGTACGTCGAGCGCTACTTTCCGCCGCAGCAGAAGGCGCGGGTGCAGGCCATCGCCGCCAACGTCGTCGCCGCATTCACGCGGCAGGTCGAAGTCGCGTCGTGGTTGTCACCTTCAACCAGGACGATCGCGCTGGCGAAGTTGAAAAACCTGTACTTCGGTGTCGGTTATCCGGAATATTGGCAGGACTACTCGAGCCTGGTGGTCGATCCCGTCGATGCGTTCGGAAACCTTCGGCGCATCGCGCAGCGCAATTACGGCCTTGCCGTCGCGCGACTCGGGCATCCGGTGGACCAGACTGAGTGGTTCGTCGCGCCGCAGTGGCCCGGAGCCGTGCTCGCGTTTCACCAGAACGCGTACAACTTCTCCGCGGCGCTGTTGCAGGCGCCCAAGTTCGATCCGTCCGCATCCGACGCGACGAACTACGGCTCAATCGGCGCGATCATCGGCCACGAGGTGAGTCACTTCGTCGACACGCTGGGCGCGGAATATGGGCCCGATGGCCGCTTGCAGCACTGGTGGATCGACGACGACATGACGCGATATAGGGCGGCCACCGAACCGCTGGTGCGCCAGTTCTCCGCCTATCGGCCGTTCCCGGATGTGAGCGTCGACGGCAATCTGGCGTTGACCGAGAACCTGGCCGACCTGGGCGGCCTGGTGGCCGCTTTCGATGCCTACCGCCGAACACTCGGCCACAATGTCTACGACAGGGACGATGTCCGTCGGCAGGACCGCCAGTTCTTCATCGGCTTTGCACGCAGCTGGCGCGCCAAGTACCGTGACGATGCGCTGCGAGCGCAGGCGGCCGGCGATCACGCGCCGGAGACCTATCGCGTGTCGACGGTGCGCAACATGGATGCGTGGTACGACGCGTTCGACGTGAAGCCGGGCCAGCGCCTCTACCTTGCGCCCGCGGCGCGTGTGCGGATCTGGCAGTCGGTCAGTCCGATCGAAGGATTGGTGTTCGCCGTGCGCCCCGGCAAGTCCCCGCGGATGACTTTGCTCGACTGATCTGACGATCTGACTGGCAGTTCGCAATCCCGCAGATGCACGCAAGCCTGGGACACGCGCTCCAGGCGGCGTCCAGGAACCTGGCAGATGTCGGTATTGCGAATGGTTGGTGGAGACGAGGAGGATCGAACTCCCGACCTCCGCATTGCGAATGCAAGGACAGCATATAACACCCCTGTTCATGACGGTACATCGGTGTACACAAGTCTTTACGCTGGCAAGTCGGTGTCGCTGCGCACCTACGCCGAGCGGATCGTGACGGTGGCCGATGGCAAGATCGTTGGCGAGCATGTGCGCAGTTTCGAGCGCGATCGCACCTTCTTCGATCCCTGGCACTACCTGGCGGTGCTGGAGAGGAAGCCCGGCGCGTTGCGCAACGGTGCGCCGTTCAAGGACTGGGCGCTGCCGCCGACGTTGCAGGAGATGCGGCATCCGCTCTGCGCCAAAGCTGGTGGCGATCGCCAGTTCGTGACCATTCTCGCCACCATCGCCGAGGTTGATGGCGGTGTCGCATCGTGACGTGGAGGTGCCGTATGGAACGCCATGACATGCTGCTCAAGCTAAAGACGCTGAAGTTACACGGGATGGCGGCGGCCTTCGATGAGGTCATCGACGAGGGCATCAAACGCAGCCGCACCCCGTTCGACGTGCTGGGACGTTTGTTGGCGGCGGAGGATAGCGAGCGTCACGCCCGCTCGATTCGCTATCAGATGACGGGTGCCAAATTCCCCGAGTATCGCGACTTGGCCGGCTTCGACTTTGTCGAGTCCCCGGTCAACGAGCAGCAGATCCGCATGCTGCACGAGGGCGGGTTTACCGAGGAAGAACGCAACGTCGTCCTGGTCGGCGGCCCGGGTACTGGCAAAAGCCATCTCGGGCTGGCGCTGGCGATTCAAGCGGTCGAGACCCATCGCCGCGCGCGCTTCTTCAACATCGTCGACCTGGTGAACCGGCTCGAGCAGGAAAAGGCGGCCAGCAAGCAAGGTCGCCGGGCCTGTCCGAATTTTTGTGTGCGAGGCATAACGTGACGAAACAACGGAGCATGTATGCCGAAGCCAGTAAGGAAGATGCAGAAGAACAACGCGATCGCGCAAGCGCGGGTATTGCCGAAGATTCCACCGGAGTTGCTTGACCAGTTGGTGAAGGGGCCGATGAGCGCAGAGGCGGTGGAAGACGCCTCGCGGGCGTTCAAGAAGGCGCTGATCGAACGCGACTTGGGCGGCGAGATGAGAGCCATCACCTGGGTTATGCCGTCGGTGAGGACAAGCCGGAGGCAGCCAGCAACCACCGCAACGGGCGCAGTGGCAAGACAATTTTCACCGATGACGGGCCGCTGCGCATCGAGGTGCCGCGTGACCGCGAAGGGGAATTCGAACCCAGGCTGATCGGCAAGCATGAGCGGCATTTCACCGGGTTCGATGACAAGATCATCGCCATGTACGCGCGCGGCATGACGGTGCGTGAGATCCAAGCCTTTCTGATGGAGATGTACGCCACCGAGGTTTCCCCGGATTTCACCAGCACCGTCACCGACGCGGTGCTCGCCGAGATTACGGCCTGGCAGTCGCGGCCGTTGGAGCCGATGTATCCGGTGATCTTTTTCGACGCGCTGCGGGTGAAGATTCGCGAAGACAACGTGGTGCGCAACAAGGCGGTGTACCTGGCGCTGGGGGTGCGCCCGGATGGCAGCCGCGAGATTCTCGGGCTGTGGATCGAGAATACCGAAGGCGCCAAATTCTGGATGAAGGTGTTCAATGACCTGAAGACCCGCGGGGTGGACGACGTCCTGATCGCGTCACCGACGGGCTCAAGGGCATGGCGGAAGCCTTGGCGGTGGTCTATCCGGCGGCCACGCTGCAGACCTGCATCGTGCACCTGATCCGCAACAGCTTGGCCTACGCAAATTGGAAGGAGCGCAAGACGCTGGCGGCAGCCATCAAGCCGATCTACACGGCGACCAGCGCCGATGCCGCGGAAGCGGCGCTGGGGGCCTTAGCGGGGCCGGCCCTTGGGACCTGCGATTCCCCACGGTAGTGGCATCCTGGCGGCGTGCCTGGTCCAACGTGATTCCATTCTTCGCGTTTCCACCGCAGGTGCGTAGGGTGATCTACACCACCAATGCCATCGAAAGTGTCAACGCCCAACTGCGCAAGATCATCAAGACGCGCGGCCATTTCCCTTCCGACGATGCCGCCAGCAAACTGATCTGGCTGGCGTTGCGCATCATTACCGCTGATTGGGGTCGTGCCGCACGTGACTGGAAGGCGGCGATGAATCAATTCGCAATCCTCTATCAAGATCGCTTCACGCGATCCCAAGCGTAAGATGCCGCACAGAACCGAAGAGCACCTCACACACAGAATTCAGGACACTCCCAGGTCGCCTGGCGCAGCGGCTCACCCTCATCGATGTCGTCGATCTCGATGAGCTCGGGTACTTACCCGTCAGCGCCAACGGTGGCGCGTTGTTGTTCCACCTGATCTCGAAACTCTATGAGAAGGCCAGTCTGATCATCACCACCAACTTGTCGTTCTCAGAATGGGTCAAGGTGTTTGGTGATGCCAAGATGACCACGGCATTGCTCGACCGCGTCACCCACCGCTGCGACATCATCGAGACCGGCAACGACAGCTATCGACTGAAGAAACGCAACCAGTCAGCACCTGCCAACCGCAAATCCCAAGGAGAACACCCTCACCCCCAACCCCTAGAACCGCATCCGGCCCTGCTCAGTTTTACGTGATCACACTTGCTCTGGTTTCGGACACCGAAGCCGTAGGCTGTCAAACTACGCGCATACCCCTTATTATCGCCGTCGCAGTCGCGAAGGGGGATGCGTCGCCGGATCCCGGTAACAACGAGCCACAACAGGGAGAATGGCATGCATGTTTCACTCCACTTTCTTGCACGTCCCTTTGACTTCTCGGCCGCTGGCGTACGAGCGCGTGCGCATCGAGCGGGAATGGCGCGTGTCAGCGCGGCGCTTTCATTCATCGTGCTCGTCGGCGCGTCCTTCGAGGCGGTTGCGAACAATCCGTGCGGCAGCGGCAGCTATCCATTTCCGTTCACGGATGTGGCTTCAGTCGGCGATGCATTCTGTCCCGGCATCATGGAAGCGTATGTTGTCGGCGTGACCAAGGGCACGACAGGCACGACCTTCAGCCCCAACGATCCGGTCCCTCGCGTGCAGATGACGACCTTTCTGCAACGCTCGCTGGACCAGGGTCTGAAACGCAACAACCGCAGAGCGGCACTCGATCAGTGGAGCACGCCCAAGACGTCGACCGGCCTGCAAGCAGTGCCCTTGTCCGGTTCAGGCTCCGCGTTGTTTTGCAAATCGGACGGTGAGCACATCTGGGTCGGTAACGGCGACACGGTAAACAGCGTCCATAGCGCAACGGGAGAACCGCACGCCGCCGTCGAAACTTCCTTTTCGGCCCCCTACACCGCAGTTGGTGGAATCCTGGTGGCGAGGGGCCAGGTCTGGGCAATCGACAGCCAGAGTCCGGCGCTGATTTTCATCAGGCCCGGGACGCAGCCGCCGTTCTGGCTCGCGGCCGGGGCAGTTGACCTCGTCGCTCATCCCGTCGCTCTGGCGTTCGACGGCGATCGTATCTGGACGGCGAACTTAGCCGATTCGTCGGTTTCGATCATTCCCATCAACGCCAACAGATTCCCGGACGTGGCAGGCACCATCACGGTCGCTGGATTCACGAGTCCGAACGGTCTGCAATTCGACGGCACGAATATGTGGGTGACCGACTTCAGCACCTCCAAACTGCACAAGCTCAACGCCAACGGCAGCATCGCGCAAAGCGTCACCGTTGGGACCGGACCGACCCGCCCTGCCTATGACGGCACGAATATCTGGGTCCCCAGCTTCAGCGCCAATTCAATCACGGTGGTCCAGGCCAGCACCGGTGCGGTCGTAGCCACCATCGCCACCAACGCAAGCAATCGCCTGAGCCAGCCGGCCCAGGCGACCTTCGATGGCGAACGAATCCTGGTCACCAACCCGGGCAATAACAGCGTCACACTGTTCCGGGCTGCCGACCTGAGTCTGATCGGCAACGTGCAACTCGCGGCGGGTTCGGCGCCCTTTGGTGCGTGCAGCGACGGCATCAACTTCTGGGTCGTGCTCAGTGGTAGCCAGCAACTGCTGCGGCTATAGGCCCTTCCGCGATTGCCGCTGCGTTGTTTGGTGGGCGTCTCGCGCAAGCGCCGCAAATTAGCCTAACCCGTACGCCGCGTTAGCGCTCACGAAACGGCGAGAAGTAGCGCTCCTCATCGTCAACCAGCCGAATCTCTGGCTCGCCGATGATCTCCCACTCGGCATATCGCGCCTCGATGTCTGGCAGCTCGGCGACGTACCGAGCCCGCACCCACTTGCCTGTGACGGGGTGCCGGAAGCGGAACGGGTACAGCACGAGCCGGTGTACAGACATACCGTACGGATATACGGTATCGGTGAAAGCGAGCAACCGCTTGCGTGGTCTGACGCTCTACTGGTGGACGAGTCTTGACGGCATCACGCTGGCGGGCGATCGAGTGCTGGAGATCAAGTGCCCGTTCAAGGGGCGCGAGTCGACACTGTGGAAGGCGGCAGAAGCCGGCACGCTTCCTGAGCACTACGCGTTGCAGGTGCAGCAGCAGCTCATGGTAGCGGGTGCCGAGATCGCGGACGTCTTCATCTTCGACGGCAGTCAGGGCATCCGCCTCGAAGTGACTCCGGACAAGGAGTGCTGGGAGCGCATCCGCAAGGAGTGGGATGTGTTCGCCACCTACCTCGCCAAGCGCACTGCGCCTCCGCTATCCAAGGGCGATATCCGTCAACGGGACGACGACGAGTGGACCGACGCCGCGAAGGTTTTCGTCGAAGCAAAGCGTGCCGCGGACTTTGTTCAACGAACGCTGGACGATGCGAAAGGGCGCTTGATCGCGCTCACCCGGCACAGCAGCGAGAGCGGAGGCGGGGTCACGGTAACTCGGTACTGGAAGAAGGGCTCGATCGACTATTCCAAGATCGATGAGCTCAGTGCTAAGGACTTGGAACCCTATCGCAGTGCTCCGCGGGAGGAAACGCGCATCAATATCGCGTGAATGAGGGGGCGGCGGAGTCAATCCGCTGTCCCCAAATGGACTTACGGTGGACTTACAGAACAAAACGCCGACACATGAGTCGGCGAGCTATCGAGAAAATCACTTTGAATTCATGGTGGAGACGAGGAGGATCGAACTCCCGACCTCCGCATTGCGAACGCGGCGCTCTCCCAGCTGAGCTACGTCCCCCAAAAGAGCGGCGATTATAGCCGAATCGACGTGGGCCGACAAACGCCGCCGGCTCCGCGCCGCCCCTCGCAGGACCCGCCGCACGCCCTGCTAAACTCGCCGCATTCCGGGAGCGTGACGATGCAAAAGACTGCAGTGCAATCCGACCAGGCGCCTGCGGCGCTGGGGCCCTATTCGCAAGGCATTCGCGTGGGCGACACCGTCTACATTTCCGGGCAGCTGGGCCTGGTGCCCGCGACCGGCGCGCTTCCCGAGTCGATCGAAGAGCAGACGCACCAGGCGTTCAGGAACCTGCGCGCGATCGCGCAAGCCGCCGGCGGCGACCTCGATCACTTCGTCAAGCTGACGCTGCTGCTTGCGAACCTCGGCGACTTCACCAAGATCAACGACATCATGGCGACGTACTTCAAGGCGCCGTATCCGGCGCGTGCGACGTACCAGGTAGCCGCGTTGCCCAAGGGCGGCAAGATCGAGATCGAGGCGGTGATGGTGTTGAGCGCGGGCCCTGCGAATCCGCAGACCGGCTGGCGCGAGACCTTCGACGCGACCAAGGGCGCGTAGCCCGCGCTTGCCTGCCGTGGCCCGCAAGGGCGCAGAGCCGAAGAAGAAAGCCGCCGCGCCTGCCGCGCGGTCGAACACTCTCGCCGACAAGCTTTCGCGCCTCGACATCGCCCGCGAGGAAGACCTCGTCCTGCACCTGCCGTTGCGCTACGAGGATCACACGCAACTGGTGCCGATGTCGCGCGTCGGCGAAGGCGCCGCCGT
Organism: Pseudomonadota bacterium; assembly: GCA_041691615.1. Lineage (GTDB taxonomy): Bacteria > Pseudomonadota > Gammaproteobacteria > Burkholderiales > Casimicrobiaceae > VBCG01. The sequence continues at coordinate 46,272 of JBEPUI010000002.1, forward strand.
GCAGACCGAAGGCCGCGTTGTCAGCACCGACATCCAGTACCGGCCCCGGCGGCAACTCGTCTGCCTGCTCGAGGATGAGGTCGACGGCACGCGCGCGCAACTGGTGCTGCGCTTTTTCACGTTCTATCCCAACCAGCAGAAAGCGCTGGCGCCGGGCAAGCGCGTGCGCGTGTTCGGCGAAGTGCGGGAAGGCCACTTCGGGCCCGAGATCGTGCATCCGCAATTTGCCGTCGTCACGGACGACTCCCCGTTGCCCGACCGGCTGACGCCGATCTATCCGACGACCGCGGGGCTGGGCCAGGAAACGCTGCGCAAGCTGATCGCGCGCGCGCTCGCCGCCGATCCCGCGCGGCTCGCCGATGTCGTTCCCGAGGACATGGTGCGCCGCCGGCAATTGTGGAAGTTCGGCGATGCCGTGCAGTTCCTGCACGCTCCGCCGCCGCGGCTGTCGCCGCTGACGCAGAAGGCGCTGGATGCGCGCACGCATCCCGCTTGGACGCGGCTCAAGTTCGACGAGCTGCTGGCGCAGCAGTTGTCGATGAAGGCGCACCGTCGCGCGCGTGCCGAGCGGCGCGCGCCCGTGCTGACCGGCACCGGCACGCTGACCAAGGCGCTGCTCGCGCGCGTGCCGTTCAAGCTTACGCGCGCGCAGGAAAAAGTGTGGCGCGAAATCGCCCACGATCTGAAGCGTGCGCAGCCGATGCAGCGCCTGCTGCAAGGCGACGTGGGCGCCGGCAAGACGGTCGTCGCGGCGCTGGCCGCGTTGCAGGCGATCGAAAGTGGCCGGCCCGTGGCGTTCATGGCGCCCACCGAGATCCTCGCCGAGCAGCATTACCGCAAGCTGGCCGCGTGGCTCGAAGGCTTGCCGGTGAAGATTGCGTGGTTGTCGGGATCGCTGCCGGCCAAGGATCGCAAGGTGGCGCGCGAAGCGATCGCATCGGGTGCGGCGCAGCTCGCCGTGGGCACGCACGCGCTGTTCCAGGAGGGCGTCGACATGCCGGCGCTGGGCCTTGCGATCATCGACGAGCAGCATCGTTTCGGCGTCGCGCAGCGCCTCGCGTTGCGCGGCAAGGGCCTCGCCGAAGCGCATCAGCTGATGATGAGCGCCACTCCCATCCCGCGCACGCTGGCGATGTCGTTCTACGCCGACCTCGACGTGTCGGTGATCGACGAGCTGCCGCCAGGACGCAAGCCGGTGACCACGCGCCTCGCGAGCCAGAAGCGCCGCGCCGAGATCATCGCGCACGTCGCGCGGCGTTGCGCGGCGGGCGGCCAGGCGTACTGGGTATGCCCGCTGATAGAAGAAAGCGAAAAGCTCGAGTTGCAGACCGCGGTGGCGCTGCACGCCGAGCTGACGCGCGTCTATGGCGAGATCGCGACGCTGGACGGCGTGTCCCGGCCATTGCGCGTAGGCTTGCTGCACGGCCGGATGAAGCCCGCCGAAAAGGCGACAACGATGAAGGCGTTCATCGACCGCGCGATCGACGTGCTGGTGGCCACTACGGTGATCGAAGTCGGCGTGGACGTCGCCAATGCGTCGACGATGGTGATCGAGCACGCCGAGCGTTTCGGCTTGGCGCAACTGCATCAACTGCGCGGCCGTGTCGGGCGCGGCGACGCCGAGAGCCAGTGCATCCTGCTGTTCGAGGAACCGCTCGGCGACACGGCCAAGCAGCGACTCAAGGTGATCTTCGAGAACACCGACGGTTTCGAAATCGCACGCCAGGACCTGCTGATCCGGGGCCCCGGCGAATTCCTGGGCGCGCGACAATCCGGCGTGCCGTTGTTGCGCTTCGCCGATCTCGAGCGCGACGCTTCGCTGATCGAAGTGGCGCGCGCTGCCGCCGACGAGTTGCTGCAGAAGGATCCCGACGCGGCGCGCCTGCACATGGCGCGCTGGCTCGGTGGCAAGGCAGAATTCGTCAGGGCCTGACATGGCGCGCTGGTTAGGTGGCAAGGCAGAATTCGTCAGGGCCTGACATGGCGCGCTGGGTTAGGTGGCAAGGCAGAATTCGTCGGGGCCCGACTCGTTTGAGGTGAAAGCTTGCGCGCGAAGCAATTGCTGGCGGAATTTCGTGGCGGTGCGACGGGCGCGGCGCTGGCGCTCGGGATATTGCTGCCGTTGGCGCAACTTGCGTTCGCGGCACTCGGTCACGACGCGCTGCCGCATGCGATCCGGTCGGCGTTCATCGGCGCCATCGTTGGCATGCTCGCCGCGTCGCTGGTTGGCGGCATCGCGCTGTGCAATGCGATTCCCCGCACGTCGACCTGCCTGATCTTTGCGGCGCTGGTCGCTTCGCTCGCGGCGACGGGACTCGACATCGACGACATCCTGGCGCTGACGACACTTTGCGTGTTGGCGAGCGGCGTGCTGCAGGTGATTTTTGGCGTGATCGGGATGGGATCGCTGGTCCGGTACGTTCCGCGGCCGGTGGTGGGCGGCTTTGTCAACGGCATCGCGGTGCTGATCCTGATTGCGCAGATCGCGCCGTTGTCGGGAACGGTCGTGCGTGGCGCGAGCCTTGGGCGCGTGCTCGGCGAGGTACACCTGGGCGCGCTCGTGCTGGGCCTCGGTACCGCAATGGTGATGTGGATCGTCGCCCGCAAGCGCCCGAACTGGCCTGCCGCGCTGATTGCGCTGACCGCGGGGACGATGGTCTACGTGGCGGTGTTGGGTTGGTGGCCGAAAGTCGACATGGGACCCTTGACCGGGACGCCGGATTCCGGATGGCCGCTGCCGGACGCATGGCGATCGTTGCTCGACGGCACGACGCTCGCGCGAGACTCAGCCTACCTGCCGCAGGTGGCCGTCAGCGCCGCGGTCATGGCGCTGATCGGTTCGCTGGACGCGCTGCTGGCCGCGGCCGCGACCGAAAGCGCGCTGCGGATCCCATATTCACCCAACCGGATGCTGGTCGGGTTCGGCATCGCGAACATCGCGTCGTCCGCCTTCGGCGGCCTGCCGGTGCTCTACAGCAATTCGCTGGTCATCACCGCCTACGAGGACGGCGCGCGCAGCCGCTGGAGCGTCGTGGGCGCCGCTGCACTTCTGCTGCTGTTGCTGCTGTTCGGATCGCAGGTGCTCGGCGTGATTCCGCTGGCGGTCAGCGCGGGCGTGATGGTGATCATCGCGATCGGCCTCTTCGACCGATGGACGCCCGGACTGGTGCGCCAGTTGATTGCCAGGAAGCATCCCGCCGAGGTCCGCTCCAGCCTCGCCATCGTCGCGATCGTCTGCGTGACGACGATCGTGTTCGGTTTCGTGGTGTCGATCGGCGTCGGCGTCGCGCTTTCGCTGTTGTTGTTCATTGCCGGCATCAACCGTTCGCTGATACGCAGCGTCGACGATGCGGGCACGACCCCGTCGCGGCGGATCTATCCCGCCGATCAGGCTGCCGTGGTGCGCGCGCAGGGCAGCCGCGTGAAGATCGCGGCGCTCGACGGGCCGATTTTTTTCGGCACGGCCGAGACGCTGAGACGGGAGGTCGGCGCGATCGCGCGCGGCGCGACGTTTGTGATTCTCGACCTCGGTGGCGTGGGGACAGTCGACGCATCCGGTGCGATGGCGCTCGAGCGGCTGCATCGGCAACTTGCTGACGGCGGCACGCGCCTGCTGCTCGCCGGGATCGCAGAAGGCGGACGCCATGCGCGGGCATTGCGGGCATACGGGCATGCGATGTCGATGCCGGACAGCGACTGGTTCGAAGACGCCGACCAGGCGCTCGAGCACACGGAATGGACGGCGTTGATGCAAGCGGGCCTGGTGCGCAGCGACGTCGAGCGGCCGGTGTCCGAGCTGCCGTTGATGGAGGGATTGGCACCCACGCAACGGGTCGCCCTCGAGGCGTCGATGCAGCGAAGGCGATTTGCGCCGGGCGAGATCCTGTTCCGGCGCGGCGATGCCGGCGATGAGTTGTACGCGGTTGTGCGCGGCTCGGTCACGCTGGTCGAAGGCAGCGGCGCAGACCGCGCGGCGGGACGGCGAATCGTCAGCTTTCGCTCCGGCGTGGTGTTCGGCGAAGTCGCCTTGCTCGATGGCGGTGCACGCACGGCCACGGCGATCTGCGACGTCGAATCGATCGGCTATACGCTGTCGCGCGTCGACCTGGAAAAACTGCGCCAGCGCGACCCCGACCTGGCGGCGCAGGTGCTGCTCAATATCGCCCGGCAGATTTCCGCGCGGCTGCGCTTCACGACGATGGTGCTGTGGCGCAACCAGGGACAACCCCAACGCTGACGGGATTCCTGTCCCGAATCAACGAGTTGACACCTCGATTCAGACATCCTTTCGGGGCAATGGGAGTAGAATTGCGGCTCGCGCGCCGGGGTTATTCGAGCGCGCCAGCCAATGCTTCGGCAACGAAAGCCCATCGGCCCCACGACATGTCGCTGTTCGCCCTAGGCCTCAACCACACCACCGCGCCGGTCGCCGTGCGCGAGCGCGTGGCGTTCGCGCCCGACATGCTGGGCGATGCGTTGCGTGCACTGACGCGCGGGCGCGCGGTCAAGGAAGCGGCGATCCTGTCGACCTGCAATCGCACCGAAATCTATTTTCACGGCGGCGAACCGGACAATGTCGCGCAGTGGCTGACCGAAGCGCATGGCCTGCCCGGCGACGCGTTGGCGCCGCATCTCTACACGCTGCCGGACGACAAGGCCGTGTCGCACGCGTTTCGCGTCGCATCGGGTCTCGACTCGATGGTGCTGGGCGAACCGCAGATCCTCGGCCAGATGAAGCAGGCGGTGCGCTCGGCCGAGTCGGCGGGCTCGTTGGGTCTCGTGCTCAATCGCCTGTTCCAGCGCACGTTCGCAGTGGCCAAGGACGTGCGCACGCAGACCGACATCGGCAGCGCGTCGATCTCGATGGCGGCGGCCGCCGTCAAGCTCGCCGAGCGCATCTTCCCTTCGCTGTCCGACCAGCACCTGCTGCTGATTGGCGCCGGCGAGATGATCGAGCTCGCCGCGACGCATTTTGCCGCGCGCAAGCCTGCGTCGATCACTGTCGCCAATCGCACGCTCGAGCGCGGCCGCACGCTCGCCGACCGCTTCGGCGCAACGGCGATCACGCTGAATGAAGTGCCGGAGCGCCTGCCGCAGTTCGACATCATCGTCACCTGCACGGCGAGCACGTTGCCGATCCTGGGCAAGGGCCTGATCGAGCGCGTGGTCAAGCAGCGCCGGCACGCGCCGGTGTTCATCGTCGACCTGGCGGTGCCCCGCGACGTCGAGCCCGAGGCGGGGCTGCTCGACGACGTGTTCCTCTACAGCGTCGACGACCTGGTGGCCATCGTCCGCGACAACCTGCAGGTGCGCCGCGAAGCGGTCGTGCAGGCCGAAGCGATGATCGCGGAACAGACCGACCATTTCCTGCGCTGGCTCGACGGCCGCGCGGTCGTTCCCACGATCAGCGCGTTGCACGGCCATCACGACGAGCTGCGGCAAACCGAGCTCGATCGCGCGCGGCGGATGCTTGCATCGGGCACTGCGCCCGACGAAGTGCTCGAAGCGCTGGCGCGCGGCATCACCAGCAAGCTGTTGCACGGCCCACTCGCCGCATTGAACCAGGCAGGCGATGCCGAGCGCGCCGAATTGATCGCGCTGTTCCAGCGCATCTACAAGCTGCCCGACACGCCGCACGAGCGTTAGCGGCGCTCTTCGCCTCCGCTGCCGCCGGCGTCTCGCCGGAACCGGCATCCTCCACCTTTCGCGGCCGCGCGCAGATTTCGCGCCGCCGCCGCCCGCAGCGCCACGATGAAGACTTCGCTACGCACCCGACTCGAGCAATTCGACGCACGTCTCGCCGAAATCGACGCGCTGCTCGCCGCCCCGGAAACGGCGAGCGCCGTCGATCGCCTGCGCACGCTGTCGCAGGAGCGGGCGGGAATCGATCCGGTGGTCGCGCTGTACGTCGAATATCGCAAGGCGGAAGCCGACCTCGCCGCGGCCGACGATCTCGCGCGCGACGCATCGATGAAGGCGTTCGCGGACGAGGAGCGCGACTCGGCGAAGGCGCGGATGGAAGCGCTGACGCTCGACCTGCAGGCGGCGCTGCTGCCGAAGGACGCCGACGATTCGCGCAACGTGTTCGTCGAAATCCGCGCCGGCACGGGTGGCGACGAGTCGGCGCTGTTCGCTGCCGACCTGCTGCGCATGTACGTGCGCTTTGCCGAGCGCCGCGGCTGGAAGGTCGAGATCGTGTCCGAATCGGCGAGCGACCTCGGCGGGTACAAGGAAGTGATCGCGCGCATCGCCGGCGCCAACGTCTACGCGAAGCTCAAGTTCGAATCGGGCGGGCACCGCGTGCAGCGCGTCCCGCAGACCGAAGCGCAAGGGCGCATCCACACGTCCGCGTGCACGGTGGCGGTGATGCCCGAGGCCGATCCGATCGTCGACGTCGTGATCAACCCGGCCGACCTGCGCATCGACACGTTCCGCGCGTCCGGCGCGGGCGGCCAGCACATCAACAAGACCGACTCCGCGGTGCGCATCACGCACCTGCCGACGGGTCTCGTCGTCGAGTGCCAGGACGACCGCTCGCAGCACCGCAACCGCGACCGCGCGATGTCGGTGCTGGCATCGCGGCTGCACGACAGGGAACGCCGCGAGCGTCACCAGAAGGAAGCCGCGCAGCGCAAGAGCCTGATCGGCAGCGGCGATCGCAGCGAGCGCATCCGCACCTACAATTTTCCGCAGGGCCGCGTCACCGACCACCGGATCAACCTGACGCTGTACAAGATCGACGAGATCATGAACGGCGGTCTCGACGAGATCGTCGACGCGTTGGCGCGCGAGTTCCATGCCGAGCAGCTGGCGGCACTCGGCACCGACGAAGCCTGACCGATGTCCCGCACCGCTGCCGACGAAGCCCGATCGATGCCCGGAACCGCCACCGTGCGCCAGGCATTGGCGCAAAGCAGCCTGATACCGCTCGAGGCGCAGGTGTTGCTCGCGCATGTGCTCGGCAAGGACCGCTCGTGGCTTGTCGCGAATTCAGATGACGTATTGCCACAGCAAGAATTATCGTTATTTGTTGCCATGGCAAGACGCAGACTGGATGGAGAGCCGGTTGCCTACCTGACCGGGACACGCGAATTCCACAGCCTTGCGCTGTCGGTGACGCGCGACGTGCTGATTCCGCGCCCCGAGACCGAGACGCTCGTCGATGCGGTGCTGTCGTACCTGCCGCCGGATGCGCCGGCGCGCGTCCTCGACTTGGGCACCGGATCGGGTGCGATCGCGCTGGCGATTGCACGCGCGCGGCCGCGCGCCGACGTGCTGGGGATCGACCATTCGGGCGCGGCACTGCTGGTCGCCAACGGCAACGCGCAGCGGCTCGGCATCGGCAACGCGCTGTTCGAGTTGTCCGACTGGTATGCGGCGGTCGGCGACGCGAAATTCGACGTGATCGTCGCCAACCCGCCGTACATCGCCGCCGATGATCCTCATCTCGCCGAAGGCGACCTGCGTCACGAGCCGCGCGCCGCGTTGACACCCGGTGGCGACGGCCTGTCGGCGCTGGCGATCGTCGTCGCCGGCGCAGCGCGCCACCTTGCACCGGGTGGAATGCTGGCCGTCGAGCATGGTTACGATCAGTCGGACGCGGTGCGCACCTTGTTCACGGAATATGGATTCGTCGGCATTCGATCGATTCGGGACCTGGCAGGGCAGTTGCGAGTCGTCACGGGAAGAAGTGCCCGGCAGGATCAGGCGACGCAATCGTTACTTTGACTGGACGTAGGTCGACAGTGCCACGATTTCGCCCGCCGTAAGGTCTTTGACGATACCGTGCATCACTGGCGCGACACGGACAAGTGATTGGATGTAGTTGAGTTGCTTCGCGACATATTTCGAATGTTGTCCCGCGAGGCGTGGAAAGTCAGCCAGCCCCTCGGCGTTCGCACCATGGCAGGTCGCGCAGGCCGGAATGCCGCGATCGCTTATACCCTTGTCGTACAACTCCCTGCCTTGAGCGACCAGCGCCGGGTTGTCGGCGCGCCCAGGGGCGGCAGGTTGCGTCGCATAGTAATTCGCGATTCCGCCGATGATCGCCTCGTCCAGGTTGCCGGCGATGCCCCACATGAAATCGTGCGCGTCCTTTTCCGCGCGAGTCTTCTTGCGGAAGGCGTCGATCTGGGCTTCCAGATAGGCCTTGTTCTGCGCCGCAAGGATTGGGAACTCGGCCGAAGTGCTGATGCCACGCGGCCCATGGCAGGTCGAGCACAGATTGACGGCCTTCTCTTCCGCCGCCTTGCGGATTTCAGGCGTGATGGTCTGCGCGCCAGACACGTTGGCGACAATCCCAAGCGCAATACCAAGAATCGCCAAAAGAAAATCCCTGCTCGTTGGATTTTTTCCGTGTCGCCGAATGCGCGCGGCATCCGACGCGCAAATCGATTGGAACGCGTTCAAAACGCGGCCCAGATGTTGAAGAAGATCGTGTTGTTGTCTCGTGCGTTGCGGCCATTGCCATCGTAGTTGGTCGAGGCACCGTCGAACTTGCCGTACCCGACGTACTGCAGCATCAGTCGCACGTTCTGGACCGGCAGGTAGTCGAGCTCGACTATGTAGCCGTTGTTGTCCGGCTTGATCGCGTTGCCGCTGGCGTTCATGCCATAGAGACCGGAATCGGCGCTGCCGCCGGTCGTAAAATAGCCCAGAGTTCCGCCATATTTGCGGTCGAAATAGTAGGTCGCCTTCGCCTTGAACGTGTGCAGCTTGTCGTTCGGATTTGCGGGCGCAGGTCCGGCGCCGATGTCCGCGCCGCTCGCCAACGTGACCGGATAGCTCGCCTTGTACGACTGCCTTTCATCGATGAACGTCGCCTGCGTCGTGAACACGTGCGGATCGGTTATGTACTGATATTGCGCATCGACGGCGACATCGCGGAAATGATCGGTCGGCGTCGACGTATCGAAGTTGCTCGGATAGCGATCGATGGTCATGCCGTAGGTCCCGACCATCACCGAATGCGGCCCCCACTCGTGGTTGTAGGCGAAGCGCCAGTACGGGTTGTAACCCTTGATCGCCGCCACGCCGCCGTCGGTGTGGATGTCCTGTCCTTGTCGCAGGATGGAGAACGCGCCGTCGGCCGTTCGGTAGAACGACAGTTCGCCGTAGAGCTCCTTGTTCCAGAATACATAGCCGCCGATCCCTACTACCTGCTGCGCCAGCCCGCCGTCGATGAGCGTGGCGGCAGCAGGTGTGCTCGCGAGCGGCGAAGCAGTGTAGGGGAAACCGAATGCAGGCGTGCTGTTCCACACGTCCTGCACCGTCGGATTGTTGTGAAGCGTGGCTCCGTAAATCCACTCCGGCTCCGCGGCTCCATCCGCGGCGTACGTGCCAACCAGGCGAATGTCGGTGTTGTCGATGGCTCCGTGACCGCCAAGCGTCCCGTCGGCCGAAGTCGCCAGATTGTCATAGCTCCACTGTACGAATCCGCCCAAATAGTCGTTGACCTTGCTCGCCAGGAAAATGCTGGCACAGCAGAACACCAGACTATTGTTGCGCTGGTTGACCGAAACTGTGTCCCCGCTATCGGGGTCAATGGCGTGATTGTTCCGTGTGCTCGTGATGGACGCCTGCGCCATCACCGCGAGCGGCAGGTAGCTCATTGCCTCGGCCGAAAACGATCGCTTGCCGATGGTGTAGCCGGTCAACTTGAAATAGCGGCCATAAGGCGTGAGTTCGGGGAAGCTGACGTGGCAGGCGACGCACTCCTGCCCGGTCTGGCGCGCAAACGAAGGGACGGCGTTCGCCGAACCTATTGACTGGAGAATAAGGTACGCGCTGGCGGCGGCGGCCAACCAGGCAAAGGCACTGGGCGTTGAGCGTGACGCCTCTCGATCGAACATTGAACGTTCTCCATGGAACGCATGTGCGAATGGGCACGCGACTGTCGCGTGTAGCGGATGCGTGACCTTCAACTTGCTCGAGGAATGGTAGTCGAATCCGTCCCATCCATCTGTCAGGACGACGTCAGCCTATTCTCCGCCGCCCGGTCACTGGACGGGACTGGGCATATCCACTCCCAATTTTTGCGCCCACATTGCCAGCATCGGCATGATCGCCGGATACAGCGCGACGCCGTGCGCGCGCTGGTCGCGCATTAGCTTCTGCGCGCGCTCGCCTGGCAGCCGCACGCGAGTACCGACTTCGCGTGGCGTCGCATCGTGGCAAGCTGCGACGATGTAGTCCATCTGGCGCCGCATGGCGTCGAGGCCACCCAGCGCCGACGGCTCGATCACCTGCGCAAGCACCGTCGCGCCCCAGCCTTCCTTCGGATCGGCGCGCCCCATGCCCGCCAATCCCGCGGTCAGCGCTTCCACCAGCAGCGCGAGCGCGAATCCCTTGTGTCCCGCATCGTGGCCGCCCAGTGGCAATAGCGTTCCATTGCGATCGTCGAACAGCACCGCGGGATCGTCGGTGGCATTGCCTTGGGCATCTTGCAGCCACGCATACGGTAACTTCCCGCCCGCTTCGTATAGGCGGCCAGTGAGGCCGTTGGTGGTCAGGCTCGCTGAAATGTCGAGCAGGATCGGATCGCCCGACGTGGGAATGCCCGCGGCAAAGGGGTTGGGCGTGAACACCGGCGTGACGCCGCCGAACGGCGCGACGCTTTTGTTGTTCGGGTCCGAGCAGTACAGAATCGCCATTTGCCCGCACGCGGTGATCGCCGGCAAGTAGGCGGCGAGGCAGGCGATGTGGTGCGAGCGGCGGACGACGATCGTTCCCGTGCCCTGCGTGCGAGCCATCGCCGACGCCGCCTCGAATGCGCGTCGGGTGACCCATGGCCCCGGTAATCGCTGCGCGTCCCACAGCGCCGACGCCGCGCGCTGCTCGACGACAATATGATCTCCGGCCTTGCGCATCCGGCCGCCTTCGAGCTCGTCCAAGTAGGACGCGAGCAGGTGCAGGCCATGCGTCGAGTGGCCCATCAGGTCGCCGTCGACGAGCACTTCGGCCACGTCGCGCGCGATGTTGTCGTGTACGTCCAAGCGTTGCAGCAGCTGCATCGCGAACGCAGTGAGTGCATCGGCATCGAAGCGAGGGTCCTGCATGTCCCGTTATCCCTTGTGTCTTGGTAAACTCGATCGATTCTAACGCGCCGATCCGCTCGTGAGCCGCGCGAGTGGCCGGCGGACACCGAACGCGCGATATCGTGCTTCCCTCGTCACTCCAGGTCAGCGTCGTGACCTACCGGCCCGACCGTGCGCTGCTCGAGCGCACGCTGTACCGGCTCGAAAAGGCGATCGCGGTCGCACGCGAAGCAGGCGTGATCCGCACCGTCAACGTCGCGCTGATCGACAACAGCGGCGATCGCGAAAACGCAGATGCGGTCGTCAACCTCGGCCGAGCGCGCTTCGCCGACACCGGCGTGCAGCTGATCTGCCTCGCCGGCCACGCCAACATCGGCTTCGGCGCGGCGCACAACCTGGTGCTGCACGGCAGCGGAGCGAATTACCACCTCGTGCTCAATCCCGACGTCGAGCTCGATCGCGAGGCGCTGATGATCGGCGTGCGCTGGCTCGACGAGCATCCGGACATCGGCGCGCTGGCGCCGCAGGTATCCACGCCCAACGGCAACCGCGACTACCTGTGCAAGCGCTACCCGTCGGTGCTGGACCTCGCGTTGCGCGGCTTCACGCCCACGCTCGGCCGCGCGTTTTTTCGCCGGCGCATGGCGCGCTACGAAATGCGCGACGTGATCGATCCCACTCCCGATCGCGAGGTGATCGACATCCCGGCGATGTCGGGCGCGGTGCTGCTGGTGCGGCGCAAGGCGATCGACGTGAGCGGTGGTTTCGATCCCGGATTCTTCCTGTACTTCGAGGACTTCGACTGGACGGTGCGGCTCAACCGCATCACGCGCACCGCGTATGTCCCGTCGGTCAAGGTCGTGCATCACGGCGGCGGTGCGGCGCGCAAGGGCGTGCGCCACATCGGCTGGTTCATCAAGAGTGGAATGCGCTTCTACCGCAAGCATGGCTGGCGCTGGGTCTGACGCGCGCAGTGTCGCCGTCACCGGCGCCGACGGCTTCATCGGCCGCGCGCTGGCCGCGCACTTGCGGCGCTCGGGGTTCGACGTGCGCTCGATCACGCGCCGGACGAACGGCAACCTCGCCGCGGCGGACGTCGGCCAGCTTGCCGCGGCGCTGCGTGGCGTTGACACGGTGTTCCACCTCGCCGCGCGCGCGCACGTGATGCGCGAAAACGCGGCCGATCCGCGTGCGGCATTCCATGCCGCGAACGTCACCGCCACCGAACGCGTGGCCAGCGCTGCGGCCGAGGCCGGCGCGCGGCGCTTCGTGCACGCGAGCACCGCCAAAGTCAGCGGCGAAACCACCCCGCCGGGACGGCCGTTTCTCATCGACGATGCGCCGCAGCCGCAGGACGACTATGCGCGCAGCAAATGGCGTGCCGAGCAGTCGCTTGCGCGCATTGCCGGTGGGTCGCCGATGTCGGCGGCCGTGCTGCGCCTGCCGCTGGTATACGGCCACGGCGTGCGCGGCAATTTCCGCACGTTGTGGGATGCGGTCGCGCAGCGCCAGTGGCTGCCGTTCGCCGCGATCGACAACCGGCGCAGTATGATCGGGCTAGCCAACCTCGTCGAAGCATTCGCCGCCGCCGCCGACGCGCCGTCCGGTACCTATTTCGTCGCCGATGCGGAAAATGTTTCGACGCCGCAACTGGTGCGCAGCATCGCCGAGGCGCAACATGCGGAAATCAACCTTGCCCACGTGCCCGTCGCGCTGTTGCGCGCAGTCGGCGTCGTGACCGGGCGCAGTACCGCCATCGATCGCCTGACGTCGTCGCTCGAAGTCGACGCAGGACCGTTTCGCGAGGCCTCCGGTTGGGCGCCGCGCCGCACGCTTGCCGAGACGCTTGCCGCCATGGCCAGGGAGGAATCGTGATCACGCGCGGAGGTCGACGTGGCGATGAGGTTGCGCGCCACGGGTGTCGCCGCCGGTGATCGCCGCGGACTTCGCGCGCCGCCAAGCCGCGCGCGGCGAGGCGAGCGTTGCACGCCCACCGCTATAATTTGCGCATGACAACCCGCGCCCATGCCCGTGCCGCCGACGCCTTGCGTCCTCTTTCCATCATTCGCGGCTACACCAAGCACGCCGAAGGCTCGGTGCTGGTGTCGGCCGGCGACACGCGGGTGCTGTGCACCGCGAGCGTCGAGGAAGGCGTGCCGCCGTTCCTCAAGGGCAAGGGACAGGGCTGGCTGACCGCCGAATACGGGATGCTGCCGCGCGCCACCAATACGCGGATGCGCCGCGAGTCGGCCGAAGGCAAGCAATCGGGGCGCACGCAGGAAATCCAGCGCCTGATCGGCCGCTCGTTGCGCGCGGTCGTCGACCTGGCGGCGCTGGGCGAGCGCACGCTCAAGATCGACTGCGACGTGCTTCAGGCGGATGGCGGAACGCGCTGCGCGTCGATCACCGGTGCATGCGTCGCGGTCGTGGATGCCGTCCACTGGTGCCGCACGCAGGGCTTGGTCACGAGCTCGCCGGTGCGTGACATGGTGAGCGCGGTCTCGGTGGGCATCGTCGACGGCGTCGCGCTGCTCGACCTCGACTACGCCGAGGACTCGTCCTGCGACACCGACATGAACGTGGTGATGACCGGCGCCGGCGGATTCGTCGAGATCCAGGGCACCGCCGAGGGCGCGCCGTTTTCGCGTGCCGAGGTCGATGCGTTGATCGCGCTCGCCCAACAGGGAATCGCGCAAATCGTCGACGCGCAGCGGCGCGCGCTGCAGTGATCTCGCGGCTGGTCCTCGCGTCGGGCAACGAGGGCAAGCTGCGCGAGTTCCGCCGGCTGCTGTCGCCGCTCGACATCGAGGTGATCGCGCAGGCCGCGCTGGGAGTCACCGACGCCGACGAGCCGCACGCGACGTTCATCGAGAATGCGCTGGCGAAGGCGCGTCACGCGAGTGCTTCGACCGGACTGCCTGCACTTGCCGACGATTCGGGCATCTGCGTGGATGCACTGGACGGCGCGCCGGGCGTGCATAGCGCGCGCTACGCCGGCGAGCCGCGATCGGATGCGCGCAACAACGCGAAGCTGGTGGCGGCACTGGCAGGCAATGCCAATCGCGACGCGCACTATTACTGCGTGCTGGTGCTGGCGCGGCATGCCGACGACCCCGAGCCGATGATCGCCGAAGGCGCATGGCGCGGCCGCGTGATCGAAGTGGCGCGCGGCGAAGGCGGCTTCGGCTACGACCCGCATTTCGAGGACCTGGCGTCGGGCGTCACCGGCGCCGAGATGGCGCTTGCGCTGAAGAACGAGATCTCGCACCGCGGGCAGGCGATGCGCGCGTTGATCGCGCGCCTTCGTGCCGGGCCATGAGCATCGTCGCAAGCCCGGCGACGATCGCCTCGTCGCCGCATTTCACCGCGCTGCCGCCGCTGTCGCTGTACGTGCATATCCCGTGGTGCATCCGCAAGTGCCCGTACTGCGACTTCAATTCGCACGAGGCGCGCAACACCGCAGAAGCCGACGAGTCGGCGTACGTCGATGCGCTGCTCGCCGATCTCGAAACGGCATTGCCGTCGGTGTGGGGCCGCAAGCTGCACACGATCTTCATCGGCGGCGGGACGCCCAGCCTGTTCTCCGCGGCGGCGATCGACACGTTGCTCGCCGGCATGCGTGCGCGGCTGCCGATGCTTCCCGACGCCGAGGTGACGCTCGAGGCCAATCCGGGCACGTTCGAGCGCGAGAAGTTCGCCGGCTTCTTCGCCGCGGGCGTCAACAGGCTGTCGCTGGGCGTGCAGAGCTTCGACGAGACGAAGCTGAAGGCACTGGGCCGCGTGCACGATGCGGGCGAGGCGCGGCGCGCCGCCGAAGCCGCGATGATGATCTTCGGCAACGTGAACCTCGATGTCATGTTCGCGCTGCCGCAGCAGACGCTGGCAGAGGCCGAGGCGGACGTGGCCGCGGCGCTGTCGTTCAACACGCCGCACCTGTCGTTCTACCAGTTGACGCTCGAACCCAACACGCTTTTCCATCGTCATCCGCCGCCGCTGCCGGACGACGACCTGGCGGCCGACATCCAGCAGCACGTGGGAGAACGCCTGGCGGCCGCCGGCTACCGACGCTACGAAGTGTCCGCGTACGCGAAGCCGGCGCGCGAATGCGCGCACAACCTCAACTACTGGCGCTTCGGCGATTACTTGGGCATCGGCGCGGGCGCGCATTCGAAGATCTCGTTCGCCGACCGCATCGAGCGCGCGATCCGCTACAAGCAGCCGCGGCAATACGTGGAGAAAGCGCGCGACCACACGCCCGTGATGGAAACCATGACCGTCACGCGCGACGACGTCGGATTCGAGTTCATGCTCAATGCGCTGCGCCTGACCGACGGCGTGCCGACGCCGCTGTTCGCCGAGCGCGCCGGCATGCCGCTGGCCGTGGTTGCCGGCGCGATCGGCGAAGCGACGCGCCGCGGCCTGCTCGAGGCCGATCCCTCGCGGCTGTGCCCGACTCCTCTCGGCAGGCGCTTCCTCAACGACCTGACGGCACTGTTCCTGCGCGAATGAATGTTGAGCGCCCAGGCACGCGTGGTTCCTCGCCGATGAACGGTGCAGCGCTTCATGCGCTATCGCTCGGCGAGGCACGCGCGCGCCTCGGCGAAGGCGATCTGTTGCCGTCCGACTATGCGCGCTGGCTCACCGCGCACATGCAGGGATCGGAAGCCGCGATTCACGCGTGGGCGCATTTCGATGCGGAGCACGTCGAGCGCCAGACGCGCGCCGCCGACCTCGTGCACCGCACCGCGCAGGCGCCACTGCATGGCATTGCGATCGGCGTCAAGGACATCATCGCCACCGCCGACTTGCCGACGCAATACGGTTCGCCGGCATTCGCCGGGCATCGCGAACAGCGCGACGCCGCCTGCGTGTCGCGCATCGTCGATGCGGGCGGCTACGTGTTCGGCAAGACCGTCACCACGGAATTTGCGTTCATGCAGCCCGGCCCGACGCGCAATCCGTGGAATAACGCGCACACGCCGGGCGGATCGTCGTCGGGTTCGGCCGCCGCGGTCGCCGCGCGGCATGTTCCGGCGGCGCTGGGCACGCAGACCAACGGCTCGGTGATCCGGCCCGCGGCGTTTTGCGGCGTCGTCGGATTCAAGCCGACGCATGGAATAGCCGACTTCGCGGGCACGTTCACCTTCAGCGAGACGCTCGACACATTGGGAACATTCACGCGCAGCGTCGCCGATGCCGTGCGGCTCGCCAGCGTGCTCACAGGTGCAGGACATTTAGCACCGTCGATTGCCGCGCACGAACGCCCGCCCCGCATTGCCTACCTCGCCAACTATCCCTGGGTCACGCTCGATTGCGACGCCGACGACACGCTCGACGCCGCGGCGACGCGACTGCGGCTCGCCGGCGCGGAAGTCATCCCGGTGGCATTGCCCGACGCCTTGCACGATGCGCCGGCGCAACACCGGACGATCATGCTGCACGAAGGCGCTGCCAACCTCGCCGCAGTGCCACGCATGATGCTGTCGGCGACGCTGGCCAGCGCCATCGACAGCGGGCGCGCGATCGACCGCGGCGACTACCTGCGTGCGATGGCCGCGCGCAGCACGATGCGCGCCGCGGCGCTCGACTGGATGGCGAATTTCGACGTGATGATGTCGCCGCCGGCGCCCGGCGAGGCGCCTGCATCGCTCGCCACCACCGGCGACCCGGCGTGCTGCACGTTGTGGTCGCTGCTCGGATTTCCGGCGATCGCGCTGCCGATCGGACTTTCCGCCCATCGGATGCCACTGGGCATGCAACTTGCGTCAACGCACGGCAACGACCATTCGTTGTTATCGGTGGCGGCGTGGATCGAAGCCCGACTGCCGTTTCGAGGCCTGCCGTGAAGCGCTCCAAAAAGCATATGCTTGTGATTCCCCGCAATCCCGTCGCTCGCTCGCCGCTGCTCGCCAAGGGCGGGCCGCACCAGAAAACATCGGCGGCGCAGCGCCGCCTTGCGCGGGCCGAGCTCGCGCGAACGGTGCGCGACCCCAAGACTTTCGAATGACGCTGTCGCGCCGCGATCTCGAGCAGAACCGCATGAGCGCGCTCTACACCAGCGCGACCAAGCGGACGGCGTTGACGGCCGAACAGCTGTCTGCGTCGCTCACCTCGACGCTCGCTGCCAAGCCCAAGGGCGCGGGCTGGTGGGTGTTCGGCTACGGATCGCTGCTGTGGAATCCGCTGTTCCCCGTCGCCGAATCGCAGGCGGCGACGGTGCGCGGGCTGCACCGGCGGTTTTGCCTGTGGTCGATGGCCTCGCGCGGCACGCCCGAGCAGCCCGGACTCGTGCTCGGCCTCGAACGCGGCGGCGCGTGCCGTGGCCTGGTGTTCAGGCTGCCCGCGCCGCTCGCCGTCGACGAGCTGCACCTGCTATGGCGACGCGAAATGGTGGTCGGCGGCTACATCCCGCGCTGGGTCAACGTCGATGTCGGCGGCGCGCAGCGATGCGCGCTGACCTTCGTCGTGCGTCGCGATCATCCGCACTACACCGGCAAGCTCGACGTCGCCGAGCAGGTGCGGATCCTCAATTGCGCGTGCGGCGCATTCGGCAGCTCGCGCGACTACCTCAATCACACGCGCGCGGCACTCGCCACGCACGGCATCGTCGACCGCTATCTCGAGACGCTGGCGGCGAGGCTCGAGTCGCCGGCGCTCGGCGCGGTCGGCGCCGCCTGACGCTGCTTCGCCTCGGCGCTGCGGCCGAGCGCGATCGCGCTCGCGCACCATAGCGCCGAAACCGGCACGGCGATCCACGCCATCGTGGTGACGGACACGCCTGCCGCGCGCAGGCCGTTGAAGATCCAGCTCGACGCGGTGTCGCCGCCGCGATGCACGACCGTGTCGATCACGTTCTTCGCCTTGTACTTCTGCGCGGCGGGCAGCACGTTGAACAGCGTCTCGCGCGCGGGCTTCGACAGCGCGTATTCGCCGGCGCGACGCATCACGCCGAACACCACTAGCACCGGCAGGACGGGATTGACGGCGAGCACTGCGAAGCCCGCTATCGCGATCACCGGCATCACGGCGAGCGTGAGCGTCGTCCCCAGCCGCTCCATCATCGCGCCGAACGCGACCAGCTGGATCAGGAGCGTGAGCACGTTCACCGCGAGGTCCACCAGCGCCAGCAACTGCGTGCGCTGCGCACTGTCGGCGATCGCCGCCGGAATGAGCTCGGTCTGCATGAAGTAAAGGAACGTCGACAGCAGCGAGAAGCAGAACAGGAACAGGCAGATGCCGAGCAGGTACGGCGAGCGCACGACGTCCGCCATGCCGGCGAACATGCTGCCACCCAGCGGCGCCTCCTCGGGGGCAGGCGGCGCGACGTGGTGTCGCACCGCCCATGCGCGAAGGCGCAGGATCGCGACGATCGCCAGTACCATGAACGCCGCGGACACGAGCACCATGCCCTTGACCCCCACCAGCACGACGAACACCGCCGTCAGCGTCGGGCCCGCGAGCGCGCCCGCCGTGCCACCGGCGGCGATGAATCCATACAGCCGCTTCGCCTGTGCAGTGTCGAAGAGATCGGCCATGAAGCTCCAGAACAGGCTCACGGCGAACAGGTTGAACACGCTGACCCATACGAAGAACGTCTTCGCGACCGCGGGCGACTGGGTGTTGCCGGCGTTGAACCCGAACCAGAACAGCGCGAGGTCCAGCACGAAGAACGCGTAGAGCCAGGGCAGCAGCTGCTTGCGCGGAAAGCGCGCGGTAAGCGCGCCGAACAACGGCGCGATCACCAGCATCGCGACGAACACCAGCGTGAAGAGCTGCGACAGCGCGCGCTGCCCGCCCTGGATCGCCATTTCGTCGCGGATCGGCCGCAGCACGTAGTAGCCTGCGAGCAATGCGAAGAAATAGACGAATGCCCACAGCGACGCCGCCAGCTCGTGCGGCCGCGCGCGCGTCAGCCCGGACAAAAGCCGTGGGATCATGTCCGGCACTGCCGGGCCGGCCAGCCGTGCTCGAAGCGCGCGGCGCTACAGCGCAATGTGCCTTCCGCCGTCGACGTTGATCGTCTCGCCGGTGATGTACGGCGCATCGGCCATCAGGAAGCGCACCGCACCGGCGACGTCCTCGGGCAGCCCTTCGCGGCGCAGCGGCGTGTGCGAAATGATCCGCTGGCGCGCGAGCTCGTCGAAGCTGTCCTCTTCCGGCCAGATCACCGGCCCCGGTGCGACCGCGTTGACGCGAATCTCCGGCGCGAGCTCGCGCGCGAGAGAGCGCGTCAACCCGACCAGCGCAGCCTTGGCGATCGAGTACACGACGTAGTTCTTCAGCGGCCGCTCGGCGTGGATGTCGGTGATGTTGACGATCGCGCCCTGCGTCTTGCGCAATGCCGGCGCTGCCGCCTGCGACAGGAACAGCGGCGCCCGCACGTTGGTGCCGATCAGGTCGTCCCAGTCGGCGAGCGTGATGTCGCCCACGTTGGTCTCGAAGAAGGACGACGCGTTGTTGACGAGTCCGTCGAGGCGGCCGAAGCGATTGACCGTCTGGTCGACCAGCGACGACAGCTTGGTGAGATCGAGGAGGTCGGCCTGGATCAGCGCCACCGAATCCTCGCGCACGTGATTCAGTTCGGCTTGCAGCAGCCGCGCCTCGCCGGCCGAGTTGCGATAGTGCAGCATCAGCGTGGCGCCCGCGGCGTGAAGCTGCCGGCAGATCGCTGCACCGACACGCTTGGCGCCTCCCGTGATCAGTACGACCTTGTCCTGCACCTCTATCGCCATCCGATTGTGTGCCCGCTGACCACCGGCCGGCCATCCCGCACAATAGCGCATCCCAGGCACGCGGCAAGCCGGCGGCAGAACCCCGGCGCAGGCCCCTCTTTTTCGAGTTCTTCTTGCAACCGAAAGTACAACCCACAGCCACAGGCCTTCCCGATCCGGGAACCGACGCACGCGAACACAGCGCGAAGGTCGCCGCGGCGCTTCGAGAGGCGATCGTCGCGGCCGGCGGGTTCCTGCCGTTCGCGCAATGGATGGACATCGCGCTGTACGCACCCGGGCTCGGCTACTACGCGGCGGGCACGCAGAAATTCGGCGAAGCCGGCGATTTCGTCACCGCACCCGAAATGACGCCACTGTTCGCCCGCACCGTCGCGGCCGATGTCGCCGCGGTCCTCGCTGCGTCGGCATCGCGTGAAATCGTCGAGTGGGGCGCGGGCAGCGGGCAATTCGCCGCCGATTTGCTGGCGATGCTCGACAGCCAGCACGTTGACGTCCCGCACTACTCGATCGTCGAGACCAGCGCGACGCTGCGCGAGCGCCAGCGAGAGCGTCTTGGCGGCGATGCGCGCGTGACGTGGCTCGATGCACCGCCAGCACGCGTCAGCGGCGCGATCGTGATGAACGAAGTGCTCGACGCGGTGCCGCCGATGGCGATTGCGCGTGCAGGCGGCGAATGGCTCGAGCGTGGCGTGGCGTTGCACGCCGGGGATTTCGCATGGGCGACGCGTCCGCTCGCGGACGGCGCGGTGCTGGCGTGCGCCGAGGCGCGGTTCCCGGTTCACGGCGACTATGCGAGCGAGATCAATCCGGCGGCCGAAGCGCTGGTCGAGCAGTGCGCTGCCAGCCTGGCCGACGGTGCGATGCTGGTGTTCGACTACGGCTTTGCGCGCAGCGCGTACTACCATCCGCAACGCGACCAGGGCACGCTGATGGCGCACTACCGTCATCGTGCGACACCAGACGTGTTCATCTGGCCGGGTCTCGCCGACATCACCGCGCATGTCGATTTCAGCGCGGTCGCGCAGGCCGCGGAGCGCGGCGGCCTGCAGGTTGCCGGTTTCACGTCGCAGGCGGCCTATCTGCTTGGCGCGGGAATACTGGACCGGTTGATGGATGTCGGCGAGCCGGGCTCGATTGCGTTCATTCGCGAATCGGCGGCGGTACAAAAACTCGTGTCCCCCGCCGAGATGGGCGAATTGTTCAAGGTGCTCGCGCTCTCGCGCGACGCCGACATCACGTGGCGCGGTTTCGCGCTGGGCGACAAGTCGCCGACACTGCGCGGCTGAGTCGAAATTGCGGCAGCCGGACCGTGCTTGCGCGAAATCAATCGTGATACGATATTATGTATATCTTGCCGCCACGCAATTTGTTGCGGCGCAATATCCGCCGCGGATCCGGCGGCGGATTCATTGACCTGACGCAAAGGTGCGCATCATGCCGCTAGCCAAAGCCGTCGTCCGCCGTGAAGCAGCCCAACCCGTCAACGTCGACGCCCTCGCGGAAGTACGCAAGTCCGTGCTGTTTCGCGGGCTCTCCGCCAATGACCTTGCCAGCGTGGCCGCCGAGGCGGCCGCGCGGCAGTTGCCGCGTGGCGCCACGCTGTTCCAGCAAGGCAGCGAGCCGGCGGAGATGTGCCTGCTGGTCGACGGGTGGGTGAAGATGACGCATGTCACGCGCAACGGCGACCAGATCGCGTTGCGTTTCATGCAGCGCGGCGACCACGTGGGCTGCCAGTCGGTATTCCGCGGCGTGCCGTTTCCCGCCACCGCCACCGCGGCGGCGGATGCGACGATGCTGGCCTGGAAGGCGCCCTATATCCGCGATGTGATCCGGCGCTCGCCGCGGGTTGCGCAGAACGCGCTCGAGCTGGTTGGTGATCGCGCCGACGATTTCCTGTCGCGCATCCAGGAGCTCGCCAGCGATTCGGTCGAAGTGCGCCTCGCGCGCCAGCTGACGCGCCTGGTGCGCGGCTCCGATCGCAGGACCGAACGCGGCGTCAGCGTGGAATTTCCGATTTCGCGGCAGGACCTGGCCGAGCTGTGCGGCACCACGCTGTTCACGGTCAGCCGCATCCTCACCCGCTGGCGCGACCTGGGGCTCGTCGACCCGGGACGCCAAAGCATCCTGGTGCGCGATATCGCGGGGCTCGGCGCACTGATCAACGAGCGTCCCCAAGCGGCGGCGATCGCTCGCTGACCCGCGCGGCGCGAGTCGACGCGCGGTGAGCACCACGATCGGCGCGTCCGACGGTCGCCTGTTGGGCGTCCGCGCCTGCGTCTTCGACGCCTACGGAACCTTGTTCGACCTGCGTTCGGCTGCCGGGCGCTGCAGCGACGTCCTCGGCGATCGCACCGATGTGCTCGCCGGACTGTGGAGAGACAAGCAGATCCAGTACACGTGGTGGCGCACCGTGCAGGGTCGGCACGCGGACTTCTGGCAGGTCACCGGTGACGCGCTCGATTTCGCACTCGAGACGATGGGCATCGCCGCATCGCCGTTGCGCGAGCGATTGATGTCGCTATACCTGACGCTCGACGCCTTTCCCGAAGTGCCCGGCGTGCTGCGGCAGTTGCGCGGCGCCGGACTGCGAACGGCCATCCTGTCCAACGGATCGCCGGCGATGCTCGACGCGGCGGTCGGCGGCGCCGGGCTCGAGGGTTTGTTCGACGCGGTGATTTCCGTCGAGGAGGCCGGCGTATTCAAGCCGCATCCGCGTGTCTACCAGCTGGCGCTCGACCGGCTGCAATTGCCGGCGCAGGCCATCGCGTTCCAGTCGTCGAATGCTTGGGATGCCCATGCAGCGTCGGCGTTTGGCATGCAGGTGATCTGGTGCAATCGTTATGCGCAGCGCGCTGAACGTTTGCCCGGCGCGCCCGATCGTGAGATCCGCACGCTCGCCGAGTTGCCCGCGCTGCTCGGCGCTTGAGAGCGCTACGCAGCGAAGTTGAACCAGCCGGTGACTATGTACTTGTGCTGCGTTGGCGACACCACGCCCACGTGCGTGTGCGTGAAGTCCGACGGCCAGATGAGCGTGCGTCCCTTGCGCGCCTCGAACGTGTGATCCTGGTAGACGAAGTGCGTGCCGCCGCCGTCGGTCACGTCGTTGAGGTAGGTCATCCACACCAGCATCCGCGTCGTGTTCGCCAGTCCTGTACGTTCGAAGTGCGCGAGCTTGAAGCCGCCGCCGGGACGGTAGTGCTGGATCGCCGGCGACTCGGTCATGCGGTAGGTGCCGACGACCTTGAGCATCGGATGCTGGTCGGTGTACAGCGCGAGGCAGCGCTGCAGTTCGGCGAAGTACGCCGGCAACCCGAATTCGTCCTGCAGCGTTTCGGGAATGGCGGATACGGTGAGGTCGAACGAGTCCTTCTTCGCGAGGTCGACGACAGCCGCGTCGGCGCGGCCGAGGTTGCCGCGCTTGACGAGGCCGTTGCGATCGCAGGCGCGATGCAGCTCGACCAAGCGGTCGCAGACGCCCGGATCGACGACGAAGTCACCGACGAATTGCATGGTGGGGAGAACTTGTTGCGGCGCCGGCCGCGTTTGCATATCGACGTCATCACGATATCACAGCGAAAAGTCGCGTAACGCCGAGGGGCGGCGCGCGATTTTGCCGGCCTTCCGCGCTTCCGCGGATCTGCGGTACGATTGAAACGCATCGGTGCGGCGTCGCGCGCCCGGTCATCGTGACACGATGTAGCATTGCGCCCGCGTGGCCCGTCCGCCGCGCAACTGGTACCGTTGCGCCCCATGCCCACGAACAACTCCACGCTCAACCCCGCGATCATATCCGTCACCGGGCTGTCGAAGACCTATGCCACCGGCTTCGTCGCGCTCGAGAACATCGACCTCACGATCCGCCGTGGTGAGATCTTCGCGCTGCTCGGGCCCAACGGCGCCGGCAAGACGACGCTGATCAGCACGATCTGCGGCATTGTCACCGCGAGCACCGGCGAGGTGCGGGTCGACGGCCACGACATCGTCGCCGACTACCGCGCGGCGCGCGCGATGATCGGCCTCGTTCCGCAGGAGCTCACGACCGACGCGTTCGAGTCGGTTTGGAACACGGTTTCGTTCAGCCGCGGGCTATTCGGCAAGCCGGCCAGTCCGCAGGTCGTCGAAAAGGTATTGCGCGATCTTTCGCTTTGGGACAAGAAGGACAGCAAGGTGATGACGCTGTCCGGCGGCATGAAGCGCCGGCTGATGATCGCCAAGGCGCTGTCGCATGAGCCGCAGATCCTGTTCCTCGACGAACCCACGGCCGGCGTCGACGTCACGCTGCGCAGCGGCATGTGGAACCTGGTGCGCCTGTTGCGCGCGTCGGGAGTGACGATCATCCTGACCACGCACTACATCGACGAAGCCGAGGAAATGGCCGACCGCATCGGCGTGATCGACAAGGGCCGGATCATCCTGGTCGAGGACAAGGCGGAACTGATGGCGAAGCTCGGCCGCAAGCAGCTGACGTTGCAGCTCGCACAACCGCTGGCGGCCATTCCTGCGACGCTCGCGCCATACCACCTGCAATTGACGAACAACGGCAACGACATCGTCTATACGTACGACGCGCAAGGCGAGCGCGGCAGCATCGCCGCGTTGCTGAAGGACATGCACGACACGGGTATCGCATTCAAGGACCTGCAGACCTCGCAAAGCTCGCTCGAGGACATTTTCGTGAACCTGCTGAAGGACAGCAAATGAATACGCATGCGGTCGCCGCGATCTACGGCTTCGAGATGTCGCGCACCCGCCGGACGCTGATGCAGAGCATCGTCTCGCCCGTGCTGTCGACGTCGCTGTATTTCGTGGTGTTCGGCTCCGCGATCGGCTCGCGCATTCCCGAGGTCGACGGCGTCAGCTACGGCGCGTTCATCGTTCCTGGGCTCATCATGCTGTCGCTGCTGACGCAAAGCACGTCGAACGCGTCGTTCGGCATCTACTTCCCGAAGTTCACCGGTACCATCTACGAGCTGTTGTCGGCGCCGGTTTCCTATCTGGAAATCGTGCTGAGCTATGTCGGTGCCGCGGCCACCAAGTCGATCCTGCTCGGCCTCATCATCCTCGCCACCGCCGCGCTGTTCGTGCCGGTGCGCATCGAGCACCCGGTGTGGATGGCGCTGTTCCTGGTGCTCACCGCCGTGACGTTCAGCCTGCTGGGCTTCATCATCGGCATCTGGGCCGATGGCTTCGAGAAATTGCAGATGGTGCCGCTGCTGTTCCTCACGCCGCTGGCATTTCTCGGCGGAACCTTCTACTCGATCAACATGCTGCCGCCGTTCTGGCGCACGGTGACGTTGTTCAATCCGGTCGTGTACCTGATCAGCGGCTTCCGCTGGAGCTTCTACGGACAGGGCGACGTCGACGTGACCATCAGCCTCGTGATGACCGTGGCGTTCATGACCGTATGCCTCGCGATCGTCGCCTGGATTTTCCGCACCGGTTATCGCCTGAAGGCATAGCCAGTCGCCGCAGCGACTGCTTCGGCCGCCGCGCCTGCTTCGCCCGCCGCGCCTGCTTCGGTCGCGGCGCCTGCTTCGGTCGCGGCGCCTATTTACTTCGGCCGCGGCCGCTTCAATTGCGGCCGGACCGCTTGCAGGCGGCCGCCGCGCAGCTCGGCCACCGCCTTGACCACCGCGCGCGCGACATTGCGCGTTTCTTCCTGCACGGCCAGGTCGCGGTCGAGTTCCTCGTGACTGGCTGCATACGGCTGGTAGTAGCCGATGTAGCGGTCGAGCCGTGCCGGCGGGCCGGCATCGATGAACCCGATCCAGTCGAGCCAGTCCGACAGCGCGCGCCGCGATTCCTCGATACCGGCGACGTCACCATGCACCAGGACGCCGTACACACGTCCTGCAAGGTGCTGCGGATAGTCCCAGCCGGCCATTTCCAGCGCTTTCGCCTCGGCGGGTTTCTTGCCGTGGGTGGACGTCGGATCGGGATTGCCGCCGTCCGCGCAGACCAGCCTGTCGATCATCAGCTTCAGCGGACTCGGGCTCTGGTACCAGTACACCGGCGTGACGATGATCACCGCGTGCGCGGCCGCCCATCGCTCGTAGATCTCGGCCATCCAGTCGTTGACCTGGTCGAGCGAGTGGTTGGGATAACAGCTGCAAGGCCAGTGGCACAGCGGCATCGCCGTCGACACGCAGCCTTTGCAAGGATGAATTTTGCGGCCGTATTCGGACGCGAGCAGGCTCAGGTCGAGCACGTCGGCGTCGACGCCGGATTGCTCGACGACTTCGCGTGCGATGCCCAGCAGGCGGAACGTCTTCGACATTTCACCAGGACAGGTGCCGTCGTTGCGCGCGGACCCGCAGATCATCAGCACGCGCGAGCGGCCCGCCGGATCGGCCTGGCGCCGCTGGGCTTCCTCGATGCGCTGCCTGGCGTCCAGCCAGTCGATGGAAAGCTCATAGGACGGGTCGGCGTAGCCGGGGCCGGCCTTGCGAGTGACCGGCGACTTGCGGCCGTCGGCGTACGCCTGCCAGGCGATTTCCTCGAGCCGCGCGATCGATGGATCCTCGCCACGGAACGCGGGGTCGGCGAACGAAGCGCGGAAGCGCGTGCCGAACTGGGCGCGATCGAGGCGGCCGGGTGCTTGACCTTTGCGAATGACGATCGTTGCGGTTTTCGTGTCGGGCATTCGTGAAGTCCGCGGCGCTCACGGATACATCGTGCGCATGCGCGAATTTTGCCGCTTTCGCGGATTCGTGCTCGTACACGTCGACAACAAGCAAAAAAGGGATCCCGCAGGATCCCTTTTTCGCTTTGGAGCGAAGACTACTTGCGCTTGCCGACGTCGGTCAGGATGTTGGCCGCGCCCTTGCTGGTGACCGTGCCCTTGATCAGGATGTCGACCGGCGTGACCTTCTTGCCGTAATACGCGGCGTTCCAGTCGTCGGTCAGGTTGATCAGCGTGCCGTCGAGGTTGAGGCCACCATAGATGCCCTTGGCGCGCGTGAACGCGACCAGGTCGGCGGGAATATCCGACTTGGCGCCTGCGCCGACCGGACCCGCGGCGATGCTCGCATCACCACCGACCTTGAACGAGGCGGCCAGCAGCGAGTTCATGCCCTTTTCGGTCATCACCAGCGTGACCATTTCCGAAACCGACACGCCGGCCTGGAATCCGACGCTTGCCGTGGACATCGTGTAGAACGCCGGGCCGCGCCACTTGCCGCCTTCGTGGGCGATCAGCACGGCACGTCCGCCCGATCCGCCGAAGATGAAGCCGGCCTTGACGATTTCGGGCGAGATCAGCACGGCCTTGGCGCGGCCGATGTTCTCGTGCAACCACGTCATGTCCGGGTCGCGCATGAAATTGTTGAGCGTCGTATCGGCGGAATTGACGAGCTTCTGCTGATCCGACTGGGCGTTGGCGGCTCCGGCCTGCAGGCCTACCAGGACCAGTACTGCGAACATCGCGGTGCGGATTCTGTACAGGGATGCGTTCATTGAATTCTCCTAGTTGGCTTGGGATACCCAGGCGCGACCGCTATTTTGCCGTGAATGGGCGTTGCTGTCACATGGGGCTTAACCAGCGCCGCAATTGATACGACCTCCCGCGCTGGTGGGGGTGTTGGGCGGCGGCTTGCCGTCTGCCGCCACGCCCTCGTTCGGGTACGAGACGATCACCGCGGCCGGCTGCACCCGCTCATCGATGGCGAACGCCGCCGCCTCCGGGGTATGGCATTGGTCTCGATGTTCAGCACCGCCAGGCTGGCCATGTGGAAATCGTGAACGAGCGATCACCTTGCCTGTCCACGTTGGCGCATCAGCTCGTTGAGGGTCTTGCCCGACGCGGCATCGGCGAAGCCGTCGAATTTGCCGTGCTCGGCAATCAGCTTGGCCGCGCGCATGAATCCGCCCCAGGCCGAGCGCGCCATCGCGCCACCGACGCTGATGCGCCGCACGCCCATTGCCGCGACATCCTGAAGCGTGAACGGGCTGGCCGAACCGATCAATAGATTGACGGGCTTGGGCGCGACCGCGGAGACCACCGCGGTGATCTGCTCACGCGTTGCGATGCCCGGTGCGTAAAGGCAATCGGCGCCGGCATTCGCGTAGGCCTTGAGGCGCGCGATCGTTTCGTCGAGATCGGGGCGGCCGACCAGGAAGCACTCGGCGCGTCCTACCAGCAGCGTGTCGCCGCCGGCGCCGTCGATCGCCTTGCGCGCGGCGCGCATTCGCTCGACGGCGGCGCCCAGGTCGAACAGCGGTGCCGCATCGTCGCCGGTCGAGTCCTCGATCGACAACCCGGCCACACCGGTTTCGACCGCAAGCCGCACGCTCTCGCCCACACCCGACGCATCGCGCGCGAAACCGCTTTCGAAGTCCGCATTCAGCGGCAGGTCGGTGGCCGCGACCATCGTGCGCAAATGCGCAAGCACCATGTCGCGCGTGACGCCGTTGTCGGGGTGACCCTGCGACCAGGCGAAGCCCGAGCTGGTGGTGGCCAGTGCCTTGAAGCCGAGGCCCTGCAGATATTGCGCGCTACCGGCATCCCACGGATTCGGAATCACGAAGCAACCGGACTCGTGCAATTTTCGAAATGCGCGGCGCTTGTCGTCGATGCCGGGAATCGCGCTCATGAAGAAGGTCCTGTAAGGAGGGTCCAGGCAACATTCTGCGACATCGCCGGATCGGCTGGCGCCGTGCGCGCAATATGCCGCCGGCGAGCATATCGCGCGTCGTCACGTTGCGGTCGCGCTGTTGCCGACTCACGCGCCGTGACGCGGTTAGCGCAGCGCCAGTTCCAGGATCGGCAGTCGGTCGCCCGGGCCCTCGTCGAAGCCCCAATCCGCGAAGTGGATGCCCGGCCCCAGTGCCGCTTCCGTGTCGAAGGTCCTGGCCAGGCGAAGGTGGCACTCACGCAATTGCGCCGGATCGAACCAGGCGCCGTGGGTCACGACCACGCGCGACGATGCATCCATCACGTTGACCACGCATTCGAAAAACCGGGCGCGTTCGGGCGCGTCGCAGTGGTTGAGCACCGAGAAACACAGTAGCCGGTCAAACGTCCTGTCAAGCGCGCGAAAGCCGAAGTCGCTGATCACCGACACGCGGGGAATCACATCCGGCAGTCCGGCCTGTTGCAACAGGACATGTGCGGCGTCGACGAAAGACGGGTTGAAATCCACGCCCCAATAATTACCCGGATTCAGGAAGCCTATGAAATGCATGCCGCCGCGCAGCGGGCCGCACCCGACATCCAGAAACGTATGCTCGGGCAGCATGCCCAGCGCCTGCATCATCTCCACCTGGAAGGCGCCGCGCTTTTCCCAGTCCCTGGCGCCGCCACCCAGATACTTCTTGTACGCCTCGGCCTGGATCTGGCGAGCCGACAGCCTGATCGCGCTGTAGTCGGAGGGCATCGTGGGCGACGGGGGAATGTGGCGACTGCAGGACGCAGGCGCTCAGCCGCCGAAACGATAGCCGAACGCGGCAATGTCGGCTGCGTAGAGCCGCTCGACGATCTTGCGGCTCGCGTCGTCGTAGTAGTCGACATAGCTGCCATGGTCGGTCTTGAAGGTGTGCGGCAATGTCCGAGGCTCGATCGCGAGCCGCGCGCAGACCGTGTCGAAGTCGTGTTGCAGGTTCTCGTATCGCCCGACGAAGTCCACGCGAACTTTGCCGCCGACGCTCAGCCGCTCGACCTGCGGCAAAAGCGCTGCATTCTCCAGCCACGCTTCGTCCTCCGCCAGCGGGGATCCTTTCGCCATCCGCGCCAGCATTTCCTCGAAACTGTAGTCGAACAGGTGCTGGCGGTCGCGGCTCCAGTGATAGCGCGAAACCAGCCAATCCCATGGGTTGCGCACGAACGCGAACTTGAAGTAACGCCAGAACTTGATCGGGAACCTGCGCCGGTAATACGCGGCGGAGGCGTGCTTGTAGCGGACGTCCTTCTGGTCGGCTTCGGGAACGAACACCTTTTCGATGCTGGTGCCGCCGGTCTTGTTGATATGTATGAAGATGAACTTGTGCGGGTCGGAAATCATCGCGGCGGATTCGCGGAAACGAATTTCCGCCGTGCGTGCGCGGCGGAGGCGGGCACGCTAACGCCTGCCGGCGACGGCGAACGTGCGCACCGGCTGCGGCGCGGCGGCGGCCTGCACGACTGGTGCCGGTTGCGGCACGGGGGCGGTCTGCACAACGCGTACCGGTTGCGGTGCCGGCACTTGCGCCAGTTGCGTGGGTTGCGGAGCTGGAAGATGCACCGCCTGGATGGGTTGCGGCGCAGGCAGTTGCACGGTGCGCACTGGCTGGCGTGCCTGCAACTGCTGCACGGTGCGCATCGGCGGCGGTCGCAGCGGGGAACCCGCGTGCACAGGCTGGGGCGGAACGATGTGACGCGGAGAGCCGACGCGATGCGGCGGCTTGACGGGATGGCGGAAATACGGGACGCGCAGCAGCACGACCGGCACCGGATAGATCAACGCGCCGGCGAAGATTGCGCAATTGATCCACGTCGGGTCGCAGCCGGCGCTCACTGGCTGCGGAGCGTCGGAATAGGACGCCGGTGGTGCCCAATCCACCGCGTATTGCGCGTCCGGTGCAATTTGCGCGTCTTGGTATGCGACCGGCCCGGATGCCTCGCGCGTGGCCCGGTCGACTTCGTCCTGCAATTGCGCGACGCGCGCGTTGAGCGCCTGCAACTCGGCGTCGCGCGCCGCATCGCGCGCCATGTCGTCGCGTGGAGCAGCCCTCGGCACGGGCGCCGGTGGAGTCTCGTGCGTCACCTTGGTCACGCGAACGCCGTCGGGTGGTGCGAGATTGCTGACGTTCACCATGCCCGTCTGGTCGATCCACGTGTAGATGTCGGCGTGGGCGCATGACACGCCGACGGTGCCCGCGAGGATCACCGGCAAACCTGCCCGAAGTGCGCGTGTGAACATCATCGAAGCCTGATGAAAGCCGCCTTCATTGTAGGCCGCCGCGCGCGCGGTGGGTAGTGCCCGCGCGCGCGGCGATGCTGCGGGTAGAGCGTCAGTTCTTAGGCGCAACGGTTGCCGGCGGCGCATCCTTCGGCGCGGCCGCCGACGCCGGCGCGTGCTTGCCGCGCGCCTTCGCCAGCGCGTCCTGGCAATCGCCCGACAGCTGGTCGTGGTTCTGCTGCAGGCACGCCCCGATTCGACCATCGCCACGCTGCGTGGCCTGGCAGAATTTCTGCACGTCTGCCTTGCACGCGCCGCGCACGCCGCTGCCGTGCGCAGGTGCCGCGGCGGCCGCCGCGTCCGAAATTGCCGCCAGCGTCGCAACTATCGCAAACAGGATGCTTTTCATGGGTATTCCTCTGGATGAATGACTTGACAGATAACGTCCCAGCCGATGCCGGCGCAACGCTCAATTTGTAACCAAACATGTGCGCAGAGCATTGGGATACTGGCCGGCGATGGCGCCATCGTTCATCCGAGCTCGATGCGCACACGATGGGTCAGGCCGTCGTGCGACAGCGGAATCCGCGCGACGCCGCGCGTGATCGCGACGCCGTCGAGTTCGGCGACGGTGACGCCGCGATGCACGTGGCGAGGATTCTCGACCGCGATCTCGTAGCGCGTGACGATGGCGCTGTCGCCCCTGCGCAGGTAGACGGCGTCGTACCCCGGCCACGCCGCCGGCAGGCACGGATCGATCGCCAGCGTGTCGTCCTGCACGCGCAAGCCGAGGATCGCTTCGATTCCCGCGCGGTAGAGCCACGCGGCCGACCCCGTGTACCACGTCCAGCCACCGCGCCCGACGTGGGGCGCCACCGAATAGACGTCGGCGCACGCGACGTAGGGCTCGACTTTATAGCGCGACACTGCATCGGGCGTGCTGCTGTGATGAATCGGATTGAGGATGTCGAACAGCCGCGCGGCCCGGTCACCCTGGCCGAGTGCCGCGAACGCGAAGATCGACCAGGTCGCGCCATGGGTGTACTGGCCGCCGTTCTCGCGAATGCCGGGCGGATAGCCCTTGATGTACCCCGGATCGTGCGGCGTGCGGTCGAACGGCGGCGTCAGCAGCAACGCGATCCGGTCGTCGTCGCTTATCAGCAGCCGTTCGAGCGAGTCCATCGCCATCGCCGCGTGATCCGGATCGGCGACTCCCGACATCGCGCTCCATGACTGCGCGATCGCGTCGATGCTGCATTCGATGCTTTCGTGCGAGCCGAGCGGCGTGCCGTCGTCGTAGTAGCCGCGCCGATACCACTTCCCATCCCATCCGGCGGTTTCGAGTGCTGCGCGCACGCTGGCTGCGCATCGCAACCAGCGCTCGGCGCGCGCATTTTCACCGCGTGCTCGCGCATGCGGCGCGAAGCCATCGATCGTCGCCAGCAGGAACCACGCGAGCCAGACGCTTTCGCCGCGGCCCAGTGCGCCGACGCGATTCATGCCGTCGTTCCAGTCGCCGGTGCCGATCAGCGGCAGGCCGTGCGCGCCGAGTGCAAGGCTCACGTCGAGCGCACGCGCGCAATGCTCGTACAGGCTCGCGCGATCGGTGGTGACGGCGGGGTTGAAATACGCCTCCAGCTGGCCGACCTCGAGGGCGGCGCCTTCGATGAACGGCACGCTTTCGTCGAGCGCCGCGACATCACCCGTCACGCCGAGGTAGTGCAGCAGCACGTACGGCAGCCAGATCCTGTCATCGGTCATCCGCGTGCGCAGGCCCTGCCCCGCCGGCGGCAGCCACCAGTGCTGGACGTCCCCCTCGGTGAATTGCCGTGAGGCCGCGCGCAACAAGTGCTCGCGCGCGACGGCAGGGGCGGCCACGCATAGCGCCATCACGTCCTGCAACTGGTCGCGAAAGCCGTACGCGCCGCTCGACTGGTAGTAGGCCGTACGCGCCCACACCCGGCAGCCGAGCGCCTGGTAGAGTAGCCAGTCGTTGAGCAGGATGTCCATCGACGGATCGGGCGTGCGCACCTGCATCGTGTCGAGCATGGCGTCCCAGCGCGACTTCGCGTCGCGCGCGATCGCGTCGACGTCGGCCGCGCGATATTTGGCGACCAATGCTTGCGCTTCCGCTTGCGACTCCGCCTCCCCCAGCGCGAAAACGATTTCGATCTCGCTCCCCGGCGCGAGCTCGATCCGGGACTGCAGCGCGCCGCAGGGATCGAGACCGGCTCCCACGCGGCCGGACAGCGGCCCGTTGCCGGCCAGTGCGGCAGGCGCGTCAGTGGCACCGTAGCTGCCCAGGAATTCCCCGCGATCGGCTGTCCACGACCCCTGCGTGCCGCCCATGTCGGCGAACGCAATGCGCTCGCCGAATTCCGCGCGCCACGCGTTGCCCGCGAACAGCGCTCCCGTCACGGCATCGATCGACGTCACGACAAAGGGCGCGGAGACCGTACCGTTCGCGCCGAGCGCCCACTCGACGTAGGCGGTGATCGAGAGGCGGCGCACGCGCTGCGATCGGTTGCCAATGCGCAGGCGCGACAGCTTGACGGAGTCGACTTGCGGCACGCATTGCAGCAGCTCGACCGCGATTTCGTGCGCCTCGTGCGCAAATCGGCTGTAGCCCTTGCCGTGGCGGACCGTGTAGGTCGCCGACGGCACGCGCATCGGCAATGCGGTGGCGCTCCACAATTCGCCGCTGTCATCGTCTCGCAGGTAAAGCACTTCATGTGGCGCGTCGCAGACCGGATCGTTGGGCCACGGCGTCAGTGGATTCTGCTGGCTGTTGACCGACCACGTGTAGCCGCCGCCTTCGGCCGACACCATGAAGCCGAACGAGGGGTTGGCGACCACGTTTACCCACGGGGCCGGCGTGCATCGGTTGCCGTCGAGAGTGATCGCATATTCGCGCGCGCCAGTGTCGAATCTGCCCGTGCCGTTGGCGAAATGCAGCGGCGCGGGATCGCGCGGCGCGGTGGCGTTGCGTCGTGCAGCGCGACGCGCGAGCGCCGGGACGCGAGAGACTGCTGCGGCAGGTGACGTGCCTGCGGCATTCGTGTCGATGGCGACAGTCCCGGTGATTGCGGTGGGCGCAGCGATTGCGACGGGCGCGGTGGTAGTGGCGGGCGCGGCGGTTGCGGCGGGCGCGATTGCGCTATCAGCCGCGGGCGACACGGCCAGCCCGGACGCATCGGCCGATGCGTCCAGCACGATCCGCGCCGCGGTCGCGAGCCCGTCGCGAAGCACCTGCGACATCGTGTCGCCGCGCAGCACGAACACACCGATCTGCGTCACGTCGTTGCCGGCAGAAAACCGTGCCCGCTGCGCGGCCGCGCGCGCCTCCAGCATCGCCTGCAGGCTCTCGGCATCGCGCCCCGCCGCGTCGTTGCACAACACCAGGTCCACCGCGTAGCGCTGCCACTGCCAATGCAGTTGTGCGGCGAGCCAGCGATCGACGACGGCGAGACCGGGTTCACCGGTGATGCGCATCGACACAATCGGGCGATCGCCTGAAATGCCCGCTGCCCACAATACGGGCGCGCCACCCGTGCCGCGCGCGAGCGCCAGCGGAGGGCTCCGCCAACTGGAATCCGCATACAGTAGCGCGCCGAGCAGATGGCGCGGCGTGATGGCGGCAACATGATCGGGTGTGGAAGGGGCAGAGGCGGCGGGCGGCGGAGCTGCCGACTTGACGCGCCCGCCGTCGACGCCGAACCGCGCGCGTTGCGTTCGTGCGTGCTCGACAGCACCGGCGAACACCTCGTCGTCCGCACCGGGAGCCCGCGCGGACTCGCAAAGTGCAATCGCCGCGTCGCGCGAGCCCGCGCAAACCGTCCAGAAGCACACCCGCACACTCGCATGCGCCGCCACCGACACGCGGACGCGCAGGCTGAACACCGGATCGAGCACGGCACCCGCGGTGTTGGACAACCGGTCGTCGTCCTGCATCGCTCGTGCGCTGCGTAGCGTGCGTCCGCGCCCGATGAAGCGTGCGCGGTCGGTTTCGAATTCGAAGTCATCGTCGCCGCGGCCGACCAACTCCACGCAATGCGCGGCCCAGATCTCGGGCTCTTCGGGCGAGCGGCGCCGGCGCGTGGCCAGCAGTACCTGGCGCTCCGCAACAGCCGAGGTTTCCACGAACAGCTTGGAAAAGGCCGGATGCGCGGCGTCCGCCGCAGCCGCGCCGAGCACGAGTTCGGCGTAGGAGGTGAGCGCAATGTCGCGCGCGACGCCGCCATCGTTGGCGATCGTCACGCGCCGTACTTCCGCATCCCGGTCGGCAGCGACCGCAACTTCCATCGTGGTGGTGAGCGTACCGTCGCGGCGTACGAATTCGGCGCGTCCTTCGCCCAGGGTCACCGGATGCGCGTCCTCGCCGCCGCCGCATGGCTGCCGGCAGGCCGACCACACCGTGCCGCTTCCGCCATCGCGAAGCAGCACGTAGCTGCCCCAGTCGTCGCACGTGGGATCCTCACGCCAGCGGGTCAGCGCCGACTCGACCCACCGGCTGAATCCGGAGCCGGCGGCCGTCAGCATGACCGTATAGCGGCCGTTCGAAAGCAACGCCGCGCGATGCGCGGTGTCGAACGACAAACGCCGGTCGGCAGACATCCTTTATGATGACAGCAACGCTTCTTGTGTGGATGTGCAATGAGTTTTGAGCGCGTGCCGGCCGGTCTCGATGCCGCCTCGTCGAGGCGTGCCGGCGATGCGCCATCCGGCGCCGCGCCGCCCGCTTTCGCGAACGACGACGACGCGATGCTGGACCCGCTGCAGCGCGCCGCGTTCGGCTACTTCGTCGAGTCGGTGAATCCGGCCAACGGCCTCACCGCCGACAACTCGCGCGCGAACTCGCCGGTGAGCATCGCAGTGGTGGGGTTTGCGCTGTCGAGTTACGTGGTGGCGGTGGAGCGCGGCTGGCTCGCGCGCAAGGATGCAGTGGAAATGAGCCTCGCCGCGCTGCGTTTCTTCCGCGACAGCGATCAAAGCGGTGGTCCGGAAGCGACCGGTTACAAAGGCTTCTACTACCACTTCCTCGACCGCGACACCGGCTCGCGCGTGTGGCGCTCGGAGCTGTCGATGATCGATACCGCGCTGCTGATCGCCGGCGCGCTCTGCGCGAGCATGTACTTCGACACGGGCGCGCCTGGCGAAGTCGAGCTGCGCGAAATCGTCGCCGCGCTCTACGATCGCATCGACTGGCGATGGGCGCAGGATGGCGGCGACACGCTTCGCCAGGGCTGGAAGCCCGAATGCGGCTTCCTGCACTACGGCTGGGAAGGCTACAACGAGGCGATCGTGCTCTACGTGCTGGCGCTGGGCTCGACGACGCACCCGCTCGAGGGCGATTGCTACCACGCATGGACGGCGACGTACCAGTGGGAAAATCTCTACGGCCACGATTTCCTGTACGGGGGGCCGCTGTTCGTCCACCAGTTCTCGCACGCGTGGATCGATTTCCGCGGCATCCGCGATCGCTTCATGCGCGAAAAGCGTTGCGACTACTTTGAGAACAGCCGGCGCGCGACGCTGGTGCAGCGCGAATACGCGCAGCGCAATCCGAATCAATATGCGGGCTACGACGCGCACTCATGGGGCCTGACCGCGTGCGACGGCCCCAGCGACGAGTTGCCTGACGTGACCGGCGAGCCGCGGCGCCTGTTCGGCTACGCCGCGCGCGGCGTGCCCTTTGGACCCGACGACGGCACGCTGTCCGGCTGGGCCGCGATGGCATCATTGCCGTTCGCACCGGAAGTCGCGCTCGACGCCGCGCGCGCGATGCACCGGCGCTATCCCGAGATGATGTCCGCGTCGCGCTACGCCAGCGCCTTCAATCCGGGGCTCGCCGACGCCAAGCGGGGCGCGTGGGTGTCGCGCGGCGCGTACGGTCTCGACCAGGGCATCGTCGTGATGATGATCGAGAACCATCGCTCGTCACTCCTATGGCGGCTGATGCGCGCGTGTCCCGCGATTCGCACCGGCCTGCGCAAGGCCGATTTCCGCGGCGGCTGGCTGTAGTCGTCGCAATCACCGCGACCGCCGTCATCCTGTTCACTGACCCGACCCGACCCGACCCGATGCCGCAGACAAGCGTTCCCGGCGCAACCGTTCCGCAAGATGCGTATGAACACGCGCGGCTCGCAAGCGTCCGGCCGCCCGCGTGGCGCAATCCGAAACCTGCGGGCCGCTACAGGCTGGTGGTCGTCGGCGGTGGCCCGGCGGGAACAACCGCGGCGTACGCGGCCGCTGCAACCGGCGCGACAGTCGCGCTGGTCGAGCGCGCGTGGCTCGGCGGCACGTGCCTGAACGCCGGGTGCATACCTTCGAAGGCGATCATCCGCACGTCCAGGCTCTATGCCGAAATGCGCGATGCGCAGCGCTACGGTGCGCGAGTGCCGGGCGATATCCATGTCGATTTCGCCATGGCGATGCAGCGCATGCGCCGCATCCGCGCGCACGTCAGCGGCGGAGACTCGGCGCAACGCCTGGCGGACGCCGGGGTCGACGTGTTCTTCGGCGACGCGCACTTCATCGCCGGCGACACGCTGTCGGTGAACGGCGCGCCGCTGCGATTCCGCCGCGCGATCGTCGCCACTGGTGCGCGCCCGGACACGCCATCCCTGCCGGGGCTGGTCGAGGCGGGTTATCTGACCAATGAAAACGTGTTCGACCTGACGCAACTGCCGCCGCGATTGCTGGTCATCGGCGGCGGACCGCTCGGGTGCGAGCTCGCGCAGGCGTTTCAACGCTTCGGCGCGCGTACCACGATCGCGCAGGACCTGCCTCTGTTCCTGCCCAAGGAGGAGCGCGATGCCGCGCAATTGCTGTCCGATTCGTTCGCCCGCGACGGCATCGAGGTGCGGCTCAACACGGTCGCCGTCAGGGTCCGCATCGAACGCGGCGAGAAGCTGGTC
The DNA here is from genome assembly GCA_041691615.1 of Pseudomonadota bacterium. Lineage (GTDB taxonomy): Bacteria > Pseudomonadota > Gammaproteobacteria > Burkholderiales > Casimicrobiaceae > VBCG01. Next base: position 83,831 of record JBEPUI010000002.1, read on the forward strand.
GACCTCGTCTGCGACGACTACCACAGCACGATCGCCGTCGATGCGATCCTCACCGGCACCGGCCGCCTGCCGAACATCGAGCGGCTGGGTCTGGAGGCGGCCGGCGTGCACTGCGACGCCGCGACAGGCGTGCGCGTCGACGAATTCCTGCGCACCAGCAATCCGCGCATCTACGCGGCGGGCGACGTGTGCCTCGAGCACAAGTTCACGCATACCGCCGATGCGTCGGCGCGCATCGCCGTGCAGAACGCGCTGTCGCCGATGCGCCGGCGGCGCAGCGCCGTGGCGGTCCCCTGGTGCACGTACACCGATCCCGAGATCGCACACGTCGGCCTCTACGTGCGCGAGGCGCGCGACCGCGACATCCCGGTGAAGACGTACACGGTGCCGATGCACGACGTGCACCGCGCGGTGGCCGATGGCGAGCAAACGGGATTCGTGAAGATCCACGTCAGGGAAGGCACCGATCGCATTCTCGGCGCGACGATCGTCGCGCGGCATGCGGGCGAGATGATCAGCGAGATCACGCTCGCGATCGCCGCGCGCATCGGGTTGCGCACGCTCGCGCGTGTCATCCATCCCTATCCGACGCAGGCGGAGGCGATCCGCAAGGCTGCGCAGGCCTGCGCCGATTCATTGGCCGCGCCGTCCGGCACTTCGATATGGCGGCGCCGGGCCGCGCGGTGAACCCTCGCCGCGCTCGTCATCTCAATCAATAAGGAATTCCTATGGAACTCGGCATGATCGGCTTGGGGCGCATGGGCGCCAACATGGCGGAGCGTCTCACGAAGGGCGGCCACCGCGTCGTCGGATTCGATCCCAAGGCCAGCGCCCGCGCGCAGGTCGAGCACATCGGCGCGCGATCCGCCGCATCGCTCGATGAGCTCGTGAAAAAACTCGCGGCGCCGCGGGTCGTGTGGATGATGGTTCCCGCGGGCAGCATCACCGACGCCACCGTCGACGCATTGCAGCCGCTGCTCGCCGCCGGCGACGTCATCATCGACGGCGGCAATTCCAACTACAAGGACACGTTGCGGCGCGCCGCGGATTGCGCGGCGCGCAAGATCGGCTATGTCGACTGCGGCACCAGCGGCGGCGTCTGGGGGCTGGCCGAGGGCTACAGCATGATGGTCGGCGGCGACGAAGCGGTGGTCGGAAAGTTGCAGCCGATCTTCGCGACGCTCGCGCCGGCGCCACAACAGGGCTGGGGCCGCGTCGGGCCGGTGGGTTCGGGCCATTTCACCAAGATGATCCACAACGGCATCGAATACGGAATGATGCAGGCGTACGCGGAAGGTTTTTCGATCATGCAGCACAAGCGCGAGTTCGGGCTCGACCTGCACCAGGTCGCCGAGATCTGGCGCTACGGCAGCGTGGTGCGCTCGTGGCTGCTCGATCTGACTTCCGATGCACTCGGCAAGAATCCTTCGATGGCCGGCATTGCGCCGTTCGTCGCGGATTCGGGCGAGGGGCGCTGGACCGTCGCCGAGGCGATCGACCTCGACGTTCCCGCGCCGGTGATCACGCTATCGCTGCTCGAGCGGCTGCGCTCGCGCGACGACGATTCGTTCTCCGACAAGCTGCTGTCGGCGATGCGCAACGAATTCGGCGGTCACGAGATCAAGAAGGAATGAGCGCTCGCGCCCGCGCGCAGACTTCGTCGACGGTGAAGCCGTATTCGCGCATCAACACGTCCCCTGGCGCCGATGCGCCGAAACGATCGATCGCGAGGACGCCGCCGCCATCGCCGACGTAACGGTGCCAGCCCTGCGGCGAGCCCGCTTCCACGGCGAGCCGCGCGCGCACCGATGGCGGCAGCACGGCGTCGCGGTCGGCCTGCGGCAGCGCGTCGAACAGGTCCCAGCTCGGCATCGACACGCAGCGCACGGCAATGCCTTCGGCCTCGAGCCGCTCGGCTGCCGTGACGATCAGGCCGACTTCCGCGCCCGTGCCGATGAGGATCAGCGCGGGCTTGCCGTCGCGCGCGTCCTTCAACACGTACGCGCCGCGGCGCAGCCCGTCGGCGGACGCGTAGCGCGAGCGGTCAAGCGTCGGCACGCCTTGGCGGCTCAGCGCCAGCAGCACGGGCCGATTCCGCGTTTCCAATGCGACGCGCCACGCGACGGCGGTCTCGTTGGCGTCGCCCGGACGGATCAGCGTCAGGTTCGGCACCGCGCGCAGCGCGGCGAGTTGTTCGACCGGCTGGTGCGTCGGCCCATCCTCGCCAAGCGCGATGCTGTCGTGCGTGAACACGTGGATCACATGCAGGCCCATCAGCGCGGCCAGGCGGATGGGCGGGCGCATATAGTCGGAAAAAATCAGGAACGTCGAGCCGTAGGGGATCGTCCCGCCGTGAGCCGCCATGCCGTTGACGATCGCGCCCATCGCGTGCTCGCGCACGCCGAAGTGCAGATTGCGGCCGGCCGCGCTCCAGCCGCCACCATCGGAGCCTTGCGTGTCGATGGCCGAGCCTACGGGAGGGTTGAAGTCGCCGAGACCGGTCAACGCCGTAAAGGTCGAGGGATCGAGGTCGGCTGAGCCGCCGGTCAACGCGCGCACTCGCGGCGCGAGCGCATTCATCACTTTCCCCGATGCGACGCGCGTCGCGATGCCCTTGGCGTCGGCGGGAAACACCGGCATGTCCGCGTCCCAGTCACGCGGTAGCTCGCCGCCGAGCACTTGCCGCAGCTCGGCCGCAACATCGGGATACGCCGCCGCATAGGCCGCCGTGCGCTCGCTGCCGGCGCGTTCGTCGCGCGCGCCGCGCGCGATCGCCTCGCGGAAGTGCGCCAGCGCCGCGTCGGGAATCAGGAAGTGGGGTTCGACCGGCCAGCCGAGGTTTTGCTTGGTCAGGCGAACTTCGTCCACGCCCAGCGGTGAACCGTGCGCCTCGAAACTGTCGTGCTTGTTCGGCGAGCCGTAGCCGATGTGCGTGCGCACCAGGATCAGCGAAGGCCGCGTGGTTTCGGCGCGCGCGGCGCGCAGCGCTTCGTCGATCGCCGAGACGTCGTTGCCGTTGGCGATCGACACCGTATGCCAGCCATAGGCGTCGAAGCGGGCGGCGCGATCTTCCGAAAACGCGATGTCGGTGCCGGCGGCCAGCGTGACGCGGTTGTCGTCATAGAGACAGATCAGCTTGCCAAGCTGGAGATGCCCGGCCAGCGATGCCGCTTCCGAGGCCACACCTTCCATCAGGTCGCCGTCGCTGGCGATCGCATAGGTGTGGTGATCGATCACGTCGAAACCCGGCCGGTTGTAGCGCGCCGCGAGCTGCGCTTCGGCGATCGCCATTCCCACGGCGTTTGCGAAGCCCTGTCCCAGCGGACCGGTCGTGGTTTCCACGCCGGGCGTATGTCCCCGTTCCGGGTGGCCCGGCGCCTTGCTGCCGAACTGGCGAAAATGCTTGATCTCCTCGAGCGACAGATCGTAGCCGGTCAGGTGCAGCAGGCTATAGAGCAGCATCGATGCGTGCCCGGCCGACAGCACGAAGCGATCGCGGTCGAACCAGCCGGGATTGCGCGGATTGTGCTTCAGCAGGCGCGTCCAAAGCACGTACGCCATCGGCGCCGCGCCCAGAGGCATCCCGGGATGGCCGCTCCTGGCCTTCTGCACGGCGTCCACCGACAGGAAGCGAATGGTGTTGATGCAAAGCTGGTCGAGCTGGTCGGACATCGTCGTTCCTCGAATGGTGTGCGTTGACGTCGAGCGTCGGCATAGCGGAAGCGCTGCCCGCTATTGCTTCAGCGCGCGATCGACGATGTCCTGCGCGTCCTTCGCCAGCGCGCGCAGGTGGCCCTCGTCGCGGAAGCTCTCGACGTAGATCTTGTAGATGTCCTCGGTGCCCGACGGTCGAGCGGCGAACCATCCGCTTTTGGCGATGACCTTGATGCCGCCGATCGGCGCGTCGTTGCCCGGGGCGCGATCGAGCACCTTGTCGATCGGCTCGCCGGCCAGTTCGGTGATCGTCACCTGCCGAGGCGAGAGCTTCGCGAGTTTTGCCTTTTGCGCGGGCGTGGCCGGCGCCTCGACGCGGTCGGTCAGCGGCGCACCGAGTTCCGCGGTGAGTCCGCGATAAAGCTGCGACGGATCGTGTCCGCTGCGCGCCGTCATTTCGGCCGATAGCAACGCCGGCACGATGCCGTCCTTGTCGGTCGTCCAGACCGTGCCGTCGATGCGCAGGAAAGTGGCACCCGCGCTCTCCTCGCCGCCAAAACCCAGCGAGCCGTCCAAGAGGCCGTCGACATACCATTTGAATCCGACGGGGACTTCGAAGAGCTTGCGGCCGAGTCTCGCGGTGACGCGATCGATCATCGCACTGCTGACCACGGTCTTGCCCACTGCCGCGTCGCCGCCCCAGCGGCTGCGATGGCGAAACAGGTATTCGATCGCCACCGCGAGGTAGTGATTGGCGGGCATCAGGCCTTCGCTCGGCGTCACGATGCCGTGGCGATCGTGGTCGGTGTCGCAGCCGAACGCGATGTCGTAGCGATCCTTGAGACCGACCAGCCGGCGCATCGCGTACGCCGACGACGGGTCCATGCGGATGCGGCCGTCCCAATCGAGCGTCATGAAACGAAACGTCGGATCGACGGTGTCGCTGACCACGCTCAGGTCGACGGCGTAGCGCTGCGCGATCCTCGCCCAGTAGTGGACGCCGGCGCCTCCCAGCGGATCGACACCCATGCGAAGTCCCGCGCCGCGAATGGCGTCGAAATCGATGACGCTGCCGAGGTCGTCGACATAGGCGCCCAGGAAATCGTGAGCGTGCGTCGTCGGCGCGCGCCGCGCTCGCTCGATCGGCACGCGCAGCACGTCCTTGAGGCCGCCTTCGATCAGCGCGTTTGCTTTGCCTTGGATCCAATCGGTGACGTCGACGTCGGCAGGGCCGCCGTTGGGGGTGTTGTACTTGAATCCGCCGTTATCGGGAGGATTGTGCGACGGCGTGACGACGATGCCGTCGGCCAATCCGGTGCTGCGTCCGCGGTTATGGACCAGGATGGCGTGCGACACCGCCGGCGTGGGCGTGAACTCGCCGTTGGCCGCCACCATCGTTTCGACGCCGTTGGCAGCCAGCACCTCGAGCGCGCTGTCGAGCGCGGGCACCGACAGCGCGTGAGTGTCGATGCCGATATAGAGCGGACCGTCGATACCCTTTTGCTTTCGGTACAGGCATACCGCCTGCGTGATCGCGAGCACGTGCACCTCGTTGAAGCTGCGGTCGAACGACGTGCCGCGATGGCCCGATGTGCCGAATGCCACTCGCTGCGCGGCCACCGTTGGGTCGGGTGCCAGGTCGAAGTACGCGGCCACCAGTTTCGCGACGTCTACCAGTTGCGCGGCCTGCGCGGGCTTCCCGGCCAACGGACTGATTTGCGTGGCCATCGAGCTACTTGCGCGAGCCGCGGTAGCGGCGGATCAACGCGTTGGTCGAGCTGTCATGCGTGAGCGCGGGCGCGCCGGTGCTGGCGATTTCGCCGGCGACGCGCGTCGCCAGCGCCTTGCCGAGCTCCACGCCCCACTGGTCGAACGAATCGATGCTCCAGATCGCGCCTTGCACGAACACGCTGTGCTCGTAGAGCGCGACCAGCGCGCCCAGCGCGTGCGGCGTCAGCCGTCGCGCGAGGATCGTATTGCTGGGACGATTGCCTTCGAACGTGCGATGCGCAACCAGTGCGTCCCGTGTGCCCTCTGCCTTCACTTCCGCGGCGGTCTTGCCGAACGCCAGCGCCTCGCTTTGCGCGAACAGGTTTGCCATCAGCAGGTCGTGCTGGTCGCCGAGCGGATTGAGCGGCTCGCAGAATCCGATGAAGTCGCAGGGGATGAGCCGCGTTCCCTGGTGGATCAGCTGGTAGAACGAATGCTGGCCGTTGGTGCCGGGCTCGCCCCAGTAGATCGGCCCGGTCGCATAGTCGACGCGCTCGCCATCCTGTGTCACGTGCTTGCCGTTGCTTTCCATCGTGAGCTGCTGCAGGTAAGCCGGGAAGCGCTTAAGGTATTGCTCGTACGGCAGCACTACGACGGTTGGCGCGTCGAGGAAGTTGGCATTCCAGACCGCCAGCAAGCCATGCAGCATCGGCAGGTTGCGCTCGGGCGGCGCGCTGCGGAAATGCTCGTCCATCGCGTGAAAGCCCGCGAGCATTTCGCGGAAATTCCTGGCGCCGATCGCGATCATCGTCGACAGCCCGATCGCAGAGTCCATCGAGTAGCGGCCGCCGACCCAGTCCCAGAATTCGAACATGTTGTCGGTGTCGATGCCGAACCGGGCGACGTCGGCGGCATTGGTCGACACCGCGACAAAGTGCCGCGCGATCGCCTTTTCGTCGCCGAGCGCTTGCAGGCACCACGCGCGCGCAGCGTGGGCGTTGGTCAACGTCTCGAGCGTGGTAAACGTCTTCGAGCAGATGATGAACAGCGTCTCGGCGGGCTCGACGTCGCGTACCGCCTCGACGAAATCGGTGCCGTCGACGTTGGACACGAAGCGAAACGTCATGTCGCGCTGGCTGTAATGGCGCAGCGCTTCGTAGGCCATCACCGGGCCCAGGTCCGATCCGCCGATGCCGATGCTGACCACATGGCGGATGCGCCGGCCATCGTGGCCTTTCCAGTCGCCGCTGCGCACGCGCGTCGAGAACGCCGCCATGCGATCCAGCACCGCATGCACGTCCGGCACGACGTCGTGGCCATCGACCAGAATCCGCTCGCCTGCGGGGGCGCGCAGCGCGACATGCAGCACGGCGCGCTGCTCGGTGTAGTTGATGCGCTCGCCGCGGAACATCGCGTCGCGGCGCTCCCGCACCGAGCACGCGTCGGCCAGCGCCAGCAGCAGGCGCAGCGTCTCACCGCCGACGCGATTCTTGGAATAGTCGAGGTAGAGTCCTGCGCCTTCGGCGGTCATCCGCTCGCCGCGCGCCGGATCGGCCGCAAACCATTCGCGCAGATGGCGGCTTCCGATCTCATCGCGATGCGACGCCAGCGCCTGCCACTGCGGGCGCTGCGTGAGCGGTTGGGTTGGCGAGGCTCGTGCCGGAGAGGGCGTGGATGACATGTCAGTGCGTCTTGTCTGCGCTAGCGGGCATGGGCGAGGGCGTCACTCTTTTCGACGATGCGCGCCAGGAGTTCCTGCCACGACTTGACGAACGCCTGCGCGCCGTCGCGCTGCAGGTCGCGCGCCAGGGCGTCGATGTCGATGCCCGCGTCAGCGAAGCGAGCCAAAACCGCTTCGGCGTCGCCGCCGTCTTCGGCCATCACGCCGCGTAGATTGCCGTGGTCGGCGAACGCGCGAAGGGTCTTTTCCGGAATGGTATCGATCGTGTCGGGCGCCGCCAGCGCTTCGATGTACAGCGTGTCGGATGCATTCGGATCCTTGGTGCCGGTGCTCGCCCATAGCAGCCGTTGCGGTCGCGCGCCGGCGGCGGCGAGCTTCGACCAGCGCGGCGACGCGAGCAGTTCCCGGTATGCGCGGTAGGTGCGCCCGCCGATCGCGATGCCCAGTCGATTGCGCAGCGCGGGCGGGACCTTGTCGGCGACCGCCTTGTCCCAGCGGCTGACGAAAAGCGAGGCGACCGACGAGACGCGCGGACTGCGTCCCGCGGCGATGCGGCGCTCGATGCCGCGCAGATACGCTTCGGCGGCGGCCACATATTGCTCGCGCGAGAACAGCAGCGTCACGTTGATCGGCACGCCGTCGAAAATCGATTGCTCGATCGCGGGAACGCCTTCGGGCGTGCCGGGTATCTTGACGTAGAGATTGACCCGATCGGCTTCGGCGTGGATGCGTGCCGCCGACCCGATGCTGCCCGCGGTGTCGCCCGCCAGCAACGGCGAGACTTCCATCGAGACCCAGCCATCGACGCCGTCGGTCGCATCGTGGACCGGGCGGAACAGGTCCGCCGCGCGGCGCAAGTCCTCGAGTGCGAGTTCCATGAACAGCGTCTCGCCGGACTTTCCGGCGCGCGCCTTGGCGCGAATGCCGTCGTCGTAGGCGCCGGTGTTGCCGATCGCCTCGTCGAAGATCGTCGGGTTCGACGTGAGCCCGGTGACCGCGAATTCGTCGATGTAGCGCTTGAGCGTGCCGTTGTCGAGGATTTCGCGGGTGATGTTGTCCAGCCAGAGGCTTTGGCCGAGGTCATGCAACTGCTGTGCGCGGTTCATGTTCGCTCCTGTGGCGTGGCGGCCGCGCGCTCGCGCGGTGCCTCGAGAATTTTGGCGACGTCGAAATCCAGCAGGTCGCCGATGACGTCGATGGCGACGTCGGGCCGCGGCTCGATCGCAACGCCCGCCGATTCGGCTGCATAGTGGCCCTGGCGCACGAACACGGTCGTCAGCATCGCGCCCATCACGCGCTTCATCGCCGCCAGCAGCTGGGGCTTGTCGTCGACCATCACGTAATGCCGTGCCGGAAAGCGCCGCTGCATCGCAGGAAGCGCGCGCTCCTTGTGCACGTCGACCAGCACGCGGCCCTCGACCGCGGCGGCCAATCCCGATCGCTCGATCTTGCGCGGCTGGAACACGATGTCGCCGTCCGAGAGAATCACCGGCGCGCCCAGCGTGCGCAGGTGCGCGATCGCGTCCAGCGCGCGCGGATACAGGCGGCTGGCGAACGGGTAGTCGAGCATGAACGACGACATCTGCAACAGAGCGGGGTCGTCGTCGAGGCCGCTGCGGAACTGCTGCAATGCGCCGAGGTAATCGGCGTATGAACGCTCGTCGCGAAGCGTGGCGTAGATCGACCAGTAGCGCTCGCGCTGTTGCGCGCCGAAGCGCTTTTCGATCTCGGCACCGAGATCGGCACCGAAACGATCGTTGTCGAGCAGCGTGTTGTCGACGTCGAGCAGGAACACCATGCCGTCGGCACTCAGCACGGAGGCGACTCCTCGGGCTTCGGATCGTGCCATCCTTCGTCGCCCGCGACGACCGCGCGTGCGGCGGCGGGACCCCAGGTGCCGGGCGTGTATTCGGCGACCGGAATCGTGCTGTTGAGAACCGGATCGACGACGCGCCATGCCGCTTCGACGCCGTCGTCGCGGGTGAACAGCGAGGCGTCGCCGCGGATGGCATCGCCCAGCAACCGCTCGTACGGCGATTTCTCGCCGGCCAGCGAATGCCGCGCCACCAATTCGACGGCGTCGCCCACCATGGCCTCGCCCTGCCGCTTGACCCGCGCGCCTTCGGAGATCACAACCTCGGGGCTCAGGCGAAAGCGGAAATAATTCGATTGCGCGGGATTGACCTCGTCGAAGATCGCCACCGGCGGAGTCTTCAGGTCGACGATGACCTCGGTGGTCGTGATCGGCAGGCACTTGCCCGTGCGGATGTAGAACGGCACGCCCTCCCAGCGCCACGTGTCGATGTGCAGGCACAGCGCGGCGAAAGTCTCGACCTGCGAATCGGGCGCGACGCCAGGTTCGTCGCGGTAGCCGTGAAACTGGCCGCGCACGACCTGCCGCGGGTCGAGCGGCCGCATCGCACGAAACAGGCGAAGCTTCTCGGCGCGCATCGCATCGGGATCGCGGCCCACCGGCGCGTCCATCGCCAGCAGCGTGGTGACCTGCAGCAGGTGGTTCTGCACGACGTCGCGCACGGCGCCGACTTCCTCGTAGAAGCTGCCGCGGTCCTGGACGCCGAAGCTCTCCGCCATCGTGATCTGCACGCTATCGACGAAGTTGCGGTTCCAGATCGGTTCGAGGAACGCATTGGCGAAACGGAAATACAGCAGGTTCTGAACCGCCTCCTTGCCGAGGTAGTGGTCGATCCGGAATACGGCGGATTCGTCAAACACCTCGTGCAGCGTGCGGTTGAGCGCCTGCGCCGAGGCGAGGTCGCGGCCGAACGGCTTTTCCACGATCACCCGTGCGTTCTTCGCACAGCCGGCGTGTGCGAGGCCTTGTACGACCGTGGCGAACATGCTCGGCGGAATGGCAAGATAGTGGAGCGGACGCACCGCGCCGTGCAGCGCATCGCGCAGTCGAACATAAGTCTCCGGATCCTGGTAGTCGCCGCCGACGTATTGCAGACGCGCCGACAGCTTGGCGAACGCGTCGGCGTCGACACCTCCGTTGTGCTCGAGGCTGTCGCGGGCCCGCGCGCGCAACTTGTCGAGCGACGAACCGGCGCGGGCCATGCCGATGATCGGCATGTCGAGATGTCCTGCGCGGATCAGTCCTTGCAGCGCGGGAAAGATCTTCTTGTACGCGAGATCGCCGGTCGCGCCGAAGAAAACGAATGCATCCGAGTTTTCGGACACCGCCATCGATGGATTCCTTGGTTGAACATCACCCGCGCGAGTTGCCGGTGGGACGCGTCGACCCACAGTAACTCGGAGGATCAGCGTAGCAGGATAGTTCCGCAACGTCCGTGCGGGGCGGCAAGTGCCCGACGGTGACGTCAGGTCTCAATCGACCTCGCCACGTCTCAGGAGGCCTTTTCGGATGCCGGGCTCCACTTACCGGTGCGTGCAAGTCCGTTCATCCTGGCGCGGTGCAGGAAGGCCCGCTGCGCGGCGGCAACGTTTTGTGCGCGGCCCGCCCAGGCCTCGATCACCGGGTCCTGCAACGCGCGGCCGAACGAAAACGACAGCGGCCACGGCGCATGCGGAAACTGCGCGTTCATCGCGTTGAGGTTGGCGCTCGCTTCCTCCGGGCCCTGGCCCCCCGACAGAAAGCAGATCCCGGCGACCGCGGCCGGCACCGTGCGCCTTAGCAGGCGGACCGTCGCGCCCGCCACCTCGTCCGGCGTTGCCTTGCGAAGCGCCTTGCCCGGAACCACCATGCTCGGCTTGAGGATCATGCATTCCAGGACGACCTTGTGTCGATGCAGCGCATGGAACACCGCGTGCAGCACCGCCTCGGTGACTTCCTCGCACCGCGCCATCGTGTGGTCGCCGTCGATCAGCACTTCCGGTTCGACGATCGGCACGATGCCTTCCGCCTGGCAATTGGCGGCATAGGACGCGAGCGTCTCGGCATTGGCCCCGATGCCCAGCGGCGTCGGATTTTGTTGCGTGATGCCGTACACCTCGCGCCACTTGGCAAAGCGCGCGCCTTGCGCCTTGTAGCCCTTGAGTCGATCGGGCAGCCCGTCAAGTCCGACAGTGACCAGGTCGCCCGGCGCGTTCGCGAGCGGTACCGTGCCTTTGTCCACCTTGATGCCCGGCACGATACCTTGCCGCGCCAGGACTTCCGGCAGCGGCGTCCCGTCGTCGGCACGCTGGCCGAGCGTCTCCTCGAACAGGATGACGCCGCTGACGAATGCGTCGGCGCCGCTGGCGGTACACAACAGCGATCGATAGGAACGCCGGTTCTCTTCGGTGTTGTCGATCGCAAGCGGTGCGAAGCGCTTGCCGATCGTCGGCAGGCTCTCGTCGGCGGCGAGAATTCCCTTGCCCGGCTGCACGAGCATGGCGACGGTGGCCTCGAGTTCCTCGTGGATGTTCACGCTGGCGATTCCTTTCGGTCGATGAACGCTCGGCGGCGGCCGATGGCTTCGCGCGGACGGCGCCTTCGAGTAAGTCCCGAGGACGAACTCTACTGCGAATCGCCGGCGCGCTCCTGCACGGCTGGCAACAGCCGCAAGTCGGCGGGTGCCGGGACTCCACAACTAGCGCGTCCGGGTAGCGTGCACCAGCGAGAAATCGGCACGCGCAACGAAACCGAGGCGCTGATACAACGCCACCGCGCGCGCATTGTCGCTTTCGACATGCAGGAACGGGGTCTGGCCCTTGCGCAACATCCGGTTGATCACGCGGCTCATCAACGCCGCGGCCAATCCCCGGCCCTGCGCATCCGGATGCGTGCACACGCCGCTGACTTCGCGGTGATCGCCGATCCACAATCGCTCGCCCGCCATCGCGAGCAAGCGGCCGTGGTCGCGAATGCCGACGAACGCCCCCAGCTCGACGGTGCGCCGACGAAACGGTCCCGGTTGCGTGAGCTCCACCAGCGCCATCATGTCCGCCGCATCGACGGCCGACAACGACGTGATCTCGCCGCCGGACTCCGGCAAAGGTGTCGCATCACGGCGAATCATCTGCACTGCATGAATGCGATGTTCCACGTGCCAGTCCGGCGGCGGCACGCCGACCTGTGCAGCGAGTGCAATCAGGTCTTCGCCCGGCGCCGGCAATGCATGCAGCGCCGCATTGTCGTCGGGCGTGGCGCCGTCACTCGCGCACAGCGGCGAATAGTCGGGCGGATAGCGCAGTGCCCGCCGTTCGCCCGGTGCGGGGCCCGGTACCACGTTGGTTGCGGCACCTTGCGCGAGAAGCGCGTGCCGCATGGCGAGGCTCGACCAGATCGGATTGTCGAGCGCGCTTTCGTTCAAGGAACGCATCGACGTCGCCTCGAGTTTTTATCGATTCTTAAGGATTTTTTCACGGCGCGGAGTGTTTGCGGAAGCAGAATCGCGGACGTCGGGCTGATTTCCTCGGCACGACGCAATGGTTGGGCACGGGTCCCATGGTCTGGGCGTAGTTCGAATGCTGCGATCGCCGGATCGAGGACGATCGGGCAGCCGGCGGCGACGCCCGGACAGGACAGCGCCGATCGGCCGCGCGACAGTACGACCAATTCCGCAAACCAGGGAGATCTGCAATGTTCAAGCGTGTCATCGTGTTCCTCTACGGCCTCGTCTGTTACGCAGCCTTTTTCGCAACTATCCTGTATGCGATCGGGTTTGTCGCCAACCTGTACGTGCCGCGCTCGATCGATTCGCCGGCCACCGGCGACTTCGTCGAGAGCCTCCTTGTCGACATCGGATTGCTGCTGATCTTCGCCGTGCAGCACAGCGTGATGGCACGCAAGGGGTTCAAACAGTGGATCACGCGATTCATTCCCGAGCCGGCGGAGCGCAGCACCTATGTGCTCACCGCCAGTCTCGCGCTGATCGGGCTGTTCGCCTACTGGCGCCCGCTCGGCGGCGTCGTGTGGTCGGTGCAGCAGCCGAACGCGGTCGCCGCGCTGCATGGTCTCTGCGTGTTCGGATGGGCGCTGGTATTTGCGGCGACGTTCCTCATCAATCACTTCGACCTGTTCGGACTGCGGCAGGTCTGGTTGTACCTGAATGACAAGGCCTATCGTCCGCTCGAATTCCGGACGCCGGGCCCCTATCGCCTGGTTCGTCATCCGCTGTACGTGGGCTTCCTGTTCGCATTCTGGGCGACGCCCACGATGACGATCGCGCACCTGCTGTTCGCGGTCGCCACCACGGGTTACATCCTGGCCGCGATCCAGCTCGAGGAGCGCGACCTGGTCTCGAACCTCGGCGACGCCTATCGCGAATATCGTCGGCAGGTGCCGATGCTGATTCCGTTCACGCGTGCGAGGGCTGCGACCAAGATCGGCAACAGCCGCGCGTGACCGAACCCACCGATGAGGCGGTCCGGCGGGTGCCGGACCGTTTTTTTATTGTGCGACAACGCTGCAAAGCCATATTCATGAAACCAACTTCTGTGTTTGTGCTGACCCGAATGCATGCGGCCGTCGCCGCCGCACTGTCCCTGGTGATTACGATCGGTCTTCTCGGCGCCGTCGCCACACTGTTCCTGCACGATGGCGCCGCACCTGAAAAGGTCTCCGTCGCCGGACCCGCCCGCGCCGGCGACGGTGCATGAGCGTTCGCTCAGCGAACCTGTTCGCGAGTCGATTGGCTGCGCCGCCACGCCGCCGGCGGCGCGCCGAATTCGCGGCGGAAAGCGCGGCTGAACGCGGTGTCGGTCTGGTAGCCGACGTCTTCGGCGATGCGCGCCAGTGGCGCATTGCTGCGGCACAGCAGGTTGGCCGCGAGCAACATCCGCCACTGCGTCAGGTATTGCATCGGCGAACTGCCGACCAGGTGCTGGAAGCGCTCGGCAAGCACCGAGCGCGAAGTGCCGGATACGCGCGCCAGCTCGTCCAGCGTCCACGCCTGCGCGGGACGCGTGTGCAATGCGTTCAGTGCGGCGCCGACGATGCGGTCGCCCACGCCCGCGAGCCATCCGGTGCGACCTTCCGCCTGCTCGTTCATGTACAGCCGCAGCACTTCGATGAACAGGACTTCGGACAACTTGGCGAGCACACCTGCGCCGCCGGGACGCGGCGAACGCACTTCGTTCAATGCGTAGCGAACCGACGCCTCGAGCCAGATGCCGGCGTTCGATCCGCGCACGTTGACCTTGACCAGCGGCGGCAGCCCCGCCAGCAGCATCCGTGCAAGACGGTCGTCGCACGCGAGATAACCGCACACCAGCCGTGTGGCGACGCCGCCGCCGCCGTGCATCAATTGCCGCGGGCGCCGCGACAGCACCAGGTCGAGGCGCTTGCCCGGCACGGGCGACAGGCCGGGCTGCGAGCTCATGCGATGCGCGTGTCCTTGCGGAAACAGCACGGCGTCGCCCGCGCACAGGCGCAGCGGCGGCTCGTTGCCCATTTCCACGTAACACTCGCCTTCAGTGATCAGGTGGAAGATCACCACCCGCTCGGCGCCCGGTTGAGCACCGGCGCCACCGTGTCGGCCCGCGGCGATTGATAGCACCAAGGTGCTGTGAATCGCGCATTGATGAAAATGGCGCCCACCAGGCGTACGACGCGCAGCGTTTCCGAGAGCGCATCCATCACGCGGCGACCTCGATGCGCAGTTCCATCGCCACCGCCTGTCGCACCGCATTGGGCACCGGCGAACAAAGGCAACCGTCCTCGACCAGCGCGCGCAGGCGCGCGGGTTCGATGCCGGGTGCGCCGATGCGCACCTGTAACTGCAAGTTGCTCGGCGTCGCGTTGACCGTTGCACCGTTGTCGTCAGCCATCGCCAGCAGGCCGCGCGTATCCGAGCGGCTGCTCGCGCGCACCTCGAGTGTCGACAGCTCGATTCCCGCGCGGGCCGCGGACAACGCAATGGTCGTCGCCGCGCACGACGCGAGACCCGCGCGAAACAGCCAGCCCGGCGTGACCTGGTCGCCACTGCCGCCGAGCTCCAGCGGCATGTCGGTCGGAATCTGCATGCCGTTCGCGTGGCTCGCCACGACGCGCGTACCACTTTGCCAGAGTGCCACGGCCGGCGCGTCGTCGTGCAAGCCCATCGCGGGACTTCGCCGCAGCGCGGCTTCCGCGCGTTGCAACGTCGCGGCGAGTTGCTGGGTGGTCATGGCGGTGTGCTCCCGGTCGCACGTCGAAAGCTTCGATTGTCGATGCGTTGGCCCGTGCTGCCAAGAGGAGGCACGACTAGCGTGCGGCGGCAGGACGTTCGGGCAGCGTAACCGGACGCGCAGGCAGCATGAACGGACGCGCGGGCAGTCGTGCCGCGCGCGGCCGGCGAGACGAGGACGATCAAGCAGGCGCGCGCGACGCCCGGGCAGGACACCACCCGGACGTCAACCGCACAGTTGCACCGCAGCAGCGCGGTCGGCACGCAACCCGTGTCCATTGCCGCTTGCACGGACCTATTCAGTTGCACCGGCCTCTGCCGGCGTTCGAGCACCGGCCACGTCCGGATCCCAGTACATCACACGGAGTGAATCAACATGAACACCGCCACGAAGGAAACACCCGCTGCTAAGGTACCCACCGACCTGATCGCGTTGAAAGCCCGCCAGCAGGCGGCATGGGCGAGCGGCGACTATGCCGCAATCGGCACGACGCTGCAGGTGGTCGGCGAATTGCTTGCCGAGGCCTGCGACCTCAAATGGGATGAAAGCGTCCTCGACGTCGCCGCGGGCAACGGCAACGCCACGCTCGCCGCCGCGCGCCGCGGCTGCAAGGTCACGTCGACCGACTACGTGCCGGCGCTGCTCGACCGCGGTTCCGAGCGCGCCCGCGCCGAACGCGTGGACGTGAAATTCCAGGTTGCCGATGCCGAGGCGCTTCCGTTCAAGGACGGGAGCTTCGATGCGGTGGTGTCCACGTTCGGCGTGATGTTCTCGCCCGACCAGGCCAAGGCCGCGTCCGAGCTCGCGCGTGTCTGCCGGCCCGGCGGCCGCATCGGCCTCGCCAACTGGACGCCCGAGGGATTCATCGGCCAGCTGTTCAAGACGATCGGCCGTCACCTGCCGCCACCGCCGGATGTCCTGCCGCCGTCGCGCTGGGGCGTCGAGACTCATCTGCGCGAACTCTTCGGCGAACGCGCGTCGGCGATCGCGGTGACGCGGCGCTTCTTCAATTTCCGCTACCGCTCCGCCGCGCATTTCATCGACTACTTCCGGACCTGGTACGGACCGGTCCACAAGGCGTTCCTGGCGCTGCCGGGCGACAAGGGGACGGCGCTCGAGCGCGACTTGACCGAGCTGCTCAACGCCTCGAACCGCGCCGGCGCGGGTGCACTGGTCGTGCCTGGCGAATACCTGGAGGTGGTTGTCACGCGCCGCTAGCCTGTCGACAAGCGACGTGCCGCGGCTGCAACGCCGGCTGCAGCGTCAGGGTGCCGGGTTGTCGGCCGCGGATCGCAGCGCCAGCAATGCCGCGGCCAACTCGTCGACGTTCGCGGCGCCGTCGGCGACAACAAACCCGAACATGCGGGGATTGTCGCCGTCGCCTTGCAACCGGTGCCAGCCATGCGCCGCGCGCAGCGTGAACGTCGAATCCGTGACCAGTCCGCCGATGCTGTACGCGTGGTAGACGTGGCGCAACTCGTGTCCCTTGTCGCGCAGCCACGTCGAGTGCACGAATTCGATGCAGCGGCCGGCGGTGCAACCCGCCTCGCGCCCGATCTCCTTTTCGCGCCACGTGCCGTCGCGTGGCGCGAGCGCCGACGCGCGCAGCTTCGCCGTGGGCGACAGCGGCGCGACGATCAGCGCATGCAGTTCGCGGCCGTCGCGCACGTAAGTCAAGGCGATCGATTCGGTGTCGCGGCCTGCGTCGACCGACCACGCCACCGCGGAATTGGCGAGCTGCCATCCGACGATCGCAGTCGGGAACGCACCGGTCGGGGTGGCGTGCGGTGAGCGCATCGCTGCGTCGGGCAACGCCACCGCGCTGCCGGCGATCAACAGTCCGGACAGTCCGGCGAACACTGGCGCGAACTTGCGCAGCGCTGCGGGCGCTGCGGGCGCTGCGGGCGACGGGGCCCGCGCCGCAACGGCCGTCGGCGCATCGCCGTCGAGGCGGGAGAGCACGTAGAACAACAAGCCGAGCGTGGCGAACAATGCGATCCACTGCAGCGTGCCGTGCGCTGCGAGATCCATCTGCGAATCGCGCCACCAGTCGATGAACACGATCGCGTCGACACGCAGCACGTTGGAGACGATACCAAGCAGGGCGCCCAGCAGCGCCAGTGCCGCGACTTTCGTGAACGAGCGGTACAGGAGCAAGCCGAAGCAATAGCCGAGGAATCCCGCCAAGGTCACGTAGGCGAGGCCCGAGCATTCATCGACGACGATGTAGCGATGCGTGCCGATGAAGATCACGAAGCCGTCGACGCTGTGCGGCAGCTGCGCCGCGGCGGCCGACAGGTCGATCGCCTTGACGGTGAGCACGCGCAGCGCGGGCTGCAGCAGGTCGCCCGACGGGATCATCAGGAACAGCAGCGCGAGCGCCGGAAACAGCGACCGGTAGCAGCGCCATCCGAGCGCCGATATCGCAATGCCCTGGAGCGCCAGCACGAACGCGAATTCACGGCCGGCATCAATGTTCATCAGCGTCGCCGCGCTCCAGCATGCGGCCGCCGCGATCACCACGAACACACCTTCGAAGCCAGGCTCCGGCACGAGCGGCCCGCGACCGGGGGTGCGATGCCAGCCGATCACGTACGCGATCATCGGCACGATCAGCCACGCATATTGATACGCTTCGTTGCTGCGCCACGCGCGCACCATCCCGACGAGCGTCGGCCACATCACGAGACATAGCAGAAGGCAGCCTGCCATCGCGCCAAGCAGCGCGTCCCTGGTGGCGCGTGTCATCGCGGCCGCCGGTATAGCCGCCGCTTCGGTGTCGCTGCCGGCATCGGCGAGGCGCGCAGGATAGTCGATGTCGCGGCGGAACAGGAACGGTTGCAGCAGCACTCTCGCGAACCGCGTGTCGCGAGGCTGATGGAAGTAGCGCAGGCCGAAGTTCGCGACCGGGCTTCGAGCGGGGTCGACGTATGTGCCGAAAAAGCGATCCCAGAGCGTCAGCACCGACCCGAAGTTGCTGTCGGTCTGCGACTGCAGGTCGGAGTGATGCACGGCGTGCACGGGGGCGGTCACGATGAACCACGCCGCCACGCGGCCGATCGACGCGGGAAGGCGCAGATTCGCGTGCGAGTACAGCGCCACGACCGTGGCCACCAGCAGGTACAGGCCTACCGCCGGCGCCGGCAAGCCGAAGGCGGAAACCAGCGCAAACATCACCGCCGTGCCGAGCAGCGCATCCAGCGGATGGTGTCGCTCGGATGTGGTGACGTCGACCTGGGTATCGCTGTGATGCACGAGGTGAAGGCGCCACAGCAGCGGCACACGGTGATAGACGCGATGTTCCCAATACCGCCAGCAATCGAGAAGCAGGAAAGTCACCACCATTTGTGCAACCATAGGAACACCCAGGCGCGTCATCAGTCCTGGCGGCTGGTGCAACGCGAACGCATAGACACCGACCGGAACGAAGATCGTGGTGAGCAGGCTGCCGGAGATGAAAAGACCGATGTTGCTGGTCCAGCGGTTCGCGAACTGAACAGGTTGGCGCTGCCAGGCGCCGATCCGCTCGAACAGCACCAGTGCAATCGCCGCAGACGCGAATACCGCCAGGTACAGGGCGTCGAAGGATGCAGTCATGGATTGCAGCGAATGCGCGGCTGGCGTGGGCCCTGCAACGCGAAACCGCCGAAGGGAAGCGCGCGCATCGTCTTAACCGGGGACGCGGGAATTGTGCGTCGTAGCAGCACCGGCGCGGCGCCTTCACCGAGCCTCGTCGTGCTGCGGCACAATTTCAGATGCGCCGCGCGCGCAATCCGGATCAGCGCTTGAGCTTGCGCCGGACGATGATGATGCCCGCCACGAGGCTCGCCACCGCGACCAGCATCAACCCGCCGCTGGCGACCGGGAGGCCCTGTCCAAGCTGCAGGCCCAGCACGTCGCCAAGTGGATGCCCCAGCACGTTGCCTAGTTGCAGACCCAAGACGTCGCCAAGCGGTCGGCCCAGTACCTCGCCGAGTCCAACGCCAAGCCTCGAGCCGAGGGTCGCCCCAAGCGTAACCGTGGGGCCGGCGATCGCAACATTGGCCACCGCCAACGATGCGACGGCGGTCGCGATGTTCAGGTGATTCAGTTTCAAGGTGTTTCTCCCTGGATTTTGCATTCGGTCCTGCGCGTCGCAGATCCGCGAATCGCGGTGTTCGTCGCTTCAGCGATCGCATACACCGAATGAACTAGCGATGGTCCGCAGCTTCCGTGCCAACCACATTTAGTGCTTATGAATCAGTTGCCGATCGCCGAAGTGCCTCGGGCGGATTGCCTCGACCGTAAAATTGCCCGACACACGTTGCTCGACGGATCTGGCCATCCGGAGGTGCGAACAAGCGTATTAGCGGGTTCCTTCCGGTTGAGCCTGGCGACAGGCGCGACGCGACCGGCACGCCGGAAGTGGCGCCGCGGCGGAGACCCTCGGCGATGAAACTCGCGAATAGCAACGGCGATGTTGTTCTCCAGCTCGCCGGCGCCGCGTGCACGCCCGGCGCGCTCTGCGCTCTCGAAGTCAGGCGGTGTAGGCGCGGACCGGCGTCGATATATCCGATCCGCTGATCGACGGCCCGTGCGACCGAACCTATCGTCCCAGTGCCAAACCCATCCGGAGAGTTTCCATGGCCGCACGCAAAACGATCGCGCAGTCCAAGGTTGAGAAGACAATGCACGAGCGCAAGCACGGAACGCTGCGAAGCAGTTCCGGCAAAACCGTCACCAGCAAGAAGCAGGCGATCGCGATCGGGCTAAGCGAGGCCCGCGCCAAGGGCGCCAAGGTGCCCAAGAAGAAGGCGACGAGTTAGCGGTATCGCGTAGCGCCAATGCGTCGAGCGTCGATCAGGCGCTTACGTCGGCAGGCGCACGCGAGCGAGCGCTGATCGCGAGGGCGTCCAGCGTGAGCGCGATATCGATTGATTCCTGTGGCGTGGCGCCTGTCCATTCGCCCGGCCCATGGCGGACCAGGTCATGAAAAGCCTCGGCTTCGGCCAGGAAACCGCTGGTTGCAGCGGTTTCGACGATTTCACGCTGCGCGTCCCAACCGGTGCCGCGCCTGACATCGAGGATTGGCGGGAACGTCGGACCGGTATCGTTGAAATAGGTCGTATGGATCGACCCCGCATCGCCCGCGATGAACGCGTGGCGGTGGCGGGCCGTTGCAAACGTGCACGAAATCTGCGCGAGCAGGCCACTCGCAAACTCCAGCGTGGCGAGCGTAGTGATATCGACGCCGGTATCGCCCCACCGCGACACCGCGTGCACCCGTGCCGGCTTTTCGCCCGCCACCATGCGCACGAGACTCACCGGATACGACCCGGCATCCATCAGCGCGCCGCCCGCAAGGGCGGCATCCATGCGGATATTGGACGCATCCGCCAGCGGAAAGCCGAATGCCGCCTGGATGAGCCGCACGTTGCCAATGGCTTTGGCCGCGAGCAGTTCGCGCAGCTTGAGCGACTGCGGTTGCGCTCGATAGGGATAACCCTCCACGACCTGCACGCCGTGTCGCCGACCCGCGTCGAAGATCGCTCTTGCTTCGGCAGCATTCGCGGCCAGCGGCTTTTCGCACAGCACGTGCTTGCCGGCCTCGGCCGCACGAATCGCCCACTGCGCATGCAGGTTGTTGGGCAATGGCACATAGACAGCGTCAATGTCAGCGTCGGCGAGCAGTGCCTCGTAACTGTCGTGTGTGCGCCCAATGCCGAGTTCGCCCGCAAAGGCGCTGGCACGCGCGCGATCGCGGCTCGCCACCGCAGTCACCACGATCTTCCGGGATGGACGCACGGCCTCGACGAACAGACGCGCGATCCTGGCGGCGCCGAGGACGCCCAGCCTTACGGGCCCGCTCGCCATCGTCAGGCGCTCCACCAATCGCCCGCCATCATCTGGGCGACGCAATCCTGGATGTGAGAGACGGTAGTGGCCTGTGCTGCGCGCCAGTCGCGTCGCAGCGCAAACTCGAGCAGCTTGCGGTGCTCCTCGACGACCGGTTCGCCGCGAAACACCGATGCGAGCATCAGGTAACGCAGGTACTTGTCGTAGATGCCGGCGTGCACGTCGAGCAACAGGCGCGAACCGCACGCCGAGATCAGCGCGTTGTGGAACCCCCAATCGTAAGTCCGCAGCGTCTCCTCGTCGCTGCGGTTGCCGGCCGAGACGCGTCGTTCCAGCGACGCGAGCTTGTGATGCGCGGCCACGACGCGCGCTTCCCACTCGACGTCGCCCGATTCGAATGAACTGCGCAGTGCGTCGCATTCCAGCAACTGGCGCATGCGGGCGACTTCCTCCAGGTTCTCGCGCGAGATGGCTGCCACCTCGAAACCGCGCGCGCCCTCTGCAGAAATGAGGCCTTCGGAGGCGAGCGCGTTGAATATCTCGCGCAACGTGCTGATCGCGGAGCCATAGGCGTTTTTCATTCGCTCGAGCGTCAGCTTCTGGCCGGGCGCTAAGCGTCCGAACAGAATGTCGGCCCGCACCCGGCGATAAGTGGCCTCGCCGACCGGCGCCGATGCCATCGCGAGCGTGGACGACGCCCGCTCCCCCGAACCAATTGTTACGGGGGGCCGTGCGGGCGCGTGCCTGCGTGCAGGCATGCGCCCCACGTGTGAAGCCGGTTTTGTCGGCATATGAGATTTACGCTTTCATCAGATGAAGTTGCTTTTATCGGTTGGACCAAATAATATCCGCGACGCAAGGGAGTTTCAACAATTTCCGCTGACGTGCGCAACGATGCACGCAAATCGCCGATACCAACGGAGGAGCCATGCATACCGACACCAAACGACGTTCACTGCTTGCGGCGGGCGCGTCCGCGCTCGCGCTCGCGGCATTGCCCAAGGCCGCCAATGCGCAGGCCAAGACGAAGCTGCGTTTCAGTTCCGCATTCACCGAGCAGGACCTGCGCGCCGACGCGTACAAGGCGTTTGCAACAGGCATCAAGGATGGCTACGATTTCGAGCCGTACTGGGGCAACACGCTGTTCAAGCAAGGCACCGAGCTGATTGCCCTGCAACGCGGCAACCTCGAGATGGTCAATCTTGCGCCGGCCGATATCTCGAAGCAGGTTCCTGCGTGGTCGCTGATGACCTCAGCTTACTTGTTCCGCGATGCGGACCATCTGAAGAAAACGTTCAAGAGCGACGTGGGCCGCGAGTTCATCAAGATGGCGCACGACCAGCTGGGTGTCCAGGTGCTGATGCCCGTCTACTTCGGCGCGCGCCACGTGAACCTGAAGCCCGAGAAGGTCATCAAGACGCCCGCGGACATGGCCGGCATCAAGCTGCGGATGCCTCCGGGCGAGTTCTGGCAGTTCCTGGGCGAGTCGATAGGCGCGAATCCCACGCCCGTCGCCTATGCCGAGGTCTACACGGCGTTGCAGACCGGCGCAATCGACGGCCAGGACAATCCGCTGGTGGCGAGCAAGCTGATGAAGTTCTACGAAGTGACGTCGCAGTTCGTGCTCACCTCCCATGTCATCGGCTATGACGTGATGGCGATCAGCGCCAAGATCTGGGATGCGATGAAGCCCGCGGACCAGGCCAAGTTCTACGCATCTGCCGAAAAGGCCATCGACGAATACGTCGTCAAGTTCAGCGCGGAAGAGAAGTCCACGCTCGACTTCTTCAAGTCCAGCGGCAAGAAGGTCTACACGCCGGACCTGAATGCGTTCCGTACGTACGCGCAGAAGAAGTACGTCGACAAGTATGGCGCCGACTGGCCCAAGGGCGCGCTGGAAAAGATCAACGCGATTGCGTGACGGCTGCTAGCGGCTAACCGTCGGCAAGAAGCGCGCACGACCGTCGCCAGGCCGGCGGTCGTGCTTTCTCCTGTTCGTTCGCACCACCGCTCGCACAGGCAGCAAGGATATCCATGTCATCCGCACGCCGGCATTCGCTGGGACGCTGGCTCAAGCGCCGCGCCGAAAACGTGATCGTCGTGCTGATTGCGATCATGTTCATATCGTTCCTCTTGCAGATTGGATTTCGCTACCTGCTGAACAGGCCGTTGGGCTGGACCGACGAGGTCACGGTGCTGTGCTGGGTGTGGGTGGTGTTGTGGGGCGCGGCGTTCATCCTGTCGGACGAGGACGAGATCCGCTTCGACATCGTCTACGCCCAGGTACCCATTTCGGCGCGGCGTGCATTCACGGTGATCTCGAGCGTGGCGTTGGTGACCCTGTTCGCGATCTCGCTGCCGGCAACGTGGGGCTACGTGCTGTTCATGAAGCGCGAGAAGTCCGCCTACCTGGGCATGCGTTTTGACTTCCTGTATTCGATCTATTTGATTTTTGCAGTCGTCGTCATGATCAAGCACGCGCGACTGGCGTGGCGTGCATTGCGCGGCATCGCGGTTCCCGGCACCAAGGTCGTGGAGGCGGCAGATACGCCATGACGCTGTCCCCGTTCACTCTGTGCGTCGTCATCCTGGTGGTGCTGGCGATCCTCGGATTGCCCATCGGCCTGTCGATGATCTGCGCTTCGATCTTCTATTTGCTCGCCGCGCACCTGGACCTCTCCACCGCTGCCGAGCAGATTTTGAACGGCCTGTTCAACAGTTATGTGCTGCTGGCGGTGCCGCTGTTCATCCTTGCGGCCGACCTGATGAACAGCGGCAGCCTTACCGACCGCCTGCTCAAGTTCTGTCTGGTGCTCGTGGGGCGCTTTCGCGGTGGCCTCGGGCACGTGAATGTGGTGGCAAACATCATCTTTGCCGGGATGTCCGGTTCGGCGATCGCCGACGCCGTGGGCATCGGCCGCATCATCATCGGAATGATGACGCGCGACGGCAGGTATCCCGTCGGCTACGCGGCTGCCATCACGGCGTCGGCTGCGATCATCGGCCCGATCATCCCCCCGTCGATACCGATGGTCGTGTATGCGCTGGTATCGGATACGTCCATCGGTTACCTGTTCCTTGGCGGCGTGGTGCCGGGCCTGATGCTCGGTATCGGGTTCATGGTGATCAACACGATCATCGCCCGGCGCCGCAACTATCCAGTCGAACCGCCGGTGCCGCTGCGCGACATACCGCGGATCACGCGCGACGCCTTTCCGGCGCTGATGCTGCCGGTGGTGCTGCTCGTGGGCATCTACGGCGGCGTGATGACGCCCACCGAAGGCGCGGCCGCCGCGGCGCTCTACGCGCTGTTGGCCTCGACGCTGATCTACCGATCGCTGTCGTTCAGGCAGCTCTACATCGTGCTGTTGTCGAGCGCCAAGGCAACGACATCCGTGGGCATGCTGATCGCGGGTGCGCTGGTCTTCAACTATGTCGTGACCATCGAGAACATTCCGCTCTCGGTCCAGCATTTCATCGCGGGTTTTCAGCTGACGCCGTTCGCGTTCCTGCTGCTGGTCAATGCCATCCTGCTTGCTCTGGGATGCCTGCTGGAGGGCACGACGGTTCTGCTGGTGATCGTGCCCATCTTGATACCGCCGGCGAAGATGCTGGGCGTCGACCTGGTTCACTTCGGTGTGGTCGTCGTGGTCAACATCATGATCGGGTTGCTCACGCCGCCATTCGGCCTGTTGCTGTTTGTCGTGGCCAACATGACGAAGCAGCCGCTGATGGTGATCGTGCGCGAAGCGCTGCCATTCATCGTGATGGCGATCGTCGTGCTCGCCATCATCACCTTTGTTCCACAGACGGTGCTGTGGCTGCCCACGCTCATGGGCTACAAGCACTGACGCTCGCATCCACCCGGACCTGCCATGCAAGCAAAACCCATCTTCATCATCAACGGCCCCAACCTCAATCGTCTCGGTCGACGCGAGCCGGATATTTATGGCCACACGACGCTGGCGGAGATCGAGGCGCAATGCCGCAGTGCGGCGCCAGGAGTCGCAATCGAATTCATGCAGTCCAACAGCGAGGCACAGCTCATCGACTGGATCCACGATGCCACCGATCGCGGCGCCGGCATCATCATCAATCCGGCCGCCTACTCGTTCACGTCGATTGCGATCCTCGATGCACTGAAGATGTTCTCCGGCCCCATCGTCGAATTGCACATTTCCAACATTCACCGCCGCGAGGCGCACTACCATCATTCGTTCGTGTCGAAAGTCGCTACCGCGGTCATCGCCGGCCTGGGACCAGGTGGTTATGTCGTGGCGCTGCGCGCGATGCAGGGCATGTTGGAGAGCGGCGCGGCGACGTGAAATCCTTGCCACCAACGTTGGTCGCAACTTTGTAAAGATCCGGGCATGGCGCTGCTCGGCACCGCGGCTATGCTGCTCTGGTACGACATCGTGCCGGAACAGGTCGCAGAACACGACGAATGGCATACGCGCGAGCACTTTCCGGAGCGCATGGGCATCCCCGGCTTCCTGCGCGCGCAACGGTGGGTGAACGAGGACGCTTCGCCGCGGTATTTCATAACGTACGAAGTACGCGACGTCGATGTTCTCTCGTCGAGTGCGTACCGTGATCGGCTGGACAATCCGACGCAGTGGACGCGACAACTCATGCCGCACTTCCGCGGCATGGTCCGCGGCTTCTGCAAGTTGCAAAGCAGTTGCGGCACCGTGCTTGGTGCCAGCGTGCTATCGGTGCGGTACACGATGCAAGCCGGACGCGAGGCGGAAATGGCGCAATGGCTCGATGGCGAGTTGCTGCCGGCCCTTGTCCAACATCGCGGTGTCGCCAGTGCGCATGCGCTCGCCTCGGGCCGGGAGCCAGAGATGACGGCGGAGCAGCGCTTGCGCGGTCGTGACGCCGTGGTCGATCGAGTGTTGCTGGTGACGAGTTACTCGAGTCCAGTGCTCATGGACCTGAAGGCGTCTTTTCTGAATTGCGCCACTTTGGACGCACATGGAGCCGCACCCGGCGGTGTGGCGGACATTTACCAACTGGCGTGCCGAGGAGACGCAGCCGCACTCGGGGTGGCCGGTCTCGCACAATTGAACTGCTCATAGACAAGGGCTCGGGTCGCGTTTGCCGGGCGTTCTTTTGGCAACGCTTGTGGACTCAATGGCACGTTCTCCGCAGCAGATCACGATTTCGTTCGGCGGCGGAGGAATGCGCCGACTCGGCGAAGTGGGGAAGTCGATTGGCAAGCAGCACGAGGTCGTGTCGGCGGGCGACATCACGTCGGCGAGGCGGTGCACCTTAGTCTCGTTACCGCGAACGCGAATCGGCTATGGTGGTAATACGTGCCGTAGCTGATCGAGGCACAGCAACGGCTGACCGGCGAGAAGATTGTCGGCGTGCCGTAACGCACCCAGTTTCCCGCATCCAATGTGAATCGCCCTGCAGTAGGCCGTGGGTGCATACGGCGGCGCGCACCGCTTACCATGACTTAGTGCGGCGTTATCACCACCGTAGCCGTGTTTTGCAAGCGGTGGGCGTGCCGCGCGAATCGAGCCTGCGCGTCCTCGTCAGGCGGCCAGGTTGCGCTCTATACCAGGGATGATGCGCGATTGCCAAGCCAAGCAGCACTGCAAGGTGATTGGCAGTGTCGATGAGCGATTCAGCAACCCGCGCATGGGTTGCGCAGGGACGCCGCGCGTCCCGCGCAAAGGAACTATTACCGTCGTCCGAGCGAACTACATAGGCGTCACATTCGCCGTTGCGTTGTTGTTGCCGGTTGCGGTATCCGCCGGCGCCGAGCTGGTGAGCATGATCGTGTTGTTATAGGGCCCGCTTGCCAGCACCGTGCCAGTCAGCGTGAGCGTCGCCGACTGCCCCACCGTCATCGTGCCGACGTTCCACAGACCGCTGCCACCGTTGTAGCTCCCCAGCGTCGAGCTAAAACCGGCGAAGGTGTAGCCCGCCGGCAGCAGATCATGAAGCATCACCAAGCTGGCCACCGCCGGCCCGTTATTGGTGACGGTCATCGTGAAGATCACCGATTGACCCACCGACGGCGTCGCGTTATTCACCGCGGCGGTCACCCCAAGGTCCACGCCCGTGACCGGCGTCACATTCGCCGTTGCGTTGTTGTTGCCGGTTGCGGTATCCGCCGGCGCCG
>JBEPUI010000003.1:0-104646 GCA_041691615.1 Pseudomonadota bacterium
CGAGCACATCAACGAGTACTCGGACGCCAACATCGCGTTCCACCAGGCGATCATCGGGCTGTCGGGCTCGCACCTGATGGGCAAGACGATCGAGAACCTGTTCCTGCACGTGCGCGCGATCCGGCGCCTGACGATTTCGCAGGACGACCGCGCGTCACGCTCGATCGTCGACCACATGCGCATCATCGAGGCGCTGGAACAGCGCGACACCGAGCTCGCCGAACGCCTGGTGCGCCAGCATTCGCTCGACCTCGCCGCCTACGTGGAAAAGCACTGCGACTTCCTCGACTGACACTGCAACCCGGGACACCATGACACCGCCGGATCGCCACCATCGCGCCGCCCGCCTGCGCATCGCCTCGCGCTCGATCGTTCGAGGCCACCCATGACCGACACCGCGATCGTCGACACATCGCGTCTCGGTGGCAGGCAAAAAGGCAAGCGCAACCGCCCCAAGGGACGCGCCGTCGATCCGGCTGCGCTCGCCGAAGTGCGTGCGCTGCTGGGCGAGTCGCCGCGCCGGCGCGACCTGCTGATCGAGCACCTGCACAAGGTCCAGGATCGCTTCGGCCACATTTCGGCGGCGCACATCGCGGCGCTCGCGCAGGAAATGCGCCTCGCGATGACCGAGGTCTACGAAGTCGCCACGTTCTATCACCATTTCGACGTGGTCAAGGAGGGCGAGGCCGTGCCGCCGCCGATCACCGTGCGCGTGTGCGAAACGCTGTCCTGCCAGATGGCCGGCGCCGAGGCACTGCGGCACGCGCTCGAGGGCCTCGATGGCGCCGATGTGCGCGTGATCGGCGCGCCGTGCATCGGACGCTGCGAGCACGCGCCGGCCGCCGTCGTCGGGCGCTGCACGATCGACGAAGCCACGCCGCAGAAGATCGCCGACGCGCTGGCGCAAAAGCGCGTGGAAGCGCAGGTGCCTGAAGTCATCGGCTATGCGGCCTATCGCGCGGCCGGCGGCTACCGCACGCTCGGCGAATGCATCGCCGGCACGCGCAACCGCGACGACGTGATCGCGACGATGGAAAATTCGGCGCTGCGCGGGCTGGGCGGCGCAGGGTTTCCCACCGGCCGTAAATGGAAGATCGTGCGCGCCGAGCCGGCGCCGCGGCTGATGGCGATCAACATCGACGAAGGCGAACCCGGCACGTTCAAGGATCGCTACTACCTCGAGCGCGACCCTCACCGTTTTCTCGAAGGCATGCTGATCGCGGCATGGGCCGTGGACGTCGCCGACATCTATGTCTACCTGCGCGACGAATACGCCGGCTGCCGCGAATCGCTGACGCGCGAAATCGCGGCACTCGAGGCCGATCCGCCGTATCCGCTGCCGACGATCCACCTGCGCCGCGGCGCGGGTGCGTACATCTGCGGCGAGGAGTCGGCGATGATCGAATCGATCGAAGGCAAGCGCGGCATGCCGCGGCTGCGTCCGCCGTACGTCGCGCAAGTGGGATTGTTCGGGCGGCCGACGCTCGAGCACAACATGGAAACGCTGCTGTGGGTGCGCGAAATCCTCGAAAAGGGCGCCGAATGGTTCGCCGGACACGGGCGCAACGGGCGCAAGGGACTGCGCTCGTTCTCGGTGTCGGGACGCGTCGCAAAGCCCGGCGTGCATCTGGCACCCGCCGGCATCACCGTGCGTGAATTGATCGACGAATATTGCGGTGGCATGGCCCATGGACATGAGTTCTACGCATATCTGCCGGGTGGCGCATCCGGCGGAATTCTTCCGGCGACGATGGGCGACATCCCGCTGGACTTCGATACGCTTCAGCCGTATGGTTGCTTCATCGGTTCCGCGGCCGTGGTGATTCTTTCGTCGCAGGATCGCGCGCGCGATGCCGCATTGAACCTGCTGCGGTTCTTCGCCGACGAATCCTGCGGGCAATGCACGCCGTGCCGGGTCGGCACCGAAAAAGCGGTCGGATTGATGGCGAAGTCTAAGTGGGAAGCGGCTTTGCTGAAGGACCTGTCGCAGGCGATGACCGACGCGTCGATCTGCGGGCTTGGCCAGGCGGCGCCCAACCCGATCGCCTGCGTCTACAAGTATTTCGCACACGAGCTCGACACATGAACGCACCGATTCCCCAAGAAATCGCGCAAACGGTCGAATTCAAGTTCAACGGCGCTGATGTTGTCGCGCGCGGCAACGAGACGATCATAGAGGTCGCCGACCGGCTTGGCGTTTCGATTCCGCGGCTATGCTACAAGCCCGGCATGCGCGCCGACGGCAACTGCCGCTCGTGCATGGTCGAGATCAAGGGCGAGCGCGTGCTTGCGCCGTCGTGCTGCCGGTATCCGACCAAAGGCATGGAAGTCACCAGCGATTCCGACCGCGCCGTGCACGCGCAGACGATGATCGTCGAACTGCTGGCCTCCGACGTTGCCGAGCGCGTCTACAAAAACGACTCCGAGCTCGCGTTCTGGAAGAACGCGCTCGGCATCGGCACGCCGCGCTTCGAGCGGCGCGTGCAGCCGCCGCCGGACCTGTCGCATCCGGCGATGGCCGTCAATCTGGACGCATGCATCCAGTGCACGCGCTGCGTTCGCGCGTGCCGCGAAGTGCAGGTCAACGACGTCATCGGCTATGCGTTCCGCGGATCGCATTCGGCGATCGTGTTCGACGAAGGCGATCCGATGGGCGACTCGACCTGCGTCGCGTGCGGCGAATGCGTCCAGGCGTGCCCAACCGGCGCGCTCGCGCCTGCCCACGATGCGTACCTGGTGCCGATCCAGAAACTAGTGTCTTCCGTGTGCCCCTATTGCGGCGTCGGCTGCCAGCTCACCTATCACGTGAGCGACAACAAGATCGTGCGCGTCGAGGGCCGCGACGGCATCGCCAACCACGACCGGCTGTGCGTCAAGGGCCGCTTCGGCTTCGACTATGTGATGCACCCACAACGGTTGACCAAGCCGCTGATCCGCCGCGAAGGCGCGCCGAAGACCGCGACATTCACCGTCGACCCCGCCGACTACGCGAACGCATTTCGCGAGGCGACCTGGGACGAGGCGCTCGCCCACGCGGGCGCCAAGCTGCGCGAGATCCGCGACACCAAGGGTCCCCGCGCGTTGTCGGGCTTCGGCTCGGCGAAGGGGTCCAACGAAGAGGCCTATCTTTTCCAGAAATTGGTGCGCACCGGATTCGGCTGCAACAACGTCGACCATTGCACGCGCCTGTGCCACGCGTCGAGCGTGGCCGCATTGCTCGAAGGCGTGGGCTCGGGCGCGGTGTCGAATCCGGTGATGGATGTGATGGTCGCCGATGTGGTGCTGCTGATCGGCGCCAATCCGGTGGTCAACCATCCGGTGGCGGCGACATGGCTCAAGAACGCCGTCAAGAACGGCACGCGGCTGATACTCGCCGACCCGCGCCGCTCGGAGCTCGCGCGCCACGCGACGCGCTACCTGCAATTCAAGCCCGACACCGACGTCGCGTTGCTGAACGCGCTGATGCACACGATTGTCGAGGAAGGCCTGACCGATCCCAAGTTCATCGCCGACCGCACCAGCGGCTACGACGAGCTGAAGCGCAACGTCGCCGAATTCAGCCCCGAGCGGATGGCGCCGATCTGCGGCATCGATGCGCCGACGTTGCGCGAAGTCGCGCGGATTTACGCGACGTCCAAGGGCTCGATGATCCTGTGGGGCATGGGCATTTCGCAGCACGTGCACGGCACCGACAATGCGCGTTGCCTGATCGCGCTGTCGATGATGACCGGGCAGATCGGCCGTCCCGGCACGGGACTGCATCCGCTGCGCGGCCAGAACAACGTGCAGGGCGCGAGCGATGCCGGGCTGATCCCGATGGTGTTCCCCGACTACCAGGCTGTGGGAAATGAGGGCATTCGCAGCAAGTTCGAGGAGCTGTGGGGTGCGACGCTCGACCCCAACCCCGGACTGACGGTCGTCGAGATCATGGACGCCGTGCATCGCGGCGAAATCAACGGCATGTACATCATGGGCGAGAACCCGGCAATGTCGGACCCCGACGTCCAGCACGCGCGCCAGGCACTGGCCGAACTCGACATGCTGGTGGTGCAGGACATTTTCCTCACGGAGACCGCCTATCTCGCCGACGTGATCCTTCCGGCTTCGGCGTTTCCCGAGAAGACCGGGACGTTCACCAACACCGACCGCACGGTGCAGCTCGGTCGGCAGGCGCTCGAGCCTCCGGGCGATGCCCGCCACGACCTGCGGATCATCATCGACATGGCGAGGCAGATGGGCCTCGACTGGAAGTACACGCATCCGCGCGACGTGTTCGACGAAATGCGCAAGGCGATGCCGTCGATCGCCGGCATCACGTGGGAGCGCCTCGAGGCCGAGCACGCCGTCACCTATCCGTGCGAGCACGAAGGCGACCCAGGCGAGCGCGTGGTATTCACCGAGACGTTCCCCACGCCCACCGGCAAGGCGCGCCTCGTCGCCGCCGAGCTCATCAGCGCCAACGAAAAGCCCGACACCGAATATCCGTTCGTGCTGATCACCGGCCGCCAGCTCGAGCACTGGCACACCGGCAGCATGACGCGCCGCACCGCGGTACTCGACGCGATCGAGCCCGATCCGGTAGCGTCGGTCAACTCCGCCGATCTCGCCACGCTCGGCGTGCAACCGGGTGGCATGATCACGGTGACGTCGCGGCGCGGCGAAGTGAAGCTTTATGCGCGCGCCGATGACGGCACGCCGCGCGGCGCGATCTTCATTCCGTTCTGTTATTACGAGGCCGCCGCCAACGTGCTGACCAATCCGGCACTCGACCCGTTCGGCAAGATCCCCGAGTTCAAGTATTGCGCGGTTCGCTTGAGCGCAGGTGGCGCGCCGCCCGCGGCGACAGGCTACGGGAACGAAGCGCCTGCCCGGCAAACCGAAAAGTCGACGTGACCTACCTGCCGGAGCGTTCTGCCGCGAACGCCGGTGCCACGCCGGGGCCCGCAACGCTCTCCCGCCGGCTAGTGCAGTGCGCGCCACCACATCCACGCGCCGATGATCCACATCATCAGCGCGAAGACCTTGCGCAATCGCAATACCGGCCATGAGTGCGCGACTCGCGCGCCCATCGGGGCGAACAGCATGCTCATGACCACGATGCCGGCCATTGCCGGAAGGTAGATGTA
The DNA here is from genome assembly GCA_041691615.1 of Pseudomonadota bacterium. Taxonomy (GTDB): domain Bacteria; phylum Pseudomonadota; class Gammaproteobacteria; order Burkholderiales; family Casimicrobiaceae; genus VBCG01. The sequence goes on from JBEPUI010000003.1 coordinate 5,127, forward strand.
ACCGACTGAATACGGCGGCAGGTCGACTGCACCCCATCCTGCATACATATAGCCGATGGCCGAAGCGACCGCGACGGGCAAGCCGATCGCGGCGGACGTCGCGACTGCGTTATGCACCTTGACGTTGCAGCGAGTCATGAACGGGACAGCGAGGAATGCGCCGCCGGTCCCCACCATGCCGGCCGCGACGCCGATCCCGATTCCCACCCCGAACATCGTCGCCCTGCCCGGGAGCTCGCGCGTTGATTTCGGCGGCTTGGCAGACATCATCCGCGCGGCCGTATACCAGGTGAACGTCCCGAAGACCGCGGCGAGCGCGCGCATCGGCAGCGCGCTCGCAATCTGCGGACCGATCAGCGACCCGAGCACCAGTCCCGGCGCCATCGCCGTGACAATCGACCAGAGCACGGCGCCGCGCCGGTGATGCGCACGTGCCGACGCCATCGCCGAGAACACAATGGACGCCGCCGACGTGCCGATCGCGAGGGGAAGCAGATGCGACGTGCCGATGCCCTCGTGTGCGAAGACTTCGGTCAGCACCGGCACCATCGTGAACCCGCCGCCGATGCCCAGCAGTCCGGCGAGAAACCCGACGAACGCACCCAGCAGCAGGAAAATTGGGATCAGCGCAAGGTTCAAGCGCGCGCCGTGCCGCGTGCAAGGCGCGTGATGTGCGTCCATTCCGCCGGCGTCACCGGCGTGATCGACAGCCGGTTGCCCCGGCGCAGCAGGATCATGCCGTCGAGCGCGGAATCGTCGCGCAACTCGGCGAGCGGGATGAGCGTCGTCTTCTCGCGGAACGTGACCTCGACGTTGAACCAGCGCGGCGCATCACGCGCCGCCTTGGCATCGAAATAGGGGCTCTTGCGATCGAACTGCGTGGCGTCTGGATAGGCATTGCGCGTCACCTCGACGATGCCCGCGATGCCCGGCTCGGGACAGCTCGAATGGTAGAAGAACGCGAGATCGCCGACCCTCATGTCGTCGCGCATGTAGTTGCGCGCCTGGTAGTTGCGCACGCCGAACCATGCGGTGGTCTTGCGCGGCGCGCGCGCGAGGTCGTCGATCGAGACCTCGTCCGGTTCGGACTTCATCAGCCAGTGGCGCATCGCGAACGCGTGGGATCGACTGCCCGTCGGGCGTTGCTGCAGGAATACGGCAAAAAAATTGCCCGGCAACGTTGCCGGACAACTACGAATGGGTCCCCGCGAGTGCCGTCTTGGCCGTAAGGCCTTGAACCGAAGTTCAAGTCGGCGATCTACCGAGTCCTTCAGGCGCCTCCGCGTGGGAAGTGCACACCAGACTCAAAGCGCGACCGCCTCGCTTACAAAGCATTGGTTCAAAGACACTAGAGGCCGGTCTCGAACACCGCAGGGGATTGATCGATGGGCGTCAGAACAGCTTTTCCTGACCCGCGAGCAGTTTGTCGATCGCGTTGCCCATATCGTGGATTCTACGCTGCGCAGACGATGCGTCAATCGCGCCATCGGATGATGCAGCCGCACGCGAACCGGCTTGCGTTTCCATGCCATCGCCCGCCGCACGCTTGTCGCCTCGCGAGCGCAATAGCTCGTGCGCGATGTTGAGCGCCGCCATCACCGCGATGCGATCCGCGCCGGTGACCTTGCCCAAGTCGCGAATCTCGCGCATCCGCGCGTCGAGAAAGGCGACCGCCTGCGTCAATTCGGCGCGCTCGTGCTCCTTGCACGCGATCTTGTAGTCGCGGCCGAGGATATTGGCATCCAGCGTGACCGTGCGGGCGGCCGCTTCGCGCGCCGTCGTCATTCTGCGGGAATGCGCGTCATCAGCGCATCGAGCCGCGTCCCGGCCTCGTGCATCCGTGTGGCGAGGTCGCGGTTGCGCTCCTGCGCCGCCGCGAGGTCGTGGCGCAGGCTTTCGTTGGCCGCGCGCATCGCCCGGGTGTGCGCCATCAGGGTCGCGAGCTTGTCCTCGAGCTGTTTCAGGTCGACGTCCATCCGCTAACTATAGGCACGCGCGCAGGCGAGCGTCAACCTTGGCCCGTCGCCCGGTCGCGCGAACCGGTCCCGGCGGTTGCAGTGACCGCAGCACCCGTGGATTCGCCGGTGGGGAGCGCCTCGTAGCACACCCGGATCACTTCGAGCTCCTCGACACCGCCGGGTGTGTGAAGCGTAACGGTGTCGCCCTCGCGCGCCTTGAGCAGCGCCCGTGCCATTGGCGAAATCCAGCTGATATAGCCGCGGGCAGTGTCGATTTCGTCGATGCCGACGATCGACAGCGTGCGCTGCGCGCCTTCGCGGTCGGCGACCGTGACGGTCGCGCCGAAGAAGATCTGGTCGGCGTTGTCGTCGTCTCGCCGAGCCGACGGGTCGACCACTTCCGCGCGATCGAGGCGCTTGACCAGAAAACGGATGCGCCGGTCGATCTCGCGCAAGCGTTTCTTGCCGTAGATGTAGTCGCCGTTCTCCGAGCGGTCGCCGTTGCCGGCGGCCCAGGACACCGTCGCCACGAGCTGCGGCCGCTCGACCTTGTTCAGTTGCTCGAGCTCGCCGACAAGGCGCGCATGCCCGCCGGGTGTCATGTAGTTGCGCGTGCCTTGCGGCAGCGGCGGCGCGGTGTCGATGTCGTCGTCTTCGAGCGACTCGGCCGCGGCGTCCTCGTTGGTGAAGGCCTTGCTCATGCTGCAATCCTGCGCGTAGCGGCAATCGACGATTTTACGCCCTCCACCCCGAGTGCATCCGTGCCGCGTGCCACGCCCTATAATCGTCCACGCCATGCGCGATCACCTCACTCCGACTCGCACGCTTGGCGTCGTCGCGCTGTGCGCGGCGGTCGCCCTCGTCGCCGTCGCGTTTGCGCTGATGACCGGCAGCGTGCGCCTCGGTGCCGGTGAGGTCTGGCACGCGCTGGCGCGCCAGCCCGGCGTGTCCGATGCCAATGCCGACATCGTCAACGCTCTGCGGCTGCCGCGCGCGCTGTGCGCGTTCGCGGTGGGCGGCCTGCTGGCGATTGCCGGTGCGCTGATGCAGATCGTGTTGCGCAATCCACTGGCCGATCCCTACGTGCTGGGCATCTCCGGCGGCGCCGCAGTCGGCGCGCTGCTCGCGATCCTTGCCGGCGCCGCGACGCTGATCGCGCCCGCCGCCTACGCGGGCGCGTTGCTGTCGACGCTGATCGTGTTCACGCTCGCGGGCGCGCACGAAGCACGGGGTTCGACGCGCTTGCTGCTGACGGGTGTTGTCGTCGCCGCAGGTTGGGGCGCGCTGATCGCGCTGATCCTGTCACTCGCGCCGTCGGCGCAGGTGAAGGGAATGCTCTTCTGGCTGCTTGGCGACCTGAGCGGTGCGGCCAACCCGTGGCCGGCGCTGCTGGCGCTGGCGATCGTGCTGGTGATTGCGCTGGCGCTCGCGCGCTCGCTCAACGTGCTGGCGCGCGGCAGCGAACACGCGATCGCGCTGGGCGTGAACGTGGGGCGACTCGCAATGGGCGCGCACGCCGCCGCCGCGTTCGCCGCCGCCGCCGCCGTCACACAGGCCGGCAGCGTCGGTTTCGTCGGCCTGATCGTGCCGCACGCGCTGCGAATCGTGCTCGGCAACGACCAGCGACTGTTGCTGCCCGCGTCTGCGCTGGTCGGCGGCGCCTTGGTGGTGGTCGCCGACACACTTGCACGCTCGCTGTTTGCGCCGCAGCAGATTCCGGTGGGCGTGATCACTGCGCTGATCGGCGTTCCGTCGTTCCTCTGGCTGCAGCGGCGAAGCGCATGAGCACCGCCGCGACGGTGCTGGCCACCGATCGGCTCGGCGTTGGCATCGGCCCGCGAATGTTTTGCGATGCGCTGTCGCTGCGTGTCGAGCCGGGCGACGTGTGGGGGATCGTCGGACCCAACGGGGCGGGCAAGACGACGCTGCTGCGCACGCTCGCGGGTCTTCGTGAGCCGCAAGCGGGCAATGTGAAGCTGGACGGACGGCCGCTGTCGTCGATGACGCTCGCCGAGCGAGCGCGCCGCCGCGCGGTGCTGCCGCAGGACAGCATCGACGCCTTCTCGCTGTCGGCGCTCGATTGCGTGCTGGCCGCCCGCCACCCGCATCTTGCGTGGTACGCGTGGGAAGGCGACGGCGACCGGCGGATCGCGCACGACGCGCTGGCGGCGTTCGGCGTCGAAGCGCTCGCATTGCGCGACGTGCGAACGCTGTCGGGGGGCGAGCGCCGACGCGTCGCTCTGGCGCAACTCGTCGCGCAGGATTCGCCGCTGATGCTGCTCGACGAGCCGTCGTCGCACCTCGACATCGGCCAGCAGGTCGCAGCACTGGATGCGCTGACCGCGCTGGCGCGCACCGCGCGCAAGGCGCTGGTGATGGTGCTGCACGACCTGCACCTGGTGCTGCGTTATTGCGATCACGCGATCGCGATCGGCAACGGCCGCGCAGAGTGCGGGGATGCCGGCTCGCTGCTCACCGAAGCGCGGCTGTCGACGCTGTTCGGCCGGCCGCTCAAGGAACTGCGCGACGGCGCGTCACGGACGTTCGTGCCGCGCTGAAGCCGCCGGCGGTGCGGCGGTGCGGCGGTGCGGCAGTGCGGCAGTGCGATGGTTCGGTAGTGCGGTTGGTGCGGCGGTGCGGCAGTGCAGCAGTGCGGCGGTGCGGCGGTGCGGCGGTGCGGCAGTGTGGCGGTGTGGCGGTGCGGCAGTCGCCAATCTAGTCGCGCAACGCCGCGCACAGCGCGACCACGCCTTGCGCGAAGCGCGGTCCCGAGCGATGCAGCAGGTCGGCGTCGACGACGCGCAAGCGCCCGTCACGCACCGCCGGTATCTGCGGCCAGCGCTGCCACGCATCGAGCCACGCCGGGCGTCGCGCGCCGTCGGCACCGGCGACGATCACCTGCGGCTGCGCGGCGATCACCGCCTCCTCGCTGACCACCGGCGCGGGTGTGGCCAACGCGGCGAACACGTTGCGGCCACCGCACAACGTGATCGCCTGGCTGATCAGGTGGCCGCCGCCGACGGTGAACACGGGCTCACCCCAGATTTCGTAGAACACACGCAGCGGCGGCTCAGCAACCGGCGCTTGCCGGCGCGCCGCTTCGACCGTCGCGTGAAAAGCGGCAGCGGCGCGCCCGGCGGTGTCTTCCGTGCCGGCGAGCGCACCCAGCGCTTCGATATCGCGGGCGATGCCGTCGATCGTCGTCGCATGGGACGTGAATACCGCGATGCCGCGGCGCCTGATCGATGCAAGCTGGGCGGAGGTCGTGTAGGGCCAGGTCACGACCAGGTCGGGAGTTGCGGCGAACACGCGCTCGAGGTCGATCGCATTCGCGTCACCGACCACGGCGATGCGCGACACCTCGGCGGGAAAATTCGAGCCGGCCACGACGCCGACGACGCGGCTCCCCGCGCCGGCGGCGAACAGCAGCTCGGTGATATGCGGCGCGAGCGCGACGATGCGTTGCGCAGGGTGCGCAAGTGCGACGCGCACGCCGGCGTCGTCAATGGCCGCGAACCGTTGGGAGGCGGCTGCGACGGCAGTACCGGCGCCCGCCTGCACGGCTGCTCCAGCACGGCCTGACTGAGCCGCTGCGCCACTGCCCGGCAGCGCCGGCGCCGCGACAGCGGCCTTTTGCTGAACCCCCGCGTCGCCGATCGCCTGCGCGGCTGGCGCCGCACCGATGACGGCGGCCACCAGCAGCGCGCATCCAGGCGCGCACCGCCAGCAGAGTCCCGCTACAGCGCCCATCGCACTCCGGCGAAATATTGGATGCCACCGGTCGCGAAATCGGCGGCGAGCTCGTAGTCCTTGTCGGTGACGTTGTCGATGCGCATGAACAGCGATACGCCTTTCAGCAAAGCGCGTTCCGCCGTCAGGTTAACGACGGTATAACCGCCCATTCGCCGGGTGTTCTCGGCGTCGTCGTAGCGCGGTCCCGACACTACTGCCTCGGCGCCGAACTGCCATCCGAAGGCGCGTTGGGAAATCTGCAACGCCCCGTGACTGCGTGCGCGTCGCGGCAACAGGTTGCCCGAATCGTCGTCCTTCGGCGACGCGACGTCCAGCGAAGCGCGCAGCGTCGTGTCTCGCCAAGTCGCCGCACCGGTCAACGTGGCACCCGTGATCGTCGCGCGTTCGACGTTCTGCGGCGCGCAATTGAAATCGGCATCGCACAGGAACACGATCATGTCGCGCAGGTGATTGCGATAGACGACGAGGCTCGCATCGAACTTCGCCTCGCCGGCGCCGCCGTTCCACGCGAGGCTGCCTTCCAGGTTGCGCGACGTCTCGGCAACGAGATCGGGACTGGAAAAGCCCGGGAAATACAGGTCGTTGAACGACGGCGGCTTGAACGCGGTACCGTAGCTCGCCGTGATGCGCCACGCCGGCGCGAGCCGATAGCCGTAGGCCAGCGCTCCGGTCGTGCGTCCGCCGAATTGCGACGACTCGTCGTGACGCACCGTCGCCTGCAGCGCGTTGGCGCCGGCTTCCATCTGCCACGCGCCGAACACCGCGTTGGTGTTGCGCGACGTGACGGCAAAGGCGTTGTCCGTCGCCACCCGCTCCTCGCGGCGCTCGACACCCAGCGTCGCCAGCGCGCGCGTCACGTTCCACTGCGAAAGTGCAGATGCCGTGTCGAACTCGTTCTGCCATGCGTATTGGCGCTGGCGCGTGCGAAACGGGGCGTCGCCGAACCCGCCCTTCGACACCGAGTCGTCGCTGCCTTCGCCTGCGGTGAGCCTCGACGTCCACGCTTGCGAGAGCCGATTCACGCTCGACAGTCCAAAGCTCTCGAGCGTCGTGATCGTGCGGTCGTCGAACGCGTCGCCACCGTCGTACTGCGCGTCGAGCCGGCTGTGCAGGTAATGCGCGGACAGCGATTGGCCGCTCGCCCAGTCGTAGCTCCCGTTGGCGCTGACGCTGCCCTTGCGATAGCCGTCGCGGTCGGGGTCGTAGCTGAAATTGGCCGGGTTGACGATCGAATTGAAGCCGTCGCTGCGCGCGCCCGTCACTTGCACAGAACCATGAAATGGACCGCTGCCGCCGCTGACACCCACGCTCCCCTGCCAGGTGTCGTAGCGGCCGTAGCCGGCGCTCGCGTTGGCGTGGATTGCGTCCGCTCCGCGGCGAGTAAAGATCTGCACGACCCCGCCGATCGCGTCGCTGCCGTACAGCGACGATGCCGGCCCGCGCAGGATCTCGATGTGATCGATGTCGCCGAGTGCGATAGCCTCGAGCGCGGTAGTGCCGGCACTCGACGACGAGACGCGCAATCCGTCGACCAGCACCAGCGTCTGATTGGTGTTGGTGCCGCGCAGGAAAATGCCCGATGTGCCGCCGGGTCCGCCGTTCTGCACGATCTCGATGCCCGGCTGGCGCTGCAGCAGTTGCGCGAGGCTGTCGGTGCCACTGCGCGCGATGTCGTCCTGCCCGATCACCGTGACGTCGGCCAGCAGCGTGGCAAACGGCTGCGGTATGCGCGTCGCGGTGACGAACAGCGGCGGCAGGGTGGTCGGCGCATCGCGCCCGTCGCTTTGCGCGGCGGCCGGCAACGCCATCGCGGCGAATCCCAGAATGGCGCACAAAGCCGCGGCGCGCGTTGTCGCGCAGTTACGAACAGTCCTCTGGCAGATTCCTGAAGCACGCATGCAATTCCCCTTTCGCGCCATGCCGACCCGCATGGCCAATGTCAACGGAAGCGACACGAAAGGAATTGCGACGGGCGCGAAAGGCGAACGGCGGCGACCGCCGCGAGCCACCCGCATCGCGCTTCGCCGGCAGTCGACCGCCATGCAATCGCACATCGCGATGCGCATGACGCGTACGCCGGGTTGCAGGCCGGTCTCCGGGCTCGCCGGTCTTGATCGTCCGCCTTCCCATTCGTCGCCGAACAGTGGCATGTGGAACGATCCGCACCGACCTACCGTTGCGGGGGCAGCCGCGGCATGGCGCGCTTGACGCGCGCGGCACCGCATTCCCGTTTCATCCACCGGACACGACGTGCCCGGAAGGACACCTGCAGCCACGATCCTACCGCAATCCCGCCGGCGACCATGCGATGCATTGTCGGTGGCTGCGGGCGCCGGCAAGCGCGCATCGCCTGGGGCGAATCGCTGGTTCGGCGTTGCCAACCTGGCATTGGCAGCCGTGCCGACGCAACGCCGCGACCACCCGCCGCTGCTATAATCCGCCCCCTTTCGGCAACGTTGCGCGCTCCCTCCGATTTACCACCGGCTCCGGGGCGCGGGACTATCAGGCGCCTGTGGCAAAGAAGCTCTACATCCGCACGTTCGGATGCCAGATGAACGAGTACGACTCGGGCAAGATGGCCGACGTGCTCGCGGCGAGCGACGATCTCGAGCTTACCGACGCGCCCGGCGACGCGGATGTCATCCTGTTCAACACCTGTTCGGTGCGCGAAAAGGCGCAGGAGCGGGTGTTCCACGATCTCGGCCGCGTGCGCGAGCTGAAGCTCGCCAATCCCGACCTGATCATCGGCGTCGGCGGCTGCGTCGCGTCGCAGGAAGGTGCGGCGATCGTCAAGCGCGCGCCGTACGTCGACGTGGTGTTCGGCCCCCAGACGCTGCATCGGCTGCCGCAGCTCATTCGCGCGCGCCGCGAAAGCGGCCGCTCGCAGGTCGACATTTCGTTTCCCGAAATCGAGAAGTTCGATCACCTGCCGCCGCCGCGCGTCGAGGGCGCGTCCGCGTTCGTGTCGATCATGGAAGGATGCAGCAAGTACTGCACGTTCTGCGTCGTCCCCTATACCCGCGGCGAGGAAGTGAGCCGTCCGTTCGACGACGTGCTGACCGAGGTCGCCGACTTGGCCGACCAGGGCGTGCGCGAAATCACGCTGCTCGGTCAGAACGTCAATGCCTACCGCGGCACCTGCGATGCCGCCGACAACGCCGATGGCATCGCCGACTTCGCGATGCTGCTCGAATACGTCGCGGAGATGCCCGGCATCGAGCGCATCCGCTACACGACCTCGCATCCCAAGGAAATGAGCGCGCGACTGATCGGCGCATATTCGCGCGTAGCCAAGCTTTCGTCGCACCTTCACCTGCCGGTGCAATCGGGCAGCGATCGCGTGCTGGCTGCGATGAAGCGCGGCTACACCGCGCTCGAATACAAGTCGATCGTCAGGAAACTGCGCGCCGCACGGCCCGGCCTGTCGCTCACTTCCGATTTCATCGTCGGCTTCCCGGGCGAGACCGATGCCGACTTCGAGCAGACGATGAAGCTCATCGACGACGTGGGCTTCGACGGCAGCTTCAGCTTCCTGTACAGCCCGCGCCCCGGCACGCCGGCCGCCGACATGGCTGATCCGGTGCCGAAGGAAGTGAAGCAGGCGCGGCTCCTGCGGCTGCAGCAGGCTATCGACACACAATACGCAGCGCGCAGCGAGGCGATGGTCGGCGCCACCGCGCGGGTGCTGGTCACCGGCCATGCGGTCAAGGATGCGAGCGAGCTCGCCGCGCGTACCGAGAACAATCGCGTCGTCAATTTTGCCGGCGACGCGACGTCGATCGGCCGTTACGTCGACGTGACCATCACCCGGGCGTTCCCGCACTCGCTGCGCGCCGAACTCGCCCACTGACCGGCGCTCCAACGCGCCACTGTCCCCGATCTCCTTCAGGATTCAACGATGCGACCATTCCTTTCATTGCGGCGGGTGCCGGCCAACCTGGCTGGCGCCGTTTCCCTGTCGTTGCTGGCGTTCGTCACCGGCTGCGCAACGATGCAACCCGATTCGACGACCGTTGCGGCGACCGGCGCGAAGCCCGCCGATTCGAACGCCGCGGTGGTCGCAGCGGCGGCTGCCGGCGCCGCGGCCGCGGTGCGCAACACCCCGCCGACGACGGCGAGCGCGCCGGGTGCTGCGCCCACCAGCCCCGCGAACGCCGCGACTGCCGCTGCCGCCGCGGCCGCGGCAGCGGCGGCCACCTCCGCCGCATCGAATCTCAAGCCGTTCGCGGAGATCGTCAAGGACGCGACGCTGCACAAGGGATTCTTCCCGGTCTATGTGAAGGACGACAAGGTGTGGGTCGAAGTCACGCCCGACCGCCTCGACCAGCCGTTCTTCTTCACGGTGAATCTCTCCAAGGGGCTCGGCGAGAATTTCCTGTTCGGCGGCATGATGGGAGGCTCGAACGGATTTGTCGGCCAGTCGCAGATCGCGACGTGGCACAAATCGGGAAACAACCTGCAGCTGATCGCGCGTAACGAGCGCTATTTCGCCAAGGCGGGAACACCCGACGCGCGCGCCGTCAGCGATTCGTTTTCCGACAGCCTGCTCGGCACGTCGGCGATCGTCTCGCAGCCGCATCCTGAAACCCGCGGCGTGCTGGTCGAGCTGAACGCGCTGCTGCTGACCGACCTGCCGGGCGCCAACGGCGTGCTGGAGCGGATCTACCGCCAGCCCTACACGTTCGACGCGCGCAATTCGGCGATCACGCGCACCCATGTCACCGATGACCAAGTCAGCGCAGCCGTCAATGCGCACTACTCGCTGACGCGCGTTGTGCAGCCGCCCGCGCCGCCATCCACCGCACCCTATACACCGCCGCCTGCCACGTTGCCCGACATCCGCAGCCTGTTCCTCGGCTTCTACTACAACTTCGCAAAGCTTCCCGACCAGCCGATGAGCCCGCGCAGTGCCGATGCGCGGATCGGGTACTTCACCACCACTCGCTACGACTATTCGAACGACAACCCGCTGACGCCGCGGCAGAACTACGTTCGCCGTTGGCGGCTCGAAAAAAAGGACCCGGCCGCGGCGCTGTCGGAGCCGAAGCAGCCGATCGTGTTCTGGCTCGACCGCAACATTCCCGTCGAATACCGGCCGACGGTCATCGCGGGTGTCGAGGAATGGAACCGCGCGTTCGAGAAGATCGGATACAAGAACGCCGTGCAGGCGAAGATCCAGCCCGACGACGCCGATTTCGACACGATGGACGCGCGCCATGCGTCGATCCGCTGGCTCGCCACCGCGCGTCCGATCTTCGGCGGCATCGGCCCATCGCAGGTCGATCCGCGCAGCGGCGAGATCCTCGACGCCGACATCGGCATCGATCCGGTGCGAATCCGCAACCGTCGCGCCGCGCACACCGACATCCTGAGCGTGCCGTCGCTGGCGGCCGACACGCTGTTTCCGCAGTCGTATCTTTGCCTGCGCGAGGACATCGCGGCGCAGGAAGAGGGCTTTGCGCTCGAATTGCTCGAGGCGCGCGGAGACCTCGAGCCGGGCAGTCCCGCCGAACAGCAGTTCATCCTCGACGACTTGAAGGACGTGATCATGCATGAAGTCGGTCACGCGCTCGGGCTGACGCACAATTTCCGCGCTTCGACGATCTATTCGCGCGCGCAGCTCGACGACGTGGAGTTCACGCGCACGCACGGCATCGCCGGGTCGGTGATGGAATACAACGCGATCAACATCGCGCTCAAGGGCGAACGCCAGGGCTCCTATTCGATGGCGACGATCGGCCCCTACGACTACTGGGCGATCGAATACGGCTACAAGGAGATTGCGCCAGCCGCGGAAAAGGCGGAACTGCAGCGCATCGCGTCGCGCAGCACCGAGCCGTCGCTCGCCTATGCCTACGACGAGGAATCGGCGATGGGCTACGATCCCGACGCCAGCATCAGCGACCTGTCCAACGACCCGCTGGAATTCGCGCACCGGCGCATCGAGCTCACCAATGAGCTGTGGGATCGCTGGCAATCGCGCGACCTGCCCGCGGGCGACAGCCTTTCGCGGTATCGGCGCAACATCACCCGCGGCCTGGTTTCGGTTCGGGAAGCCGGATTGTCGGCGGCGCGATACGTCGGCGGCGTGAGCATGCTGCGCGACACAGCGGGCTCGGGCCGAACGCCGCTCAATCCGGTTGCGCCGCAGCGCCAGCGCGATGCGCTGAAGCTCATCGAGGAGGGCATTTTCAGCGCCGACAGCTTCCGCTTCCACCCGTCGTTCCTGCGCAAGCTGTCGACCGACTGGCTCGATCGCAACGATTCGTTCGACGTCGGGCTCACCACGCCAGGCCTCGACTACTCGCTGCCGCAACAGGTGCTGACCGTGCAGCGCACCGTGCTCGACAAGGTGCTGTCCGATTCGGTGGCGCAGCGGATTCTCAACAGCGAATCGGCGGTCGATGACCCGAAGCAGGCGCTCAAGCTGTCGGAAGTCTACGGATCGCTGCATGCAGCGATCTTCAGCGAGCTCAAGACCGGCAGGGACATCACGCTGATAAGGCGCAACCTGCAACGTGAATACATCGGGCACCTGACGCGCGACCTGTTGCGCCCCGTCGTCTACATGCCGGCCGACGCGCGTGCGATCGAACGCGCCGACGCGCGCGCGCTGCGCCGCGAAATCGCCGCTGCGCAGGCGAAGCGCGGGTATTCGCCTGACGCCCGCGCGCACCTCGCCGAATCGATGCAGACGCTCGACGAAGCACTGAAGGCGCCCGTGGTGCGCGGCACGCTTTGACCGCACGACAGCGGCCGCAAACGCCGGCGACGCCGCCGCGCGCCGTCAAGCGGTCGCTGACGCTGGCGCCGCTAGACAACCGGGCGCTGGCCAACCTGTGCGGGCCGCTGGACGCCAATCTGCGGCAGATCGAGGCGGCCCTCGACGTGACGATTTCGCATCGTGGCGCATCATTCGCGATCGCCGGCGGCAAGAATGAGACCGCCGACGCCAGCGAGGCGCTACAGGCGTTCTATGCACGCGCCGCCACGCCGCTGTCGGTGGAAGACATCCAGCTCGGACTGGTCGAGATCGTGCGCGCGGCGCAGCACGTGGCGCGCGCCCCGGACGACGCCTCCCAGCAGGGCCCCGTTCTGCACACCCGGCGCAGCGATCTGCACGGACGCACCCCCAACCAGGTTCGCTACCTGCACGACATCACATCGCACGACATCACGTTCGGCATCGGCCCGGCCGGCACCGGCAAGACCTACCTGGCCGTGGCCTGCGCGGTCGACGCGCTGGAGCGCGATGCGGTCAAGCGCATCGTGCTGGTGCGCCCGGCGGTCGAGGCCGGCGAACGCCTGGGATTCCTGCCCGGCGACCTCGCGCAGAAGGTCGATCCGTACCTGCGGCCGCTGTACGACGCGCTGTACGACCTGATGGGTTTCGACAAGGCGGCCAAGCTGCTGGAGCGGCAGACGATCGAGCTCGCGCCGCTTGCGTACATGCGTGGGCGCACGTTGAATCACAGCTTCATCATCCTCGACGAGGCGCAGAACACCACGCCGGAGCAGATGAAAATGTTCCTCACGCGCATCGGCTTCAGCAGCAAGGCGGTGATCACCGGCGACGTCACGCAGACCGACCTCGCGCGCGGCCAGAAAAGCGGCCTGATCGAAGCCGAGCGCATCCTGCGCGGCGTGCGCGGGCTCGCGTTCAGCACGTTCACGAGCGCGGACGTCGTGCGCCACCCGCTCGTGCAGAAGATCATCGACGCCTACGACCGCGATCGCACGCCATGACCGGCGTCCGCGTTTCGGCGGCAGCGTCGCCGCGCCGCCGTGGCGCCGCGGCCCGCGCCGAAGCCTTGCCGCGCGCGACAGTGACCGTGCAATACGCGGTCACGCGCAAGGGCCTGCCGGCGGCGGCGAGCGTGCGCCGCTACGTGGCCGCCGCAACCGAGCGCGAAGCAACCGTCACCGTGCGCTTCGCCGGCGCACGCGAAGGACGCACGCTGAACGCGGTTTTCCGCGGCAAGGACTACGCGACCAACGTGCTGACGTTCGTGTACGATGACGGCGGGATGCGAGGCGGCGACCTGGTGTTGTGCGTGCCGGTCGTGCGCCGGGAAGCCAGGTCGCAGGGGAAATCCGTCATCGCACATTGTGCGCATTTGCTGATTCACGGCATGCTGCATCTGCAGGGATACGACCACGAGCGCGATGCCGACGCGGCGTGCATGGAGCGCCGCGAGACGGCGCTGCTCGCAGCGCTCGGATTCGCCGACCCGTATACCCTTCCATCGTGAACGACCGCGGCGACGCCGATGCCGACAAGCCCAGCCTTCTAGAAAGGCTGTCGGCGTTCCTGACGCGCGAGCCCGAGGACCGCGACGAGCTGCGCGCGCTGCTGCGCGGCGCTCACGAGCGCCGGCTGTTCGACGCCGACGCGCTGGCGATGATCGAAGGCGTGCTGTCGGTTTCGGAATCGACGGTGCGCGACATCGTGATTCCGCGCGCACAGATGGATTGCGTGTCGATCGACGACGAGCCGCCCGAATTCATCCCGATCGTGCTTGAGACCAATCACTCGCGCTTTCCGGTGATCGGCGAGAGCAAGGACGACGTGGTGGGCATCCTGCTGGCCAAGGAGCTGCTGCATTACTACGCCGACCCGGACGGATTCAACCTGCGTGACCGGCTGCGACCGGCGGTGTTCGTCCCCGAGTCCAAGCGGCTCAATGTGCTGCTTCGCGAGTTTCGCGCCAACCGCAACCACATCGCGATCGTGGTCGACGAATACGGCGGAGTCTCCGGGCTCGTCACCATCGAGGACGTGCTTGAGCAGATCGTCGGCGACATCGAGGACGAATACGACTTCGACGAGAGCGAGGACAACATCATCGCCGAGGGCAACGGCCGCTTCCGCGTCAAGGCGCAGACCGAGCTCGACGACTTCAACGCGCAATTCGGCACGACGTTCGACACCGACGAGGTCGACACCGTGGGAGGCATCGTGCTGCGCGGCTTCGGCCGGCTGCCGAAGCGCGGCGAGACCGTGGTCGTCGACGGCTTGCGCTTTCGCGTCATTCGCGCAGACAGCCGCCGCATCTACACGGTCAATGTCGAGCGCGTGGCGCCGCCTCCCGAGCCCGATCCCGACGCCTAGCGAGCGATGCGCGGCTCGCGCCGCACACCCGCTCCCTCGCATCGCACTGCCCGCATCGCATCCCACCGCACCACATTGAAACGCACCACATCGCATCGCATCGCATCGTCCATCCTTTCCCGGCCCCGTGCTTCGCCACCCCGCCTTGTGCAACCTCTTCGCGCTGATTCTCGGCGCGCTTTGCGTGCTGTCGTTCGCGCCGTTTGCAATGCCGTTGCTGTCGATCGCCTGCACGGCGGTGCTGTTTTCGTGGTGGCTCGAGGCGCCGCGCGCGCGCGATGCCGCCCAAACGGGATTCGCGTTCGGCGCGGGGCTGTTCGGTGCGGGCGCTTCCTGGGTGTTCGTGGCGTTGCAGACCTTCGGCGGCATGCCGGTCGCGGTGGCGGTGATCGGCACGGCCGGATTCGTCGCGTGGCTTGCGCTGTGGCCGGCGCTCGCCGGATGGCTCGCTGTGCGCGCCGCGCAGCCGGGGACGCTCGCGCGTGCGTCGGCGATCGCCGCGCTGTGGACGCTCGGCGAATGGCTGCGCGGGATCATTTTCAGCGGGTTCCCATGGCTGGCGCTCGGCAGCTCGCAGCTTCCAGGCAGCACGCTCGCGGGCTTCGCGCCGATCGGCGGCACAACGGGCGTTTCGCTCGCCACCGCGTGCTGCGCCGCGCTGGCGGCACTGGCCATCGACGCGCTCGCGCGCCCGGCGCCGCGGCGCGCATTGGCCGCCGCCGGCGGCATCGCTGCACTGTTCGCGGTCGGTGCGCTGTTGTGGCGCGTCGAGTTCACGCACGCCGCCGGCGACCCGGTCACTGTGTCGCTGATCCAGGGAAACGTCTCGCAGCACGCCAAGTTCGACCCGGACTATCGCGATCGCAACTTCCTGCTGTACGCCGCGCTCGCCGAGCAAAGCCGCGGCAGGTTGATCGTGTTTCCGGAGAGTGCACTGCCTGTGTTCGCACACCAGGTTCCCGACGAGATCTTCGAGCGCATCGGGCGCGCCGCCGATGCGCGCGACGGCGACGCGATGATCGGCTTGTTCACGCTGAGCGCCCCGCGCGACGGCGAGAGCGAGCCGGACATCCACAACAGCGTGATCACGATCGGTGCTTCGCGCCAGCAGATCTACAGCAAGCATCACCTGGTGCCCTTCGGCGAGACGATCCCGATGAAACCGGTATTCGGCTGGCTGATCAACAACGTGCTGTCGATCCCGCTCGCCGACCAGGCGCCCGGTCCCGCCAATGCGCCGCCGCTCGATCTCGCCGGGCAGAGAGTCGCCGTCGACATCTGCTACGAGGATGCCTACGGGGCCGAGCTGCGCCACAGCGCGCGCGATGCGACCTTGCTGGTCAACGTCACCAACGATGCCTGGTACGGACACTCGATCGCCGCCTGGCAGCACAACCAGATCGCCGCGATGCGCGCGCTGGAGACCGGCAAGCCGTTGCTGCGCGCGACCAACACCGGCGTCACTTCGTCAATCGGCGCGGACGGGCGCGAGATAGCGAGCCTGCCGTGGTACACCCGCGGCATCCTCGAAGTCACCGTAACAGGCCGGACCGGCGTCACGCCCTACGTTCGCTTCGGCGACGCGTTGCCGGTCGCGTTCGCGGCCGTGCTGCTTGCGGCGGCGCTGATGGCGAGGCGAAAGGCATGACGGATTGCCGCCCTCGAATGCGCGCGAACCGTTAAAATCGTCCTCTTTTCGAAGTGATTGCCGGAAATCCAGCCGGCACACGCCCGATGATCACCTTTCAGAATGTGATCCTGCGCCTGCAGGATTATTGGGGCCGCCAGGGCTGCGCGCTGTTGCAGCCCTACGACATGGAAGTCGGGGCCGGCACGTCGCACACGGCGACGTTCCTGCGCGCGCTGGGCCCCGAGCCGTGGCGCGCCGCCTACGTGCAGCCGTCGCGGCGCCCGAAAGACGGGCGCTACGGTGACAATCCCAACCGCCTGCAGCACTACTACCAGTTCCAGGTGGTCCTCAAGCCTTCGCCGCCGGAAATTCTCGAGCTCTACCTCGGATCGCTGAAGGAGCTGGGGCTCGATCTCGCAAAAAACGACGTGCGCTTTGTCGAAGACGACTGGGAAAACCCGACGCTGGGCGCATGGGGACTGGGCTGGGAGGTGTGGCTCAACGGCATGGAAATCACGCAGTTCACCTATTTCCAGCAGGTCGGCGGGTTGGAATGCAATCCGATCACCGGCGAAATCACCTACGGCCTCGAGCGGCTGGCAATGTACCTGCAAGGCAAGGACAGCGTATTCGATCTCGTCTGGACCGAGCATGACGACGCGGGTGAACGACGAGTGCTGACCTACGGCGACGTCTACCACCAGAACGAGGTCGAGCAATCGACGTACAACTTCGAGCACTCGAATGCGCCGGAGTTGCTGAAACTGTTCGGGTTCTACGAGCAGGAGGCGAAGTCGCTGCTCGACGCGCAACTGCCGCTGCCCGGTTACGAAATGATCCTCAACGCGGCGCACACGTTCAACCTGCTCGACGCGCGCGGCGCGATCTCGGTCACCGAGCGAGCGACTTATATCGGCCGCATCCGTGCGCTGTCGCGCCAGGTCGCCGCGACCTATGTCGAATCGCGGCGGGCACGGGGCTTTCCGATGCTCCCCGATGTCCTGCGCGCGTCAATGCCAGCCGGCTATCGCGATACGGAGGCTGCGACATGAGCGAAGCCACGCTCGTCGTCGAGCTCGTTACCGAAGAGCTGCCGCCGAAGTCGCTGAAGGCGCTTGGCGACGCGTTCGCCGAAATGATCGCTGCGAACTTGCGCGCCAATCACTTCCTGACGCCAGAATCCATGATCCAGCGGTTCGCGACCCCACGCCGCCTCGCAGTAGCGATCACCGCGGTGCGCGACGTCGCCCCCGACCAGGAAATCACCGAGAAGCTGTTGCCGGTGAAGGTCGCGCTGGATGCATCCGGTGCCGTCTCGCAGGCCTTCGCCAAGAAGCTGGCAGCGATGGGCCGCGGCGATCTCGCCACACCGACGCTCGATGCAATCAGCGGTTCAGACCGCATCTACACGCAATCCGACGGCAAGGCCGACTACGTCTACCTCAGCAGCCGCGCCAAGGGTGGATCCCTTCAAGTCGGCCTCCAGTCGGCACTGACTCAAGCGATCGACCGGCTGCCCATCCCCAAGGTGATGGCGTATGCCGGTGCCGGCGGATATTTCAACGACGTGAAATTCGTGCGACCCGCGCATCGATTGCTCGCGCTGCACGGCGCGGACGTGCTGCGGATCCAAGTGCTGGGCCTCGACGCCGATCGCGTGACGCTTGGCCATCGTTTCATGCCGCACTACAGCGTGGATGCCCGGCCCATCGCAATCGCCAATGCCGATGCGTACGCGCCGACGCTCGAGGCCGAAGGCAAGGTCATGCCGTCGTTTGCGGCGCGGCGCGAGGCTATCGTCACCGCGTTGGGCGGGGCCGCCGGCGGTGCGCAGGTGCTGATGCCCGACGCGCTGCTCGACGAAGTGACCGCACTGGTCGAATCGCCGAACATTTACGCCGGAACGTTCGACGCAGCATTCCTCGAGGTTCCACAGGAGTGCCTGATCCTGACGATGCAGCAGAACCAGAAATACTTCGCGCTGGCCGACGCCAACGGCACGCTCGTCAATCGGTTCCTGCTGGTGTCCAATATCGCCACGCCCGATCCGGCGGCGATCGTGCAAGGCAACGAGCGCGTTCTTCGCGCCAGGCTCGCCGACGCCAAGTTCTTCTTCGACTTCGACCGGCGGCAGCCGCTCGCGTCGCGCGTCGCCAAGCTTGCCAATGTCGTCTATCACAACAAGCTCGGCACGCAAGGTGCGCGGGTCGAACGGCTGCGGCGGATCGCCACCGCCATCGCGCCGCTGATTGGCGCCGATGCGGCACTTGCCGACCGGGCCGCGCTGCTTGCCAAGGCCGATCTCGTCACCGACATGGTTGGCGAATTTCCCGAGCTTCAGGGAACGATGGGACGCTACTACGCGCTGCACGATGGCGAGCCCGCCGCAGTGGCCGACGCGATCGCGCAGCACTATGCGCCGCGGTTTTCGGGTGACGCGCTGCCCGAATCGCCGGTCGCACAGGCGGTCGCGCTGGCCGACAAGTTGGAGGCGCTGGCGGGTATGTTCGCCATCGGCCAGGCGCCGACCGGTGCCAAGGATCCCTACGGGTTGCGGCGCGCCGCGCTGGGAGTGATCCGCATCCTGATCGAAAAACGCGTTGCCACGCCCGTCACGCCGCTGATCGATGCCGCATTCGACTCGTTCGCGACGCCGTCAGGGCCACGCAGTGCGAGCGTCGAGTTAAGGCACTTCCTCGACGAGCGACTGCGCGGCTATCTGCGCGATCTCGGCTACACGGCCAATGAGGTTGCGGCAGTGGTCGACGGCAATGCGGGAGAGTACTACCTGATACCGGAACAGTTGCGCGCGATACGCGCATTCGAGGCGTTGCCCGAAGCGCCGGCGCTGGCGGCGGCGAACAAGCGCATCGCCAACCTCCTGGGCAAGAGCGGCATCATCGTGACCTACGGCCAGATAATCCCCATGAACATCAACCGTTCGCTGCTGTCGCCGGGCGCCGAACAGAAGCTGGTCGCGGTATTCGACGATCTCGCCAAGGTCGTCGGAAGCAAATGTGCCGACGGCGACTGGACCGGAGCGCTGGTCGCGCTCGCGGGGTCGCGATCGGCCGTGGATGCCTTTTTCGACGAGGTGATGGTAATGGCCGATGACCCCGCGCTGCGCGCCAATCGACTGCTGTTGCTGAGTGCGGTCGCGGCGACGATGAACCGCGTCGCCGACATCGGCAAGCTCGCCTGAATGGGCATCCGCCGCTCGCCGGGCCCGTCCGGCGTTGCGGCGACGACACGCCCGGCCACGATTCATCCGTCTCCGGCAGCGCACGACGCACCTTCCGCGGCCCGGCACGTTTAAACTCTCGCCCGTGGTCCAGTTCACATCCGATTCCGTCGCGACGACACGCCAGCAGAAGTTGATCGTGCTCGACCGCGACGGCGTCATCAACTACGACAGCGACGAGTTCATCAAGTCGCCCGACGAGTGGATTCCGATTCCCGGCAGCCTCGAGGCGATCGCCAGGCTGAGCCACGCGGGATACCGTGTCGTCGTCGCGACCAACCAGTCGGGAATCGGCCGCGGGCTGTTCGACATCAGCACGCTCAACGCCATCCACAACAAGATGCACCGCGCGCTGGCGGTCGCCGGCGGCCGCATCGACGCGGTGTTCTTCTGCCCGCATTCGGGCGACTCGCAATGCGAGTGCCGCAAGCCACGTGCGGGCATGCTGCGCGAAATCGGCAGCCGCTTCGGCGTCGACCTGACCGGCGTGCCGGCACTGGGCGACAGCCTGCGCGACCTGCAGGCTGCCGAGGTGGTCGGCGCGCAGCCGATGCTGATGCTGACCGGCAAAGGCGAGAAAACGCTGCGCGACGGCGGCTTTCCTAGCAACACCGTGATCTTTCCCGACCTCGCGTTCGCGGCGACCGCGCTGATCGTCGGCGACTGATCGCATGTCGACAATTCGCTCGCTGCTGTTCTTCCTGTTCCAGGTCGTGGTGACGCCGTTCTACGCCGCGCTGATGCTCGCCACGTTCTGGTTGCCGCGCATCCCGCGCTACCTGATGGCCAAGAGCTGGTGCCACGTGAACCTGCTCGGCGCGCGGGTGATCTGCGGCATTCGGTGGCGCGTCGAGGGCCTCGAGAACCTGCCGGCGACGCCGCACATCGTGATGTGCAAGCACAGCTCGACGTGGGAGACGCTGGCGCTCAACCTCTACACGCCACCGCTCGCGTTCGTGGCCAAGAAGGAGCTGCTGGCGATCCCGTTCTTCGGCTGGGGATTCGCGCTTGCCTCGCCGATCACCATCGACCGCAAGGCGGGCCGCGATGCGATGGACGAGATGGCCGCGCAGGGACGCGAGCGCTTCGGCCAAGGCTTCTGGATCGTCATCTACCCGGAGGGGACGCGCATTCGCGCCGGCACGCGCGCACGCTACAAGACCGGCGGTGCGCGGCTCGCACTCGCGCTCGACGCGCCGATGCTGCCGGTCGCGCACAACGCGGGCTACCTGTGGCCGAAGGGCCTGCTGGGCAAGCGCCCGGGCACGATCACCATGTCAATCGGCGCGCCAATCGCGCCGGCGGGACGCGACGCCGCGACGCTTACGCGCTACGTCGAGGCGTGGATCGAAAACGAGGTCGCGCGGCTGGGCGCACCCGCGTCATGACGTGGCCGCTGCGCCGCGCGTTGCTGACGCCCGACGAGACTGTCGCCGGCGGAAAGCTGCGCCGCATCGTGCTCGATGGCCAGGCGATCGACTACCGGCTGGTGCGGGCGCGCCGCCGCACGATCGGCATGCAGGTCGACCTGGACGGTCTGACGGTGCGCGCGCCGAGATGGGTGACGCTCGGCGAGATCGAGGCGGCGCTCGCCGAACGCTCAGGCTGGATCATCCGCACGCTCGACGAGTGGCGCACGCGCCGGCGCGACGTCTTCCCGCGCGAATGGAAGACCGGCGCGCCGATCTACTACCGCGGCGCCGAGCTGTCGCTGGCGGTGTTCCCGGCGCGCAAGTCGGCGATCCGCCACGACATGTTCGACCTGACGGTGCTGCATCCCGCGGCGCACGACGAGCGCAAGGTGTCGACGTTCGTCGGGCAGTGGCTCAAGGACGAGGCGCTGCAGCAGCTCTCGCCCCGGGTCGCGCACTACGCGCGCGCCGTGGCGGACGCCGCGCCGCCGGTCAAGCTGTCGAATGCCCGCGGCGAGTGGGGCAGCTGCAACCAGCGCGGCGAGATCCGCCTCAACTGGCGGCTCATCCAGCTGCCGGAGGATCTCGCCGACTACGTCGTCGCGCACGAAGTCGCGCACCTGGTCGAGCTCAATCATTCGGCGCGCTTCTGGGCGGTGGTCGAGCGCCTGATGCCGGGGCATGCACGGCGGCGCCGCGCGCTCGAGGAATGGACGGCGCTGCTCGCCGCGTGAATCGCGAGGCTTCAGAACGCCCGCAACGGCGGCAGCGTCACCTGCAATCGGGTCTCGGCGGCAAGGATTTCGGTCAGCGCCGCCGCCAGCTCGCGGCCGCCCCGCGTGTCCTGCCAGAGTCCCGCGTCCGCGCGAAAATGATAGCCGCCGCTCTTCGCCGCAACCCAGATCTCGCGATTCGGTGCGTGGCGGTTGACGATCACCTTGCCGCCGTCCTCGCCCTCGATTTCGAGGATGCCCTCGTGGATGTTCCAGTCGGCATCGACATCGCTTCGCGCCAGTGCGTCGTCGAGCGCGCGGCCGATGTCGGCGAGCACCCGGTCGGTGGCGGCAATGAATGCGGTGTCGGTGATCACGATGCGTCGCGGTGGTAGGATCGTCGGCGATGTTACGTGATTTCATTGCCGTTGCGCGTCGTGCGGCGACCATCGCGCTGGTGGCGATGGCGATCGCCGGTTGCGGCATCAAGGGACCGCTCAAGGCGCCTCCGGGCGCCAAGGCTCCGCCCCCGCCGCCTGCCGGCGTCGAGCTGCCGTCGGCGACGGAAAACCACGATTGAGCGCGTTCGGCTATCGCGACGGCCAGCTGTTCGCCGAAGACGTGGCACTCGCGGACGTAGCCGACCGCTTCGGCACCCCGACCTACGTCTATTCGCGCGCGATGCTGGAAGCCGCGTTTCGCCGCTTCGACGGCGCGTTCGCCGGCACGCCGCATCTCGTGTGCTACGCGGTCAAGGCCAATCCCAACCTCGCCGTGCTCGACGTCTTCGCGCGCCTCGGCTGCGGCTTCGACGTGGTATCGTGCGGCGAGCTTGCGCGCGTGATGGCGGCCGGCGGCGCGGCTTCGCGCGTGGTGTTTTCGGGTGTCGGCAAGACCGTCGCCGAAATGCAGATGGCGCTCGATGCCGACATCCTCTGCTTCAATGTCGAGTCCTCCGCCGAGCTTGCACGGCTTGCCGAAGTCGCCGCGGGCATGCGCAAGATTGCGCGCGTGAGCCTGCGGATCAACCCCGACGTCGACGCCCGCACGCACCCCTACATCGCCACCGGCCTCAAGGCCAGCAAGTTCGGCATCGCGCACGCCGACGCGCTGGCGCTGTACCGCCAGGCGGCGTCGCTGGCGTCGATCCGCGTGACCGGGATCGACTGCCACATCGGCTCGCAGATCACCGACCTGTCCGCCTGCGTCGAGGCCGCGACGCGCCTGTTCGGCCTGGTCGACCGGCTCGAATCAGAAGGCATCGTGCTCGAACATGTCGACCTGGGCGGAGGACTGGGCGTGCGCTATCGCGACGAAACGCCGATCGCGGTCGATGCCTATTCGAGCGCGATGCGCGACGTGCTGGGGGACCGTCGCCACACGCTGCTGTTCGAGCCGGGACGCTTGCTGGTCGCCGAGGCCGGCGTGCTGCTGACGCGGGTCGAATACCTGAAGCCCGGCGGCGAGAAGAACTTCGCGATCGTCGACGCGGCGATGAACGACCTGCTGCGCCCGGCGCTCTACGATGCGTGGCACGGCGTCGATCCGGTGCGTCCGCGCGACGGCCGCGCCGAAGCGTGGGAGATCGTCGGCCCGGTGTGCGAAAGCGCGGACTTCCTGGCGCGCTCGCGGACGCTCGCGCTCGCTGACGGCGACCTGCTGGCGATCCGCACGGCGGGCGCGTACGCGATGGCGATGAGCTCCAACTACAACGCCCGAGCGCGTGCGTGCGAGGTGCTGGTGGACGGCGAAAACGCGCTGCCGATTCGCGCGCGCGAGCGCATCGAGGACCTGTTCGCGCTGGAGCGCGCGTTGCCGAAGTGACGCGCACCGTCACATGATTTCGCGCGCGAATCGAGCCGAAAAAGCGCTGCGAAACGATGTGCGAAATCGCAACACTTGGCTTGGCGCGCCATACAACAACACGCGAATTGTTGCAAATAGTTGAAATCTGGCTAGAATGCAGCCAGCAGGTGTCAATGGATTTGTCAAGTAGCCAAGCGAATCGAAATCGGCGAACGACGCGTCGAATGCCTGCGAAACCAGAAGTACATAACAGTTCCGGCAACTCAGACAGGAGAAACCGCAATGTTGGCTGACATGATGTCGATGATGGCTCCGACGGCTTCGGCCCCGGCGCCCAAGAAACGCGCTTCGAAACGCAAGGCCGCCAAGAAAAAGGCTGCCAAGAAGGCTGCGCCGAAGAAGGCCGCCAAGCGCAAGGTCGCGAAAAAGGCGACGAAGAAAAAGGCTGCCAAGAAGTCCACCAAGCGCAAGGCCGCGAAGAAGTCGACGAAGAAAAAGGCCACGAAGCGCAAGGCCGCCAAGAAGACCACGAAGCGCAAGGTCGCGAAAAAGGCGACGAAGAAAAAGGCCAAGAAGGCAACCAAGCGCAAGGCCGCCAAGAAGAAGGCAGCCCCGAAGCGCAAGGCCGCCAAGAAGACCAAGAAGCGCGCCGCGAAGAAGATGTAAGGCCGCTTTACTTGCGTCAGCAGAACGGGCGACATGCAATGTCGCCCGTTTTGTTTGGGGCGCCGAAAGGCAACGTTAGCGGGCGTTCGCCCGGCGTCGCAACCGGCTTACTGCACGGTTATTCACGCCCGTCGCCGCAGCCGTTTGCCTGTGTCAGCTCACCCACCCGCGTCGCCGCGTTTGGGCGACGCATCCGAAGCGCGCCTGGTTGCCGAAGCCTCCGCCGCAGCCTTTGAATTGCGCGCCTGCGGGGGCTTCGCCGCAATGGGCTTGGAGACGTGCTTGGATGCGCGCGCCACGGCGGGTCGCGCCGGCGCGGCATGGGTCTTCTGCACCGAATTCCTCGCCGCGGTGGCGCGCGTTTTTGCGCCGTGATGCGCGACAGTGGGCGCGGATTCGCTGTTGATCCGCAGCCGCTGGCCTACGTACACCTTGTTTTGCGGCAGCGTGTTCCACATTCGGATATCCACCGCGGGTACGCCATGGCGCTTGGCGATCGACGACAGCGTGTCGCCGCGCCGCACCTGGTAATACGTCGTGCGTCCCTGGGGGACCGTCGTGAACACCGCCTGCGTCAACGACTGCGCGGTCGACTCCGACGGGCTCTCGGCGGGAACCAATACCGCGTGGCCCACCGGCACCCGCGTGCGCGAGCCGATGCCGTTGACCGCGCGCAGCGTCTCGATCGACATCCCGTAGCGCGCCGCCACCTGCGGCAGCGTTTCCCCCTGCTTCAACCGGTAGGCCTGCCACGAGACCAGCGGCTGATCGATCAGCTCGAGCTTGGCGGCGAACACCTCGGCGCGATCGATGGGCAGCAGTATCGTGAATTCGTCGGCGCCGGCGATTACCGGGCGGTTGTGCTGCGGATTCAGCATCTCGAATTCGGCAAGCGGCATCTCGGCGATCTCGGCCGCGCGCTTCACGTCCATCTTGCGGGTGACCTTCACGACGGTGAAATACGGCGCGTCGGGAATATCGTCGATCTTCAAACCGTACTTGCCCGGCTCGCGAATGATGTTCTTCACCGCCTGCAGCTTGGGCAGGTAGTTGCGGGTCTCGTTGGGCACCTTGGTGAGGTTCGCGAAGTCCACCGGCAACCCGAGCTGGCGATTGCGGTCGACGGCGCGCTGCACGTTGCCTTCGCCCCAGTTGTATGCCGCCAGTGCGAGCTGCCAGTCGCCGAAACGGGTGTAGAGCGAATCGAGATAGTCCAGCGCGGAATCGGTCGCGGCGACGATGTCGCGGCGCGAATCGAACCAGAAGTTCTGCTTCAGGCCGTAGCTCGTGCCGGTCGACGGCACGAATTGCCAGATGCCCGATGCGCGGCTGGTCGACAGCGCATTCGGATTGAACGCGCTTTCCACCATCGGCAACAACGCGAGGTCGAGCGGCATCCCGCGCGCCTGCGTCGCCGTCACGATATGGTAGAGATAGCGCCGCGAGCGGTCGATCATCCGCGCCACGTAGTCGGGACGCGAAGCGTAATATGCCTCCCAATGCGCGACCAGCGGATCGTCGTCGAGGTCCGGGACTGCGTAGCCGTCGACGATGCGGTCCCACAGGTCGGGGGCGGGCAACGGCAGCGCCTCGAGCTCCGCCATCTCGGCCGGCGGGAACGGCGCGAGCAACGGCGGTGGCGTCGCGACGAAGGGTGCTGCGGGCGCCGCGACCGGCGGCGGGGCCGCCTCGGGTGCCGCCATCGATTGCGGCGCCGTCAGCGCGGGATCAAATGAAGGTGTTGCGCACGCGGCGAGCGCGAGCACGATGAGGGCATTGAGCGGTGCGAGTCGCAAAAAGTAGCCTGTTCACACATTGTCCGCGAGCGCGAACGGATTGCATTGGATGCTTGCCGCTCCTCGCGGCCGCCCGGCGATTGCTTCGATCCGACGCATGGTAGAAGCGTTTGCGCCGGGGCGTCAATGCAGCATTTCAAGACGACGCCCGGCAAACCCTCGACGACATCTCGCCTTCCGGCCGTCCAGCCTGCGAAACGCCCACTGCATGTCCGCATGAAGGATCGGACATGAAATCCTCGACAACGTTGCACGACGCTCGCCGGCGCCGCCACGGCATCTCGATCGCGCACTCGGTCGCGCGCACCCTCGCCGCACTGCTGCTGCTCGCGCTCGGCGCGACGGCGCCCGTTGTTGCCGCCGACAGTGCGTGGCCTTCGCGCCCCATGAGGATCATCGTCGCCCAGGCGCCCGGCGGACCGCCCGCCCTGATCGCGCGCTTCATCGGCGATCCGCTGGCGCGCGCGCTGGGCGTGCCGGTGGTCGTCGAGAATCGTCCCGGCGCCAGCGGCATCATCGGCGTCAACGCCGCGGCACAATCGGCGCCCGACGGCTACACGCTGCTGATCGGCACGCTCAGCACGCACGTGCTCGCGCCGCACTCCGGCGTGGGTGCCACCTATGACGCGATCCGCGATTTCGCGCCGGTCGCCAACCTGTTCCGCTCGATCAAGGTGCTGTGGGTCACCGCCGCGCTGCCGGTGACCACTGCCGGTGAGTGGGCCGCCTACGCCAGCGAGCGCTCCGGCAAGCTCAATTTCTCGAGCGGCGGCGTCGGGTCGTCGAATCACATCGACATGGAGCTCTTCAACGCGGCAACCGGGCTCGATGTGGTGCACGTCCCGTACAACGGTCCCAGCGCAGGGATCGCTGCAGTTGCGGCGGGCGAAACACAAGCCATGATCGTGTCGATCGGCACCGGCCTGCCGCTGGCGCAAAGTGGCCGCATCCGCCCGCTGGTGATCTTCTCCGACCGCGCATCGCCGCTGCTGCCGGGCGTGCCGGTTGCGGCCGAGCAGGGATTGGCTCAAGTCGACATCAGCGCGTGGATCGGATTGCTCGCGCCCGCCGGAACCCCCGACCCGGTCATTGCGCGGCTCAACGCCGAACACGTCAGAATCCTGGGCTCGCGCGACGCGGTGGCGTGCGCGAGCAGCCAGGGACTCGAGATCATCGGCGGGACGCCCCAGGCGTTCGCCACCACGCTTGCCGACGACGATCGGCGCTGGGGCGCGACGATGCGCCGCTTGCGACTGGATTCGCGATGAGCCGGACGCGTTCGCGCGCCGACGCGCGTCCCAACCGCTGTGCGCGGCGGCGCGCAGCGCCTGGTTGACGGGTCAGCCGCGAAAGGCGTTCTTCCACTCGCGCAGCGCGGCGAACACGTCGACCGCTTCGGCGAGCCGCGTGCCGGCATGCGTCTCGGCGGCTGCGCGCACTATCGGCGTGCCTGCGCGAAGGAACGGATTGGTGGCGAGCTCGACGCCCATTGTCGACGGCAGCGTGGGCAGCGCGCGCTCGCGCTTTTGCGCCTCGACGCCGACCCGCGCCGTGAGCTCGCGATTGCCGGGCTCGACCGCTTCGGCGAACCTCAGGTTGGCCTGCGTGTATTCGTGCGCGCAGTAGACGCGCGTCGCAACCGGCAGTCGCGCAAACTTCGCGAGCGATGACCACATCTGACCTGCCGTGCCTTCGAACAGCCGCCCGCATCCGCCTGCGAACAACGTATCGCCGCAAAACAGGATCGGATGGTCGCCGTCGTCGGCATTGCGGCCGACGTACGCGATGTGGCCGGCGGTGTGCCCCGGTACGTCGAGCACGTCAAGCGTCAGCGCGACGCCCGGCACGTCGATGCGGTCGCCTTCGCGCAGCGCATGCGTGCGTCCCGGGATGTACTCGCCCGCCGGGCCGAACACCGGCACCGCATGGCGCGCCAGCAGCGCGACGTTACCGCCCACGTGATCGGCGTGATGGTGCGTGGTGACGATCGCGGTCAGCGCAAGCTGCTCGCGCGCCAGCACCTCGAATACCGGCGCCGCATCGCCCGGATCGACGACTGCGGCGTTGCCGCCGTGGCGGATCAGCCAGATGTAGTTGTCCTTGAACGCGGGTATGGCGATAATCGCAGGCATGGACGAATGTTCGAACGGCCGCGCGGGTGTGTCAACGACGCTGGGAGATTGGTTTGCGACGCCGCTCGGCAAATACCTGCTGGCGCGCGAGCAGGGCTACTTCGATCACACGGTGTCCGATATCTTCGGCTACTACGCGCTTCAGGTGGGCCTGCCCGACCACGACTTCCTCGCGCAGAACCGCATTCCGTCGCGCTGGACCCTCGACTACGATCCTCCGGCCACGGTGATCGCCGACCCGCATTACGTGCCGTTCGCCGAAAACACGTTCGACCTGGTGGTGATGCCGCATGCGCTCGAGTTCACCGACGATCCGCACCTGATGCTGCGCGAAGCCTACCGGGTGACGCGCCCCGAAGGACAGGTGGTGATCGCCGGCTTCAACCCGTTCTCGCTGTTTGGCGCCAAGCGCTATTTCGGGCGCCAGCAGACTCCGCCCTGGAATGGCAATTTCATCGCGCTCTACCGCGTCAAGGACTGGCTGACGCTGCTCGGCTTCGATGTGGTCGGCGGCCGCCTCGATTGCTACGCGCCGCCGTTCGCGAGCGACCACTGGCTGCAGCGCAGCGGATTCTTCGAGAACGCCGGCGACCGCTGGTGGCCGATCGCGGGGGGCGTGTATTTCCTGCGCGCCACCAAGCGCGTGCCCGGCGTGCGCGTGATCATGCCGGCGCGCGAGCGCCGCGAGCGGCGCAAGGCGTTCGTTCCCGCCGCGCGGCGCGAAAGCGAAACGCTCACGTCGCGCAAGCTGCCATGAGCGGCGTCACGATCTACACCGATGGCGCCTGCAAAGGCAATCCGGGTCCCGGCGGCTGGGGCGCGCTGCTGATCGCGGGCGGGCGCGAGAAGGAGCTCTTCGGCGGCGAGCGCGCCACCACCAACAACCGCATGGAATTGATGGCGGTGATACGCGGCCTGCAAAGCCTCGCGCGCGACTGCGACGTCGACCTGTGGACCGACTCGCAATACGTGAAGAACGGCATCGAGACGTGGATTCACAACTGGAAGCGCAACGGCTGGAAGACCGCCGACAAGAAACCCGTGAAGAACGCCGATTTGTGGCGCGAGCTCGACACCGCCGCAGCGCGGCATCGCGTGCGCTGGCATTGGGTCAAGGGGCACAACGACCATCCGCAGAACGACCGCGCGGACGCGCTCGCCAATCGCGGCGTCGACCTCGCGTTGCAGAGCGCGCTGCCCGCCGGCTGATGCCGCCTTGCGGCGGCGGCGGCTAAACGCCCTTTGCCAGCCGCCGCGCGAACACCGTCATTTCCTTTTCCGCCTGCTTGTCGCCGCGCGCAGTCGCAACCGCGATTCCCTCGCGGTATGCGGCCAGCGCATCGCCATTGCGTCCCGCCGCGGCCAGTGCCTTGGCGTAGATCTTCCACGCGGCGGTGTAGCGCGGATCGAGCGCCACGGCCCGCGCGAGGTGCGCGATGGCGCTGGCCGCATCACCGGCCTTCAGGTATTCGCTGCCCAGCGAGAATCGCAGCAGCGCGCCATCCTTGCCCGCGTCGAGCATGCGCTGGAAATTGACGAGCGCCTGGCTTTGCACGGCGGGCGGCATGCGGCGACCTGGCGCTAGAGCCTCTTGCCGCTCGCGCAGTCGGCCGGATGAAATGGATAGATCACCTCGCGGTCGGCGCCGCCGATCTTGCCCTTGACGTGCGCGAACAGGTTGCCGCCGGGCGTGCGGGAATAGATGATCTGCGCCGGGAATTCGCGCGCGGGGTTGGAGAACGTGTAGTTGGTCAAGTCGCGATCCTGCGAGGTGCCCTGATAGACGAAGCCTTCCTCGGCCTTGTCGGTGGGCTTCGCGATGTAGGTGATCTTGCCGTCGGGGCCGGCTTCGATGCGCATGAATTCGAACGACACGGTCTTGCCGCCCATCACGGTATGTCCGAGCCCCAGCATCATTCCCGCGGCCGGCGTCGTCCACTGCTCGGTGAAATCGCGTTTGTTGACGTCGCCGCTCCAGCATCCGTGCAGCCACGCCAGCGCCGCCAATGGATCGGCGCCGGCGGGGGCGGCCGGTGGCGGCGTCGTGGTGCCGGGCACCGTCGTCACGGTCGGTACCACGTCCCGCGCGCCGGAGGGCGCCGTGGCCGGCGTGCCGGGCGTCGTTGATGCAGGCGGTACCGGCGCGGCGTTGGTTGCGGCGGGCGCTTGCGCCTGCGCCGCGACGCTGACGATCATGGCTGCGGTGACGCTCAGCGCGGTGACCAATAGGCCGGAGACGATCGGGTTGCGTGCGAGCATTGCGTTTGTCCGTTTCATTGCTGCCGCGCCAGGGGCAGGTTGAGCAGAAGGTTCTGCGGCTTGAGCTTCAGTCGATTGTCGGCGTCCATCGCCATCGCCAGGTAGACGGGGCGGCCGGCGATCGCGGCACGCATGTCGGCCGGATCGTCGAACGCCAGCTCGAACAGACACAGCAGGCGCCGCATTCGTTCCGCGTCGACCTCGACGTGATTGTACAGGTCGTTAAGCAACGAACTTGCCTCGGCGTCGAGGCCCACGTGCCACGCCCATCGCTGGTCGTCGATCTCGCGCTGCGGCCTGATCGACACCGCGACACCGAGGAAATGCGCGACCCAGCGCGACAGCAGCAGCGTCAGCGCCTCCAGCGCGGGCCGTCCGCGATTGAGGCTCACCGCGAAGTCGTGGCGCTCGTCGCGCTCCCAGTACAGCGCAGCATTGTCGCGATCGAGCACGTCGAGGTCGATGCTGCGCGTCGGCGTGCGGTTGCGGGCGAGCAGCTCGCCCAGGCTGCCGAAGCTGCCGGTGGTCGCGAGCAGTTCGACGGTGGCGTCGTCGGCAGCCATGACCGCGCCGTCTTCGCTGACCGTGATCCGCTGCGGCCGGAACAGCATTTCCGCCACCCGCGCCGACAGCGGATCGGGGTCGTCGCCAAGCACGTGCCGCACCAGCACCTGCGTGAGGAGGTGGACGAACAGTGGCGGCACGTCGACGCCGTCGCCGCGAAACAGGTCGACGTACGCGGCCTCGATCGATGGCGCGTTGACGAGGCGCGCGCGAAAGCGCAGGAAGATTCGATAATTCTCGCGTGCATCCGCATCGCGGATCGCGTGAAGCGCTGCGTCGCCGATCGCTGCGCGTGGATTGGCGGTCAACGCATCGGCGAGCGCCAGCTCGGCTGCGCAGGATTCGGCGATCGGCGCGAGCTCGGGCCGCAGCAGGAAGCTGCGCAGGAAGTCGTCGGTCACCGTTAGCCTGCCATCGCTGCCCTGTCGCAACAGCCGATAGCCGCTGCCCACCCAGTAACCCGGCATCAGGACCCGGCGCCGCCCAGCATTGCCTTCTTGAGATCGGCCTGCACCGGTTTGTCGCCGAGCCAGACGCGCATCAACGCCTTGTTGAACGCTTCGCCGGCAATCGTCGCCCGCAATTTGTCGTCGAGTCCGATGAGGGTCGAGCCGTCGACGAAATCGAGCGTCACGACGTTGCCTTCCTTGACGTCGCCGAAGCCCTTCATCGCGGCAACCATCTGCGCGGTCTCGGCCCTGACCGCCTCGAGGTCCACCGCGCTGTTGTTGTCCTTCAACCCATCGAGCAACGCGTCGGCCAGTTGATCGGCCGACAGGCTGCGCAGCAGGTCGAGGCGGATGCGCCTTGGCGACTGCGCCAGCACGCCACCAGTATCTTTCGCGGGTTGCGGCACATACAGGCTGCCGACGTAGACCTTGAACACCACGCGCTTGCGCAGTCCCGCGCCGTTGAGCAGGAGGTCGCGACCGCCCACGCTCGCCTTGTCGGCGAGCTTCACGCCCTCTATATCGAGCGCGGCCGCGGACAGTGAAAATCCCAGGATGAATACCGCCAGCAATGATCGAAGCATGGTCGTCTCCTGTTGATGAACGGACATTCGCAAAACACGCGTGCGGGCGACATCTGCGCGGCCGCACCGCGCCTACATCGCCTCGAAAAGTCCGGCGGCACCCATGCCGGTGCCGATGCACATGGTCACGAGGCCGTACTTCTGCTTGCGCCTGCGCAGGCCATGCAGGATCGTCGCCGTACGAATCGCCCCGGTGGCCCCCAGTGGATGCCCCAATGCGATCGCCCCGCCCAGCGGGTTGACCTTCGCGGGATCGAGCTCGAGGTTGCGTATCACCGCCAGCGCCTGCGCGGCGAACGCTTCGTTGAGCTCGATCCAGTCGAGCTGCGGTTTGCCGATGCCCGTGCGTTCCAGCACCTTGGGAATCGCGGCGATCGGCCCGATGCCCATGACATCGGGGGGCACGCCGGCGACGGCAAAGCCCGCGAAACGCGCGAGCGGCGCCAGCGCCAGCTCCTTCAGCACGCGCTCCGAAACGAGAATCGACGCGCCTGCGCCGTCGGATGTCTGCGAGCTGTTGCCGGCCGTCACGGAACCCTTCGCCGCAAACACGGGACGCAGCCTGGCGAGGCCCTCGGCCGACGTGTCGGCACGCGGCCCTTCGTCGGCGGTGATCACGCGGCGCGCCTCGGCGACCTCGCCGGTGCCGAGATCGGGCGTGCGGGCATCGACCGCATAAGGGCTGATCTCGGCGGCGAAATCGCCGCGCGCCTGCGCGGCCAGCGCCTTCTGGTGCGATGCCAGCGCGAACGCGTCCTGGTCCTCGCGCGACACCTTCCATTGCGCGGCCACGCGCTCTGCAGTCAGTCCCATGCCGAACGCGATGCCGATCGTCTCGTCACCGGCGAAAATCTTTTCGTTGATCGCAAGCCGGCCGAGCATCGGGATCATCGACATGCTCTCGGTGCCGCCGGCGATCATGATGTCGGCCTCGCCGACGCGGATGCGATCGGCGGCAATCGACACCGCATTCAATCCCGACGAGCAGAAGCGGTTGACCGTCATGCCGGCCACGCCCGCAGGCATGCCGGCCAGCAACACGCCGATGCGCGCGACGTTCATTCCCTGCTCGTACTCCGGCATCGCGCAGCCGACGATCACGTCCTCGACGCGCGACGGCGAGATCGCCGGCACTTGCGCGAGCACGCTGCGCAGCACGTGCGCGAGCAGGTCGTCGGGCCGCGTGTGCCGGTAGACGCCACGCGGCGCCTTGCCGACGGCGACCCGCGTCGCCGCCACCACATACGCGTCGGTGATTTGTCGTGCCATCGTCAATTCCGTAACGGCTTGCCGGTGGCAAGCGTGTGCGCGATCCGCGCCTGCGTCTTGTCGTTCTGCAGCAACGCCATGAAGCCGCGGCGCTCCAGGTCCAGCAGCCAGCGCTCGTCGACTTCGCTGCCGGCATCGACTTCACCACCGCAGATCACGCGCGCGATGGCAAGGCCGATATCGAAGTCGTACGGCGAGATGAACGCGCCCTCGCGCAGGTTGACCAGCAGCATTTCCAGCGTGGCGATGCCGGTCTGGCCCGTGACGGCGATCGCGGTGCGCGGCAGCGGCGGACGGTAGCCTGCGTCGGCCATCGCGCGCGCCTGCCCCAGCGCCACGTGCAGTACTTCGGCCGCGTGCATCACCACCACGTCGGATGCACGCAGATAGCCGAGCGCTTTCGCATCCAGCGCGCTTTTCGAGACCTTGGCCATCGCAAGGTTCTGGAAATACGTGCGGATGAATGGGAGCGCGTCCTGCTGGCCGCCGGACCTGCCGCGCGCCACATCCTCGGCCGCGCGCAGCGCGAACTCCTTGGTGCCGCCGCCGCCCGGCAGCAGCCCGACGCCGGCTTCGGGCAAGCCGATGTAGCTTTCGAACGCCGCGACCGCGCGGTCGCAGTGCATCGTCAACTCGCAGCCACCGCCCAGCGCCATTCCCCGCACCGCGGCCACCGTCGGCACGAGGCTGTAGCGCAGCCGCTGCGACGCCTGCTGGAAGCGCGCGACGACATCCTCGACCACGCTCCACTGCTTCGCCTGCACCGCGGGCGCAAGCGACGACAGGTTCGCTCCCAGCGAAAACGGCTCGCGAGCCTGCCACAGCACCAGCCCGGCGCATTGCGACTCGGCGACGTCGAGCGCGCGCGCGAGACCGTCGAGGACCTCGCTACTGACTGTGTTCTGCTTGGTCCTGAACGACACGATGCCGACGTCGCCCTCCAGGTGCCACATGCGCAGCGCGTCGGTCTCGAACATCGTCGTGCCACGCGGCGTCTGCTCGGTGATCACCGAGTCGGGAAAGCGCTGGCGGCGATAGACGGGCAATGTCGAGCGGCCGACGAAGCCCGCGCGCGCGGGTGACCAAGAACCCTGCGGCGCATGCACGCCTCGCGCCGCCACGACCTGCGGATCGTCGACCCACGCCGGCAGCGGCGCGTCCGCGAGCGCCTTGCCCGCGGCGATGTCGTCGCGAATCCATTGCGCGACCTTCGCAAAGCCGGCGGCCTGCCAGGTTTCGAACGGCCCCATCGTCCAGCCGAATCCCCAGCGGATCGCGAGATCGACGTCGCGCGCGTTGTCGCTGATGTCGGCAAGGTGATAGGCGGCGTAGTGGAACACGTCGCGAAATACCGCCCACAGCAACTGCGCCTGCGGATGCTCGCTGGCGCGCAACGCTTCGAGCATCGCGCCCGGATCCTTTTGCGCCAGCATCGCCAGCACGGCCGGGTCCGTCTGCGGCGCCGACGCACGATAGTCGCCTTTCGCCGGGTCGAGAACGAGAATGTCGCGTCCCACCTTGCGATAGAACCCGGCGCCGGTCTTCTGCCCCAGCGCGCCCTTGGCGATCAGCGCCGCCATCACCGGCGGCTCGGCGAAATGCGCGTGCCATGGGTCGCCACCCAGCGAATCGCGCATCGTCGCGATCACATGCGCGGTGATGTCGAGCCCGACCACGTCCACGGTGCGGTAGCTGGCGCTCTTCGGCCTGCCGATCGCCGGGCCAGTCAGCGCATCGACGACGTCGTAGCCGAGGTCGAGGCGTTGGGTGTGGATCATCGTCGCGAGGATCGAGAACACGCCGATGCGATTGGCGATGAAATCGGGCGTGTCGCGCGCGCGGATCACGCCCTTGCCGAGCGCGGTGGTGAGAAACGCCTCGAGCGCGTCGAGCAGCGCCGGATCGGTCGCCGGCGCGGCAATCAGCTCCACCAGGTGCATGTAGCGCGGCGGATTGAAGAAATGAATGCCGCAAAAGCGCGGCCGCAGTGCCGCGGGCAAAGCCTCGTCGAGCGACGCGATCGACAACCCCGAAGTATTGGACGCGACAATCGCGTGCGGGGCGACGAACGGGCCGATCTTGGCGTAGAGGTCGCGCTTCCAGTCGATTCGCTCGGCAATCGCCTCGATCACGAGGTCGCATTCGCCAATGCGCGCGAGGTCGCTCGCATAGTTGGCGACGACTATCGACGCGGCGAGATCGGGCACGCCAAGCGGCGCGGGCTCGAGCTTGCCCAAGCCGGCGACGCCCTTGCGGGCGATCGCATTGGGGTCGCCGTCTTTCGCCGGCAGATCGAACAGCAGCACGCGTACGCCCGCGTTGGCGAGATGCGCAGCGATTTGCGCACCCATCACCCCGGCACCCAGCACCGCCGCCTGGCGAATCACCAGCTTCTGCGGCGCGAGCGCGGGAGCGGGCGCGGACGCGGACGCGGGCATGGTGGAGGAAAGGATGGCATTCATCGCGTCAAGTGAACCGGCCGGGTCGCCCCGGCCGATTCGATGGCTGCTGCGCTGCTTTGGCGGCGGCCACAACGCCGCCATCCGGGTGATACGCCTCTAGAACGAATACACCATCTGCCCGGACACGATCACCACGTGCGAGTCGTAATGTCCGTTGACCAGTCCGCTTTGCGCGGTACTTCCCGCGTTCTGGTTGATGTCGGCCGAGCTGACGAAGAGATACGCGAGGCCGACGTCGAACTTGAGCTGCGGCGAGAACTTGTATTGCGCGCCGCCCGCGACCCAGATGCGGTCACTGTCGGGCAACCGCACCGTGCGATCCGTGTCGTTGACCGGCGACTGGTCCCACGCCAGGCCACCACGCAGTTTCCACTGGTCGTTGTACTTGTAGGTCGCGCCCACGGAAAGGCGCCAGACGTCGTCGAAATTCTCGGGCGTGGATTGCAACACCCCGCCCGTGGTGCGCACGAACGTAAGATCGTGCAGCGTCGACCAGCCGGTCCATTGCACGTCGGCCATCCAGTCCCACCGATCGTTGAACGACTGGAAGATCGAGAAATTGGCGGTGTC
This sequence comes from Pseudomonadota bacterium, assembly GCA_041691615.1. Classification (GTDB taxonomy): domain Bacteria; phylum Pseudomonadota; class Gammaproteobacteria; order Burkholderiales; family Casimicrobiaceae; genus VBCG01. Next base: position 41,503 of record JBEPUI010000003.1, read on the forward strand.
CGGCAGCTTGAGGTCGGCGGTGATGCCGCTGTTGAACAGCGCGACGCTGTTGATCTGCCCCGCCAGTTGCCCGACCACCGGCGCCAGTGGCGCCGGCACGCTGGGTGTCGGGTTGTCGAAGCTGACGTTGCCCGTCACCTTGTACTTGACCGGCGACCGATAGCTCACGCCGATGCGGGTCGCGGGATTCAAGTCCCACAACAGCCCGACGTTCCAGCCCCACGTGCTGTCGTCGCCATCGACGGTCGACTTCGATTGCAGCCCAGGCGTGGCGCCGATGATGCTCGGCACCAGCGACGCGGGGATCAGTCCCTGCGCGGCCGCGCTGCCCGCCGCCTGCGCCATCGCGCCCGAATAGTTGACCATGCTGGTGAAATTGGCGTCGATGCGCTGCCAGTTGACGCCGACCCCCAGCGCCAGCTGATCGTTGACCTTCCACGACAGCGCAGGGTTGATGTTGAGCGTCTTGACCTCGGACTTGAGGCCCTGGAAGCGGCCGATGAAATCGTCGTTGTATTCGGTGACGAGTCCGAACGGCACGTTGACACCAAGGCCGAACGTCAGGGCGCGCGTGACCGGCACGGCCAGGTAGAGGTTCGGCACCGCCACGCCGCTGCCGGCATCGCCGCCTTCCGAACCGAGCGGCTGGAACGCCGCGGCCGCGGAACCACCGTCCTTGAACTTGAACGACGGCGCGATGTAATGAACGCCGACGACGATCTGCGGACTGTTGTATTTGGAGAGCGTCGCCGGATTGACCGACATCGAGCTCGCATCCTCGGCCGCGGCCGCGCCCCCTGCAAACGCGTTGCCGAGGCCGCTGGCGCTTTCCTCCTGCAGCGCGAACGCGGCGCCGTAAGCATTGCCCGCGGCTAGCGCCAACATCATCGCGCCGACGGCGGCGGCCACGCTCGTGCGTTTGAACTGGCTTGACTCCATGGTCTCGATTCTCCTTGTCAATTGACTGCAAAGACTCGATGCATCGATCACGCGCGTGCTTCTGGATCTCTCGTCCACGCTGAAGCAAACTCAAGGGTCCGGCTGACTATACACGCGTCTCCTGGCTCATTCATCATGCACCGTGCAACACATTTTCGACCTGGCGACGCCCCTCAGGCGCCGATCTGCCGTGGCCGGCGATCGCCGCCGACCGCCACGTAAGTCAGGCTCGCCTCCGTGACCTTGACGGTGACGAGGTCGTCGGGATTGCGTTGTGCATAGACTTCCACCGCCACCGTCACCGACGTGCGCCCGACGCGCACGACATCGCCGTAAAAGCTGACGACATCGCCAACCAGCACCGGCTGCTTGAAGGTGAACGAATTGACCGCGACGGTCGCGACCCGGCCACGCGCATGCCGGGCGGCCAACACCCCGCCGGCGATGTCCACCTGCGACATGATCCAGCCGCCGAAGATGTCGCCATGCTGGTTCACGTCCGCCGGCATCGGCACGACGCGCAATACCGGTTGCGCGTGAGGCAGCCTGACGGGCGCGGCATTGGCGGTTTCCGACGCCACCGGCAAAGATTCCTTCACGCCGCGGCCTTCCGGGCCTCGTCGCGCAATTCGCGGCGCAGGATCTTGCCGACATTGGATTTCGGCAGCTCGTCGCGGAACTCGACGTCGCGCGGCACCTTGTAGCCGGTGAGGTTCTCGCGGCAATGCCGCAGCAGCGCTTCAGCGGTCAGCGCGGGATCGCGCTTCACCACGAACAGCTTGACCGCTTCGCCGGACTTGGGGTCGAGCACGCCCACGACCGCGCATTCCATCACGCCCGGATGCTGGGCCACCACGGCCTCGACTTCGTTCGGATAGACGTTGAAGCCCGACACCAGGATCATGTCCTTCTTGCGGTCGACGATGCGCAGGTAGCCGCGCGCATCCATGACACCGATGTCGCCGCTCGCAAAGAAGCCGTCGGGCGAAATCGACTTGGCGGTCTCATCGGGACGCTTCCAGTATCCCTGCATCACCTGCGGGCCGCGAATGCAGATCTCCCCTGGCTGGCCGAGCGGGACGTCGTTGCCGGCATCGTCGCGCAGCACGATGTCGGTCGACGGCACCGGCAGGCCGATCGAGCCGTTGTAGGTCGGCAGGTCGAGCGGATTGATCGTCGCGGCGGGCGAAGTCTCGGTGAGCCCGTAGGCTTCGGACAGCGTCACGCCGGTCACCTGCTTCCAGCGCGTGGCGACGGCTTCCTGCACCGCCATGCCGCCACCGAGCGTGAAGCCCAGTGTCGAGAAATCGAGCCTGGCGAACCCGGCGTTGTTGAGCAGCGCATTGAACAGCGTGTTGACGCCGGTGATGGCGGTGAACTGGTGACGGCCCATTTCCTTGATCATGCCGGGCACGTCGCGCGGGTTGGTGATCAGCACGTTCTCGCCGCCCAGCGTCATGAACACCATGCAGTTCGCGGTCAGCGAAAAGATGTGATAAAGCGGCAGCGGGGTGATGATCACCTCGCGGCCGTCGCGCTTCAGGTAGGGTCGAATCCACGCGCGTGCCTGCAGCAGGTTGGCGATGATGTTGCGATGCAGGAGCACCGCCCCCTTGGCCACGCCGGTCGTGCCGCCCGTGTATTGCAGGAATGCGATGTCGTCGTGGCCGATCGCAACGCGCGCCAGCGCGCGCCCGCGGCCGTCGGCCAGCGTGTCGGACATCCTGATCGCGCCGGGCAGCGACCACGGCTTGATCAGCTTCTTGACGTGGCGCAGCACGAAGTCGACCAGCATCCCCTTGATGCCGAGCATCTCGCCGATCGACGTGACCACGACGTGGCGCACAACGGTCTTCGCGATGACGTCCTGCACCGTGTGCGCGAAATTCTCGACTACGACGATCACTTCGGCGCCGGAATCGGTCAGCTGGTGCTCGAGCTCGCGCGGCGTGTACAACGGGTTGACGTTGACGACCGTGTACCCGGCGCGCAACGTGCCGAACAGCGCGACCGGATATTGCAGGATGTTGGGCATCATCAGTGCGACACGCGCCCCCTTGGCGAGGCCCTGGCCCTGCAGCCATGCGCCGAATGCCGCCGACAGCCCGTCGAGGTCGCGAAATGTCAGCGAGCGGCCCATGCAGGTGAATGCGGGGCGCATCGGGTATTTCTCGAAGGTCTCGTCGACCACGTCGCGCAGCGACGCGTACTCGTCGATGTCGATTTCCGCGGGAATGCCGGCAGGATAGTTTGCCACCCAGAACTTGTTCACCGCTTCCTCCCTCGGTCGTCGCGGCGCTCCGCCCTTTTATCGCATGCGCAATCGTTTGCACGTTGCGTCTTGTCGCGGGCGGGTCCGGCGCGATGCTGCATCAGATCATCCGTGCGGCAACGCCCCTTCGGCATGCCCCGCGTAGTACAACGGTCCGCCGCGAAACGGCGCGAATCCCGCGCCGAATATCGCGCCTGCATCCGCGAGGTCGGCATCAGCGACAACACCTTCGTCGACCGCCTTACGTGCTTCCGCCAGCAATGGATTGATCAGCTGTTCGATGAGCCGTTGCGGCACCGGCGCGGCGGCGGATTTCTGCGCCTTGCCGTCGCTCCAGCGGTAGAAGCCTTCGCCGCTCTTCTTTCCCAGCTTGCCGGCATCCACGAGCTGCATCAATCGTGCAGGCGGCGCCTGCGCTTCGCCCAGCAGCTTGCCGACTGCAACGCAGATGTCGAGTCCGACGGTGTCGGCGAGCTCGATCGGTCCCATCGGCATGCCGAACGCGAGTGCCGCCTCGTCCACGGTCTCCGGCGCGATGCCATCGTCGACCGCATGCATCGCCGCCATCAGGTACGGCGCGAGCACGCGGTTGACCAGGAAACCGGGCGCGCTTTTCACCGGCAGCGGCAGCTTGTCGATCGCGCGCACGAACGCCAGCGCGCGCGGCACCAGCGCCGCGTCGGTTTGCGCGCCGACTACGACCTCGACCAGCATCATCTTCGCCACCGGGTTGAAGAAATGCAGGCCGACGAGGCGTGACGGATCGGCCAGCGCGCCGGCAATCTGCTCGAGCGGAATCGAAGACGTGTTGGTGGCGAGGATCGCATTGGCGCGCGCCTTTTTCTCCAGCGCGGCGAACAACGAACGCTTGGCATCGACGTTCTCGAAGATCGCCTCGATGATCACGTCGGCCCGCGCCGCGCCGTCGCCCGGCACGTCGGGAATCAGCCGGTCGGTCGCATCGCGCACGCGGCGCGGATCCTTGAGGCGCTCGGCGAACAGCTTGGCCGCGCGGCCCATCGCCGGTGCCAGGCGCTGCGCGTCCTGGTCCTGAAGCGTGACGGTGAACCCTCGCAATGCGCACCACGCGGCGATGTCGCCGCCCATCGTGCCCGCGCCGACGACATGCACATGACGTGTCGCGGCGTCGTCAGCTTCGCCCTCCGGTTTCGCGTTGCGCGCCGCGCCTTCCGCGTCGCGAGCTGGCTCGTCCCTCGTCACAGGGGCTTGCGAATGGCCCGCTGGCATTTCCTTGCCCAGCGCCTTCAACCGCTCCTGCAACGAGAACACGCGGATCAGGTTGCCGAAGTTCGGCGCGCGCAACAGCGACTGCATCGATGCCCGATCGTCCGCCGCCGGCGCGAGCGGATTGCCGTCGAAGCGCGCGAACAGTTCGAGGATCGTGTACGGCGCGGGATAGTGCTCGCGAAGGGCGCGATGCGCGACTTTCTTCGCTGCCTGAGCGGCGATCAACTTGCGCGCCAGCGGATTCAACGTCAGCGACAGCGGCAAAGGCAACGCGTGCGGCGGCGGCAACGTGCGCGCCATCCCGGCGACAGTGTTCTCGAGGATGCGCGCCGGCACCGCCTCGTCGACGACGCCGAGCTTCTTCGCCCGTCGCGCGTCGATCGTCTTGCCGGTGAGCAGCAGGTCGAGCGCGGCCGGCGCGCCGACGAGCCTCGGCAGGCGCTTGATGCCGCCCCAGCCCGGAACGATGCCCAGCATCACCTCGGGCAAGCCCAAACGCGTCGCCGGACCGTCGACGGCGATCCGATAGCGGCAGGCGAGTGCGAGCTCCAGGCCGCCGCCCAGGCAAAAGCCCTTGATCACCGCCAGCGTCGGATATGCAACGTTTGCAAGGCGGTCGAACAGCTCATAGCCGCGGCGCACGATCGCGAGTCCTTCGTCGGCGGTCCTGGCCGCGCGAAACTCGTCGACATCGGCGCCGGCGATGAAGCCGCTCGCCTTGCCCGAGCGGATGACGAGCGCCTTCGGCGGCGCCGCGTCCAGCTCGTCCAGCACGCCCGCGAATTCGGCCAGCACATCCGCGGAGAGCGTGTTGACGCTTGCGCCCGCCTTGTCGAGGATGAGCGTCGCGATGCCGTCGTCGCCGTGGGTGAGCGTCCAGTGCTGCATTGGTTCGCCTTCGTTGCGGGGGCCTGCCATGTCAGGCGCGCTCGACCAGCATCGCGCCGCCCAGGCCTCCGCCGATGCAAATTGCGGCGATGCCGCGTTTGCCACCGGTGCGTTCCAGCACATTCAGCACATGCAGCACGATGCGCGTGCCCGACGCGCCCACCGGATGGCCGAGCGCGATCGCGCCGCCGTCTACGTTGAGCCGCGATTCATCGAGCGTGCCGAGCGCTTGCGGCAGGCCGAGCTCGTTGCGGCAGTAGTCGTCGCTCTGCCATGCGCGGAGGCAACCCAGCACCTGCGCGGCAAAGGCTTCGTTGATCTCCCAGGCATCGAGGTCGTTGAGACCCAGCTTGTTGCGCGTGAGGATCGGCGTTGCGGCATGCACGGGGCCGAGGCCCATGATCGCCGGGTCGAGACCCGCCCACTGCGTGTCGACGATGCGGCCGCGCGGCGACAGCTTGTGTTTTTCCACTGCGCGCGCCGACGCGAGCACCACCCACGCCGCGCCGTCGGTGATCTGCGAGCTGTTGCCGGCGGTTACATTGCCGTACTTGCGGTCGAAGAATGGCCGCAGCTTGGCGAGATTTTCGGGCGTCGAGTCCTCGCGAACGCCATCGTCGGCCGGGTGGGCGTTGCCCGCCTTGTCGTACAGCGCGACTACTTCGCGTGCGAGGTGTCCTGCCTTCTGCGCGGCGAGCAGGCGCGCATGCGAGCGTGCGCTGTATTCGTCCATGTCGCGCCGCGTGATGCCGAAGCGGTAGGCGACGTTCTCGGCGGTCTGTCCCATCAGCAGGCCGACGATCGGGTCGGTCAGTCCCTTCATCAAGCCGATCACCGGCGCGAAATAGCCGGGGCGCAAGCGCGCGAGCAGCGCCGCGCGTTGTCCGATCGACTTCGCCGCATACCACTGCGACAGCCACATCACCATCGGATCGGACAGCAGCAGCGGCGCGCGCGACAGCGCATCGGTGCCGCCCGCGAGCACGAGATCGGAGCGATGCGACAGGACCTGCGCGATCGCCGAATCGATCGACTGCATGCCCGACGCGCAGTTGCGCATCACCGTCCATCCGGGCACCTTCTTGCCGCAGCCCATGCGCAGCGCGGCCACGCGACCGATGTTGACCTCGTCCGGCGACGGCGCGGCGCAGCCCAGGATCACCTCGTCGAGCTGCCCGGGCTCGAACGGCATCCGCATCAGCAGCGCGCGCCCGGCGTCGGTCGCAAGGTCGGACGCCGAAAACGGCCCGGGCCGATTGCGCGACTTGAGAAACGGCGTGCGCGCGCCGTCGACAATGTAGATCGGCTCGTGCATGGGCATGAAGTCCGCTGCCGCCGCGCCTTAGGCCACCGCGCGGATGCGCGCCGGCGCCTGCATCGCCTCGGCCGAATGCGTGGTGACGGGCTGCGGCGGCTCCATTTCGGCGGCGCCCAGGTCCTGCGCGAAGTCGTCGACGCGAATCACCTTGGCGGCGAGGATTCGCTGGTGGCGGACGAGCTCGAGCTCCTCGGCGCTGATCACACCCGCGGCGTGCGCGCGATCGAACAGTGCGTCGGCACCCACTCCTCCCCGCAACTGCGTGTCGAAGCGCTTCTCCCGACCGGCGGCGCGCACCCTGCTTTCGATCGGCTCGGCGGCCATCGTCGCTGCCAGCGCGCGTTCGATCAGCGCGCCCGGATCGTCCTCGCCTTGCGGGATGAACATTCCCGCAGTCAGGCGGTCGCGCGTCGCCGACGGCTCGGCGAGCAGCGCCGCGACGTCGTGGCCCAGTCGGTCCGATGGCACCGAATATGGCCGGCCGAGCGGAAACACAACGCAGCGTACGAGTGCCGACACGAAGCGGTTGGGGAAGTTCGAGATCACGCCTTCGAGCGCGGTCTGCGCCTGGTACATCGAGTCCCAGATCGCCCAGTTCATCAGCGGCGCATCCGCCGCTTGCCGTCCTTCGGACTCGTAGCGCTTCAGCGTCGCGCTGCACAGGTACAGCAGCGACAGCACGTCGCCGAGGCGCGCCGAGAGCTTCTCGCGGCGCTTCAGCGCGCCGCCCAGCGTGCCCATCGACACGTCGGCGAGGAATGCGAGCGCCGACGAGAAGCGCGTGATGCGCTGGTAGTAGCGCAGCGTTTCGGGCGCGACATTCGCCGGCACGTCGATGAAATGCGAGCCGGTAATGCCGGCGACGAACGTGCGCGCGAAATTGGCAAGCGCGAAGCGTACGTGGCCGAACAGCGCCGCCTCGAACTGCGCCTTGCCGCGCGCAACATCGGGATCGCGCGCCGCCTCGATTTCCTTCAGCACGAATGGATGCGCGCGAATAGCGCCCTGGCCAAAGATGATCAGGCTGCGGGTGAGGATGTTGGCCCCCTCGACGGTGATCGACACCGGCATCTGCATGTAGGCGGCGCCGAGGAAATTCGACGGCCCCATGCAGATGCCCTTGCCGCCGGCGATGTCCATCGCGTCGTTGATCACATGGCGGCCGCGCTCGGTCAGGTGGTATTTCGACACCGCCGACAGCACCGCGGGCTTCTCGCCCTGGTCGACGGCCGCCGCGGTGACGCGCCGCACCGCATCCATGCAATAGAGCGTGCCGCCCATGCGCGCGAGCGGCTCCTCGATGCCTTCGAAGCGCGCGATCGCCGTGTGGAATTGCGTGCGCACGCGCGCGTAGCCGCCGGTATAGCGCACCGCCAGCTTGCACATGCCGGTGCTGGACGCCGGCAGCGATATCGCGCGCCCCGCGGCCAGGCATTCCATCAGCATCCGCCAGCCCTTGCCGAGCATCGGCTGGCCGCCGATCACCCAGTCCATCGGGATGAACACGTCGCGACCCCAGTTGGGACCATTCTGGAACACGGCGTTGAGCGGCATGTGCCGCCGGCCGATCTGCACGCCGGGGTGGGTCGTCGGAATCAGCGCACAGGTGATGCCGATGTCGTCGACGTCGCCCGCGAGACGGTCGGGATCGAACGCGCGAAACGCGAGTCCCAGCAGCGTGGCCACAGGCCCCAGCGTGATGTAGCGCTTGTCCCACGTGACGCGAAGCCCCAGCACGCGCTGGCCTTCGTGGTCGCCGAAGCAGACGATGCCGAAATCCGGAATCGCCGCGGCGTCCGAGCCCGCATTCGGGTTGGTGAGCGCGAAACAGGGAATTTCCTCGCCGCGCGCAAGGCGTGGGAGATAGCGTGTCTTCTGCGCGTCGGTGCCGTAGTGCAGCAGGAGCTCACCGGGCCCGAGGGAGTTCGGCACCATCACCGTGACCGCGACGGTTCCCGAGCGCGTCGACAGCTTGGTGATCACTTCCGAATGCGCGAAGGCCGAGAAGCCCTTGCCCCCGTACTGTTTGGGAATGATCATGCCGAGGAAGCCGCGCTCGCGGATGAACTGCCAGACATGCGGCGGCAGGTCCCTGTAGACGTTGGTCGTCTCCCAGTCGGTCACCATCGCGCACAGCTCCTCGACATCCTCGTCGAGGAAGCGCTGCTCGTCGGCGGTCAACGAGGGCGCGGGCATCGCCAGCAATTTTTGCCAGTCGGGACGCCCGGAGAACAGGTCGCCGTCCCACCACACGGTGCCGGCCTCGATCGCGTCGCGCTCGGTCTGCGACATCGGCGGCATCACCTTGCGAAACACGGTGAACAATGGCTCGCTGACCAGCGCGCGGCGCAGCGGCGGGATCAGCATCGGCACGGCAAAGAACGCGAAAATAGCGGAAAGAAACAGTACGACACCGGCGGGAATCACATGCAGCGATGCCGCTGCGAACAGCGCCAGCACCACGCCGATGATCCACGCCCAGCCGTTGGCGTTGACGTGCGCGAGCGCCAATGCACCCGCGAGGACCAGGACCAACCACAGTGTCAAGACCATTGCCGACTCCCGATGCAGTGCGCCGCGTGGAACAGGATCAGGCGTGCGGCACTATGGGTGCGACCACACTTCTATCGTTTGCGAGGTCGGCCTCTGGCCCGTTCGCGCCCGGGCTCCCTCACGATTTCCGGCGCCGATTCGAGTCCCTCCGCCAGCGGTGACTGCAAACCTGCAAGCAGGAACGGGGCCAGTCGCCGCAACAGTGCCGCGTCGTCGTTGAGCTGGCGCGGCGTCAATTCGGCGATCAGCTTCAACGCGTCGGTCGCCGCCAACGTGTACGACAACGCACCCATGATGAAGTGCAATCGCCAGGACAGCTCCTTTTTCGGCAGCCACGGCAGCGCACGGCCGAACGCGGCCTTGAAGCGCGCGATCATCTCGGCGTACTGGTCCGACAGGAATTGGCGGATGAACGGCGCGGGATCGGCGTAGGCACGTCCCAGCAGGCGCAGGAAATTGTCGCCGCCGCGCGAGCGGTCGCGCGCCAGGTCGAGTGCGGGCAGGAACAGTGCCGTGAGTATGCGTTCGCAGCCCACCGGCTCGGGCGCCGACGCGTGCTCGAATTGCGTCAGCAACGCCAGCCGTTGCTGGTTCATCGGATCGAGCCTGCGGGTCAGCACCGATTGGAAGAGCTCTTCCTTGCTGCCGAAGTGATAGTTGACCGCCGCCAGGTTGACGTTCGCGTCGGTGGTGATCGCGCGCAAGCTGGTCGCTTCGAAGCCGTGCTCCATGAAGAGGCTCTCTGCGGTGTCGAGGATGCGCGCCTTGGTCGCGACCGGAACGCGGCGCAGCAGCGGGATCACCTTGCCGGGCATTGCGTGCCTCCTGGTGCTCGAAAATAGGACGTGGGGAACGGTGCCGCGTGCGCCAAGCTGGGCCAAGCATGAACGTCGATAACGCGCATTGGCGTCCCGGGATTGCGCCTTTGCCCGCCGGCTTGCCGCCAATCGTTTAAACGTTCGTTTGAATTCTGGACCGGATCGGCGTGGGGGTCAAATTCAGCTCTCGCGCTCGGGCGGCGCGGCATAGGCGGCGTCGATCGCCTTCCTGTAATGCTCGAGCACCAGCGGCCGCTTGAGCTTGAACGTGGGCGTCAGCAGGCCGTTGTCGACAGTCCAGGCATCCTTGGTGGCGATGACCCGGCGCACGCGCGCCCAGCGCGGAAACGCCTTCAGCAGCTCGTTGACCCGCTTTTGCAGCACCTGTTCGTCGGTCTCCTGCGTGACGGCCAACAGGATCGGATAGGGGCGGCCCTCGCCGACCAGCATCACCTGGTCGAACGCCGGATCGTGCAGGATCGCGAGCTCGGCATCCTGCGGCGAAAGCTTTTCGCCGTTGGACATCACCATGATGTCCTTGGCACGGCCGCGGATGAAGATGTGGCCGTCGCGAATCTCCGCGATGTCGCCGGTCTTCAACCATCCGTCGTCGGTCAGCGCGGCGCGCGTCGCCACCTCGTTGTGCCAATAGCCGAGCATCACGTTGCCGCCGCGCGCCAGCAATTCGCCGTTGTCGACGATCTTCACTTCAACCCCCGGCAGCGGCGGCCCTACCGACTCGGGAATGTTGTCGCGATCGAGGTTGACCGAGATCACCGGCGACGCCTCGGTCATGCCATAGCCTTGCAGGATCGTGACACCGAGGCCGATGAACGTCGTCGCGAGCAGGGGATCGAGTGCCGCGCCACCGACGACCGACAACCGCATGCGTCCGCCCAGCTTCGCGAGCACGGGCTTCGCGACGATGGCACGCAGCAGCGGCGTCAGCGCGCGGTCGACGATGCCCGCATGTCCGGACGCGACACGGTATCCGCGCGCGACGCATGCGTTGAACAGCGCCCGCTTGAGCGGCGACGCGGCGAGCGCCTGCGTCACTTTCGCGTTGAATTTCTCGAAGATGCGCGGCACGGCGAACATCACCGTCGGCGACTGCGACACGAGGTCGTCGGGAATCTGCGCGATGCCGCGCGAGTAGACGACCTTGGCGCCGATCGCCAGCGGCAGGTAATAGCCGCCGGTGCGCTCGAACATGTGCGACAGCGGCAGGATCGACAGGAAGACGTCGTCGTCGCGGGCAAGCCCGGTGGCGCGGCATTGCCCGACGTTGGCGATGATGTTGGCGTGCGACAGCATCACGCCCTTGGGACGGCCGCTCGTTCCCGACGTGTAGCAGATCGTCGCCAGCGTCTCGGGTGCGAGCTCGCGGCATTCGAACGCGCGGCCCTGCAATGGCAGGAACTGCTCGACACCGCGTGCCGCGTCGCGCGTTGCAGGCCGCAGCACGACGATGCGTGGCAGCGCATAGGTGTCGCCGAGCGCGCCCAGCGCATCGGCCATCCGCGAGTTGTCGGCGACGAAAAGCTGCGCCTGCGCGTTCTGCGCGCACCAGGCGACATTGTCGGAGTTGTCGTCGACGTAGAGCGGCACCACGACCAGACCGAGGCCCAGCGCCGCCTGGTCGACCGCTGCCCAGAAGATGCCGTTGCGCGCGCAAATCGCCACGCGGTCACCGGCCTTCAGTCCTTCGCGCCGGAACGCCTCCTGCCAACGCTCGGCGAAATGCCTGATCTCGCCGATGCCGACGTCCGACCATTGGTCGTGCGCGAAATGCCGGTGCAGCGCGCGCTTCGGCGCGTTGAAATGCTGCGTGAAGAAATGCGCGATGTTGGCGGGCATGTCAGCTCCGGTCGGCAACGAGGCAGCGCGATTCCCGGGCGATTGTGCGCCCCGGTCGGCCGCGGTGGCGGCGTGGACGAGAGGTTATACTCGATTGGCCCGTTCAATCCGAAGTAAGCCGGTGTCAACGCAATGGCAACGATTCGCATCGAGCGCAAGCACAAGCTGACCCACGCCAAGGCGCGTGCCGCCGCGGACTCGCTTGCCAAGGACCTGCAGAAGCGTTTCGAGCTCCACTACGCATGGGATGGCGACAACGTGCTGTTCGAGCGCCCCGGCGTCACCGGCCACATGCACGTCGGCAAGGGCAGCATCGCGCTGGAAGTCACGCTGGGATTCCTCCTTTCCGCGTTGAAGACCACAATCGAACGCGAGATCCATGCCCAGCTCGACCGTGTCGCGCCGCTGGATAAGGCCTGAGGCGCCGTTCGTCGTTGCTAGACGGCCGCGGGGTCCGCGAACGGCGCGTCGCAGCCGCCGACGATCGCATCGAGAATCTCGCGCTCCCGCGTGCTGATCGCCGCCAGGAACTCGTCGGCGCCCCGCATCCGGCGAAACGACGCGAAGCCGCGCTCGAGGAATGCCTGCAACGCGCCGAATCCCGCCGCGCGCGCCGGCGCGCGCATCAGCATCAGCGCGTTGCGAATGGCCGCGTTGCGTCCGTAGTGGTCGATCGCGCGCCCGACTTCGACGATCAGCTCGATTTGCCGCACGCGCGCATCGACGCGTCCGGCGCCGCGAAACGCCCGGGAATATTGCGCGACCGAGTATGTTGGCAAATAGCCGAGCGCATCGACCAGCGCGCGGTCGAGCTCCTGCGACAAGGCGTTGAGTTCGGTCGCCTGTGCCACCACGCCGATCACGCGATCGGGCAGCATTCGCGTCAACACGGGGACGATGCGCGCGAGATCCGCGTCACGCTGGCTGAAGTCCCCTTCGCCGTAGAGGTCGCTCTGGAAAAACGCGATGGCACCGGCATAGCGAGGCATCTGCGCAAGATCGGCATAGGTTTGCGCCAGCCTGCGCGCCTGCCACGCGCCCAGTCGCGACAGCGCCGCGCCGAGATGGCCGTCGGCGACGCGCGCCTCCCGCAACTCGCGCACGCGCGCCAGCTGGTCGATCAGTCGATCGCTGGCACTGCTGTTGGTCGGCATGTGCAGGCGTGCACGCGAATTGTTCCCGAGTCGTCGTCGATCGCGGCAGTTAGGTGGAACCCTCTACCGCCTCCCGCTATCGTCGCACGTTAGCCATGCCAGCGATCACGCGCCGCCGCTTTCTCGCCACCGGGGTACTTTCGACCGCGGTGCTGTCCGCGGGTGGCGCGTTCGCGTTGCTGCGGCCGGGGCCCACCCGCGCAGCGCTGTCGGACAATGACGATGCGCGGCGAATCGTGCGGGCAATGGCGCCGGTGATGCTCGCCGGTGCGCTGCCCGCACCACCCGAGCTCGCAGCGGCCCTCGACGAAGTCGTCCACGATGCGCTCGCCGGCATGGACGGGCTGTTGCCGCACGCGCGCGACGACTTGTCGCGGCTGTTCTCGCTGCTGGCGTTTCCGGCGACGCGCGTGCTGTTTGCCGGGCTGAGCGCACCCTGGGAATCGGCGTCGGCCGCCGACATCGACGACGCGCTGTCCGGTTGGCGCGACAGCCGTCTGGCGCTGAAGCGCTCGGCATACGACGCGTTGCATTCGCTGGTGCTCGGCGCCTGGTACGGCAACCTGCGCGCCTGGGGCGCCATCGGCTACGCCGGTCCGCCGCGCGTCGCCTGAGGGAACGCGCGGGATGGCCATCGACGATCCGATTCGCACAGGCATCGCCCGCGGCTGGCGGGCGATCGATGCGTCGACGCTGACACGCGACACCGACTACGAATGCGACGTCGCGATCGTCGGCACGGGTGCGGGCGGCGGCACCGCGGCGGAGATCCTCGCCACGGCGGGGCTCAAGGTGATCATGGTCGAGGAAGGCCCGTTGCGGTCGTCCAGCGACTTCCACATGCGCGAGCGTGAAGCCTATCCCGACCTTTACCAGGAGTCCGCCGCGCGCAAGACGCGCGACCTCGCAATCAACATCCTGCAGGGGCGCTGTGTCGGCGGCGGCACGACGGTCAACTGGACGAGCTCGTTTCGCACGCCCGCCGCGACGCTCGCGCAATGGCGGACACAGCACGGCGTCGAAGGCTTCGACGAAGCGTCGCTCGAGCCCTGGTTCGAACGCATGGAGGCGCGGCTCGGTGTCGCGCCATGGCAAATCGCGCCCAACGCCAACAATGCCGCGCTCGCGCGAGGTGCGACCCGCCTCGGCGTGCATCACGATGCCATCCGCCGCAACGTGCGCGGCTGCTGGAACCTGGGCTATTGCGGGATGGGCTGCCCGACCAACGCCAAGCAGTCGATGCTGGTGACGACGATTCCCGCGGCGCTCGACCGCGGTGCGACGCTGCTGTCGCGCACGCGCGCGCTCAAGTTCACGTTCACCGGCGACCGGGTGGACACGCTGCAATGCGCAGCACTTGCCGCGAACGGCGTCGACGTGTCGCCGTGGAAGCTGCGCATCCGCGCACGCTCGTTCGTTGCGGCCGGCGGTGCGATCAACACGCCGGCACTGCTGCTGCGCAGCGCCGTGCCCGATCCGCGCCACCTTGTCGGCACGCGCACGTTCCTGCATCCGACCGTGGTCTCGGCGGCGCTGATGCCCGAGCGCATCGATGCCTTCTCCGGCGCGCCGCAGTCGATCTACAGCGACCAGTGGCTGGCGGGCGCCGCCGCGAACGGGCCGATCGGCTACAAGCTCGAGGCGCCGCCCGTGCATCCCATCCTGGCGGCGATCACGCTGCCCGACCATGGCGCCGCGCACGCGCGCCTGATGCAACGGCTGCCCGACTGGCATGTGCTGATCGCGCTGTTGCGCGACGGCTTCAGCGCGCAATCACCGGGCGGCGTGGTCCGGCTGCGCGGCGATGGCTCGGCCGAGCTCGACTATCCGTTTTCCGACTACCTGTGGGACGGCGTGCGGCGCGCGATGGCGTCGATGGCGCAGCTGCAGTTCGCCGCCGGCGCGACCAGCGTCATCCCCGTGCATGCGCGCGGCGCCGAATTTCGCGACGTCGGCAGTGCGCAACGCGCGATCGCGGGGTTCGCGCTGGCGCCGCGGATCACGCCGATGGTATCGGCGCATGTCATGGGCGGGGCCGCGTTCGGCGCCGATCCGTCGACCAGCGTGGTCGGGCTCGACGCACGCCACCATCACCTCGCCAACCTGCACGTCATGGATGGTTCGCTGTTCCCCACATCGATCGGCGCCAATCCGCAATTGTCGATCTATGCGATCGTCGCGCGCCTGGCCGACGGCCTCGCGCAGCGGCTCGCACGTTGATGTTTTGTCGTTCGGTATCGGAACTGGCTGGAGGGCTCGAAACGCCGCGCGCAACGCACGCTTTAGTGTGCAAGCTCTAGCGCGTTGGTCCTACAGTCGATCGCACGCGCCCAGCCACATAGGGTGCCTTCTGCGCACACTTCGAGGAAAGCCCATGTCGATTCACGGCCGTTCACGCACGTATTCCACCGGCGATCGCGTGTTCGCCGCCTATCGCAAAGCGTGGCTCGCGAGCCTTGGCGCCGCCGCTGTCACCCGTGACTGGATGCAAACCGGTGCCGCGCCGCTGATCCGTTCGCTGGTCAGGGAAGGCACGCTGGTTGAAGGACAGGCGATGCGCGTCGTCGAGTCGCGCGTCGGTTCGTCGTACCGCCTGGCCAATGCCACGCTGCACAGCGCGCGCAGGCAGCTCGGCTCGGCGATCGGCCGTGCGCGCACGGCGCTGCCCGTCGCGCTGGCGAAACTGCCCGCGATCGCCCGGCGCGTGACGCCGGTGGTGTCCACACTACGCGCGAAATCCGCGCCTTCCACACCGCACGCGAAATCCGCGCCTACCGCACCACGCGCGAAAGCCGCGCCTGCCACACCGCACGCGAAATCCGGCGTCCGGCGCGCGCTATCGGTCGCGAAGCGCGCCAAGTTGGTTGCGAAGCGCTCCAAGTCGGTTGCGAAGCGCGCCAAGTCGCAGGTCAAGCGTGGCGACGCGGTGCATTCCGCGAAGCCCGCAAAGACCCCTGCACGCGCGACGTCCAAGCGCCAGGTCGGCAAGACGACGCGTGCCCGCAGCGGCGCATAACCGTAGGTAGGCGCAGCAGGCGCGCGCGCCGCCGGCAAGGCCGGCACGCGCGTCGTGAATCACCACCGCAAGCGAGGAACCGTTGGGGGAAAGCCGCCGCACGAACCGTAGCGCGCAAAACCGACGTTCCGCACGCCCATCCGGCCGCTCATCGGTGGGACTCGCGCTCGCCGGTGGCGGCCCGCTGGGCGGCATCTACGAAGTCGGCGCATTGCTGGCGCTCGCCGACTCGCTCGACGGCATCGACTTCACCGATCTCGACGCCTATGTCGGCGTGTCGTCGGGCGGCTTTGTCGCCGCGGCGCTGGCCAACGGCATTTCGCCGGCGCAGATGTATCGGCTGTTCATCGACGACGGGGCCGATGCCGCGCTGAAGCCCGAGCTGTTCCTGCGCCCCGCGACGCGCGAATTCGCCCGGCGCGCGCAGGCGCTTCCGGGGCTTGCCTGGCGCGCCACGCTGCAATATGTGAAGAGCCCGCTGCGGCGCGGCGCCTGGGCGTCGCTGGCAACGCTTTCCCGGGCGATGCCCACTGGCGTGTTCAACAACGGCGCGCTCGACGCCTTCCTGTCGCGGCTGTTCGCCGCCAAGGGGCGCAGTAACGACTTTCGCGCGCTGCGCCACAAGCTCTTCCTCGTCGCCACCCACCTCGACTCCGGCGCCTCGGTGACCTTCGGCGCACCGGGACTCGATCACGTGCCGATCTCGCGCGCGATCGCGGCGTCGAGCGCGCTGCCCGGATTGTTCCCGCCGGTCACGATCGACGGCGAGCAGTACGTCGACGGCGTGCTCAACAAGACATTGCACGCTTCGGTGGCGCTCGACCAGGGCCTCGATCTGCTGTTGTGCGTCAACCCGCTGGTGCCTTTCGACGCAGGGCGCGCAGGCGCACGCCGGCATGCATTGCCGAACTTCGCGACGCTCACGCAGGGCGGGCTGCCGATGGTGCTGGCGCAGACCTTTCGCACGATTATTCATTCGCGGATGAAGACCGGCATGCAGAAATACCGGCGCGACTATCCGCGCGCCGATGTGCTGCTGTTCGAGCCCGCGCGCGAGGACGCGGATGTCTTCTTCGCCAGCATCTTCAGCTATTCGCAACGCAAGCGCCTGTGCGCGGTCGCGTTCGCGTCGACGCGCGACAACCTGCGCGAGCGCGCGCAGAACCTGGCGCCCGTGCTTGCCCGCAACAGCATCCGGGTGCGCACCGAGCGCCTCCTTGATTCGGCGCGAACGATCGGTGCCGCAATCAATGACCCGCGCCCGCTCAACACCGATTCGCGCAAGGTGCGCGACGTTCATCATGCCAAGCGCGAGCTGCGCCACGCGCTCGACGTGCTCGAGCGCTGGCTCGCCGCGGCGGCTTAGCGCGCTCGCGCCGGATTGCGCACCGCCGTCCCTGCGCACTACACTGGCCCGCCTCCACTCGCTCGCGCCTGCGACGGCGTCGCCATGTCGGAAAAGAAACGCCCCCGCCGCACCCGCGAACGCATTCTCGAGACCAGTCTTGCGCTGTTCAACCGCGCCGGCGCGCCGAACGTCACCACCGCAGACATCGCCGACGAGATGAACATCAGTCCGGGCAACCTCTACTATCACTTTCGCAACAAGGACGAGATCATCGGTGAACTGTTCGGCGCGTACGAAGGCGAAGTCCAGCCGCTGTTGTCCGCCCCGAGCGGCCGCCTGCCCGACGTCGAGGACCTGTGGCTGATGCTGCACCTGGTGTTCGAGCGCATGTGCGCCTATCGATTCCTGTTCCGCGATCTCGATGAAATCGCGTCGCGCAACCACAAGCTCGCGCGGCAGCACGCCGACCTCGTGGCGCGCGGCGAGGCGACCGTGATCGCGCTATGCCAGGGCATGTCCGCCGCGGGAACGCTGCGCGCAAGCGAGCGCGAAATGGCGGCACTGGCCGCAAACGTCGCGATGGTCTCCACATACTGGCTGTCGTACCAGCGCCTGACGCGCGACGCGCGTGCAGCCGCGAGCGCCGATACCGCCGACCCCAACCGCGCCGCCTATCAGGTGCTGGCGCTGATCGCGCCGTTCACAATCGGCGACACACGCCTGCTGATCGCGCGCCTCGGCGCCAACTACCTCTAGAAGGAAACCGACATGGCCAGCAAATGGGTGAAATTCCCGCATTCGGATAAGGCGTTCGCACACCAGGGCGCGGCGCTCGCCAAGGCGTGGCCGCGACTGCATCGCGGCGATTGCGAACCGCTGCCGAAGGCCGTGGAGGCGCAGTCGGCGTGGAGCGCCTTCCACGCCGGCGATTTCGCGCGCGCCGTCGAGCTGGGCAACGCCGCGGGCGGTCCGGCCCTCAACGCCGCGATCAAGGCGCAGGCCATCTACGCCACCTATCTCGAGAAGAGCGCGCCCGCGAAGCTCGCGCTGTACGAGGAAGCCGCGAACTGGGCGGACGAGCGGCGCAGCATGGCGCCCAAGGATGCGAACGCCCATTATCTTTACGCCTATGCACTCGGGCGATACAGCCAGAGCATCTCGGTCGCCAAGGCGCTCGCGCTGGGCTATGGCGGCAAGATCAAGGATGCGCTGCAGACGGCGCTCAAGCTGGCACCCAGGCATGCCGACGCGCACGCAGCGCTCGGCGCGTACCAGGCCGAGGTGATCGACAAGGTCGGGGCGCTGATCGGCGGCATAACTTATGGCGCCAAAAAGAATTCGGCAGTCGAGCACTTCGAGACCGCGCGCAAGTTGTTTCCGGAAAGCGCGATCGAGCGGATCGAATATGCCAACGGCCTGCTGCTGCTGTTCGGCAAGGCGCGCATCGCCGATGCGCAAAAGCTCTACGAAGACGCGGCCGGCGCGACACCCGCCGATGCGATGGAGCGGCTGGACGTCGAGCTCGCGCGTTCCGAGCTCGAATGACGCGTCGGAGTTATCGACACGAACGGCTGTGCGCCGGTAACCGCCAGGAACGGCTGTGCGCAGGGGTTATTGCCAGGAACGGCGGTGCGCAGGGGTTACTGCGAAGACTGTGCGTGCGCGGCGCGCCGCACGCCCATCACCGCGGCGCGCGCGTCGTCCGGATCGAGATCGCCGTCGCGTGGCCATGGCGCGATCAGCGTCGCCAGCACGAGCGTCTCGAACGCGTCGGCGAAATGCGTGACGATGCGCTCGGGATCGGGACAGAACCCGTGATCGACGATTACGCCGAACTGCACGCCGCCGGCATACGAAATCACCGACAGCCCGAGCCCGATGTTCCCCGATTGCGGAACCCAGACCATCAGGTCGTCGATTTTCGCGCCGGCCATGTAGAGCGCCTGCGGCGGGCCGGGCACGTTGGTGAGCACGGCACTCGCGTTGCGTGAAAGCGCCGCCAGCAGCGCCTCCTGCAGCATCCGCGGACCCGCACCCATCGCCGCCAGCAAGCCGAGCGCCAATACCGGCTGATGACTTTGCTTCAGCGCATTCATGTTGGCGCGCACGACGGCCAGGCGCTCGACCGGATTGTCGATGCCGAGCGGCAGGTCGACGAACACCAGCCCGAACTGGTTGCCCAGGTCGCACGCGCGCTCGATCGGTCGCAGGTTGACCGGCACCAGTGCGCGAATCGTCTTGCCGGCCACCGAGTCGCCCTTTTCTCGCAGATACATCGCAAGGGCGCCGGCGACGCAGGTCATCACCACGTCGTTGATCGACGCGCCGAGTGCGCGGCCGATCGTCTTCACGTCGGCGAGCGCAAGCGGATCGGCCCACGCCACACCCTTGCGGACGCCCGGCGCGCCTTTGAAGCGCGTGGCCGCGTCTTCGCGCATCAGCGCCAGCGCGGCGATCTCGCTTGCCAATGCGCTGCCCTGATCGGCCAGTGCGACCGCCTTGCGGGGCTCCGACCAGATTTCAGCGCCCTTGTCGACGATTGCGCGGCCGATTTTCATTGCGCCTGCCAGCGCCGCCGACAACGCGTCACCGGCGCCCGTCGGCCGCTTGCCTGCGCGCGCGCGTTCGCTCGTCGCGAACGACATTGCCGGCGGCCCGTCGACACTTGCATCGGTCATCGCCAGCATCACGCGCACCAGCGCGATGCCATCGGCATAGCTGTGGTGGATGCGCGCCACCAGCGCACTGCGGCCGTCGACGTTGTCGACCAGATGGAATTGCCACGCCGGGCGATTGCGCGGCATTGGGGTTTGCGCGAGGTCCGAAACGTAGCGCGCGAGCTCACGGCGGCCACCACGCGCCGGAAGCGCGTGGTGAAGCACGTGATTGCGGATGTCGAAGTCCGGATCGGTGCGCCACTGCGCGCCCGACGCGCTCACGAACGGGAAGCTGCGAAACCGGTCGAATACCAGGAACCGCTGCGCGATCGTCTTGCGCAACAGCGCCAATCGTACCGGGCGATCGAACACCAGCACGCCGCAGATCACCATCAGGTTGTGCGGGCGATCCATGCGCAGCCACGCGGTATCGACCGCGGACATTTTTTGGCGCCTGGCAGGCTTCTGTTCGCCGGTCATGATGGCGTGTCGATTGCACGCGCTTCGATCTTCGCGCTAAATTAGCACGAAAGCCCCGGTGCGCGGCACCGGTGCAACGCGCATCCCACGGAGGAATCATGGCCGCAGCCCCGAAGACCGCCGACCTGAAGACCCGTTTCGCAACTGCGGCGGCCGCTGCCAAGGAAACCAGGAAGAAGCCCGACAATGCGACGCTGCTGAAGCTCTACGCCTATTACAAGCAGGCGACCGACGGCGATTGCAAGGGCAAGCGGCCTGGCGGATTCGATTTCGTCGGCGGCGCGAAATTCGACGCGTGGACGAAGCTCCAGGGCATGACTCGCGACGACGCGATGACGAACTACGTCAAGCAGGTCGACAAGCTCAATCGCGACTGACGCTCCGGTCCGAAACGCGCGGACGGAGCGCGGTTCGCTCCTCTTCGGCCGCCGAGTCAGCCCAGCGTGGCCTTCGCAACCTTGCGCGCGACCCGCGCGCCCTTGTTGGCCGTTCGCCTCGCACTGCCGACCGCGTGCCCGGCACTCTTCGCCGCACCTTTGGCGCCGCGCGTTGCCGAGCGCACGGCGGACTTGACGATGCGCTTGACCGGCGACGCCTTGCGCGCCGGCTTGGGGGTGCCGCCGGAGGCGCGGATCAATTCGTTGACTGCTTCGGCGAGCGCATCGACGCGCCCGGTCAGCATCTCGACGTCGCTGCGCGTGTGCACGCCGAGCCGTGACAGTGCCTTGGCGACGCGGTCCTCGAACACTTTCTCGAGCTTGTCCCAAGTGTCGCCGGCGATCGTCTGCACGCGGGCCGCACTGTCCGCGGCCGCGCCGCGCGCGGCCGCGGCGGTCGTCGACGCCGCATTGCGCGTGCGCGACTCCAGCGACTCGCCCCGTTTGACCAGCGCCTCGAACACCTTGGCGCCTTCGGCTTGCGCGCGTGAAAACGCGCCCAATCCGGCGAGCCAGATCTGGCGCGACGATTCCTTCACCGATTGCGGCATGTCCTTCGATGACGGTGCCGACTGCGCGTCGGCCTTGGCTTTCTTGAGCATTGGCTCCTCCGGAAATTGCGGTGGCGGATAACGTGGACTGCGGGTTGACGGCGGCTTCGCCATTCTAGTGGCGGCAGGCTAGACTGCACATTCTAATTCGCGCGGCCCCCGGGCGCGCGAAGCCAAAAGGAGGAGACCTCATGGCGTACTTCGTCACCGGCGCGACCGGGTTCATCGGGCGCTTTCTCGTCGCCAACCTGGTCAAGCGCGGCAAGCCCGTTCATGTGCTGCTGCGCAAGGGGTCGCAGGCGAAGCTCGACGAATTGAAGCGGCGCTGCGGCGACGATGCGCGCCACCTGACCGCCGTCACCGGCGACCTGACACGCGACAACCTGGGCGTCGCGGCGATCGACCTGCGCAAGCTCAAAGGCAAGGTCGATCACGTGTTCCACCTTGCCGCGATCTACGATCTGACCGCCTCGGCGCAATCGCAGCAGCAGGCCAACGTCGACGGCACGCGCCACGCAGTCGATTTCGCCGCGGCGATCGGCGCCGGCTGCTTCCACCACGTGAGCTCGATCGCCGCCGCCGGCCTCTACGACGGCGTGTTCCGCGAGGACATGTTCGAGGAAGCGGAAGACCTCGACCATCCGTACTTTCGCACCAAGCACGAAGCCGAGGCCGTCGTGCGCGACCACTGCAAGCGACCATTCCGCGTCTATCGCCCGGGCTTTGTCGTCGGCCACTCGCAAACCGGCGAAATCGACAAGATCGACGGCCCCTACTATTTCTTCAAGACGCTGCAGAAGATGCGCAACGCGGTGCCGCAATGGATGCCGATGCTGGGCATCGAAGGCGGGCGCATCAACATGGTGCCCGTGGACTTCGTCGCCGATGCGCTCGACCACATCGCGCACAAGAAGGGACTCGACGGCAAGACGTTCCACCTGACCGACCCGCAACCCAATCGCATCGGCGAAGCGCTCAACATTTTCGCGCGCGCCGCGCACGCGCCGCAGATGACGATGCGGATCAACGCCAAGATGTTCGGCTTCATCCCGGCGCCGATCCTCTACGGGCTGGGATCGCTGGCGCCGATCAAGCGCGCGACGCGCGTCGTGCTGCAGGACCTGGGAATTCCTCGCGACGTGTTCCAGTTCGTCAATTGGCCGACGCGCTACGACAACCGCGAGGCCGCCAAGGCTCTCGAGGGCTCGGGCATCGCCGTGCCCCCGCTCGAAAACTATGCGCCCAGGCTGTGGGACTACTGGGAGCGCAACCTCGACCCCGACCTCTTCATCGACCGCAGCCTGTCGGGCAAGGTCCGCGACAAGATCGTCGTGGTCACCGGCGGCTCGTCGGGCATCGGCCATGCGACGGCGTTGAAGCTCGCCGGCGCGGGCGCCGTCGTCGTGATCATCGCGCGCGATCCCGAGAAGCTGGCCGCGACGAAACAGGAAATTGCCGACGCCGGCGGCCAATGCCACACCTATTCCTGTGACCTGTCCGACATGATGGCGATCGAGTCGACCGCGAAGAAGATCCTCGCCGCGCACGGCACCGTGGATTTCCTGATCAACAACGCCGGGCGCTCCATCCGCCGCGCCGTCATCAACTCGGTCGATCGCTTCCACGACTACGAGCGCACGATGCAGCTCAACTACTTCGGCGCGGTCAAGCTGATCCTCGCCTTCGTGCCGAAGATGGTCGAGCAGAAACGGGGCCAGATCATCAACATCAGCTCGATCGGCGTGCTGTCGCGCGCGCCGCGCTTTTCAGCGTATGTCGCGTCCAAGTCGGCGCTCGACGCGTTTTCCGAGTGCGCGGCGTCCGAGTTCGTCGACAAGGGTGTGTTCTTCACCAACATCAACATGCCGCTGGTGCGCACGCCGATGATCGCGCCGACCAAGATCTACGAGAGCGTCCCCACGCTATCTCCCGAGGAAGCTGCCGGACTGGTGGTGCAGGCGATCGTGCACAAGCCGGTGCGCATCGCCACGCGCCTGGGCATTTTCGGAGCCGTCTGCCACGCGATGGCGCCGAAGGTCACGCAGGTGCTGCTCAACACCGCGTTCAACATGTTCCCCGACTCGACCGCGTCACAGGGCAAGAAAGATGGCGCGCCGCAGCCGCTGTCGGCCGAACAGATGGCGTTCGCGCAATTGACGCAGGGCATTCACTGGTGACTCGCTTGCGTCCGCCGGATTTCAGCGACCACGCGCGCGAAAATCCTGTCGTCGCGCAGCAGTGCGTTGTGACCGATGCCGCGAAAGTTGACGTTCTCGGCGCCCACGAGCAAGCAGTTGGCCTGTGGCGCAACCATCGAGTCGTGCGTCGAAAATAGCGACACGAACGGCGGATCGGCCGGTGCCGGCGGCAGTGCCTTGATCCACGCGTTGCCGGGTCGCATCTGCGCCATGCATGCGCCGGGTGCGAGGCTCGCGAAGCGACTGCCATGGTGCGGCGCACCGATCGTCACGACGCGCGCGACCCCATGCTCGCCGCCGCGCGCCGCGATCTCGCGCAGGTATTCGCGTGCGACGAGCCCGCCCATGCTGTGCGTGACGATGATCACGTGCGCAGCCCCCGTGGCGGCGAGTGCCGACGCGATGCGGGTCTCGAGCTGCGCGGCGAAGCCGGCAATGGCGCGCAGTGGCGGCCCATAAGACATCGCGTAGACCGGTCCGATGCCGGCGTCGGCAAGGCGCCGCGCGAAGCCGATCCACACGCCCGCATTGCACAGCACGCCATGGACCAGCACGACTGGCAGGGTCGCCGATGCTGGCGGAGGGTCCGGCAACCGCCAGCGATAGGTCATCATCCGCGAGGCGGAGAACAGCAGCGTCCAGAACTCGGCGGCGACCATGCGCATCGTCCACGCGACACCGATGCCCAGCACTGGTCCGCGCGGTGTGCGCCAGATCCACGCCAGCGCGAAGTCGGCCAACGTGATGACCAGTACCAGCGCCATGTAGAGCAGCGGCAGGCCGATCGCGTAAGGCCACCACGCAGCGCCCGCGCCCACGCGCGACCACGCCCACGCGACATAGATCGTCACGCCCGCGACATGCGCAATCCACAGCGTGATGGCGGTCCACATGGGGGGCGATGGTAGCGGACTCGGGATCGCCGTGCGTGGACTTCGCGCCGGGGAAGTGCGATCGGCGCGGTTGGACTTCACGACGGGAGGATCGGATGAGTCGCGCCCAGCCGGCGCGGGCACTACGTCGCCGCGAGCGACTTGCGGAAGCGATTGAGCTGTTGCGTGGAATCGAAGGTCTGCCCGAACAGGCTTCCCAGGTTGTGCAGGATCATCCGCACCACGCGCTTTTCCCACACCGCGTCGAAGCGGATCTGCTGGTCGAGCCACCGCTCGAGCCACGTCGGATCGGGCAGGCGGCTCTGAATCGTGTCGTTGGGAAATAGCGCGCGGTTGACGTGCAGGTTGGTGGGATGCAGCGGCTTGCCGGCGCGATGCGGGCTCGCCATCAGCACGCCGATCTTGGCGAACGCACGCGACGCCTCGTTGCCGAACCGCTCGATCGCGCGCTTCATGAAACGCAGATAGGCGCCGCCGTGGCGCGCTTCATCGCGCGAAATGAGGTCGTAGATCTTCTTGATCACCGGCTCGGTGTGCCATTCCGCGGCGCGCCGATACCAGTGATTGAGGCGGATCTCGCCGCAAAAATGCATCATCAGCGTCTCGAGCGCGGGCGCGGGATCGAATTCGAATCGCACCGCGTGCAGCTCGTCCTCGGTAGGGAGGAAGTCCGGTCGGAAGCGCCGCAGGTATTCCATCAGCACCAGCGCGTGCTTCTGCTCCTCGTAGAACCAGATCGACATGAACGCGGCGAAGTCGCTGTCGTGGCGATTGTCGCGCAGGAACATTTCGGTGGCCGGCAGGGCCGCCCACTCGGTGATGGCGTTCATCTTGATCGTCTGCGCCTGCTCGTCGGACAGCAGCGAACGGTCGAATGCCGTCCACGGAACGTCGGATTCGAGATTCCAGCGGACCGTTTCAAACGACTTGAAGAGTTCCGGATAGAGCATTTGAGTTGGCGCAAACCAAATGTTGCGTGATTCTACGTGGTCGAGGGTGGCATCCGATGTCGGCGCGTCGGCGACAAGTCCCTCGCGCTTGGTGCAGGCACGACGTCCCTGCCACTATTTACGCAAGCTGCGCGCCAGCAGATGCATCATCCATGATAGTGAGTACACACATCATATATAAACGATGGCTGGTGCCGTTCTTCTACAATGACGCGTCAGGCGCCTGCGCGGGATACCCCGCCCAGGGAGGGCGCAAATGAATCCGAAAAGCCGCGGCTGCCGTATTGCAGTGCATCGGCGCGTCGAGACTTGCAAAGCCTTGGCGCCAGCTAAACGGGGGGATGGCGTCCATGCGGGTGGCAATCGTAGGTTCGGGCATTGCGGGATTGGGATGCGCGCGGCTGCTGCACGGCGACGGGCATGACGTCACGGTATTCGAGGCCGCGCAATGGCTGGGCGGCCACTCGCACACCGTCGACGTGACGCTCGACGGGCTCACTCATCCGGTCGACACCGGCTTCCTGGTATTCAACGATCGCACGTACCCGCGGCTCACCGCGCTGTTCGCGCAACTTGGCGTGCAAAGCACCACGTCGACAATGTCCTTCGCGGTTCGCAACGACGCCGCCGGCATCGAATGGGCGGGCACGAGCTTCGCGTCGCTGTTCGCGCACCTGCCGACAGTGCGGCGGCCCGCGTACTGGCGGATGCTGATGGACATCCTGCGCTTCAACCGCGAAATGACGACGTTGCACGGCGAAGGACGCGTCGACGCGATGTCGCTCGGCGAATATCTCGACCGCGGCGGCTATCGCCCGGCGTTTCGCGACTGGTACCTGCTGCCGATGACCGGCGCGATCTGGTCGTCGTCGCGCCGCGACGTACTCGATTTCCCGCTGCCCGCGTTCGTGCGCTTCTGCCACAACCACGGCCTGCTGCAGCTGTTCGACCGTCCGCAGTGGCGCACCGTGCTGGGCGGCTCGCGAACCTATGTCGACAAGATCGTCGCAGCGCTGCCGGACGTGCGTGTCGCGACGCCGGTGACGCGCGTGCTGCGCGACCGCAACGGCGTGTCGGTGGACTCGTCGTCGAAGCGCAACGAGCGTTTCGACGCCGTCGTCATGGCCTGCCACAGCGACCAGTCGCTGGCGCTGCTGCACGATGCGTCGTCCGTAGAGTCGGCGTGGCTGTCGTCGGTCCGCTACCAGCCAAACCGCGTCGTTCTTCACACCGACAAGCGACTGCTGCCGCGCTCGCCGCGCACCTGGTCGGCGTGGAACTACCTGGCGGTCGACGATGCCTCCGGCGAGCGGCCGGTCGCCGTGTCGTACCTGATCAACGCGCTGCAGCCGCTGCCGTGGAAACAGCCGGTGCTCGTCACGCTCAATCCCCCGTTCGACCCGGCGCCGGGAACGTTGATCGAGGAGTTCGAATACTCGCACCCGCTGATGGATGGACACGCAATCGCCGCGCAGGACCGCTTCGCTGGCGTGCAGGGCGTGCGCAACACGTGGTTCGCAGGCGCGTGGCTCGGCTACGGCTTTCACGAGGATGGGCTCGCCTCGGCGCACGCCGTGGCAGACGATATCGCGCGCGCCACTACCAGTACGCTGCGCGTGGCGGCCTAGCGTGCGAACCGCGAACAACCGCATGGAGGGTGCGATTGCCATCGACTCCCGCGCAGAGCCCCTGGTGCCCCAGCGTTCGCGCACCCGGGTGGCGCCGCCCGTTTCCGGTTCGGCGTTGCCCGATTCGCGGGGGCGGCTTACGATCGCGCGCATGACACCGGCGCCTGCGGCAATCGCCATCATCGACGGCACGATCGGGCACGCACGCCATCGCCCTGCGCGCAATGCGTTTTCGTACCGCGCGTTCTGTCTGCGCATTCCACTGTCGCAGCTGGATGAGCTCGGTGCGGTCGGCATCGGCGCGCGGCGATTCGCTGCCGTCGGCTTCGACGCGCGTGACCACGGTGCGCGCGACGGCTCGCCGTTGCGGCCGTGGATCGACGCGCTGCTCGCCCGTGAGGGCATCGTCGCCGGCGGCGAAGTCGTGCTGCACACGTTCCCGCGCATGTTCGGCTATGTCTTCAACCCCGTGAGCTTCTGGCTGTGCCAAGATGCCGCCGGCCACGTGAAGGCGATCGTCGCCGAGGTCTGCAATACGTTCGGCGAGCGGCACAATTATCTTCTGGCGCATCCGGATGGTCACCCAATCGTCGGCGGCGAAACGTTGTACGCGCGCAAGGTCTTCCACGTCTCGCCGTTTTGCGAGGTCAAGGGTGAATACCGGTTTCGTTTCCAGTTCTCCGGCGATCGCTGGCTCGCGCGCATCGACTATTTCGACGACGCCGGCCAGACGCAGCCGGTGCTCGAAACATGGATTTCCGGCACGGCCCGGCCGGCGACGCGCGCCGCGGTGCGCGCGCTCCCCTGGCGGTACATGGCGTTCACCTTCGCCGTCGTTGCACGCATCCATTGGCATGCGTTGAAGCTGTGGTGGAAGCGCGTGCCGTTCTTCGCCAAGCCGGCGCCGCCTGACGAGATGACGAGCCGCTGAATCCACGAGTCCATGAACCCATGAGCACTTTCGACCTCGACTTCGAGGCGCGCGCCACCTCGCGAATGCCCGCGCCGGCACGCGTGCTGTGCGCGCTGCTTGCGCGGATCGAGCATGGCGGCGTGCAATTGCGCGTGCCCGGCGGCTCGGTGATGCGCTTCGGCTCGCGCGATGCCGACGCCGCGCAACTGGTGATCCACGACTGGCGGATGGCCTCGGCGACGCTGCGGCGCGGCGACGTCGGATTTGGCGAAACCTACATGGACGGCGCATGGGATACGCCCGATCTCGTCAGGTTGCTGACGCTGCTCGCGCACAACCAGGCCGCGCTAGAGCGCGCGTTCTATGGCCGCGCATGGACGCGCGCGCTGCTACGGCTGCGTCACCTGCTGCAGGCCAATACCCGCCGCGGTTCGCGGCGCAACATCCTCGCCCACTACGACCTGGGCAACGCGTTCTACGCCAAGTGGCTCGATCCGACGATGTCGTATTCCTCGGCGCTGTTCGACGGCAATTTCGGCCGCACGCTGGCCGCCGCGCAGCAGGCGAAATACGACCGCATCCTCGCGCAACTCGCGTTGCCGGCAGGTGCCAGGGTGTTGGAGATCGGCTGCGGCTGGGGTGGCTTCGCCGAAACGGCGGCGCGATGCCGCGTTGGCGTCGACGGCATTTCGCTGTCCGACGCGCAAACCGCGTATGCGCGCGAGCGCCTTGGCGCCGCGGGCCTTGCCTCGCACGCGTCGGTGCGCATTGCCGACTATCGCGACGTGCGCGGCCAATACGACGGAATCGCATCGATCGAGATGTTCGAGGCGGTCGGCGAGCGTTGGTGGCCGGTCTACTTTCGCACCGTGCACGATACATTGAAGCCCGGTGCGCGAGCGTGCATCCAGGCGATCACCATCGACGAGGCGCGCTTCGACGGCTATCGCACCCAGTCGGATTTCATCCAGCAGTTCATTTTCCCGGGCGGCATGCTCGCGTCGCCCACTTGCCTGCGCGCGCTTGCGGCCGACGCCGGCCTGCGCCTCATCGACCAGCACCGCTTCGGCCTCGACTATGCGGAAACGCTGAAGCGCTGGCTGGCGGCGTTCGACGCGAGTGTCGACGATATTCGCGCGCAGGGATTCGACACGCGATTCATCCGCTGCTGGCGTTTCTACCTCGCCTATTGCGCCGCGGGCTTCGCAAGCGGCAGCACCGATGTCGGCCAATACACGTTCGTACGCGACTAGAATTGCGGCCGCGTGCGGGCGCCGCTCGCTCGCGCGCGTCTTCGTGCCTGGCATTGCGGACGCGAGATGGCGCAACCGGCGTGCGAGCACTCAGTTGTCCCGCATTGCCGCCGCGCGATGGCGCAAGCGGCTTGCGTGCATCGTGTTGACGGCACCGCTGGTCGCGATCGGCGCCGTCGGCGTGGAACCGCCCCCGCCGCCACCCGCGTTGTCGGCGCCGGCAATGTCGCTGGTCGCCGGGGCAAGAGTCGTTGGCGCCGCCACGTTCACGTATTTCGGCCTCCCCATCTACGACGCCTATTACTACAGCACCGGCGGCGATTACACCGTCGACAAGCCGTTCGCGCTCGCGCTGCACTACCGCCGCAACCTGCACGGGCGCGCGATCGCGTCGCGCAGCAGCGAGGAGATCGCGCAGCTCGGTATCGGCACGCGCGCGGAGCGCGAACAGTGGGATGCGGCGATGAAAGCGACCTTTCCGGACGTGCATCCGGGCGACGACCTGACCGGCATCAACGTACCTGGGGAGGCCACGCGGTTTTTTCGCAACGGCCGGCCGATCGGTGAAATTGCGGACCCTGCGTTCGGCGCCGCGTTCTTCGCGATCTGGTTCGACCCTCGCACGTCGCAGCCCGAGCTTCGCCGGCGCCTGCTTGGCGAGCGAGCGCAACCGCGTTCGCCGCCGGCCAGCGAAAGGACACAATGAGCTTCCTGAAGCCAATGAACCCGCCACTGCCACGCTGGCCGGACGCGCGCGTCTGGATCGTCGGCGCATCGACGGGCATCGGCGCCGCCACTGCGCGTTTGCTGCTGCAGCGAGGCGCGCGTGTCGCGCTCTCGGCGCGTTCGGTCGACAAGCTGGCGGCGATCGCCGGCGAGCATGTGACGCGCACGCTGGTCGCGCCGCTCGACTTCACCGACGCCGACGCGGTAGCCGCGTGCTGGCAGCGCGTCGACGCGCAGTGGGGCGGCATCGACCTGGTGCTGATCGTCGCCGGCACGCACAAGGAAATCCGTGCGTGGGAATTGACGCTCGCCGATGCGAAGCGGGTGCTGGACACCAATCTCAACGGCGTGATCGCCACGGTCGCGGCCGTCGTCCCCGGATTGCTGGCGCGGCGTCGAGGCGCCATCGGCATCGTCGCGTCGGTGGCCGGCTATCGCGGCCTGCCCAAGGCGCTGGTCTACGGCGCGTCGAAGGCCGCCGTGATCAATTTCACGGAGACGCTGTACCTCGACCTGCGCCCGAAAGACATCGGCGTCTACCTGATCAACCCGGGATTCGTGAAGACGCCGCTGACGGCGGGCAACGATTTCAAGATGCCGCACCTGATGGAAGCCGACGAAGCCGCGCGCGACCTCGTCGCCGGGCTCGACAGCGGCGCCTTTGAAATTCATTTTCCGCGCGCGTTCACGCGGCAATTGAAGCTGATGCGCCTGTTGCCGTATCGCTGGTATTTCGCGCTGGTGCACCGGTCGACGGGGTTGTGACTCGCGCGACGGGTCGCACATCGATCGTGATTGAATGCGGCGAACGGCCGCAACCCTGATCGTTGTCGCAACCCTCGGATTCCGCTATAATTTCCGACCTTCGGCGAGCTAGCTCAGCTGGTTAGAGCAGAGGAATCATAATCCTTTGGTCGGGGGTTCGAGTCCCTCGCTCGCTACCAAATGCAATCAAGGGCTTGCGCAGCAATGCGCGAGCCCTTCGCATTTGTGACGACGCGGGAGACATCGTACGCACCGGCGATCTCCACGCCTGCCGCGACGTATAAACTTGCCGGCGCGCGCACAGCGGGCCGGCATCGCTTCCACGGTGTCGGTGCCGGTCGCTCGACCACCGGAGACAATGATGGAAGCCATGATTCCCCAGCGCTATTGGGCCTGGTCCGCCTGCGTGCTGCTTGCGGCGGTATGCCTCGCCATGACGTCGGTATCG
The DNA here is from genome assembly GCA_041691615.1 of Pseudomonadota bacterium. Taxonomy (GTDB): domain Bacteria; phylum Pseudomonadota; class Gammaproteobacteria; order Burkholderiales; family Casimicrobiaceae; genus VBCG01. The sequence goes on from JBEPUI010000003.1 coordinate 72,813, forward strand.
ACGCTCTGGCTCTGGCCGGCGATCGTGTTCATGGTGCTCTCGCTGGTCGGGGTGCTCGACTACTCGCAGTCGAAGCAGGCGATTCGGCGAAACTATCCGGTCATCGCCAACTTCCGGTTTTTTTTCGAGCTGATCCGCCCGGAAATTCGCCAGTACTTCATCGAATCCGACGCCGACGAGACGCCGTTTTCCCGCGCGCAACGATCGATCGTCTACCAGCGCGCCAAGAACGTCCTGGACAAGCGCCCGTTCGGCACCCAGCTCGATGTCTACGCCAATCAGTACGAGTGGATGAACCATTCGATCGCGCCCACGCGAATCGAGGGTCACGATTTTCGCATCACGATCGGCGATGCGCAGTGTGCGAAGCCCTACTCGGCAAGCGTCTTCAACATATCGGCGATGAGCTTCGGCTCGCTTTCGGCCAATGCGATTCTCGCGCTCAATGCCGGCGCCAAGCGCGGGCGCTTCTATCACGACACCGGCGAAGGTTCGATCTCGCAATATCACCGTGAAAACGGCGGCGACATCGTCTGGGAGATCGGCAGCGGCTACTTCGGCTGCCGCGACGACCAAGGTTACTTCAATGAAGCGAAGTTCGTCGAAAACGCCACCACCGACCAGGTGCGGATGATCGAGATCAAGCTGTCGCAGGGCGCCAAGCCCGGCCACGGCGGGATTCTTCCCGGCGCGAAGGTGACGCCCGAGATCGCGGCCGCACGTGGCGTGATGGTGGGCGTCGATTGCAATTCGCCGTCCCGGCACTCGGCGTTTTCAACACCCATCGAATTGATGCAGTTCGTCGCCAAGCTGCGGATGCTGTCCGGCGGCAAGCCCACCGGCTTCAAGCTTGCGATCGGTCATCCGTGGGAATGGTTCGCAATCGCGAAGGCAATGCTCGAAACCGGCATCACGCCGGACTTCATCGTCGTCGATGGCGCCGAAGGCGGCACGGGCGCTGCGCCGCTGGAATTCACCGACCATGTCGGCGCGCCTTTGCGCGAAGGGCTGATGCTCGTCCACAACACGCTCGTCGGCATCGGCCTGCGCGACAAGATCCGGGTGGGCGCCAGCGGCAAGATCATCACGGCGTTCGATATCGCCCGCACGATGGCCATTGGCGCCGACTGGTGCAATTCGGCGCGTGGCTTCATGTTCGCGCTCGGCTGCCTGCAGGCGCAGACGTGTCATACCGGACTGTGTCCTACCGGGGTCACCACGCAGGACCCGCAGCGGATGCGCGCGCTGGTGGTCGGCGACAAGTCGGTGCGCGTATTCAATTTTCACGAGAGCACGCTCGCGGCGTTGCAGGAACTCCTGGAGGCAGCGGGCCTCAACCATCCGTATGAGCTCGGACCGGAGCACGTCATTCGACGCGTGTCGCCTAACGAAGTGCGCTCGCTAGCGGCGTTGCAGCCGTGGCTCAAGACCGGCGAATTGCTCGCCGGCGTGCCGAATCAACCGGTGTACGAGAAATTCTGGAATGCCGCGCGAGCGGATCGGTTCTCCGCGCCTGAGGTCCTGAGGTCGGTGCATACCGGCAAGCGAAGCTAGACCCGCTCGTCCGACCTGCCGCCACGCACGCGATGCCGGGGCCGTATTCGCGGCCGTCGCTTTGCGTAACAACGGTCACTACACGTCACCAATGTCGCTGCGCGCAACAACCGTCTCTGCGCGCAACAACTGTCGCTGCGCGCAACACCAGTCGCTGCGCGGACCAGCGGTCGCTACCCGCGGTAGCACAATACCCGCATCTTTTCTTGCGTCATTTCGCGCATGCTGTACGCAATGCCGCCGACCCCGTAGCCCGATTCGCGGCGGCCTGCGAATGGCATCCAGTCGGTGCGAAACGCGGTGTGATCGTTGATCATGACGGCGGACGCGTCGAGACGGTCGGCGGCATAAAGCGCGGCGTCGATGTCGCGCGCGAAGACACTCGCCTGGAATGCCACCGGAAGTGAATTGGCCCTGTCGATCGCCTCGTCCATCCGGTCGAAGCCGTACACGCAGCACACGGGCCCGAATATCTCTTCCCGCGACACGCGTGCATCGGGCGCGGGCTCGACCAAAACCGTCGGCGCCATCACGGTCGCCGACAGGCGCTTGCCCCCGACGACGACTCTCGCGCCTGCCGCGGCCGCTTCGGTGACCCACGATTCGACACGGTCGACTTCCTTCTCGTTGATCAGCGGGCCAACTTCGGTTTCCCGCGAGAGCGGATCGCCAACACGCAGCGACCGCACCCGCGCGGCGAAGCGATCGACGAACGCAGGCATCAGCGTCGAATGCACGAAGATTCGCTGCGTCGAAACGCACACCTGTCCCGCGTGGTAGTACCCGCCCTTGGCCATCGGCTCGATCAGCGCGTCGACGTCGGCGCTGCGGTCGACGATGGCGGGCGCCGCCCCGCCGTGCTCCAACGCGGATCGGGTCCCGCGCGCGAGCTTGCCGTGCAGATGCCAGCCGACCCGCGCCGAACCGATGAAGCTCAGGAACGCCACTCGCGTATCCGTTGCGAACTGCTCGGCCAGCGCGTTATCGGGCGTGATGAGCGTCTGGCACCACGCTTCGGCAAGGCCGGCCTCGCGCACCAGCGCAACGAATGCGAGACAGCACAGTGGCGTGGCGATCGCCGGCTTCACGATCACCGGACAACCGACGGCGATCGCCGGCGCCACCTGGTGCACGATCAGGTTGAGCGGGTGATTGAAGGCGGAAATCGCCGCCACGACGCCGATCGGCTCCCGCGTGGTGAAAGCCAGGCGCCCCGTGCTGGCTGGCGTCAGGCCCATCGGGATTTCGCGGCCCGCGAAGTTCCGCAACGCGTCGGCGGCGTTGCGCACGCCGTCGATGGCGCGCGTCGTTTCGACGATGGCGTCGGCCATCGGCTTGCCGCCTTCGCGCGCGATGAGCTCGCTGAAGTGATCGCGACGCGCCTCGATCAGCGCGGCCAGCCGCCGCAGCACGTCCACGCGTTCGTAGACCTGCGGCCGGCCGTTGCGATCGCGGAAGACTTTCGACGCGGCCGCGAGCTTAGATTCCAGCGCGGCCGCGTCATCGGTGTCGATCTCGGCAATCGGCGCCCGATCGTAGGCTTGCACCACCTGCAGTTTCGCCGCCGCGGACACGCTCACGCGAGCTCGATCTCGTTGACCCGGTGCTTCAACTCGTCGACCAGCACGCGGATGTTCTCGCTGTAGTCGATCGGCACGTCGATCAGGTGCACGCCGCCGCCCTTGAACGCCGCGTCGATGGTGGGAACGAGGTCCCTGGTGGCGGTCACTCGCGATCCCTTGGCGCCATACGCCTGCGCATACTTGACGAAATCGGGATTGCCGAACGTGAGGCCGAAGTCCGGGAAATGGTCGACCGCCTGCTTCCAACGGATCATCCCGTAGGCGCCGTCGTTCAGCACGATCACGACAAGATTGAGCTTCAGCCGCACGGCCGTTTCCACTTCCTGCGAATTCATCATGAACCCGCCGTCACCGCAGACCGCGAGCACGCGGCGATCGGGATGCAGCACCGCCGCCATTATCGCCGACGGCAGCCCGGCGCCCATCGTGGCCAGTGCGTTGTCGAGCAAGAGCGTATTCGCGACATGCGTGCGGTAATTGCGCGCGAACCAGATCTTGTACATGCCGTTGTCGAGGCAGACGATGCCGTCCTCCGGCATCGCCTTGCGAACGTCGGCGACCAGGCGCTGCGGAATCACCGGGAAGCGCTCGTCGTCCGCACCTTCGGCTATGCGGCCCAGGATCTCCTCGCGCAGCGCGAGAAATGCCGGATCCACCTTGATCCTGCCGTCGAGCCGGTCGGCCAGTTGCGTGAGCGACGGCCCGATATCGCCAATCACCTCGAGCTGTGGGAAGAACACCTCCTCGACATTCGCCGACGTGTAGCCGATATGGATCACCTGCATGCCGCCGGCGGTCATCAGGAACGGCGGCTTTTCGATGGTGTCATGGCCGATCGATACGATGAGATCCGCGTGGTCCACCGCACGGTGCACATAGTCGCCGGCCGAAAGCGCCGCGGTACCCATGTAATGTTCGGAGCAGCCGGTGACGGCACCCTTGCCCATCTGCGTATTGAAAAACGGCATGCCGGTTCGCTGCACGAAACCCGACAGTTCCGCGACCAGGCGCGGACGGTTGCCCGCGGCACCGATCATGATCAACGGACGCTTCGCCTCCTGGATCATCCTGACTGCGCGCGCGATGGCGTCGGCGTGCGCGACCGGCCAATCGACCGGATGCCGGGGCACGACCGGCACGTCGCCGACCTCGTAGCCGGCGACGTCTTCCGGCAATTCCAGCAGCACCGGGCCGGGCCGCTCTTCCTCCGCCACGCGGAACGCATCGCGGACGATCGTCGCGATGCTTCGCGGGCTCACGATCTGCCGGGCCATCTTGGTCAGCGGCTTCATCGACGCGACCACGTCGACGATCTGGAACTTGGCCTGCTTGCCGGACATGATCGCCTTTTGTCCGGTCAGCAGGATCATCGGCATTGCGCCCAGTTGCGCGTACGCGGCGCCGGTCGAGAAATTGAGCGCGCCCGGCCCCAGCGTGGAAATGCATACACCCGCGCGCCCCGTGAGCCGGCCATGGGTGGCCGCCATGAAGGCCGCCGCCTGCTCGTGGCGTGTCAAGACCAATTCGATGCCCGACTGGCGCAACGACTCGACGACATCGAGATTCTCTTCGCCGGGCACGCCGTAGATCTGGTCGACGCCTTCGTTGGCAAGCGCTGCTACCAGGAGGTCCGAACCTTTGCTCATGGCACTGTTTCCCTTAATCGATTGCGCGGTATCGCGCACACATGCAATGAACGATCGACTGCCCGTTAGGCAACGCTCATTCCATCACCCATCCATGACTGACGATGAGCGACTGGCCCGTCAGTGCGTTGGACGGAAAGGAGGCGAAGAAAAGCGCGGTTTGCGCGACATCTTCCAGCGTCGTGAACTCGCCGTCGACCGTGTCCTTCAGCATCACGTTGTTGATGACGCCCGCCTCGGAGATGCCCAACGCCTTTGCCTGTTCCGGAATCTGCTTGTCGACCAGCGGCGTGCGCACGAACCCTGGACAAATGACGTTGGCGCGCACGCCGTGCGACGCGCCTTCCTTCGCGACGGCCTTGGCGAGGCCGATCAAGCCGTGCTTGGCGGTCACATACGGCGCCTTGAGCAACGACGCCACCTTCGAATGCACCGAGCCCATGTAGATGATGCTGCCTCCCCGGCCCGACTTGTACATGTGCGGCAAGCACGCGCGCGTGGTGAGGAATGCCCCGTCGAGATGGATCGCGAGCATTTTCTTCCATTCCGCGTACGAGAATTCCTCGAGCGGGTGCACGATCTGGATGCCGGCGTTGCTCACCAGAATGTCGACGCCGCCGAATACCTTGACCGCGGCCGCGACGCCGTCATTGACGGCCTGTTCGTTCGCCACATCCATTTCAATGCCTATCGCCCTGCCGTGGCCGCCTGCGCTGATCTCATTCGCGGTCGCAGCGGCGGCATCCTTGTCGAGATCGGCAATCGCGACGTTGCAGCCTTCCCGCGCGAAAACGCTTGCGATGTCCCTGCCGATGCCGCTAGCGGAGCCCGTGACGATGGCGGACTTGCCCTTCAGTTTCATGATGGTTCCTCGTTTGCTTTGGCGAGATAGTCGTGGGCAATGCTGCCCGCTCCCGGCGGCATGGGCGACTGAGATCGAATTTTCGCATGCCCTCGGCAATCTCCGGCGCCTCGTGCCACGCCGGATTGGCAATCGTGTTGCCGCGACCGCTGCGAATGTGCCGAGAGTAAAATGGTTTTTTCCGGCGTCCCGTTTCACGGCACCCCCCGTATGGTGAAGCTTAAGCGTCAGTGGTTCGCTCCGGGCCGGCGCATTGAGCAGGTCGGCCGACTCGCGTCGAATGCGTTCTTCACACGCGAGCGACCCGTCAACGGCGTGCACTGGCCTTCCCCGCACGACGACGCACGCCCGCGCGGCAAGCCGTTGCTTGCGCGTGTCGCCGAAAATGCCGGCGCGCTGTTCTCGATCCTGGTCAGCGTGGTGCTGATCGTCGCCATCGTTGCCACGCTGGTTGCACTCACCAAGGAGCTGCGTCGCCAAAATGTCGTGGTCGCGCCGGTCAGCGTGCCGCAGGATATCGGCGCGCGTGGCTACGACCCCGTTGCCGCGTCGCAGTTGGTGGTCAACGAGATCCAGGCGGTGGAGGCCTCGGCGCAGACGTCGCACGTGCGCCGGCAGCTGGTCGCGGGTAGCGACATTCCGGACGTCCACATCATCGGCGCGAACACGTCGATGCAATCGATCGTGCGCTACGCGCGTTCGATGTTCGGCCACCGCGAAGCGCGGATCGGCGGGCAGGTGCTGCGCGATCCGTCGGGGCTGCGGATGGTGATCGACCTCCAGGACGAGCGCGGGCTGCGAACGCTGCAGGTCGTGCGCGCGGACGACGACATCGATGCGTTGTTGAAGGATGGCGCGCGCGCGATCGTGCAGCTCGCCGATCCCTACGTGCTGGCCTCGTACCTGTTCCGAGAGGAGGGGCCAGGCGGCACGTTTCCGAAAACGCTGGCCGCGATCAACTACGTGTTGCGCAACCCGCCGGTGGACGACGACGCATGGGCGCTCAACCTGTGGGGCCTTGTCTATGGCGCCCAGCACGACTACGCGAAGGCGGAGGAAATGTACCGGCGTGCGCAGGCAATGCCCAACGCGCCGCGTGGAATCATCGACAACAACCTGGCCTACGCGCTCGCCGGACTCGGACGATCCGCCGAAGCCCGCGCATTGCTGCTCGCGGGCGCATCGCGCGCGGACGCGGACTTCGCGTCGTTGCAGGCGGCGTGCACGTCGTTCTACTGGCTGGGTTACGACGACGAAGGCATCGCGTTTTGCCGCCGCGCCGCGGCGATCGATCCAAAGGCGCCAATGCCGCTGTTCTGGCTCGCGCTGTACCTGCAAAGCGCCGGTCACGACGACGCCGCGGCGCGCGCGATCGAGCAGTCGCGCGCGTTGTCGGCGCCGGACGAGTTCGACTGGGCTTCGCCCACCGTCTACACGCAGGTCGCGAAAGGCGATGCCGCGGGCGCACTCGCCACCGCCGATGAATTGCTCGGCAGGATTCCGCCGGGCGACGAAAACATCGCCTGGATGCATCACGCGCGTGCATTGGCGCTGACGCGGCTCGGACGATTCGCGGAGGCGCTCGTCGACCTGAATGCGTTCGACGCTGCGCAGACTGGCGACCCGCACGCCTATCCGGGCATCGGCGCTCGCGGCGAAATCTATCTCGCGCAAGGCCATGCCAGCGAGGCACTGGCGCTGTTCGACAAGGTGCTCGCGGTCAATCCGCGCGTCGCGTGGTGCGTAGCCGACAAGGCTCGCGCGCTGGCGGCACTGGGGCAGCGGGACGCCGCGAACCGCGAATTCGCGCTGGCCGCACGCCTCGCACCCGATCGTGCCGAGACGTGGTCCCTGTGGGCGGACATGCTCGCGGCCGGTGGCAATGCCGCGGACGCCGCCGCCAAGCGCGCCGAGGCCACGAAAGCCACTGCGCGCGCCCTCGGCTAGCGGTGCCCGGCGCCCCCTGCCGGCGAGCGGATCACTTCGCCGGCGACACGCCGATCGCCACCGCTTCCGTATAGGTCGCCTCGACCTGGTCGCCCTTGGCGATCAGCGCGAATTGCTTGGGGTCCTTGACCTTCAGCTCGACGGTGCGCTTGGGTCCTTTCAGCGTGACCGTCTGCGTTTTCGCATCGGTTTCGATCACGTCGGCGACGATGGTCGTCTGGTGCCCAACCATTCCGCCAGGCTGGCCGCCCTGGGGCGCGCGCGCGGCGCCCGCCTGTTCGGTGCGCGCCACGACCTTGCCGCCGCCCTTGTGCAGCTCCAGCGACAGCGCCTCGATATAGTCGACATCGACTTTCTGCCCCACTTGCAGCTGGGCGAAGTTCTTGATCTCGGGCCCTGCCGTCACATCGACTTCCTGGCCTTTCGGCCCCTTCAGCGTCACCACGCGGGTCACTGCGTCGATCGCCGTGATCTCGGCGCTCACGCGCACCGTCTGCGCACCCGCGGCGACGCCCGGGCCGGTACCCACGACCGCCGCCGCCGATTGCGCGAAGGCGTCGGTCACGTAGAGGGAGGCAACCGCGATCGAAGCGGCGGTGAGCGATATTCCAATGGTCTTGTGCATGTTCGATGTCCTTGTTGATTGCAGTCGCCCGCGGCGCGGCATCACGCGTCTGTCGCGGTTGCCCTGTGATACTCGCAAAATGGCGGGGAGGATGGGATTCTATGCCAAGCGCCGACCCGGACGCGTCGCCGCCGCGATGGGCCGCGCAGTCGATTTCCGCTACCATCCGAGGCTCCACGCGCACGCGCCCATGGACCCAGTCCAGTTCGCCACCGAGATCGAATCACACCGCGGCTACCTGTTGCGCGTCGCCCTGCTGCAGCTTCGTGACCGCGAATCGGCCGAGGACGCGGTGCAGGAAACGCTGCTGGCAGCGCTGACCGGGCAGGGGAGCTTCACCGGCAAGTCGACGCTGAAGACCTGGCTCACCGGCATCCTCAAGCACAAGGTCGTCGACACGATCCGCAAGCGCCAGCGCGAGCCGATCGCCGTGGCGTCGTTCGACGAGGAACTCGACCTCGACGACTTCGACGCGCTGTTCAAGAGCAACGGTGCCTGGGACACGCCGCCCGCCGACTGGGGCGACCCGGAGGCGGCCCTCAACCAGCGGCAATTCTTCGACGTCATGGACTTTTGCCTCGAAAAGCTTCCCGCGAACACCGGCCGGGTCTTCATGATGCGCGAGGTGATGGAGCTCGAATCCGACGAAATCTGTAAGGAATTGCGAATTACCGCGAATAATCTTTGGGTCATTCTCTACCGGGCCCGGGTATCGCTGCGCCAATGCCTCGAACAGAACTGGTTCGCGGCGGGTGCCGCGTCGCGCTAAGGGTCCCGCGAAAGATCCGACGGAGCCCTCGAGATGCTGCAACGCAAGATCGGACATATGCTGTCGTGCAAGCATGCCTCGAGGCTCATTTCGCGGATGCAGGACGAGACGCTGTCGCCCTTCACTCGCTGGATGCTGCGCCTGCACTTGAGCGCCTGCGACGGTTGCACGCGTTTCAAGGCGCAGCTCGCGATCCTCGGTGACGCGATGCGCCGCTACCGCTCGTAGCCGGATTTCCGCTGCAATTGACGGCTGGTCGTTGCGCACCGCGCACCGCGGTGGCCCGGCAGCCTCTGACCCGTCAGCCTCCGATCAGCCCGTCAGCCTCCGATCAGCCCGTCAGCCTCCGACCAGCACGTAAGGCGCCCAATGGAATGGCGCCGAATACCGCGGGTCGCGCATGAATTCCCGCTTGGTGCGAGCCAGTGCATCCGGCGGTGAAGCGCCGCGCACCAGCTTGGCAAAAAATGCGGGGATGAACTTGGACGCCGACGCGTCGTCGACCGACCATAGCGTCAGCATCGTCCTGCGCGCCCCCGCCATCGCAAACGCGAACGGCAGGCCGTACAGGCCTTCTCCCGGTATGTCGCGTCCGAGCGCGGTTTCGCAAGCAGACAGCACGACCAGGTCGGCATCGAGGTCGAACGTGGCGATCTCGCCGGCAGTCACATAGCCGCCACGTCCTCCCAGCACGATCGACGACCATTGCGGCTCTGAAGCGAGGTACGCGTGTGCCGACACCAAAAGGTAGCGCGCGGCGGCGAGCTCGCCCGATGCATTGAGCGCAAGCAATCGGTCGCGCGTGGCCGCATCGCCTGTGACGATGATGCGCTCGCCCGGCGCGAACAGCGCGCCGACATCGCGCATTTCGCGGCCGGCATTGGGCAATGGCGCCCAGCGCAGGCTCTCAAGTCCGGCGGGCGCGCCGGCGATCGGCAGGTCGGTATAGGCGGGTGCGCCGATCGCGATCAATTGCTCGCGATGCCGTCGTTGCGGCGTCGCTCGTGCACGCGCATACACCGCGAGCGACGGCGCGTAGGCCACCGAGGCGAGGCCTGCGAGCCGCGTGCCGTCGACGATCGCCGCCTCGAGCGGGACGCTCGCCAACGCACCGTCGACGACAAACGTGATTTGACGAAGCGACGGCGAACGCAGCCGCGCGCCTATCACTGCCGCGAGCAGCGACTCGCCCACCGATGAGGCGACAGCGGCTTCGGCGATACGCGCCGCCGCGGGTGGCCGCGACAGCGATTGCACGATCGCGCCATCGGCGGTGCGCCAGAGCGCGCCTGTCTGTTCGCTGTAGCTCGACATCGCATCGCGCCACGCAGCGAGTGTCGCGAGCCGGCGCGGATCGCGTGGCAGCACACGAACCGCGGGTGCCGCACCCGGTACCAGCACATACGTCCAAAGCTGGTCGCGAACCTGCTGCAGCCCGACGATGATTTCGCCGGCCGAAGGACGCGGCAGTGCGACGTCGCGCGCGTTGCCGGTGCTGGGCGGCGTTGCGCCGGCGTTGCCGCGGGCATCGGCCGCGGTCGCGCGCGCCCCATCCTTCTCGCCTGCGGCAACGCGCGCGCGCAACGGCGCGAGTGCTGCATCCACCTCGTCGCGTTCGCGCGAGTAGCGCACGCGCGCGAGGCTCGCCGACGGCGACAGCGCGAGCTGCGCGTCCAGCGCGCGGCGCCTGCGCTCGAGACTCGCAAGCTGCAACCGCTCGTGCGCCGGTATCAGTGCATCACGCCCTGCGTCGCGCAGCTCGAGCGCGTCGGTGATCGCGCGCGAGCGCGCACGCTCGGAAATCCGGATCGCATCGGCGGCGCGCCCGTCTTCGGCCAACAGCAGCGCGAGATCGCGATAACCGGCGAGATAGTCCTGGCCGGCGACGCGCTGCGCGAAATGGGCGCGCCCTCCCTCTGGATTGGGCGCTTGTGCACGCCGCGACGTCTCGACCATCGAGACCATCGCGGTCAGCGAACGCTCCGCAGAGGCACGCTCGCCCAGTCTCAGCTCCGCCTGCGCACGCGCGGCGATCGCCGCGTGCGTCGCTTCGGCGGCATCGCCGAGCACCCCGTGGCGCAGGCGAAATGCCTCGGCGAAGGCGGCCCGCGCGCCGGCGGCATCGCCGTGCGCGAGCTGGCAGCGACCGTAGCCGATCATCACGTTGGCGCGCTCCTGCGACGTCTCGGGCAGCACCGCGCTCGCCCGCTGCGCGACGTCGGCAAAGCGCCCGCAATCCGCGCGGCCGGCCGCCTGCTCGGCATACGCGAGGTCGCCTTCGGCCTCGAGCCGGTTCACATCGCCCGCAGGCAGCGTGCGCCCGTATTCCCGCTCGACATGTTGCAACAACACGAGCGCGTGGCTCGTGTCGGACGATTGCAGGTACCACCACGCCAACTCCTGCTCGGCACCCAGGATGCGCGGATGATCGGCGTCCCACGTGCCACGCATCGTCGCCAGCGCGCGCTCCTGCAGCGTGATCGCCTCGGACACGCGGCCCAGCCGCCCGTAGATCTGTCCGAGGCGCTGCTCGACGATCGCCGCCGCCAGCGCGTTCTCGCCCTGTTGCGTCGCATACGATTCATAGAGTTTCTCCGTGGCGATGCGCGCGGCTTCGAATTCGCCGTTGGCCTCGAGCAGGCGCGCGTAGGCCTGCAACAGCTTGCCGGTGTTGACGTCATTGGGGGAAGCGTCGAGCGCGCGACGGTAGGCAGTCGCCAGCGAGGCGAGCCCCTGCTCGTGCTCGCCGGCGTCGTCCATCGCGAACGCGAGATTCTGCTCGCCGCGCCAGGCGAGCGAGTCGTTGGCCGGCACGATCTCGCGCATGCGCTGCAGCGCGGGCAGCAGCGCGCGCAGCGCTTCGACATTGCGGTCGAGATCGCGCAGGTTGCCGCCGCGCCCGATCGCGTTGGCGAGGCGTTGCGTCGAATCGGCGCCGAACACGTTCGCGAGCGCCGGGTCGATCGTGTCGCGCAGCGCGAGCGCGTCGTCGAAACGGCCTTGCTCTCCCAGCAGTCGTGCCCACAGCAACTGCGATTCGAGCTTGCGCGGATCATCGCCGCGCAGCGCTTCCAGCAGCGGCAACAGGCGCGTGTATGCGGCCCGGGCGCGCACGGGCATGCCGAGGTCGAACCAGAGGTCCGCCACGTGCAGCGCATCGGCCAGCGTCGCCGCCGTCGGCGGCACGTCATCGGTTCGCGCAAGCGCTTCGACCGCATCGCGTATGCGTCCCTGATGCATCGCCTCGCGCGCTGCAGTCAGCGCCGGCTGCGGCGCCGACGGTGGCGACCCGGGCTGGACGGAACGCGCAGCGACCCCATCGGCCCCATCCCGCGCCGGCGCGATGGGCGTCGTAGCGGGCGAGGATTCCCCATTGAGCGCGAGTTGGGTTGCGTATAAGCTTGTCGGCACCGCGAGGCGCCCGTCGCTCGCCGCGAACGGCGACACGGCGCCAGCAAACATCGCCATTGCAATCGCCAATCCGCAGCCGGCCGCGCGCCGGACGCGCGGATGGGCCCCGCCCACTCGATCGTTTTTCTTTCTGCGCAAGGATGGAGCCATGGACAACACGTTCTTACTGACCGAGGTCAAGGACCTGGTGGACCCCAATGGGCTGCCGTACCGCGTGGTGTCGATTTCGGACGTCGCCAATGGCATCACCGTTGACATCAACGTCACGGCCGGCGAAGTGTCGGTGACGATGCCGGGCGCCGACAGCGCAACCCGGCTCTATCTCAACGACGGCAACGTCAACGACGGCGGCACCAAGAAGTGGTCCGCCAACTGACGATTTTTCCATAATTTCGATCGATCGCCGCCCATCGTTTGCCGGAGAAATCCATGGCCGAATCCCGCCTGTTCCCGGAGACTAGCATCGCCACGGGTCACGACGTCGCATCCGCCGAGGCCGCGAGCGCGCCCGAAACGGTCGTCGTCGCCTACCAGCGGCTTGCCCTCGAGCCGTTCGTCATCCCCGGCCGGATTCGCCTTGCCCGCATCGACGCGGCCGGGCTGATCGAGCGGCTGCGCTCGAACCTGCAGTCCGACGAGGCGTTCGTGCTGCCGCTGTTCGGCAACCAGAGCGTGGCGATCGGCGACGTCGTGTACCAGAGTTGCGGGCACCGCAGCGGCGTGCCGTGGACGGCGACTGCCGCGCGCGTGGGCAAGCGGGGCGTGTCGACGCGCGAACGCGGCCGTGTCGTGCTGTCGATCGCCAAGGACAGCGTCTACGGCGCGATCGATTTCGTCGGCCAGTCGGTGCGCATTCGTCCGCTGGGCCCCGGCTTTTGCGCGATCTACGAAGTCGCCTTCGCCGGTTTGCCGCCGCACGACCATTCGGCGTACGCGCGACGGCCGTCGCGCTTTCGCATCCGCGGGCGGGCGCGCAAAGCCGGCGGCCACGATCCCCAAGTCGTGGTGATCCGCGACGAATGCGCGCGCATCCGCATCCGCGTCGCCTTCGCCTTCACCGCCGAGACGACGGCCGAGCTCGAGGCGCTCAATACCGACCTCGCCGCATGGGCGCAAAGTCGACTCGATGGCGCGAACACCGCGTTTCGCGATTCCGGCATCCACGTCGTGCTCGAGCTCGCCGGCACGCTGGCGACGTCGATCAGCGAGTTCTCGGTCGCGCCGGCGAAGATTGCACGGCGCAGCGTCGGAATGATGCTGATGGACACCACCGACGCGCGCATGGACCCGTTGCTCGACTGGTGGTCGGGCACCGGCGCGCCGAGCCTCATCCTGATCGGCGAGCTGGGTGCGCTGTCCAACGCCGATTTCTACGGCGGATCGACGCACGCGGCGTGGACGCCGCTGTTCGAGGATCGCCTGGCCGCCGTGTTCGACGATCCCAAGGACGCGCCCGGGTATCGCGGCTATTCGGTGGTCAACCGCACCGCGGCGGAGAATTCGCATTCGCTGACCCACGAATTCGGCCACCAGATCGGGCTGCAGCACGAGGCCGGCAAAGCCTACGGCGGCGTGATCAAGGTCATCCGCCGCGCACCTTGGCGCATCGACGACTACGCGCGCGGCTACACGCCGCCGCAAACCGGCGACCATTCGATCATGGCGATCGCCGACGGCAATCCGGCAACGCGCATCGGGCTGTTCTCGCGCGCGGCGCCCTATGCCGCGACGCTGTCGCCTTCCAATGCGACACTGGTGCTCGGCAATGCGCACGCCAACAACGTCCGCCTGGCCAACGAGCTGGCCTCGATCTTCGCGCAGCGCGTGCCGCCGGGTCGCTAGCGCCCCCCGATGCGTATCCGCGTCAACGGCGCGTCGACCGCGCTCGACGAGGCGTCGGCGAGCGTGGCCGCGCTGATCGAGCGGATGGCGCTCGGCGGCAAGCGCATCGCCGTCGAGCTGAATGGCGAGATCGTGCCCAGGAGCCGCTACGCGCAAACAACGCTGGCCGACGGCGACTCGGTCGAGATCGTCGGCGCCGTCGGCGGCGGCTGATAGAAGCAGGCGACGCGCTTTCGATGGCGGCTGAGTGCAGCAGGCGACGTGCGGTGTCGACGGCGGCTGGGCGCAGCGGTCGGCGCACCCTGTCCGCGGCGGCCGGGGATGCGGGCGCGGCGGAGTAAAATTCCGCCATGAACACCGCAGCCGACCGTCCCGCCTTCGCCGACCCGCTGGTCATCGCCGGCCGCGCCTACCGCTCGCGCCTCATGGTCGGCACCGGCAAGTACCGCGATTTCGCGCAAACCCGCGCGGCGATCGTGGCGTCGGGCGCGCAGATCGTCACGGTCGCGATCCGCCGCACCAACCTCGGCCAGGACCCGGCGGCGCCGTCGCTGGTCGACGCGCTGCCACCGTCCGAATTCACCTACCTGCCCAACAGTGCCGGCTGCTACACCGCCGACGAAGCCGTGCGCACGTTGAAGCTCGGCCGCGAATTGCTCGACGGCCATCCGCTGTGCAAGCTCGAAGTGCTGGGCGACAAGGACACGCTGTTCCCCGATGTGCGGCAGACGCTCAAGGCAGCCGAGACGCTGGTCGCCGACGGCTTCAGCGTGATGGTCTACACATCCGACGACCCGATCGTCGCGCGCGAGCTCGAGGCGATCGGCTGTGTCGCGATCATGCCGCTCGCCTCGCTGATCGGTTCGGGGATGGGTATCCTCAATCCATGGAACCTGCGCCTGATCGTCGAGCAATCGCACGTGCCGGTGCTGGTCGACGCGGGTGTGGGCACCGCTTCCGATGCGGCGATCGCGATGGAGTTGGGCTGTGCCGGCGTGCTGATGAACACCGCCATCGCCCTTGCTCACGATCCCGTGCGCATGGCAAACGCGATGCGGCTGGCGGTCGATGCGGGCCGCGAAGCGTTCCTTTCCGGGCGCATGCCGCGCAAGCTCTACGCCGCGAGCCCCAGTTCGCCGACGTCCGGCCTGATCGGATGAGGCTCCGCGCCGTCTTCGCCGGCGCGATCCTCGCACCGCTGATCCTGGCGCTTGCGTACCCCGCGCGCGCCGATCCACCCTCGCGCCAGCAGGTCGCGCAATGGTGCGCCGACGCCGAGGATCCCGCGCATTGCGGCCGGTTGATCGAGGCGCAGCAATTGAAGCGCTTGCCGGGGCTCGCCGTGCGCAACGGCAATGATCTCAGGATCACGCTGTTCCCAACCGGGTCGACGACGTTCACCGACGAGGAGACCCTGTACGGCGGCACGTCGTACAGCCTGTGGGACAACCTGAGCCCGATCAACGCCGTCGTGCTCTACGTCACCCGCGACGAGCGCACGACCTACACGATCGTGCAGCGCGCCACCGGCCGCAAGTTCGACCTGCCCGCCGAGCCGGTGCTGTCGCCGGACCGCCAGCACCTCGTGACCGCCGACTTCTGCGCCAGCGATTGCAGCAACGAGGTCGTGGTGTGGCAGGTGTCGCGCGACGGCATCGTCAAGCAATCGTCGTGGAAGCCCGAGCCCGCGTGGTCGGATGCCGACATCAAGTGGAAGGACGCCGACACGCTCGCCATCGACTACACGCAGATGGGCGATGCGCAGGGCAAAACACAGGAGCGAAAGCTCGCCGACAAGGTCTGGCGGGGCGCCCCGGCGCACTGACAGCATCGATGGCCCAACCGCCGCTGCCGCCCTCCGGCGCAATCGCCGCGCCGCATCGTCCGGTGCGCAGTTTCGTGCGCCGCCAGGGGCGGCAATCGCCCGCGCAGAAGCGCGCGCTGGTCGAGCTGGCGCCGCATCACTGCATCGATTGCCGCGACGCGCCGCTCGACTTCGCGGCGACCTTCGGGCGCCGCGCGCCGGTGGTGCTGGAAATCGGCTTCGGCATGGGCGAGACCACGGCGAGCATCGCCGCCGCGCACCCGCATGTCGATTTTCTCGCGATCGACGTGCACGACCCGGGGGTTGCGAGCCTGCTGCGGCAAATCGATGCGCGGGCGCTGCGCAACGTGCGCATCGTCCGCCACGACGCCGTGGACGTGGTCGCGATGATGGTGCCGCACGCGTCGCTCGGCGGCGTGCACGTTTACTTTCCCGATCCGTGGCCGAAGAAGCGCCACCACAAGCGGCGCTTGCTCAAATCCGCGTTCGTGCATGAGCTCGCGCTGCGCATCGCGGTTGGCGGCTACCTGCATGCGGCGACCGACTGGCAGGAATACGCCGATGAAATCCTCGCCGCGTGCAAGGTCGAGCCGCTGCTGGCGAACACGGCAGCAGGATTCGCCGCGCGCCCCGCATGGCGGCCGCAAACCAAGTTCGAGGCGCGCGGGTTGAAGCTCGGCCACGCCGTGTCCGACATCCTGTTCACGCGTATTGCCGGCTGACGACCATGCCGCCTGCCACGCTCTCGGACGTCATCGCGATCCTGCATGTCACCGCTGCCGAAGGGGGCGGTGCGGACCGCACGATCCGCGACCTCGCGCGCACGACCGCCGCGCGTCACTGGATCCTGCACGCCGGCGCCAAGGTGCTCGAGGAAGTCGCGGCGCAACGCTTCTGGCAGGCGCCGGACGGCGACGCGCTCGCGTCGTGGCTGCGCGAGGCCGGCATCGGCCTCCTGCACCTGCATGGCGTGACCCGCGAATGCGAGTCAGCGCTGGCACGCGCGCGAAGCAGGTTCGCGTTGCCCTGCATCGTCACGCTGCACGACGTGAGTTTCGTCGCCCCCCGCGCGTTCGACGGCGACCTCGACGCCGATGCGATCGAGATCGCGCGCGTGCACCCGATGCTCGAGGTCGCCGCCGCGGTGATCGCGCCGTCGGGGTTCATCGCGTCGCTTGCGAACGCGCACTTTCCCGGCATCGAAGTCACCGTGGTCGCGCCGGGCATCGATGCGACTGCGACCACTGACCGCGCAACCTTGCCGGTGTCGGACGCCGCGCAAGCGTTTCGCGCTGCGGCGCGCAAGAGCACGCTCGCCGTGATCGGCGCGGTCGGCACCCACAAGGGCAGCGACGCGTTGCCGGCGATGGCCGAGGCGCTGGCGGCGCAGGACGCGAGCCTGGTGGTGATCGGCTACACCGAGTCGCAGATCGAGCCCGGATGGCCGCTCGCCGGCAAGCTCTACATCCACGGACCCTACGACGACGCGACGTTGCCTGCCCTGCTCGATGCCTATGGCGTGGATTTCGTGCTGTTTCCCAACCGTCTGCCCGAGAGCTTCAGCTATACGTTGTCCGAAGCGTGGGCGAGCGGCCGGGCGGTCATCGTGCCCGATGCGGGCGCGCTCGGCGAGCGCGTCGCGCAGTGGGGCGGCGGCTGGCGGTTGCCGGCGCCGCTGGATGCATCGGCCGTGGCGAACCTAATGGCGCATCTGGCGACGCCCGACGGCGCGCGTGAACGCGCGCAGGTAGAATCCGCGATCCGCCCCAACGACCCGGCGCGCGTGCCTGCGCTGGCGACGATGACAGAAACATTCGACCGGCTCTACGCGCAGCTCGCGCAACCGCGCGAGGCCGGCGCCGACGTCACAGACGCCGACACCCGCGCGCACGCCGCGGACTCGCTGACGCCATTAATCGCCGCCAATCTCGACGGCTTCGTTTTCCGCCGCGAGCTGGTGCGGCTCACCACCGAGCTCGCCGGCTCGCGCGCGTGGCGCGACAAGCTCGAAAGCGACATCGCGGAGCTGAAGGCCGCAATCGAACGACTCAGCGCCGACAACCGACAACTCGCCGAGTATCGCGACGTCGTCGAGCAGGCGCCGCGCCTCGCCCGCCGCTTGCTGTACCGGTGGGCGCGACGCGATCGCGGGTGAGTGCCGATGAGCGCGACGTGACCGCTCTCGACGTCAGCGTCGTCACGTTTCGACCCGACTTCGCGCTGCTGGAGCGGCTGTTCGCGAGCCTCGCCGGGCAGGTCGCTGGCCTCGACGTGCGGGTTTTGGTCCAGGACAACAGCGATGACGCCGATCAGAGTGCAGCGATCCGCGCACTGCCGTCGCTGCAGGCAGGTGCGTTCTCGCACGTCGATGTCGCGCATTCGCCGACGAACCTGGGATTTGGCCGCGGCCACAACGCCAACGCCGCGCGCGGCGACGCACCGTGGCTGTGGATACTGAACCAGGATTGCATCGTCGAACCGGGCGTGGCGGCGCCATTGATCGCGGTTGCGCAGGCCGACGACGAGGCAGTCGCGGCGTGGGAGCTGCGGCAGATCCCCTACGAGCATCCGAAGGCGTACGACCCGGTGACGCTCGACACCCCTTGGGCCAGTGGCGCCGCCACGCTGTTTCGCCGCAGCGCGTTCGACGCCGTCGGCGGCTTCGACCATCGGCTTTTCATGTACGGCGAAGACGTGGACATTTCCTGGCGCCTGCGCGCGCGCGGCTTTCGCTTGCGCTACCTGGCGCGCTTCGCGGTCGTGCATCGGACATATGCGCAGGCCGACGAAGTGAAGCCATTGCAGGCGATGGGCGGCGTGCGCACCAACCTGTGCCTGCGCACGCGCTTCGGCGGGGGGATGTCCACGCTGCGCGGCCTCGCACTGCTCGCCGCCGAGATCCTTTCGCCGCAGGATTTCGCCGGCCGCCGGAAGGGCATGATCCGCGCGGGGTTCGCGTTCGCGCGCGACTGGCGCTATTTCCGACGCACGCGCATCGCCGCCACCGCAGGCTTCAAGCCGCACTTCAGCGGATGGAACTACGAGCAGCGCCGCGAAGGCTCGTTCGTCGCGTTCCCTTCGCTGCGCGAGTCGCCGCGTGCCGCCACGCCGCTGGTCTCGGTGATGATTCGCACCGTCGACCGTCCCGCGTGGCTCGCGCAAGCGCTCGCATCGGTCGCGAGCCAGACGTGGCCTCGCATCGAAGTGGTCGTCATCGAGGACGGTCCGGCGCGCTCGGCGGAGGTCGTCGAGTCGTTTCGCGACCGCCTCGCCATCGACTACTTCGCCACCGGCACGCGTGTCGGCCGCGCGCGCGCTGGCAACCTCGCGCTGTCGCGCGCGCATGGCGAGTGGCTCAATTTCCTCGACGACGACGACGTGTTCTTCGCCGATCACGTCGAAGTGCTGCTCGAGGCGGCGCTGGCGGCCGGCGTCAAGGGCGCGTATGGCATCGCCTGGGAGACGCGCACCGAGGTCACCGATCGCGCCAACGCGGCGTTCGACGAAGTCGCGCACGCTGCCGTGCATCGCCAGCCGTTCAACCGGCTGACGATGTGGCACCACAATTTCCTGCCGATCCAGGCGGTGCTGTTTCACCGCGCCCTCTACGAGCGCCTTGGCGGATTCGCCGAGGACATGGACCAGCTCGAGGACTGGAACCTGTGGACCCGCTATACGCTCGACGACGACTTCCTGCTCGTGGAGAAGACCACGTCCAAGTACCGCGTGCCGGCCAGCGCGAGCGAAGCGGCTTCGCGGCAGGCGCTGCTGGACGCCGCCTACCGCGACGCGGTCGAGCGCCAGCGCGCGATGCGCATGTCGGCGTCGCCGCATGACGTGGCAGCGATGGTCGACGACTACGTGCGCTCGCAGTCGCTGCTGATGGTCAGCCGCAGCGACATCCGGCGCTTCGTCGGCGCGCGCCCGCGGCTGGCGCGCGCATTCGCGTGGCGCGGCCCCCTGATGCGGCGCCTGCGCCGATTCGGCAACGCGCGCTAGCGGATGCCGGCGCGCATGAACGACTGAACGAACTGGCGCTGGAACAGCAGGAACGCGATCAGAAGCGGCGCGGTCGAAAGCAACGTCGCGGCAGTGATGATCGACCAGTCGATGCCCTGGTCGGTGGCCGAGAACACCTGCAGTCCCACGGTCACCGGCCGCACCGACGGCGAGTTGGTGATGATCAGCGGCCACAGGAAGTTGTTCCAGTGATAGCTGACGCTTACCAGTGCATACGCGATATAGGTGGGTCGCGCGAGCGGGACGTAGACTCTCCACAACGTCTGCAGCGGCGTGCAGCCCTCGACGCGCGCGGCTTCGTCGAGCTCGTGCGGCACCGTCTTGAACGTCTGGCGCAGCAGGAAGATGCCGAATGCGCTCGCCATGTAGGGCAAGCCGATCGCAAGGATCGTGTCCTTCAAACCGAGCGCCGACATCGTCCGGTAGTTCTCGACGATCAGCACGTCGGGCATGATCATCAGCTGCATCAGCACCAGCGCGAACAGCACGTTGCGCCCGGGAAACTCGAAGCGCGCGAACGCATAGGCGGCGAACGTCACCAGTACCAGCTGCGCCGCCAGCACCATCGTCACCAGCACGAACGTGTTGAAGAAGTAGCGGGCGAACGGTGCGGCGTGCCAGGCCTTGACGAAATTTTCCAGGGTCCAGGGCGCGGACAGCACGAGGTGCGTGGAGAATTCGGATGGGTGAAATGCCGTCCAGAACGCGTACAGCAGCGGCAGCACCCACAGGATCGCCAGCAGCCACGCGCCGAACGTTTCCAGCGCGTGTGTGAAGCCGCGGGGCTCGCGCACTCGGGTGGCCGCGACGCTCATCGGCAATGCTTTGCGCGAAACAGGGTGGCTGTGACGTTCACTGGTAGTGCGTCCTGCGCTCGAGGAACACGAACTGCAGCAGCGCGGTGACGCCGAGCATCACCAGCAACACCATCGTAAGCGCGGCGGCATACGACGAGTCCCAGAACCTGAAGCCGATTTCATAGATGTAGTAGAGCAGCAGCGAAGTGGCGTTGTCGGGTCCGCCGCGGGTCATCACGACGATGTGGTCGACGAGGCGGAAGGCGTTGATCACCGCATTGACCAGCACGAACAGCGTCACCGGCATCAGCAGCGGAAACGTCACGCGCCGGAAGAAATACCAGCGTGAAGCACCCTCGATCGCCGCGGCCTCGGCGAGGTGCGGCGACATCGACTGCAGCGCCGCGAGGTAGAAGATCATGAAAAAACCCGCTTCCTTCCACACGGTCACCACCATCAGGCAGCCCAGCGCGGTGCTCTGGCTGCCCAGCCAGTTGTGGCTCGGAAAGCCGAGCCCCTTGCTGATCTGCTCGACGAGGCCGTATTCGGGGGTGTAGAAGAACAGCCAGATGTTCGCCACGGCGATCATCGGCAACACGGTCGGCGTGAAGTAGGCGAGCCTCAGGAATCCCTTGCCGGCAATGCGGCCGTTGACCCACACCGCCATCAGCAAGGAAAGCGCGATCGACACCGGGATCGTTCCCGCTGCGTAGATCAGGTTGTTGGTGAACGCCTGCCAGAAGATCGGGTCGGCAACGAGGTTGCGATAATTGTCGAGGCCGATGAACACCGCGGGCCGCGCACCCTTGGGCGTCGAGTAGAAGCTGTGCCAGAGATTGGCGACCGCGGGATAGTGCGTGAACAGCACGAGCAGCGTCATCGCCGGCAGCAGCATCAGCCAGGCGTAGAGCCATTGTCGGGTGCGCGTCATCGCGGCAGGCTCCCCGCCCGCGAACGGGCGGGGAGTTCCTTCGGCGTATTGATCGCGTTTACTTGTACGTCTTCAACAGGCGGTCGGATTCGCGCTGCGCATCCTTCATCGCCTGTTCCGGCGTCTTGGTGCCGGTCAGCGCGGCCTGCAGCCCGTCGTTCAGCGCCTTGGTCACGCGCTGGTTGTCGTGCGTCGACAGCTCGGCCTTCGCATACGGCAACTGGTCGCGGGCGACGGCCGCCGGCGGGAATTCGGCGACATACTTCTTCATCACCGGCGTTTCCCACGCGTCGGGGCGCACGGCGACGTAGCCGGTGTCGATGCCCCACTGCGCAGCGCGCTCGGGCGTGGTCACCCACTTGATGAACTTGAACGCCGCTTCGCGCTGCGCCGGCGTCGATTTCTTGAAGATGTAGAAGTTGCCGCCGCCGGTGGGGCTGCCGCGCTGCTTGTTCGACGGCAGCATCGCCACGCCGAAGTCGAACTTCGCGTTGGCCTTGACGTTGGTCAGGTTGCCGGTGGTCGTCCACATCATCGCGACCTTGCGCTCGAAGAAGTCCTTGGGCGTGGTTCCCCACTCGACGATGCCTTCCGGATGCACCTTGAATTTCTTCACCAGGTCCACCCAGTATTGCAGCGCCGCGATCACCTCCGGCTTGTCGTAGTAGGTCTGCGTACCCGCGCTGTTCATCAGGTTGACGCCGTTCTCGATCGCCAGCCCCTGGAACAGCCAGTAGGGAAATCCCGACGACGGGATCTGCACGCCCCATTGGCTGACGTTGCCGGAAGCATCGCGCTTGGTGAGCTTCTGCGCGTACTGCACCTGCTGCTGCCACGTCTGCGGCGGCGTGTTGGGATCGAGCCCCGCTTCCTTGAACGCGTCCTTGTTGTAGAACATCACGATCGTCGAGCGCTGGAACGGAATGCCCCAGGTCTTGCCGCCGGTCTGGCTGTTTTCCATGAAGGCGGGGTAGAAGCTCTTCAGCCACGCGCGGTCGGCGTCGGTCTTGATCAGCTCGTCGAACGGCACGATCGCATCCTCGTCGATCAGCGTGAACATGTCGGTCGACAGCAGGATCGACGTCACCGGCGGATCGCCGCTCTTGACGGCCGTCATGGCCTTGGCGATCGACTCCTGGTAGCTGCCGGAGTAGATCGGGTGCAGCTTGATGCCGGGATTGTCCTTCTCGAAGTCGGCGACGTAGCCGTCGATGATCTTGGTGATCGGGCCGCCGACCGCCACCGGATAGAAAAACTGCACGTCGACGGGTGCCTGCGCGAGCGCCGGGGCGGCCGCGAGTACCAACAGTGCTGCCAATGGCGCGAGCCAGCGCCGGATGCATTGCATGATCATGCCTCTCCTCCTGTTGAAAACCGATTGCCGCATCGTCACGCGATCATCGTCGTCGCGTGCTCTTGTGCGATCTCGGCGCGCGCGCCGCCCTCGTTGAACCATAGCTGCGCACCCGTCGCCCATTGAACCCATGTCGCGTCGCCGCGCGCGAGGCCGCAGCGGCCGGCGACCCGCGCCAGCAGCACCTGGTCGCCGACCCGGCAGGTCACCATCGAGTCGGCGCCGAGATATTCGACGTTGGCCACACTCGCCCGGATGCCGCGCTCGAACGCGAGCTCGACATGCTCGGGCCGCACACCCAGCGTGCCGCCGGCGCATTCGCGCGGCAGCACGGCGGGGCCGGCGGTGCCGGCAATCGCCGCACCGCCTGCAGCCGCCGCGAGGCGCAGCAGGTTCATCGGCGGCGTGCCGATGAAGCGCGCAACGAACACGTTGGCCGGCGTCTCGTACAAATCCGACGGCGTGCCGTTCTGCTCGACCCGGCCGCTGTTGAGCAGCACCACGCGGTCGGCCATCGACATCGCCTCGACCTGGTCGTGCGTGACATACACCATCGTCATTCCGAGACGCATCTGCAGCGCGCGTATCTCCTGGCGCATTTCCGCGCGCAATTGCGCGTCCAGGTTCGACAGCGGCTCATCCATCAGGCACACAGGCGCGCGCGCGATGATCGCGCGGCCGAGCGCAACCCGCTGCTGCTGGCCGCCGGAAAGCTGCGAAGGCTTGCGCGCGAGATAAGGGGCGAGCCCCAGCAGCGCGGCGACTTCGTCGAGCCGAGTGCGGCATTCGGCGGCGGAAACGTTGCGCACGCGCAGGCCGAACAGGATGTTCTCGGCGACGTCGAGATGCGGGAACAATGCGTACGACTGGAACACCATCGAGATGTTGCGCTTCGACGGTGGCAGGTTCGTGACATCCGCGCCGGCGATCTCAACGCGTCCGGCATCTGCGGTGTCGAGCCCCGCCAGCAGGCGCAGCGTCGTCGACTTGCCGCAGCCCGACGGACCCAGCAGCACGTTGAGCGTGCCAGCGTCGAATGCGAAGGAAATGCCGTCGACGGCGCGCACCTGTCCGTCGGCGGTCGTCCAATGCTTGGCTACACCGTGTGCGGCGATCGCGGACACGCGCCCCTTCTTGGGATTCGGATGGGATTCGGTGGCCGGCGCTCAACGCGCGGCGACCGACGTAAATTTTACCGCGAATTGCAGGCAAAGGGGCTGCGCGCGCCTCGATTCGGCGGGATTGCCGGCGCGATCCGGCGCGGAACTCAGCCTGGTGGCAGGCCCAGTTGCGCGCCGAACAGCGCTGCGAGGCCCTCGCCGGGATCGGCGACGCGCATCAGCGCTTCGCCCACCAGGAAAGCATTGACGCCGCGGCCTTGCATCAACGCGACGTCTTTTGCCGTGGCGATGCCGCTTTCGGTGATGACGATCCGGTCGGGCGGCACTTTCGACAGCAGATCGAGCGTGGTCGACAACGACACGTTGAAGGTCTTGAGATCGCGGTTGTTGATGCCGATCAGCGGCGTGGTCAGCGCGAGCGCGCGCACCAGCTCGCGCGCGTCGTGCACCTCGACCAGCACCGCCATGCCGTAGCTTAGCGCCTTGGCTTCGAACGCGGCGAGCTGCCCGTCGTCGAGCGCACCGACGATCAGCAGGATCGCGTCGGCACCCAGTGCGCGCGATTGCGCGACCTGGTACTCGTCGACGATGAATTCCTTGCGCAGCACCGGCAGCGACGTCGCCGCGCGAGCGGCCAGCAACGCGTCGTCGGAGCCGTGGAAATACTTGACGTCGGTCAGCACCGACAGGCACGCCGCACCCGCGCGCTCGTACGAAGCGGCGATCGCAGCGGGATCGAAGTCGTCGCGCAGCACGCCCTTGCTGGGTGAAGCCTTCTTGATCTCGGCGATCACCGCGGTGCGCTTCGCCGCAACGCGATGGCGCAGGGCCGCGATGAAGTCGCGCGGCGGCGGAAGTGCGCGCGCGCTGGCCTCCACTTCGGCGAGCGGACGCGCCATTTGCGCCGAGATCACCTCTTCGGCCTTGTCGGCGACGATGCGCGCGAGAATGTCCGAGCGGGCGTCGGCCTTCATCGCGGCGTCCCCAGCCTTTGAGTCGCCGCCACGAACGCGTCGAGCTTCGCCCGCGCCGCACCCGAGGCGATCGACGCGCGCGCCTGGTCGATGCCCTCGGCGATCGAGCTGGCGATGCCGCTCGCATACAGCGCCGTGCCGGCGTTGAGCGTGACGATTTCGCGCGGCGTGCCGTCGGTGTTGGCAAGCGCCTCGAGCACCATGTCCTTCGACTCGCCGGCGTTGCTCACCTTGAGGCCGCGATTGGATTTCATCGACAGTCCGAAATCCTCCGGGTGGATGTCGTATTCGCGCACCGTGTTGCCGATCAGCTCGCCGACCATCGTCGCCGCCCCCAGCGACACTTCGTCCATGCCGTCGCGGCCGTAGACGACGATCGCACGCTTGCTGCCGAGCCGCTGCAGCACGCGCACGTGGATGCCCACGAGGTCGGGATGGAACACGCCGATCAACTGGTTGCCGGCGCCGGCCGGATTGGTCAGCGGCCCCAGGATGTTGAAGATCGTGCGCACGCCCAGCTCCTTGCGAACCGGTGCCGCGTGCTTCATCGCGCCGTGATGGTTGGGCGCGAACATGAAACCCACGCCGGTGTCGGCGATGCATTGCGCCACCGCGGCCGGCGCCAGCATGATGTTGGCGCCCAGCGCCTCGAGCACGTCGGCACTGCCGGACTTCGACGACACCGAGCGCCCGCCGTGCTTGGCGACGCGCGCGCCGGCGCCCGCGGCGACGAACATCGACGCCGTGGATATGTTGAACGTCTGCGATGAATCACCGCCGGTGCCGACGATGTCGAGCAGATTGTCCGGGTCGGGCACGTCGACTCGCGTCGCGAACTCGCGCATCACCTGCGCCGCGGCGGCGATTTCGCCGACCGTCTCCTTCTTCACCCGCAGGCCGACCGTCAGTGCGGCGATCATCACCGGCGTGACTTCGCCGCTCATGATCTCGCGCATCACCGCGAGCATTTCGTCGTGAAAGATCTCGCGGTGCTCGATCGTGCGCTGCAGCGCTTCCTGCACGTTGATCGTCATCGTAGTCGTCCTCTAGTGCATGGTCAGGAAATTCGCGAGCAGCGCCTTGCCGTGCTCGGTCAGCAGCGCTTCGGGGTGGAATTGCACGCCTTCGACCGCCAGCGTGCGATGACGCACCCCCATGATCTCGCCATCGTCCGACGTTGCCGTGATCTCGAGCTCGGCGGGGCAGGTCGCGCGCTCGATCGCCAGCGAATGGTAGCGCGTCGCGGTGAAGGGCGTCGGCAGTCCTTCGAACACGCCGCGCGAATCATGCGCGATCCCCGACATCTTGCCGTGCATCACCTGCCGAGCGCGCACGATGCGCCCGCCGAATGCCTGGCCGATCGCCTGATGGCCGAGGCACACGCCAAGGATCGGAATCTCGCCGGCGAAACGGCGGATCAGCGGCACCGAGATGCCGGCCTCGACCGGCGTGCACGGGCCCGGTGATACAACGATACGATCCGGCGCGAGCTTGGCGACGTCGTCGAGCGTGATCGCGTCGTTGCGGAACACGCGGACCTGCGCGCCCAGCTCGCCGAAATACTGCACGAGGTTGTAGGTGAAGCTGTCGTAGTTGTCGATCATCAAAAGCATGGGAGTCCTCGTCCGGGTTGACTCGCACGCGAATCAACGCACTTCTCTTGATCGGGATGCCCTGGGAACCCGGTTCGGCAATCCGGCCCGCGGGGCGGCGGGCTGACGGGGAAACGTGCGATGCGTGGCGGACTACCGCCAGCGGCGGGACGAACGAAGCTGCGACAGGTCGAATGCGAACGGCATGGCGCGATTCTATCAACATTTTCCGGCAGCCGCTCGCCAATGGCGGCGCCGCCACCGGGCCCACTTTTAGAGCCCGCTCGCCGGCTTGACGAATCGCGACTTCTGCCGCAACGCCGGCGCTTCGACGAAATGCCATGACATCGCGGCGGCGGCGCCCGCGGCGACAACCGTCGCCGCGAACAGCGCCCACGGGCCGATATCCGGGACCCGCATCGCAATGGTCTGCTGGATGGGAAATGCATAGACGTAGATGCCGTACGAGTAATCGCCGGCGCGCTCGAATGCGCCGAGCCTGCACCGCAGGCGCGGGTGGTACGCGAATGCCAGCACGACATACACCAGCATCGGCAGCGCCAGTACTCCACGCGCGTACTCCCCTGGATTCCAGGCGTAGATGCCGATGCAAGCTGCCACGACGCCGATCGAAAGCGGCACGTGAACTCGCCAGACGAACGCCGCCGATCCCAGCGCGAACAGCAGCACGAGGCCGCGGACGACGCGCATGTGGCCGCTCGCCTCCGCGATCAGCGGCCACGCCGCGCACAGCGCGATCGAAAGCCCGAGCGCGGCGAAGAAAACCCACCGACGCGCGAGCACGCCGGCGATTCCCGCAATGGCGACGCAGCCGTAGAGGCGCAACTCGATCGGCAGCGTCCACAACGATCCATTCGCCGCGTGCGGCCAAGGATTGGCGGAGAACGCCCCGGGCAGCAGTTCGGTCACGCCAACCGCAGTCGCGGTACGCCAAAGGTAGGCGCGCGTCGCCGGGCTTGCAAGGTAGTCCTCCCATCGCAACGTCGACGAGCATCCGGCGAGCGCGATGGTGAACAGCGTGGCGACGACGAGCGCCGGATAAATCCGCAGCACGCGCGCCGCGACGAACGATCGCAAGTGCGGGCGCGCGAGCCAGCTTTGCGTGACCAGGAAGCCCGACAGCACGAAGAAGATCTGCACGCCCAGCAGGCCGAGATCGGTCTGCGGGACGCGCCGCCACAAAGGTTCGTCACCGATGTGGCCGCTCAACGCCATGCTGTGGAACAGCACTACGCACAGCGCCGCGACATGCCGCAGCAGCTTGATGTTGTTGTCGCGCGTTGGCGTCCGGTCGGCGAGCCAGCAGACGGGCGCGCGCGCAAGGATCATGGCTGCGCGGTGGACGGCGCCAGCACGCGGTCGAACGCGTCGCGGTAGAGCACGTCGTAGCCGGCGATGTTGCGCAGGTCGACCTCCTTGCCGGCCTTGTCGCGATAGCAGCACGCGATATCCAGCGTTTGGCGGTAGTGGGCGAGCTCCAACGCCCAGGAGCCTTCGACGGGGAGGCCCGCGTGCGACATCACTTCGGCGCCCAATCCATACGACGGCACGACGCCGTCGCCGAGCGCGAGATCGCCATGCCGATTGCTCCATGCGACGAGCGGCGTGCGGTGCATGCGAATCGCCTCGGCATAGGGCAGCGTGTTGATGTCCTTGCCGGACGCGATGCGCAGCTCGCGGAATACCGCGAGGTCGCGCCCGAACGTCGGCCAGTGATCACCGAAGGCGACCAGCACGGTCTCGCGGTCGCGCTTGGCGAGAGTGTCCATCAGCGCGCACAGCATCTGCTCGAAATCGTGCGCGATCGCGATGTAGTTGCCGACGGCGACCTGTTGCGCGGGATCGAGTGCCGCCGCGACGGATGCCGACGGCGGATCGCGGCGCGGATAACGGCTTTCGCCGTCGTAAAGGCCGTGGTTCATCATCGACGCGGCGAAGATGAAGCGGGGCTTCGGACTTTCGCGGTTCAACTCGCGTTTGATGGTGTCGAACATCATCGAATCGTCGGGGAACGCGCCGCGGTCGACGCGCGGCGGCATGTCCTCGAGTGCCACGAACCGGTCGAATCCAAGCAGCGGATAAACGCGGTCGCGGTTCCAGAACGTGCGTGCGAAATTGTGCGTGCCGAGCGTGTCATAGCCCTGTGCGCGAAAGGTCGACGGCAGCGCGCTCGTGACGGCCCGGCGGATGTACATCCGGTACGGCATCGTGCCGTACGGAACGAAGCCCAGTGGATAACCGGTGTGCAGCTCGAACTCGACGTTGGCGGTGCCTCCGCCGAAAGTCGGCGACACGAACCGCTGACGCGCGTGCGGCGCGAGGCAGGCGCTCATCTCGCTCCCGAGCGCCGCGACATCCATCCACGCTTCGGAAAGGACGATGACGACGTCGGGCTTGCCTGCGTCGCCAACAATCGGCGCGCCATGCGCGGCGGCGAGCGCCGTCCGGGCCTGCGCGCTCGTGACGCCGGGCCTCGGCAGCAACAGCGCACGGGCGTTGAACACGAAGGCCAGCAGCGGCCCGTTGTAGTCGGCGTTCTGCGGCAAGTCCCAGACCACGTTGCGCGCGGGAAACGGCGCGCTGACGAGCAGCGAGGTGGTGACGACGAACGCGAGACCCGCGGCGCCGAGCAGTGCGAGCCACCACGGCGCAGATGCGCCGCGGCGGAAGCGGATGATTGCCGCGACCAGGACTACGACTCCGGCGGCCGCGCCGATCCACGCGATGACCGGGACGTAATGCGCAGCGATGCCGGTCGCTTCGCGGACCAGAAGGAGATCCCACGGATAGAGCGGCTCGCCGAGGTGCCCGCGCTTGATCCGCGACACGGTGGCCGCGAGTGCGATCGTCAGCGCCAACGTGACGAAGCCCGCGGCGTCGCTGCGCAGTGCAAATCCGAGCACCCACCACAACGCAACCACGCACAGCGACGTGACCACGCCCGCCTCGATGCGCCACGCCATCAGCGGGGCAGTGGACTGCAATGCGACGCCAATGGCGATCAGCACGGCGACGGTGGCGTAGACCAGCCATTGCGTGGGCGGCCGCGCACGCGCTCTCGCCACGCGCCGGGCCGGTGCCGATGCCGTTTCCGCCACGTCAGCGTCCGGTGTCGAGGCCGTCCTGCACCATGTCCGCCGCGCGCATCAACGCGCGCGCCTTGTTGAGCGTCTCCTGCCATTCGGACTCGGGCGTCGAGTCGTGGACGATGCCGCCGCCCGCCTGAACGAACAGCTTGCCGTCCTTGACCACCGCCGTGCGCAGCGCGATCGCCGTGTCCATGTCGTCCTGGAAGCTGATATAGCCGACGGCTCCCGCGTACACGCCGCGCGCGCTCGGCTCGAGCTCGTCGATGATCTGCATCGCGCGCACCTTGGGCGCGCCGCTCACGGTGCCCGCGGGAAACGCCGCGCGCAGCACGTCGACGCTGGTCATCGCCGGCGGCAGCTCGCCTTCGACGTTGGAGACGATATGCATCACGTGCGAATAGCGTTCGATGACCATGCGCTCGGTGACGTTCACCGAACCCACGACGGCGACGCGCCCGACGTCGTTGCGGCCAAGGTCGATCAGCATCACGTGCTCGGCGACTTCCTTCGGATCCGCCAGCAATTCCTTCGCCAGCAGCTCGTCGGCTTCGCGCGTCGCCCCGCGCGGGCGCGTGCCGGCGATCGGCCGAAGCGTGATGCCGCGGCCTTCCTTGCGCACCAGGATCTCGGGCGACGCGCCGACCACGTGGAAGTCGCCGAAGTCGTAGTAGAACATGTACGGCGAAGGGTTGACCGAGCGCAGCGCGCGATAAAGCGACAGCGGCGGCGACGAGAAATCGCGCTGCATCCGCTGCGAGATCACCACCTGCATGCAGTCGCCGGCGGCGATGTACTCCTTGGCGCGCGTCACCGCGCGCTGGTATGCCTGTTCGCCGAATTCGCTGTGCGCAATCGTGCGCGTGCTGCCGGTCTCGAACGGGATCGCCACAGGCTCGCGCAGCTTGCGCCGCAGCTCGTCGAGCCGCGTCGCCGCGCGCGCGTACGCATCCGGCGATTGCGGATCGGCATAGACGATCAGCGAGATCTTGCCCGTCAGGTTGTCGACGACCGCAAGCTCCTCGGTCAGCAGCAGCAGCATGTCCGGCACGTCGGCCTGCACGCCGGTGCTGGGTGGCGCCGTATGCGCGAGGCGGCTTTCGATATGGCGCACGCAATCGTAGCCGAAGTATCCGGCGAGGCCGCCGCAGAACCGCGGCAGATTGGGCACGCTCGCCGCATGGAACCGCTTCAGATAGCCGGCGACGAACGCCAGCGGATCGCCGTCGAATCGCTCCACCTCGCCGGTGCGCGCGACGGTGACTTGCGTGCCGGTCGCGGTGATTCGTGTCTTCGCGGGCAGGCCGATGAAGGAGTAGCGGCCGAAGCGCTCGCCACCGACCACCGATTCGAGCAGGAACGAATCGCGCGCGGACGTGCCGGTGCAAGCTAGCTTCAGGTAGAGCGACAGCGGCGTGTCGAGGTCGGCGAACGACTCGAGCACCAGGGGAATGCGGTTGTGGCCGAGCGCTGCGAGCGCCGCGAATTCGACTTCGGTAAGCATGTTCGACGACCTTCGATCAGTTGCTTCGTGAAGGCGTCGCTTGGACGTTTGTTGCGAGGCGCGCGACGCCGTGGCGCGGGAGTGGGCGGCGTTTAGCCGCGCCAGTCGCCGCGTCGCCACCACCGCGCAGGAGCGGGATGGGCCACGCAATCGAAGGAGTCGTCGGTGCTGATCATGGCGTCGGTCGCGCGCCGGCATTCGGAATCGAGCCGCCGCCGCGCATCGCGACTATAGCATCGCCGAGGCGCGCGTCGCCAACCGCATGGCCAAGGCGCGCTTCGTCAACCGCATCGCCAAGGCGCGCGTCGTCAACCACATCGCCAAGGCGCGCTTCGTCAACCGCATGGCCAAGGCGCGCTTCGTCAACCGC
>JBEPUI010000004.1:0-103788 GCA_041691615.1 Pseudomonadota bacterium
ATGCAGCGGCCTGCAAAGCCGTCCACGCCGGTTCGATTCCGACCCCCGCCTCCATACCTGTAGCTCAATCGCCACGCAGCGACGGTGCGTCAAAGCGTTCGCAATGATATGTACTTGTATCCATATGTCATTTGATACATAATGCAGAATGATCTGGGGCGTCATCTTTCACGAGGAATTCGACGTCGAGTTCCAAGGGTTGGATGAAGCGCTGCAAGACGAACTGCTTGCCCACGCAAAACTATTAGAGAACTATGGTCCTGACCTTGGTCGCCCCACGGTTGATACTTTAAAGAGGTCCAGGCACGCCAACATGAAGGAGTTGCGCTTTTCATGGGAAAGACAGGTGTGGCGCATGGCGTTTGCATTTGATCCGAGTCGCCGCGCCGTCTTGTTGGTAGGTGGCGATAAAGGTGGAGTCCATCAGAGACGCTTTTACAAACGCCTGATCGCAATCGTGGACCGACGATTTGACGAACACATTTCATCCTTGAAGGCACTCACGAGGATGCGATAGGAGAATCATCATGGCAAGAACTCTAAAACACATCCTCGCCACTCTGCCGGCCAAGCGGCGCGTGAAGATCGAACAGCGCGCGAGCGAACTGGCGACGCTGAAAGACTTGCGTCAGGCAATCGAGCGGACGCAAGCAGAACTTGCGACGAGTCTGGGCGTCGGACAGGACACCATCTCGCGCATCGAGAGACGCAGCGATATGCTGCTCTCGACACTTCGCCGTTATGTCGAGGCAATGGGAGGCAAGCTGGAACTGGTCGCGAAATTTCCTGATCGTCCCCGCACGGTGATCGACCATCTCGCCACGCCAAAGGCAAGAACGCCTTCGCGTTCGCGCGGAAATTCAAAATCTGGCGCCAAGTCGCGTCAATAGGGTAAGCGGCAAGCTGTCACGACATAGTTACCGCGACACCCGAGCGCCGGCTGTGGGAGCATAGCCGTTCCGCCGGTAACGGAGTCTAAGACAAAAACGCGGCGCCAGCCGCCTAGCAAGGTGAACTTGGAGTCGTAAAGATCTTCGTTGGGATACATCGACTCGAGTTGACCGATGATGGCCTTTGCGCTGGCATGCTCGACTAGGGCTTCGTCCATCAGATTCTCAGCATCGATTTACGGGGCGGACGCCACGACAATTCAACGCAGTGCCGGGATGACATAGACGAACGCGCTTATGACGATCGCGTTGGCAATGTCGATCAGGAATGCGCCCACCACCGGGACCACGATGAGGGCCTGCGGCGCGACACCGTAGCGAGCAAAGATTGCCTGCAGGTTGGCGATCGCCGTCGGCGTCGCGCCGAGCCCGAATCCGCACTGGCCGGCCACCAGCGCCGCCGCCTCGTAGTTCGCGCCCATCACCCTGAAAGTAACAAGGGATGAGAACAGCGCGACACCCAGCGCCTGGAGTAGGAGGATGACGAGCATCGGCAAGGCCAGCGAGGCAACGTCCCACAGGCGTAAGCTCATCAGTGCCATCGCGAGGAAGAGCGACAGCGCGACGATTCCGGCGAAGCTCAAGGCCCGGCCATCGATTTCGTGCAACTTGGCGATCGCGAGCACATTCCGCACGAGTGCGCCGACGAACAACGTCCAAACGAACGTCGGCAACGTGAATACCGGATTCTCCGTCGCTCGCGAGAGCGCGGTTCCGGCAGCGACGCTCGCGGCGATCAGCACGATTGTGACGGTCAGCCGCTCAGGCGTAAACGCACCTGAGGCTTCAGCCGAGTCGTGTGCAAGCGTTTCGGCAGCGGGTAGTCCGAGCGGAGCGCCCCTAGCCTGCAAACGGTGGATAAGGCGCATCGCCACGGGTCCGCCAATGATGCCGCCGATGACGAGACCGAACGTGGCCGAGGCAAGCCCGACCGCCGGCGCTTCCGGTAGCCCGAAAACCTCCGCGAATCGCTGACCCCATGCTGCGCCCGTTCCGTGCCCGCCTGCCATCGTCACCGAACCCGCAATCAGGCCGATCAAAGGGTCGACCCCCAGGACCTTCGCGGCACCGACGCCGATGAGGTTTTCGATGACGAGCATGCCCACGACACATGCGGTGA
Source organism: Pseudomonadota bacterium (assembly GCA_041691615.1). GTDB lineage: Bacteria > Pseudomonadota > Gammaproteobacteria > Burkholderiales > Casimicrobiaceae > VBCG01. The sequence goes on from JBEPUI010000004.1 coordinate 2,071, forward strand.
AAAGCAGAAGGGCACGTCCGCCGCGCGCGAGCATTCTGGCGTCGGCACCCAGGCCGATGGTCGCGAAGAAAGCCAGCATGAGCCCTGGCTGCAGCGACGTGTCGAATGCGATGCGCATGCCCATCGCGTGGAGCGCGGCTACGAACAGCGCGGCAGCCAGGCCGCCGGCAACCGGTTCGGGAATCGCATACTTCTGCAGGAAATCGATGCGCTCGATCAACCGACGGCCAAGGATCAGCACGAGCGCTGCCATCGCCAGTGTCGCAGGAACGCCCAGGTTCAGTTCGATGTTCATTCCTCGGCGTCGTGCCCGAAATCACCATCTTGCGAAAACGCGGATCAAGGCTTTGCACGTCAGCGGCAGGTTTCGCGCACTCATGGGTGCCCTCGATCTGCACGATCGATCTGCAGGACGTTTGCTATTCATGCGAGGCAGGGCTTTCTCATTTCCTCCGAAGACCTGGTCAAATTTCACCGTTGAGGATCTGAACTTCGGCGTCCCCAGAGGTACCGGATCACGAGGATCAGTGTCATGCAAGCCAGTAACGTCGCCGTATGCGACCGCAGTCTTATTGCAACTGATTGCCCCTCGAACTTGCAAAGGCAATAGAGGCAGCTTCCGTCCGGTCGCGACGCGGGGCGCTACTTCAGGGCTTCGATAGCCTTGAGAATGCGGTCGCAGCTGTCGGCCTTCATCATGTCGTCGCCCGCGTCAGAGACACACTTCCTATATTCATCGATCATTCTCAGGCGCTCCTGCTTGATCTTTAAGTCCGCCTGGGATGACTGTCTTTGCGCACTAGCGGCCTTGTCCTGAGCGCTCGCGCAACCCATCAACGGAGCGACAACCAAGGTGCTCACGAGAACGACTACGAGAAAGCTGCTGTTGTTCATCATTCCACTCCCGCAGAGTCAATGAATTCCGCAAATCGCGTAGCGTTCGCCGCCGCTTCGCGAACCGAAGCACAGTCTATTGCTCAAGCTGAGGAACCGCAAGTTGACGAAGCGCTGACAACGCACCATAGCGCCGGCCATACCCACGGCGTCACAGCCAGCCGGATCGGTGAAGAAAAGCCAGGAACAGAAACGCGGCAAACATCACGAGGTGCACAGCGCCCTGCATCACGTGAGTGCGGGCCCGTGCCCAAGGTTGCCACGCTCACGAAAAACGTGACGCCGAGCAACGCGAGTTCCTTGGGCACCAGGCCGAGAACCAGCGGCAGGTCAAAGGGAAAAGCCGCGAGCACGACCACCGGAACAGTCAAGCCGATGCACGCGAGCGCCGAACCAATGGCGAGATTCATGCTGTTCTGAAGGTCAGCCCGCGCGACTCGCGCGGCGGCACGCGCCACGTATCGATGCACCCGCACGAGTCCGACCGCGCGCGAGCTCGGCGCGGCTCGCGAGAGCTGATTCTTGATGTCCGCATCGACTTCGCTACTGCAACCGCATTGGAGCCATCCTTTGCGGCTTCGGCGCCATCGAGTCGGCAATATCGACCCAGCCACCTCCCATTGCCTGATAGACATTCACGAGCTGAGTGTATTGGTTCGCGAGCAATTGCACCGATGTCAATTCGGCGCTGAAGAGCTCGTTATCGGCGATCAGGACTTCGAGGTAGCTCGCGATCCCCTTTTCGAATCGCAGGTGCGCAAGCCGCGCGTACTCGCGGAGGGCCAGCACGCGCTTGGTCTGCTCCGCAAACTGCGCGCGCGCCTCCTGCGAGCCGGTCAGCGCATTGTCGGTCTCGCGGAACGCATTGATGATCGTCATCTGGTAGAACTCGATCGCTTGCCTTCGCTGCGCCTCGGCAGCGAAAACCTGTCCCTCGATGCCGCCGAAGGTGAAGATCGGACCGGCCAGACTTGCACCGATCAGCCAAGCGCTCGCCGGACCGGTCAGGAAGGCACCGAAGGCCGTGCTTGCGGAACCGAGCGCGCCCGTCAGCGACAACGTAGGAAAATAGAGCGCTTGCGTTGCGCCGACATTGGAGTTCGCAGCGATCAGATTCTGCTCGGCCTGCAGGATGTCGGGACGGCGCTCGAGGAGCGAGGACGGGAGATCCGCTGGAATCAGTGGCGTGACGAGGTCATCGATGGTCATGCCGCGCGCGATCGTCCCCGGGTTTCGTCCAAGAAGGACGCTGATCAGGTTCTCCTGCGCGGCGATCTGCTGGCGGATGCCAGGGATCGCCGCCAGCGCCTGCTGGTATTGTGATGCGATCTGCGTGACCTCGATCTTCGACACGATGCCCGCCCTGAACCGCGCATCGAAGATGCGCTGGGTATCACCGAAGTTGCGGGCGGTCGCCTGTGCGATTTCAAGCTGACGGTCGAGCGCACGAAGGATGATGTAGCTTGATGCGATTGCCGTGACCAGCGAGAGTACGACGCCGCGCTTGCCTTGCTCGCTTGCGTAGACTTGCGCCTGTGCGGCTTCGCTCAAGCGACGGACGTGACCGAATAGATCGAGCTGCCAGGATGCCCCGAGCGAGGCCCCGTAAAGGGTGAAGTAGTTGTCGACGCCAGGCGGCAGTGCCGGCAAACTCACGCGACTCGATCGCGAACGAGTGACGTCGGCGCTGTAGCCCAGCTGTGGAAATAGCTGCGACCGCGTGGCGACGAGTTGCCCCATGAATTGCTCGACCCTTGCGGCGGCGATGCGCACGTCGTGGTTGTCGCGCAAGGCGGTCTCGATCAGGCCATTCAGCTCCGGATCGCCGAACTTCTCCCACCATTTGGCGTTCGCAACCTCGGCAGCCTTCGGGTAGTCGATCCGCCATGCGACCGGTGCGGCGACTTCCGGCCGCACATAATTCGGTCCCATCGCGCAGCCTGTGAGCGCGACGACGGCGAGCATAAAAAGCGAGCGCATCCTCATATCTCGACCGTCAAGTCAGACGGGCTCCGCACTCGCCGGCCGCCGCGCCGCATCTTCATCTGCGAAGACCATCAGGTACACCGTTGGCAGGAACACGAGCGTCAAGAGCGTCGCGACGAGCAAGCCTCCCATGATCGCAAACGCCATCGGGCCCCAGAAGACAGTGGGAGCGATCGGGATCAACCCGAGTACCGTCGAGATCGCCGTAAGCATCATCGGTCGCAGGCGAGAACTCGACGCCTGCATGATCGCGTCCCGCACCCCCAGACCCTCCATTCGGTCGTTCTCGATCTGCACGATCAGGATCACCGCGTTCTTGGCAATCATGCCGAGCAGCGAAAGGACACCCAGGATCGCGACAAAGCCCAGCGGCCGCCCGGATAACATCAGCGCGAGCACGACGCCGACGATGCCGAGCGGCAGAAGGGCCAGCACGATCGCCAGGCGCTTGAAGCTCTGCAGCGCGAACATCAGCACTGTGACCATCAGCACGAGCATCAGCGGCACCACCGCGAACACCGACGCCTGCGATTCAGCCCCTTCCTCGGCGATTCCGCCCAGCTCGATCTTGTAGGGCTTGGCGAGCGTCGCGTTCAGCTCACGGATCTTCGGCTCGACATCCGCGACAACCGCTGCGGGCAGCATGCCGTGCACGACGTCGGCTCGAACCGTGAGGGTCGGCACGCGGTTGCGGCGCCAGATGAGCGGATACTCCTGGCCGTATTCGAAACTCGCGAACTGAGTCAGCGGCACCGTGCGTCCGCTCGCGATGGGCACCTGCAGGGCGCGCAGCGTGGACACGGCCCCGCGCTCGGTCTCCGTGGCACGCGCGACGACGTTGATGAGATAAATACCGTCACGGACCTGCGTGACGGACGATCCCGTGATCGCGGCGTTGAGCACGGCGGCCAAATCCGCAGAGCTCACACCGAGACGGCGGACCTGTTCCTGATCGACCTTGATGCGCAGCTGCCGCGCCGGTTCCAGCCAATCGTAGTTGACGTGCCGCGCACGCGGATCGGCCCCGATAACCTGCGCGACACCCTGCGCGATCTTCGCCACTTCGTCGTTGTCCGGGCCGCTCACGCGCCATTGCAGTGGCCATCCGACCGGAGGTCCGAGCTCGAGCGGCGATATGCGCGCGACGACGTCGGGGAATTGCTCGGTGAGCAGCTTCTCGAGGCGATCCTGCACGCGGATTCGGGCGTCGACGTTCTTCGTCACCAGTACCAGTTGCGCGAAGAATGGATTGGGCAACTGTGCGTTGAGCGGCAGGTAGAAGCGGATCGCTCCGCGACCTACATAGGTGCTCCAGTGGTCGATGTCCTGATCGCTGGCCAGCGTCTGCTCGAGTCGTTTCGCAACAGTCTCGCTTGCGTAGATCGATGCATTCTGGCGCAGGGTCAGGTCGACGAGAAGTTCCGGCCGGTCGGATGGCGGGAAAAACTGGCTCGGCACGAAGCGCAACAGAAGGATCGCGGCGACGAACACCACGATCGTGACGCCGATCGTCAACCACCGTGCGCGCAGCGCGCGCGCGAGGAAGGTGCTGAACGTGCGCTGGATGCGTCCAGGTGCTTCGGCACCGGCGCCCTGCTTTGGCGGCTTGAGAATCGCGATTCCAATCAGCGGCGCGAAGACCACGGCGACCAGCCAGGACGCAATGAGTGCAATGGCGACCACGGCGAATATGGAAAAGGTGTATTCGCCCGCCGAACTTTTCGCGAAGCCGATGGGCACGAATCCGGCGATCGTGATCAGCGTGCCGGCGAGCATTGGGGCGGCAAGCGTTCGGTAGGCGAAAGTCGCAGACGCCTCCTTGCTGTCGCCGACGGCGAGGCGCCGGATCATGGCGTCGACCGTCGTCATCGCGTCGTCGACCAGCAGCGTGAGGGCGATGATCAGCGCGCCGAGGGAGATCCGCTGCAAGTCGATGCCCTTGATCTCCATCACCGCGAAGACGATCGCCAGCGTAAGCGGTATGGCCAATGCTACGACGGCCCCCGGGCGCACGCCCAGGCTCACGAAGCTCACGACGAGAATGATCAGGATCGCCTGCCAGAGCGACTCCGTGAAATCGCTGATCGACGTGTCGACGGTCACGGCTTGGTCGGCGACCAGCGTCGCCTCGATTCCCAGCGGCAGATCGGTGCGGATCTCCGCCATCTGGTGCTGGATATTCCTTCCGAGTGCCAGGATGTCCCCGCCATTGCGCATCGCGATCGCCAGTCCGATCGCGGGCTTGCCGTTGACGCGGAACATCGGTTGGGGCGGATCGACGTAGCCCCTGCGCACCTCGGCGATGTCGCCCAGCCGGATATTGCGGCCACTCACGACAAAATTGACCTCGCGAATGTCGTTCTCGTTGTCGAAAGCGCCAGACACCCGCAGGAAGAGCCGCTCGTTGCCGGTTTGCAGCACTCCTGCCGGCCGCACGACGTTCTGCGCCTGCAGCGTCGCGGTCAGCGCGGAATAATTGAGGCCGAGCGCGGCCAGCCGCTCGGTCGAGAATTCGATGAAGATCTGCTCGTCCTGCGCGCCGAGCACCTCGATTTTCGACACGTCCGAAACGTTGAGCAGCCGCGAGCGTGCGCCTTCGACATAGTCGCGCAACTCCCGTTGGGTAAAGCCATCGGCGGTGAATCCGAAGATGATGCCGTAGGTGTCGCCGAATTCATCGTCGAAAGCAGGACCGACGACGCCCGCCGGCAGGCTGCCGCGGATGTCGCCGATGTTCTTGCGCACCTGGTACCAGATGTCGGCGACGGTCACGGACGTCGTCGCACCCTCGAGGTCGACGAAGATCGTCGTGACGCCCGCCGTCGTGTAGCTGCGAATATTCTTGAGGTGAGGGGTCTCCTGCAGCTTGCGCTCGATGCGCTCGGTGACCTGAAGCAGCGTTTGATCAACGGTCGCGCCGGGCCACGCAGCCGAAACCACCATCGTGCGAATGGTGAATGCAGGATCCTCGCCTCGCCCGAGTCGCAGAAACGACGCGGCGCCGGCGATCACCGAGACAATCATGAAATAGACGACCAGCGACCGATGCTTGATCGCCCATTCCGACAGATTCGGACCGATCACGGCCGAGTCTCAAGCAGTCGCACTTTCTGACTCGAATGCAGCGCCTGGACACCGGCGGTGACCACAATGTCGCCGGGATTGAGGCCCGATGCGACAACGACCCGCTCCGGATCGTACTCCTTCACATTGACGGTGCGCATTGCCACGGTCAATGACTTCGGATCCACGACCCAGACGGCCGGCTGACGGTCCGATCGCACCAGCGCAGAGGCCGGAACCACATAGCCTTCGGTCGCGCCGCGCTTCATCCTCAACGTGACTGTGCTTCCGAGGCGCATCGTCGCGGGTGGGTCGATGAGGCGCACCCGGACACGGAACGTGCCGGTCGCGGGATCGGCACGCGGCGACACTTCGCGAATGCGCCCTGCTGCCGTCGCCTTCGGTTCCATCGTCAGCGCCACCATGATGTCCGGATTGGCGGGCATGCTGTCTTTGACGGCCGCGGGGAAGTCGAACACCGCGTCGCGGCTGCCCTCCTTCGCCACCTCGACGATCATGCGTCCGGCGCCCACCACTTCACCCGGCTCGGCACCCACGGCGGTCACGACGCCCGACACGTCGGGGACGAGCCGCGTATAGCTCAACCGGTTCTCGGCGAGCGTCACCTGAGATTGCGCCGATTCGACGGCAGAATCCGCCGTTTTCATCAGGACTTCCGATTGATCGAACGAGGCGCGCGACACCGCGTCTTCGGCGACGAGATCCCGCATGCGCCCAAAGTTGTTGCGCGCATCGACTTGCTGAGCGCGGGCGGCGACGAGTTGGGCGCGGGACGCCTGCAGGCTGGTCTCCTCGTTCTGCGGATCGAGGCGTGCGATCAGTTGACCGGAGTGAACGCTGTCGCCCACGTTCACGCGACGCTCGATCAACCGCCCCTCGATGCGGAACGACTGGTTAATCTCCGTCTGAGCCTGCACGGTCCCGGTGAGGGTGACCGCCTCTCCGCTCGCGCGCTGATCGATCTTGATCACCCGCACGGGACGGATCTCGGTCGCAGGCGGCTCGCTCGCTCGCTGGCAGGCGGACAGCGCAAGTATCGCGACCGCGAGGAGTGCGGGCGCTGTGCTCGCGCGCGGAGGGCTCATGCCGATTCCTCGAGAGAGAAGCCTGTGAAGCCAGCGGCATTCCGACATCGGTGGGCAACGAATGCCATGCGGTGTGCGGACTTTGACCTTGCAATATATAAGGTTTCGTTACAGCGTGCAAACCTGATGTAGTCGAATACGTCGGCCTTGGCTTCATCGCGGGCCCGGAGAGCGAAAAGACTAAGGCGATGACGACCGTTATGGCCGCAAGGAGTTCGAAGCCGGCATGCGATGCCACGACAGGAAGGCCGAGGATGCCTCTCCAACGGTCGTCGAACTGAAGAGAAAGAATCCAGTCGCCATTGGCAGTGACTTCGTCATGGATCGAACGCGAGATTTCCGCGTCGCGCGCCCCAGCCGCTCCTGCGAGCGAGGAAACTTGCTCAGTCGTCCACTTTCTTCCAACTCGAGTCGGGGTTGTACCCGACCATCGCCACTGCGACCTCCGCCGTCGCCGGACCGAGATCCTTCTCGTAAATCTTGCCCGCTTGACTCACGATAAACGTCATCACGCCGCTCTCGCCGTACACGTCGGGGAATGCGACCATCGCGAAGCCCGCGATCATGCGGCCGTTGATCACGTAGTTGTACGCGCCACCGGGAGCGCTCTTGCCTTGGCGTGTCAAGATCCGAAAGTGATAGCCCCGATAAGCATCACCTGCCTGGCGACCCTTGATGTACGCCGCGCTCGCCGCGATAAGCGGCCCGAACGGGCTCACCTCCTCACCCTTGCTTTGGTCGGCGGGCCAATAGAGCCCGTCGCGCTTCCCGGGCGTGCTGCTGAGCTTTCGCGCGTACTGCAGCACACCATCACCGACACGATCGCGTGATGCGTACTCCTTCTGCGCGTCGAGATACGCTTGCAGCACCTTGATCGCGCTGCGCTCGTTGGCGCCGATCCGGCGATTGACGATTTCCTCGACCCCTTGTTCGGTTGCGAAGCGCCACGTGCCGTGCTCGCGGACCAACGGGATCGGCAGCGGCCACGCTTGTTCGCCAATCAGCAATACGCGGCGGTCATCACCCGAGGCGTTGAGCTTGTGAAACGTCTGCATCGCCGCTGCAAGCTTCGCCCGCGTCGCCGAGTTGTCAAGTCGATCAGGTGTGACGACGAGATCCTTGTGCTGCTCGCCGAACAGAGCTAGCAACGCCGCGTCATCGTCCGCCTTCAACGCCGCTTCCAGCGCCTCCACAGCTGCTTCAGGTGTGGCGAAGGTTTTCCGTTCGACGGCCGATGCGCCGAGCGGAAATGCGACTAGCAACACCAGCGCCATGCGGCACAATGAGGTCACGATCGAGATGAGTGTCATGGGAAGGCTCGCGTTGTCGATTGCCGAGAGCAGTTCATAAGTCCGTCTAGCGACGGCCACCGCCGCCACCGCCGGCGCGGGCGCCACTAGCGCCGCCGCGCGCACCGGCGCCGCCACCTTGCATCGAACTGCGGCTGGCTGCGCCTCGCGAACTGTTCATGTTGGTCTGGCGTCCCGATCCATAGCCGCCGAACGCATTATTGCCGCCGCCGGGACCGTTGCGCGCCGAAGCGCCGCCCGCGGCGGTCAGACCCTGTCGATTGCTGAGTGAACCACCGGCTCCGATTCCACCGCCACCCTGCTGCGACGGGCGTGCCCCCGCGCCGCCCCCCGGTTGTTGCGCCGGGCGCCCCCCCAAACCGCTGCTCGGTTGTTGCGACGGGCGTGCCCCTGCGCCGCCACCCGGTTGTTGCGACGGGCGCGCACTCAAACCGCCGCCCGGTTGTTGCGACGGACGCGCCCCCAAACCGCCGCCCGGTTGCTGGGACGGACGCGCCGCTGCCCCGCCACCGGCTGGACGTGCATCGCCGATACGCGATCCGGTGGACGGCCGCCCGGCTGGGCGACTGACCTGCCCGGACTGCCTATCGGGTCTCCACGCCGAACCCCCGGAGGGTAGTTGGGCGGGCCGATTGACATTGCCTCCGCCAGGCCGGTTGATGGTGATGTTGTTGTTGATGGTGCCGCCACGCCAGTTCGTTCCCCAATAGCCGCCACGCCAGGTCGCGCCGATCGCCGCGCCCCAGATCAGGCCCGTCGCGAACGCTGCTCCCGGCGGATAGGGGTAGTAGTAAACCGGGTAAGGCGTCGGGTAATAGCCCCATGCTGGAGCAGTGCTGTAAACGATGACGGTCCTCGGATTGTACTGAGGCACGTAGATCACCTGCGGATTCGCGGGAACGATCGTAATCACTTCCGTCGCGACCTCGACGACCTGTTTGTCATCGGTCTTCAACTGGCCGGCCGACTGTGCCTTGCGTCGAAACGCTTGGACCGCATCGAGCACCGCGCCCTGGTCGGCTACGGTTGCCTCACCGAGAGCCGCAGTCCAATCAAGATCGTCGCTCATCTGCTTGACCACTTCAGGATAGTTGACCAGCGCCTTCACCGGCTCATCCCAATTGTCATCGACGAGTAAATTGGGATCCTGTTTGCGTCGGGCGAGAAATCGATCCGCTTGTACGACCTGCAACGGGCTGGTCGACGCGGGAAGGATGATCGCCACCAGATCGTCGGGATAGAGCGCAAATGGGCCAACGGGCGTTTCGAGCTCCTCGGGCGATGGGGCTTCGGCGGTATTCGCAGACGCGGCGGGTACTTGCGCCGCGGCTCGCGGCGCGCCGATCAGTGCGACGAACGCAGCCAGGACCCCGACCAATAACGCGCATCGTCCAAAATGCAATGGGCTTGCATGCATGAAGACTACCTCCGGTCGCAAACCGTCAGGCGGCAAATAAATTTCGCGCGTGATCCGTATACCAGTGCCTTGGTTGCGGTCTCCAACGATCGCGTTTGGTCAGTCAATTGACCGACGCACGTTCCGGTGACGTCGGGAAGCGCTCCGGCTATGGATGCGTGCGGATATTTAGGCGTCGCGAAGACATCGCACCATCTGCATTGATCGATTCGACTTTCCTGTCGCGTCATCTTAGCACCGCTCCTTACGTATCAGGCCCGGTCTCTCGATAGCAACTAGCTTGCCGGTTCGAACAATTGTAAACACTTGCAACGCGCGCGTCGCCACCGACAAAGGAACAAGCCACGTCCACAGAGTATTTCCGCGTTCGAGGTCAATGACGCAGGCGCGGATAATCACATTTCCTTGTCCTTGGCTGGGGATAGGCGCTGGATGGAAAGTTCAAGCGGGTGGTCAATGGCCGCCTCCGATCTCACCCGAATTTCCCCGATGATGCCGGGAAGCGTCTTCTTCAAGGCGTCGAAGTCGCTGAAGATGTCGGACTCGGGAACGACCGTCGGGATCACCTGCAGCTTCTCGAGAAGATCGCGGTGGGCCACGGAGATACCTACGACCAGCACGCGCACCCCGGCCGCATTCAGTCGAGTCAGCGCATCGCTTAGCGCATAGACTCCGGTCTGGTCCATGTACGAGATACGATCCATGCGCAGGACCAAGAGCCTGCTCTGGAGCGCCGCTTGACGGGCGATGTCCAGGAACTGGCTGGCGAAGCCGAAGAAAAGGGGGCCATCGACGTGCTTGATCAAGAGCTTGTCGCGAAGCGCCTCGGGAATGGTCAGCTCATCCGCCCAAGACTCATCGGCGACCGGCGTGAGTGTCGTCTGTCGTTCCGTGAGGTCGCTCACCTTTTTCATGAAGACGAACGACGCGATGACTAGGCCGGCGGCCACCGCGATTATCAAATCGGTGAACACGGTCAGCACCAGGACGAAGAGCATCAGGAACGCATCCGACCGGGGCAGCTTGAGGAGATGGCCGAGGCCGCGGCGGTCGATGATTCCGATTCCGACCGCCACGAGCAGCCCCGCAAGCACGGCACGCGGAACGTGCTGAAGCAGCCCCGACAGGCCGAGCAGCACGGCGGCCAGAAACAGGCCGTGGATCACGCCCGAGAGGCGGCTTCGCCCGCCAGCATTAACATTAACGACGGTCCGCATGGTGGCGCCGGCGCCGGGCAAACCGCCGATCAGGGCGGCGGCAATGTTGCCCAGGCCTTGCCCGACGAGTTCCCGATTGCTCTCGTGCTGTGTACGCGTCAAGTTGTCAGCCACGAGCGCCGTCAGCAACGAGTCGATGGCGCCGAGGAGCGCGAGCTGGAGCGCGGCGGAAACCAGCGTCGGCAGCCGCTGCAAGTCGAACGTTGGCATCACCAGCGTCGGCAATCCGGACGGGATCTCCCCGATCACCGGGACTTCGAACTTCAACACAATCGCAACAATCGTCAGTACCACCAACGCCACGAGCGAGGCCGGTACCGCCTTGGTAAAGCGCGGCAGGACGTGGACCGTCGCGATGGTCAAGGCGCACAGCACAACGGCGCCCCACTTGATGCTGCCGCCCAAGAGATGTAACTGACTGAGGATGGACCAGGGGTCCGAGGACGGCGCCTCGGCCCCCAGCATTGGGAAGAGCTGCTGCAGGATGATGATCACACCAATGCCACTCATGAAGCCCGAGATGACCGGATAGGGCACGTAGCGGATGTAGGAGCCAATCCGCAGCATCCCGAGGGCGATTTGCACCAAGCCGGCGACAATGAAAATCCCCACGACGGCAGGAAGATTGACCATTCCGGAAGGAAGCATGTTCCCGGCCAGGACGCCGGCTACGACCAGCGTCATCGGTCCTGTCGGGCCGGTGATCTGCACCGGCGTTCCGCCAAACAGCGCAGCGATGGTGCCGGTGGCAATGGCGCCGTAGAGGCCGGCCACGGGGCCAAGTCCCGAAGCGACGCCGAAGGCGAGTGCCAGGGGTAGCGCCACCACGCCGGCCGCCACGCCGCCAAAAAGATCGCCGCGTACGAACGTCCAGGACGACACCGCGGCCCGAGGGTCAGCGGTCACGGCTTGATTGCTCCATGGTCCTCAAGCTCGAGTCACTTCCCCGGGTTGAACGGTAGTGCGGATTTGTGCGCGCAGAGCCGTAACTTGCCGTCACCGCACCGCCGGAACACGAGGGTCTTTTCGACCATGATTTCTTGGCCTGCGTTGCTGATCAGATAGAAGTTGCCCATCGTGATGGCGACGCGGCCATGGATCTGGATGCCGTTCTCCGCCGCGTTGTTGTCGTAGCGCACATTCACCCAGTGCTTCAGTGCGAAGCCGGTATCCTCCGGATAGTCAGGGTTGCCGCCGACAAAATACGACAGGGCCCCTTCCTTCGTGCTCCGGAAGGCGTTCGCCCCGAAGGCCAGCGTTGGCTTGAAGAACACCGTGCCATCGTTGTAGTCGTAGAGGTCATCGATGAGCCGGCTGGCAACCGCCCGGTAGTTCCCACTTTCGCTGTAGATCTGACCGATCATCACCAGCGCATCACACCACGCCTTTTGGGCGGCGTTCACATCATCGTCGGTAATCGGTGCATGTTTCGACCGATTTGCAGTTTCGTTCGCCATGTCGCCTCCGTTTTGCTCAGGGCAGCTTCATGTGCGTAGGCTAGCCTATTGGGCCGTCGCCGTTAAGTCTCGTCGTCGCATATCTGCCGATAACCTCGCCGAGTTTATGCTTGTCGATGTCGCCATGAAATGCGTGGTGGCTGCCGGCAGGCATGAACTGAGCGCGCCTGAAGGCTTAGAAATCTGCCGGGCTTGAAGTGCCCGCTCGCCCAGAACATCGGGGCGGGGTGTCTTGCTAAATTGTCGCCCGTTTCTCGCTCACAGCAAAGCTACGCTATTCCACGCGAGTCTCGAGGCGGACTACAACCACGTGGAGGTCGTGGAAACAGTAGTCCCCTACCGGAGCTGGTGAAAGACGCGGATTCTCACCCATCCTGGGAGCATAGTCGGGAGCAGATTGAGCGCCCCGCTCTGTTCTCGCTCTAGAGTGCGGAGGCGACCCCCGATTATCACCAATGCGCGTCGTGTCGCAGACCGGATAGAAAAGCGACTGATATAGGCGATATCACGTTTATGCTTTCGAGAAATTGGGGGAACCGGTTACCAGATTTGCGCAATATCGACGCGAGTCGAAACTGCACTCGCCGCTGTTAGTCGCGATCGAGGCCGGCGAGAAACTTGGATTGCGCAGGCGGCATTTCTCAACCCGTTTGCGGCCGAAACGGCCACTGCACAGATCAGCCGGAAAACCCGCACAGTTGAGTCGGTCTGCGTCGTCGACGCCACCGTCCTACCCTACTTATTGAGACGTTGGTACGGATTGGACCCGGGACGAGCCGGTGGAAATCTAGTGAAGCGTGTAAAGGTACGCTGCGATATCACGCGCATCGGCGTCGCTGACGCCCATGTTCGGCATGGCGTTTCCAGGAACGACGCCTTGCGGGTCACGAATCCAGCGCACCATGTTCGAGGGCGTGTTACGCAGCATGCCGGCAATATAGGTACGCTCGCCCATGCGTGACAATGGCGGACCGACGTTGCCGCGTGCATCCTTGACACCCGGGACGGTATGGCAGCCGCCGCAACCGAAAGCCTTGATCAACCTGGGGCCACGGTTGGCGTCTCCACCCATGACAGTCCATGTCGGCCCTGCTGCAAACGTCGGCATCATCATGGCCGAGGTCGTCAACACCACGATCACGTAGGTGACATGTCGAATGCAGTTGCGCAGCATTTTCGCCGAATGTTTAATCATGTATCAGCACATCCTGGATCTTAACCGCCGCAAGGCGGCGTCCCCGCGATGTTCAGCGCCGCAGCAGCTACCGCGATCAGAAATAGCGCACTGATCATCATTCCCGCCATTGCCATGAAGCGGGTTCGACCATCCCCACTGCCGATCAGTTGATGCGCATCGCCAGGTCTTTCGTTCCGACTGCGGCGCCAACTGACGCATGCGGCAATCCATGCCCCGATGCAAACAACGATCGCGATCACCTCGACCCCAAGGGTGATGCTCCCGAGTTGTGGCCACAGTGGTTCGGCAAGCGGGACATCGCGCGGATAGCACGCATAGCCGGAAAGGCCGACGTTCACCGCCTCCTGCAGAATCCAGGCAAGCGGCGCGCCGATCAACCCGAACCAGATTGTCAAATAGCGAACGCGCCCACGGTGCGGAGACGGATGGGGCTGGCGTTCGGCATGCGAACGCTCTGAGGAAGTGGCGGCGGTATTCATTGTGCGAGATAGGGCGACACATAGAAAGTGATAAAGACGGCGATCCACACGGCGGTCACGAAATGCCAGTACATCACCGCAATCGCGACCGTCGAATGACGGCGCTTGCCGAAATAACCAAGCAGCGTCCAGATGAACAGCATCACCAGCATCAGCACGCCGACCAGCACATGCGTCAAGTGAAAGCCAGTCACGGTGAAATACAGCGAACCATATACGTCGGTATCCGGTGTGAAGTTCTTGTGGCTCCACTCCGTGCCTTCCAGAGCGACGAACGCGAGCCCAAGCAAAATCGACAGTCCCAGTCCAATGAGGAGCTGACTTTGCCTGCCCGCACGAATGCCTTTCTCTCCCCACCACATCGTGACGCTGCCGAGCAACAGCACGATCGTGCCCGGAATCGCCAGGTCGAGCTTCGGCAGGCCACCTGGCGGCCACGCGCCGCCGTTCTGTGACGCGATGTAGAAGTAGCTGAACAGCAGGTAGGCGAAAAGCGCCGTTTCGGTCGCGATCAAGGCAATCATTCCCCACCAGCCCGACGACAACCGGCCCTTGCTACCGACTGGAAGCGCCTCTCCGTGGTACAGCACATCGGCGTTATTCATGGACAACATCCATCCTCTGTCCAAGCTCGACCTCTGGCCACAGCCACGCGATTGTCGCCACCATCGTTACCGCCAGAGCGATGCCGAAGATCCACCAGGAATGGATCAGCATGCCCACGAAAATGATCGAGAGCGCGATCGCAAGTATCAGAGGTGCGAGTGAATCTCCGGGCATGCGCAGGATCACGTCGGGTATCGCGTCGAGCGGCGTCGTACCGATGGTTTCGCGGCCTTCGTCGAGCAGGAAGCCTTCAGTGGTGGAACTCGTACCGCTGTGACCTTGCATCCGGTCTTCCCACAATGGATAGCGACTGGCAACCGTCGGGATGACGGCGAAGTTGTACGGTGGCGGGGGCGAAGGTGTGGCCCATTCCAGCGATGCCGCATCCCATGGATTCGCGCTTGCGCGTTCGCCATTGCGCAAGTTGCGCCAGACATTGATGATGAACAGCAGCACGCCGAACGCGAACAGGTATGCGCCCAGCGTGATCACCAAGTTAATCGCGCCCCAGCCGAGGCCGGCAGGATAGGTGTAGACACGCCGCGGCATTCCCAGCAGACCGAGAATGTGCATCGGAAAGAAGCCGACATTGAATCCGATGAACATGATCCAGAACGTCCATTTGCCGAGTCGGTCGCTCATCATTCGACCCGTGAACTTCGGAAACCAGTAGTGGATTCCACCGATTACCGGGAACACGTTGATGCCGATCAGTACGTAATGGATGTGCGCGACCACGAAGTAAGTGTCGGTGAGCTGCGTGTCGACCGGTACCGCCGCTGTCATGAAGCCGGAAAGACCTCCGATCACGAACACGATTACGAAACCGGCGAAGAAGAGGAATGGCGTTGTAAATATCGGTCGTCCCGTCCAGATGGTCGCAAGCCATGCAAAAACCGCGACCGCGCTAGGAATCACGATGACAAAACTGGCGGCGCTGAAGAAAGAGAGCGAGAGCGGAGGCAGTCCAGTCGCAAACATGTGGTGCACCCAGACGCCGAAGCCGAGCACCATCGTGGACACGGTCGCGAGCGCGACTGCCGTGTAGCCGACGAGCGGGCGGCGGCAGAAGGTCGCCAGGCCATCCGAGACGATGCCCATCGCTGGCAGCACGATCGCGTATACCCACGGGTGCCCGAACATCCAGAACAGATGCTGCCACAGCAACGGCTGCCCGCCCCCGGCGACATCGAAGAAGTGAGTGCCGTAGCGGCGATCCATCCACAGCATGAGGAACGCGAGGCTCACCGCCGGCACCGCCAGTACGTTGCCGACCGAAGCGGTCAGCGTGCCCCATACCAGGATTGGTACACGATTGATCGACATGCCGGGTGCGCGCGTGCGAATCAGCGTCACGATGAAGTTGATCGAGCCCACGGTCGTCGACACCCCGAGTAGGAGCATCCCGAGCGCATAGACATCAACGTTGACACCGGCGTTATAGGCCAGCGACGCGTATGGCACGTAGTTGAACCATCCGGCGTCGGGTGCCTTGCCCAGTGGAAAGCTGCCGTAGAGAAAGATTCCGGCGAAGAGGAAGACCCAGTACGAGAACGCGTTGAGACGCGGGAATGCCATGTCGCGCGAACCGAGCAACAACGGCCACAGGAAATTGCTGAATCCGGAGAGCACCGGCAATGCGTAGAGAAAGATCATGGTCACGCCGTGCATCGTGAACAGCTGGTTGTACTGTTCCGGCGTCAGCACGCTCTGGTTCGGCAACGCAAGCTGCCAACGCATCACCGCAGCTTCAAGGCCGCCGAGAATCAGGAACACAAAAGCGGTGACCAGGTAGCGCTTGCCAATATCCTTGTGGTCGACCGATGCAAGCGCGCCGAAGAAGCCGGCACGCGTCTCCCAGATGCGTTGCAGGCGAGGCGCGATGGTTGCATCGTCGGCGGGCCGGGCGATGACGGGCGTGCGCAGTGCATCGGTGTTGGCCATGTTTTTGTCTAGCGCAGGGTTTGCAGGTAGGTCATCACAGCGCTCAGGTCCGGACCCGAGAGCGCCAATGCGGGCATTTGCGACCCCGGCTTGAGTGCCTGCGAGTCGGCCACCCAGGCAGCGAGGTTGCCGGGCGTGTTGGGCAACATGCCGGCAGCGATCGTGCGCCGGCTCATCAGGTGCGTGAGATCGGGACCGAGGATACCGCCGGCAGGCGTGCCACGCACCGCGTGACATACAGCACAGTGCGCGAGAAACGCTTGCTGGCCATTGCGCGTCGCCATGGAATCGGGCGCAACCGCGTCCTGCAGCTGGTTGCGCGTCCAATTGAGATAGTCCTGCGGCATGTCGGCAATCACGTACATCGACATGTGTGCATGTTGCGCACCGCAATACTCGCCACACTGGCCCCGATAGACGCCCGGTTTATCCGCTTGCAGCCACGTGACGTTCGTCTGGCCCGGAATCACATCCATCTTTCCGCCAAGTCGCGGAATCCAGAACGAGTGGATGACGTCATGACTTAAGAGCTCGATGCGCACCGGGCGGCCAACCGGTATATGAATTTCGTTTGCGGCGGTGAAAATTCGCGACGGATCGTCATTCTGGTAGCGAACGCTCCACCACCATTGGGCGCCAGTCACCTGCACCGTCAGGTCGGTACGCGCAGGCATTGCGATCGCCGCCACGGTAAACATTGTCCAGATCACGCAACCGACAACCACCACCGCCGACACGCCCACACCGATATAGAGCCACGCCATTCCACCCTCGTCGCGTTGTACGGCCAGAGCCCGCGGATCGCCCTGTCGTGCACGCCGACGCAGTATCGCGCCCAGCAGCAATAGCGTGATCACCGCCATGACGATGATCGAGACGATACCGAGTCCCCAGCCGAGACGCGTCCCCGGGTCGCCGGCCGGACCGTAAGTGCGTAGGTACGACATCGCCGGCTCGGCGGCAGCGCGTGCCGGTACCGTGGCCAACGCGGCAACGCAGGTGACGAGTCGAAGCGACGTCACTTGCCGGTACCCGGTGCCGGAGCGACGTCGTTTACAGCAGGAGCGCTCTGCGGCTTTGCGGGACTGGCCTTTGGCTCCGGCACGCTCGAGTTGCTGGTTCCTGGCGGCACGGTGCCCGCGACATCGCCGGGCACGACATCTCCGGGCTTGTCGCCTTGCATCCACGCCTGGTACAGATGCGCGGGATAGCTACCGCCCAGCGACTGTATATAGGCGACGATCTTCCAGATATCCTGAGTTGGCAGCGCAGGATTCCATGCCGGCATTCCCTGTGGGCGGCCCTGGTAGATCGAATTGAATATCGATGCCGGGACGCCTCCATAACGCCAGTAGCCGTCGGTGAGGTTCGGTCCCATGCCGCCCTTGGCACCATACCCGTGGCAACCGGCGCAGTTCATCTTGATGTACAGGTCCTGCCCCTGCTGCACCGCCTGAGCATCGTTGGAGTAAGGATTCGGCAAACGCGTTGCCAGCGTACTTTGGGCGGCACCTGCCACAGGACCGAGCGGCACCGACGTGATCACTTCGGCGCTTGGGTCCGGTTGCGATGGGGCTGGCGCGGTGCTGCCGCCATGGTCTCTCCCACAGCCGGCGATGAGCATGGTGCAGGCCGCGAGCGTGAGCATCGCAGCGGCGCGACGCGACTCACCGGTCGCCATGGGAACAATCCGCATGTGAACGTCGTTGTCGCGGAGTACGCGCCACATGTTCATGGCTTGCCTCCCGTCGAACGCAGCGCCGGTGCGGTTCCTTCGGTGGTCAGCATCCCGGGGGCACTATGCGGTGAATCGCCATCGATCGAAAATACATACAGCACGCCGCCGCGCGGCGGAAATCCCGGCTGCGCCGAACTGACCATCGCAGCACCACCGACACCTGAATACACAGCGACATACTGGCGCTTATCGGGGCCGAGGTAGGTCATCGGCTGGGCGATGATCCCGGAACTCAATTTCTGCGACCACAGCACCTTCCCGCTGCGCGCGTCGACCGCACGGAACCAGCCGTCGACGGTACCGTAGAAGACAACGTCGCCGGCGGTCGCCAGCGCGCCGCTCATGACCATGAACTGCTCCTTGATCGTCCACGCCTTCTTGCCCGCGACCGGATCCCAAGCCATGAACTCGCCCCAGTTTCCTTTGGGTCCTGACGCGGAATGACGCGTCATCTCCATGCCGTCGTATGGCGTGCCGGGGATGTACGACTGCGGGTGGTCGGTCACATTCATGCAAAGGTTGAAAATGCCGGCGTAGACCAACCCGGTGTGTGGAGAGAACGCCGCGGGCTGCCAATCCTTGCCGCCAATGTCGGGTGGACACACATTGGAAAGCTTCACGTTCGGTTTGGGTTGCATCTCAGCCACGACCTTCGGCATTCCCGTCTTGAGGTCGATGCCATGTGACCAGTTCTGATACGCGAACGGCTTTGCCGACAGCACTTCTCCTGTCGTCCGGTCGAGGGTGTAGGCAAACGCGTTGCGATCGAAATGCACCAGCACCTTGCGCGGCTTGCCGTCGATTGTCAGGTCGAGCAGCACGTTCTCGTTGACGCCGTCATAGTCCCACTGGTCATGCGGTGTGAACTGATACGCCCATTTCGCTTCACCGGTGGTCGCGTCGCGCGCGAAGATCGCGCTGGTCCACAGGTTGTAACCCGGCCGTTGCGAAGGCACGCGTGGACCGGGGTTGCTGGTGCCGTAGTAGATGAGATTGGTCTCCGGATCGTACGAGACCCAGCCCCACACCGCACCGGCGCCGGTTTTCCACATGCCTGCGGGCCATGTCGTTTTGCCCAGATCCCTGCCCTTCATCCACGCATAGAAAGGCTTGAAATCCGGGCCGATCAAGACGTCCTTGTCGGTACCGGAGCTATGCGCGCGCCACAATTCTTTGCCGGTCTTGACGTCGAGCGCAGCAAGCCACCCCCAGACGCCAAGTTCCCCGCCGCTGTTGCCGACATAAACCTTGTTGCCAACGGCAAACGGCGCCATCGTCATCGTCACGCCGGTGGTCACGTCCCCCATCTTGGTGCGCCAGAGTTCCTTTCCCGTCCCGGCGTCGAGCGCAATGGTGTGATCGTCGAGCAGGTTATAAATCAGCTTGCCGTCGACAACTGTTGCGCCACGGTTGACGGTGTCGCAGCATGCCTTTCCGATCGCCAGCGGTGTCGGCTTCGGGTCGTAGGACCACTTGATCGGCGCGCCCGGCTTGCCGAGGTCGAGCGCATAGGCAAGATTCGGGAATGGCGTCACCAGGTACATCGTGTCGCCGACCACCAATGGCGCGGCTTCATGGCCATTGGAAGTCCCGTCGGAAAAACTCCAGGCGATGCGTAACTTGGCGACGTTTGCGGCCGTGATCTGATCGAGCGGGCTGTAGCGTGTGTTGGCATAGTCGCGCGCCTGGCTGTGCCATTCACCGGGTGGATCGTTGGGGGCGAAATTCGCGCGTGCATCGTTCATCACGCGCCCAGGGCCAAGCGGTGCCGCAGCGTCGGGAGATTGCATCTCTGGCTCCGGAATCGTTTGGTCGGCAGCAGGGGATGAGGTGCTCGTGCCCATCGGCGCCGGTATGGCAGAGGGAGCCGATGGTGTCGCGCCATAAGGCTGCGCTGCCGCAGAAAGAGGCTGGCCGAATGTCGCGATAAACACGGCGGCAACAGCGCAGCACAGCAGTTGGGAGGAGGTCGGGTGGTCGATGTTCATGCGGATTCCGGTTCGACTCCAGGTCGATAAGGCGCTTCAGCGCAAATGCGCGATGTACTGCGATACCGCGTCGATGTCGCGGTCGGACATGTTGGCGGCGACATTGCGCATCATCGCGTGCGGGTCGGTGGTGCGAAGGCCGGCGCGAAAATCGCGCAGTTGCTCGGACAGATATTCTTCGTGCTGCCCGGCAAGTCGCGGAAACACGTCGGGCAGTCCTTCGCCGCGAACACCGTGGCACGATGCGCATGACGCAACATCGTTCTTCGGTGCACCTTCGAAATACATCTTCTTGCCCAAGCGTGCGAGCGGCCTCTCTCCGGATGTCGCTGGCCGCAATACCCGGTGCGAGTACCAGCCAGCGACGCGCTTCATCTCGTCGGCACTCAGGTTCACCGCAATCGCGCCCATCACACCGTTTGCACGCTGCGCACCCTGCGCTGCGAACATGTGCAACTGGCGCTCGATATACGCATCCACCTGGCCCGCGAGCGCTGGAATGCGCGCATTGGCACTATTGCCGTCGACGCCATGGCAGGCCGCACAAATCTGATCGACCAGTTGACCGGTTGCCAGCGATTGTTGGGGCATCGCGTCCTGCGCACCGGCAGTGATTGTGGTTCCGAGCAGAGCCGCAAAAATGAAACAGCTGCGATGTAATGTGCGCATCGGATCAATGTTGCGAGGCGGCCAGCGCCTTGCGTTCCGTGGCGACGGTGCCGGGATTGACCGCCGATGCGCGGTTGCCCCAGGCATTGCGGATGTAGGAAACGACATCGGCGATATCGCGATCGTCGAGCTTGCGTCCGAACGCCGGCATCGCGATATAGGCGCGCTGTCCTGCAGGGCCCGGGACGCGTGCGCCCTCGAGAACGATTCGCACTACCGTCGCCGGCTCGCGCGCCTGGATCGCCGAGCTTCCCATCAGCGCTGGAAAAAATCCAGGTATGCCCACGCCATCGTGCATGTGGCAGGCAGCACACTGGTCGGTAAAGATTCCTTGCCCGTGGATCACTGCTTTTTGGGTGAGCGCAGTAATGCGGCGCTCATCGCGTTGCGGGGGCAGGCTCTTCAGGTAAACCGCAATCGCCTGAAGGTCGTCGTCATGGAAATGACTGGTCGAGTTCGTGATTACTTCCGACATTGGGCCCGCTGAAGCGGTGCGCATGTTCGCGCCACTCTTGAGATACGCAACAATGTCAGCGGTTGACCAATCGCCAAGCCCTGAACGTCGCACTGCGGCGAGACTCGGCGCGAACCACCCCTGATCATGCCCGCCCTTGGTAAAGCCCCCACCCAATGGGTCGGCGCGGTCGGCACCTCCGAAGTAACCCTTCTGCGTATGGCAGTCGCCGCAATGCCCAAGTCCTTGGACCAGGTAAGCGCCACGGTTCCACTGCTCGGAACGGGCCGGATCGGGCTGGAATTCGCCCTCGTCGAAATTGAGCAGGTTCCAACCCGCGATCGTTGGACGCCAGCTCATCCACCAGCGGAGTTGCGCTGGCTTGTCCTGCCGATGCACCGGCGCGACCGAATTGAGAAATACCTTGATTGCGTCAACATCCGCACGCGTCGCACGAGTAAACCACGGATAGGGAAACGCCGGGTATAGATGCCGGCCTTCATCGTCGTGACCACGGTGCATCGCACGGTAGAAGTCATCCGCCGACCAGCTGCCAATGCCGGTTTCCCGATCGGATGTGATATTGGGGGAGTAGATCACGCCAAACCCGGTATCCAGGGGCCTCCCGCCAGCGTAAGGCATGCCGCCCTCGGCGGTGTGGCAGCTTACGCAATCACCGACAAGTGCGAGGTAGTGGCCACGCTCGACCTCCGTGCTGCTGGACGCACGCTGCGCCCCGACCGCTTGCGGCGGTGAACCATCACCTTCAGCGACCCCCGCGCCACTGCTGCCAAAAGCCACAGCGCTAACGCTTACGACGCATGCAAGGACGACGTATGCGCCTGAGCGGTTCATCGCGCCGCTCCTACGCAACGAACTGCGGCGTTCGGAACAATAGTGGTCGGGCGATCTTTCACGCTGCACTCAGGTCTGTACCAGCGGTCCGGGAGACTTGATGTATTCGCTCCGGATTGCATGGGCGGCCCAAAACGCTAGTGCCCCGACGGTCCCGGTGGGGTTATAGCCATGATTCTGCGGAAACACGCTGGAACCGAGTACGAACACGTTCGGAACGTCCCACGACTGCAGGTAACGATTGACGACACTGGTGTTGCGGTCCAGGCCCATGGCGGCACCGCCGGTGTTGTGCGTTGTCTGGTACGGAACGATCGAGTAGCGGCCCTTTCGATAATTCTTCTTGATCGAGCGCGGTTTCATCGCCTGCGCGATCAATGCGGACTTGTCGGTGAGGAAATCCGACATCTTGTGTTCATTCGTATGAAAGTCGAAGGTCATCCGCAACAGTGCATTGCCGTAGATGTCCCGATAGGTTGGATCGAGATCGAGGTAGGATTGGCGATAGCTCATCACGCTGCCGTGCGTTGCGATCGACATCGCCGACAGGTAGTTCTCGGCGCGCGCCCGCTTCCACTCCCCGCCCCACTTTGGCGTTCCCTCGGGTACCTGTGTCTGCTGGTCGATCGGACGACCGCCGGTATTCCAAAGAGCGATGTAGCCGCCACCAATGAAACCATGCGGTCCGTGGTCGAAGTTGTCGCCATTGAATTCGTCGATAGCCTGGCCGAGAGCGCCCGCGCCCATGTACGGATTGACAATGTCGTCCTGGAACACGTCGACCGACGAGGTGATCTGGTAGGCGTAATTGCGACCCGTGACGCCCGTTCCAGCCTTAGGGTCGTACGGCTTGCCGATGCCGGAGAGCAGCAGCAGGTGCACGTTGTGTTGCGCAAATGCGCACAGCACGACGAGTTCCGCAGGCTGCTCGAACTGCTTGCCGCTGGCATCGATATAGGTAACACCGGTAGCGCGTTTGCCGCTGGCGTCGAGGTTGACGCGCGTCACATCACATTCGGTGCGATAGGAAAAGTTTTTCTTCACCAGCAACACCGGCAGTATCGTCGTCTGTGGTGATGCCTTCGAATAGTTGCCGCAGGCGAACCACTCGCAGTAGCCGCAGAAGGTGCACTTGCCCATCTTCACGCCCAGCGGATTCTCGTAGGCTTCCGACGTGTTGGCCGCCGGGCACGGAAACGGTTGGAAGCCGGCGTCGGTGGCGGCTGTCTGAAACTTCTCGGTCATGAAGCTGCGCTCGAGCGGGTGTAGCGGATAGGCGCGCTGGCGAGGCCCTTCGAACGGGTTGCCTCCCGGCTGGATCTTGCCGCCGATGTTGCCCGCCTGCCCTGAAACACCGCACAGGTATTCAAATCGATCGTAATAGGGCTCCAGCTCGGCATACGTGATGCCCCAGTCTTGGATCGTCATGTCGTCGGGAATGAAATTCTTCCCGTAACGCGCTATGGTGTGCGAGCGAATCACGAAATCGTCCGGCAGGAAACGCCATGTCTGGCCATTCCAGTGCACGCCCGCACCTCCGACACCGGCGGCTGGCAGGAAAGACCCCAGGTGGCGCATCGGAAGTGCGGTCTGTTCGATCGAATTGCGGAAGGTCAATGTTTCACGTGCCGGGCGCTCAAACAGCGCGCGTCGTACCGCGTAACGCAATTCGTCCTGAATCTGTGTGGTGGCGAAATCGGGAACCGTCTCGCGGAACTCCCCGCGCTCAAGTGCAAGCACGTTGAGGCCTGCTTCGGTCAGCTCCTGCGCCATGATCGCGGCGGTCCAGCCGAATCCAACAAGCACAACGTCGACAGCCGGCATGCGCGTCCTCATCGCAAGCACCCGCGCTGAATCGCGGCAAAGGTGTCGCCAACGCCAATCAAGGGCTCATTCGCCGAGAATGAAGCCCCATCGTTCATAGCGGACCCGCCGACTGTCTCGACGGGTCGCGCCCCATCAACCCGACGGTTGGCAGCGGGAACGCCTCCCCGTAGTGACGGATGGCGCCGTCGTAGTTGTAGCGCGGGCCCGGGTAGCCAATCAGCTTCCACCCGGCGAAATTACGATTGCCGAGATAGATGGGGTCGGCAAAAAAGCCTTCCTGGGTGTTTTGCCACAACAGCGCGAAGAAAGTCTTGCCCGACACCGCGTCGCCCAGATGAAGCTTGTCTTGTTCGAGTGCGTGCAACAGATCGTCCTGCTGGCCGGCGGCAAGTGCAGCAAACGACTTTCCCGAAGACTTCTGGCTATGCGCATCGATAGCCGGTATCGCCGCACGGTACACCTCGGCCGGCGTGCGCCGCTGCTGGTACCCTTGCTGTTCGGTACCGTCCGACCACGGACCGCTCATATACCAATCAGTTGCATGTCCGAAAGGTCCCGCAAGCTGGTGATCGATGAATAAGGTGACGCCGGCGCCGAGCGCACCCGGACCCAGTTCGTCGGCAGGAATCAGGCGTGCGATTGCCGCATCGATGAAAGTCGATTCGACAGGATCGAAGAACGTGAGGTGACCGGGGCCAACATGATCGGCCAGCGTTGCCCGTTTCGACGCGGCCAGCGCGTAACGCCGGTACGACACGCCGGCGAGTACAAGCGAACCGCTCGCTACCAACCATTGCCGGCGACTTAACTTCGCGAGTGGGCCGGAAACCAGGGTTGGTTGCGGAATCATCAAAATATCGAGTCGTTAGTTCAGCGTTCGATTGCTTCTGGATACTTTGACGGAAGAGTCGGATTTGCCGCGTTCTGTGAGGACAGTCTGTACATGGGTTGCCCTTGAAACAGACTCTAGTCCTCCAACATTGCGGCAGCCATCGCCGAACAGGGAAAATTTTGTAGGCCATTTCCCTATCCGGATTTGATATTTGCTCATGCGCAAACAGCGGTGAGGCAAACGCCATTCGCTGCAGCGCGAAGATACCGGCACGACTTCCTTCAACGCCAGACAATTTTTGCTTCGCAGCTTCGGCTTGCAGACTTAAATGCGGTCCAGCGTGTAGGCTGACGGAACATGAAGATGCTCGGAACCAAACCCTACTTTGGTCTGATCACCATCTTGCTGGCGATTCCGGCACTCCTATTCGTCCCCCGAACCACCTCTGCGTGGAATTCGGCCGCGATTGACGGTGGGCTGCCAACGCTTCAATTCACGATGACGCGAGCGTCCGACGCCAGGACCGTGACCGCGACGGACTACAGGGGGAAGATCGTGTTGCTCTACTTTGGCTACACCTTTTGTCCTGACGTGTGCCCGACGACGCTTGTCAACCTCTCGCAAATGCTTAAGGTGTTGCCTGCCGATGCCGACGATGTGCGCGTGCTGTTCGTAACCGTCGATCCAGATCGCGACACGCTATCCGCCCTTGCCCGCTACACCGAATCCTTTGCACCGCAGGTCGTTGGCCTGCGCGGCACTCCTGATCAGCTCGCAGCATTGGCCAAGCGCTACCGTGTTGCCTATTCAGTACAACCGGCGGGCCACGGCCGCGACTATGAGGTGACGCACGGTTCTGCGGTTTACGTATTTGATCGTAATGGCGCGGCGAGGCTTCTTTTTACCGGTCTGTCCACGGCGGGTGCAGGTTTGACCGGCATGATCGAGGACCTGCGAAAGATGATCACCGCCACCGGCAGCCGCAGCTGGTGGACGCGAATGCTGCAATTCATGGGGCTGAGCAACGCCGACGCGTGATGCAGGATCGATTCCGATCCCACCGCATCTGTCACTCAGCGATGCCGCGGACCGGGAATTGTACGGTTATGGTCCTGGTGTCAGCGAATTGCAAGGTGACCTGCACACTGCGCCCGATCACCATGTCTCTGCCTGGCGAAATGCACATCAGGTGATACCCGCCGGGCGCGAAACTCAGCCTGCCGTGCGCCGGCATCGTCACGCTCTTGACGGCAAACATTTTGTCCACTCCGTTGTCGCGCGTGCTTTGATGCAGCATCAGCATGCCGCAGACATTCGACGCAACGCCCGTCAGTACGATTTCCCGGCCACTACCGTTGTGCAGCGTGAAATATCCCGCCGCCGGCCGATCCTTGATAACGAGCCGCATCCATGGCTTCCACAGCCACGCCGGCGACGTCCAGAGACGCGGTTCCGGCCTCTTGCACTGCCGTCGTCATGACCGCCACCGATGCGAGCAATGTGCCGCTCAACCCTCTAATGAGCGGTCCCAGCAACCGGCCGATCGTCATCTCGAAACCTTGCATCGCTGTTGTTGGTTTCCTGCGCATTGAGCAGTCTTCTCAATACCAGCATGAACGCCAAAACGCTCATCATGGCGGGTGGAATCCAGATGATCAAGCCACCTACCGTCTGGTCGTAATTCGCACCGAGCTCCGGGTAGATTCGCCCGCACAGATCGTAGAATGTGTAAAGGTCACGCGGGTCGAGCGTAACGATTGCGCCTACGACGATCTGCGGGAACATGACGACCACCGCCAATGTCGCGCGCACCGAAAAGGATGTGCGGGCCGGTGGCGAGGGTCGCGGATCCATTACAAGGGCCCAGAACAAAATGCCTTCCACGACCATGGTCCAGTTCATAAATGCGTAGATTTCCGGATCGATCATCGCGCGGAAATGAACCACAGGAATAAGCCAAAAAAAGAAAGTTCCGGAGAAAAGGATTGTCGCCAGCACCGGGAGTTGGAGCACGTCGATGATGCGCACAACGATTGGATGCGTGCTTATCCGGCGAACCGCCATCGGCATGCCGCGCAGCAATGTCGCGCCCGGCCATGCGAGTACAAGCAGGAACGGCGCCAGATGGTGCATCACGACATGCTGGATTCGATTGACGAAGAACTGATGCTGGGCGAAATATTCGAATCGTGTCTGGAGCACAATATAGAGAAGTGCCATGCCAACGAAAAAAGCGATCCTCCGCCCAAAGGAGGGCCGCTCGTGCCTACCAACCGATACGATGCCGCGGTAATACCACCAAGTTGCGAGCCAAAGACTGAGGAATTCTGGCCACGAGAATTCCCACGGTGCCCAGAACGGAAGCATCGTAATGCGCGCCGTCGACAGCCACCAAAATACCAAGCCGACGAGCAGCAGCATTGCATAGACCGCGTACCCCTTGTTGATCGCAAGGGGCGCAGTGGGCGGAGTTCCGACAGGGTATGGGATCAACATCGGCAGATGCGCAGTGCCCGTTCATCGTCATTGTCACACGCCACCGCGTCGCGACGCCTAGGGCAATCGCGACAACGCCGGCTGACTGACCTTGGCAAAGCGCAAAAAAGCGACTATGCGAGGGCAGTTAGTGCGCTAAGCATCAATTCTCATCCTCCGCGCTCGCCGAACCCCATCGAATCGCGAACTCAATTCAGCGCTCGTTTGAGAATCACTGCGGCATGCACCGTCGATCGCGTGGACACCCCCTCGCGTTGCGCGAACCGTTTCCGGCGCTCGCTTTTTCTTCGCGTCCGCATGACATGTCCGACGGAAAACTCGGTACCCGTTATCGAAGCGCAATGCCGAAGTCAAATCGACACACGGAGATTCACCATGGACTCGGTCGAACAAGCAGCAGAAGCTCGAAAGGCGCGCTACGACGTCGCGACGGTGCAAACCCGTGAACGGATTGCAGCCGAAGAGACGTTCAACGTTGCACATAGCGCCAAGGGCCGTTCACTCCGCGGGACAATGGCGGCCAGTTGTTCCTACCATTGCAGCTGCCCTCGATGTCTGCTACGCCCGTGGGCGCATTCATCGACTATAGCTGCACAGACGCGCCATGCCTTCATTCGCTATCGTTTCCAACGCCCACCAGGTGGAAGCGCGCAACTCCATTGAGCAGGTGACCAAGGAACCCTCCACCCGCTTCGATTTCAACGGCGCGGACGCGAGTCCGCCACGCGTCCAAGGCTCAGTGCAGGTTCCGGGCGGACTACGTTCACTGACGCACCCGTTCTTCATGATGACGAGTTTCTAGGCCGGCCAAAGACTTCCAGCCCCTCGTTGAACCGCGCCACGAGCTTATCGCGGTCGTATTGGGCGTCGACCGACTGCGCAGCCAGTTCTCCGACCAATTTAAAATGGATCTTGAGCGCTCGCCGATGCGCTTCATCATCGGTCGCATCCGCCGCGCCTGAGATGGCGTCCAGCAGATGCTGGATGACCGCCACATTGCCGATCGCATTGTTCCGGATCTGGTCGAAGGCCGTCGCGATGACGTCGTCGAACGACCAGCCGTACAGCAGTAGCCTGACAACGCCATCGTCCGAGCAATGCCGAACGGGCATCGGCCGGACCGCCAGGTGCTCGACGACGGCCCTCAGGTGATCGATGCACATGACGGCGGTGGTGGTGTCGTTTATGCCTGGTGATAGTGCCTTGAGAGCAATGTCCACAAGTTGCCGGATGCCGAATCCAAACTCCAGGTCGATGGTGCGAAACGCGTGAATCGCGATTCTGTCCCGGAACAGTGCCAACTGACCGTCACCGGGCACTTCGCCGCACACGAACGTCAGCAGCCGCGCGTGCTGCGCCACGTAGGTGCCCGGCGGAACGTCCACGCGCACCGTCACACCGTATTCGGCGCCCAACTTGGTCATGGCGTTAACGTCGACATCCTGCACGTAGCCCCGCGTATTGGAGCGGACGACTTGCCGATGCCCAGAGCCTGCGCTTGTCGTTGTCGCATCATCGTCGTAGGCCAGGACACAATCCTTGGTCTCCTCGGGAAAGCGCTTGTCGATGGCGGCCAGGGTTTCGCTCGTGATCGAGGCGATGATCGTCGACGCCTGGATCGACGTCGCGATGTGATGGATGAAAAAAACCAGCACACCGATCCCCAGCAACGCCAGCAGCAGGCCGACAAACACCGCAAGCGAAGGAACGAACGCGCCCTCGTCGCCGCTGCGGATAGTTCGCAGCACCACGAGGCAATACGTGAAAATGCCGACGAACGAACCCAGCACCACCTGATTGCGACGATCGCGCATGAAGTTGCGCAGGATGCGCGACGTGTACTGGGCCGATGCCGTGACGAGCGCCGCAATGGTCAGCGAAAACGTCAGGCCCGCGATGGTGATCATCGACGAGGCGATCGTAGTCAGCATCCCACGCGAACCTTCTGCGCCGGCGCCGAATAGCAGCGGGTAGAACGTGGCCCATTTGAACGCGTAGTGCTTGTCGGCCTCGACCAACGCAAGGGCCGACGCAATCGCGCCGCCGACCATGATCGTGGGCACGAACCAGAGGCTCGAGCGAACGCCTATCAGGAATGATTTGAGCTTGACCAGCATGACTGTCCTTCCGAACATCGAACCGTTACCGCCATGCGCACGGTAGGGACAAGCGCTTCGGCAAGGGCCGGCGTGGTCTTTGAAGTGTATCTGCAGTGGCAGCGCGACTGCGGTGCACGCGTGCAAGTCAGGAACACGTAGCAGCGTGGTTACGTGAGATGCTTCACGCAACGACGACCAGCCAGTATGCGTGCATGGTGTGGCCGGCCCCAATCGATTTACTGCGATCTATGACGCGCGGGCAGCCCTTTGCCGCCCTTGAACACGTCGACGATGTGATGACAGATCCGCCCGACTCGTCGACTCTAAGTCACCCCGCCCTGCATGCGGACCGCACCACACGCCCGATGGTCAGGCCCTGAACCAATATCGAGAAGACCACCACGCAATAGGTCAACGTCAGTACGGTATCGCGCCCTGGCCCGGGCGGCAGTGACAGCGCAAGGGCCACCGAAATCCCGCCGCGAAGCCCGCCCCACGTGAGTACGCGCCAGGCACGCTCGGGCAGCCTGAACCACTTGCGCAGGATCTGCGAAGGCAATCCCACGGAAAGAAACCGCGCCATCAGCGTGACCGCTACGGCCGCCACGCCCGCCAACAGCAAGGCCGGCGAAAACGCCACCAGCAGCACTTCCATTCCCACCAGGACGAAAAGCACCGCATTGAGAATTTCGTCGATCAGTTCCCAGAACATGTCGACATAGCGGCGCGTCCTGTCGGACATTGCCTCCGCACGGCCCTGGTTGCCGACGATCAGCCCGGTGACCACCATCGCCAGTGGACCGGAGACGTGGAGGTGATTGGCAAGCGCATAACCACCGGTCACCGTCGCCAACGTCAACAACACCTCCACCTGGTACTGGTCAACGCTCTTGAGCAGCCAGTAGGTGACATAGCCGAGCAGCAGGCCGAAGGCCAGACCGCCGCCACCTTCGCGCAACAGCAGGAGCAACACGCCGCTGGGTGTTGGCAAGGCACCACTGGCAAGCACGCCAACCATCAGCGAGAAGATCACCACGCCCACGCCATCGTTGAACAGCGATTCGCCGGCAATGAGCAATTCGAGATCCTTGGGCGCACCGGCCGATTTGAGGATACCCATCACGGCGATGGGATCGGTCGGCGAAATCAGGGCACCGAACAACAGGCAATACATCAGGTTGAGGGGGATGCCGACCCATTCGAGTACGAACCACAGACCGCATCCCACCACGAGCGTCGACAACAATGTACCGGCAAACGCAAGTGCTGCCACGGTCCAGCGCTGGGTCCGGAGAGCGCTCAGTTCGACATGCAATGCGCCAGCGAACAGCAGCAGCGACAACATGCCTTGCATCAACACTGTTGAAAAATGTATAGAGTGGATCAGCGATTCTTCGTAATCACGCAGCGAATGGACCCAGTGGACGGAGTCCAGCGCGACGATGGCCAGCGACACCCCCAAGGCGATGACCATTACGCCGATGGTCGTCGGCAGATGGACGAATCGATGATTGAAATACGCGAGCAGCGCGGTGATGACAAGGCAGATGGCGACGATGTCGAGCATGGCTCAGTTCGGTGAAGGGCCCGACTCGCGCTACTTCATGCGGCGCCGATTGGACGAGGGATTGCCTACTTGCCGTCAGCGCACGGTGCTGCCCGCGCGGGAGGCGCGTTCGAGCCGGTCCTCCACCTCACCGATATAGGACGTCAGTACCGTCCCAGTCTGCTCGACGGTTGCGCGCACATCGGCTGCCGCATGCTCGATAGCTTCCTTCACGGAAGCCTGTGATTGCGCGTTATCCGCCTCGAGCTTGGTGATGCGCGCATCCACTACTTCTCGCAATTGCGTAAAGCGCGACGCTTCTGCTTCATCGGCGAGCTGGCGCTGCGTGGTCAACTCGCGCGCCGAACGTCGCGCTTCCAGCAAGACCGTCGATTGCAGGTAGGCCACGTAGAGCAGAAACAATACGGTCAGCAGTGCAATGGCAACTAGCATCAGCAGGCCCAAGGGTGCCCGCACCGTGGTGAACACCAGCGATAGCGTCGTGGGCGTGGTGAAGGCCGACCAGTTGAGCGCTGCAAAAAGAGCCATCAGAACGAGGATGACGAGCAGGAAGACGTTACGCAGGGACATGCTGGCACTCCTCGCAGACTCACACAATGCGTTAGCTTACGCTCGAGCGTCGGGATCCAGGACGCGAACGCTCGAGCGCGGCGATTCGAGCGTTCTTCGCAGTACCGGCGCGCGGACTCCTCCCTCGACGCTCGCGTTTAACCCCTGGCTTCATGGGCGTGATGCCGCAAGCGCACTTCAACATGAATGCACAATGAATGCGGTCTCGGCACGGCCAAATCGGAGACGGCACTGGCGGATGGGCAGAAGGCTTTTGCGCCTGTGACAGCCAGCTGCAACCGCTCGATTGGCAAGTAGGTGGCCCCCGATGCCGAGGGTGCCCGAATGCTTCTAGTAGACCACCGAGTTCCGCTGACCTTCGCGACCAAGAACACCATGCGCTCGGTTCTGATCGGGCAGCAATTCTAAGCCGATGCTGTTGTGTTGGTCACATAGTTCCCGTTGATGACAAGGCGCGCAATCGTTCAAATCGCACCGCGCATGTCAAACTCAAACGTGCATTTCGAGCAACCGAAAAACAGCGACGCGTCGCGAATTGGACAATTCATGCGAAACAGCTTCATCCAAAACCGAATTTCGCGCGTATTGCACCCTGCGACAAGTGCCACACGAGTAGATCTACTCGTTGTACGGGCGTCGCATAGTTCCGACGCGACCGCGCGCCAAAATGGTCCGTGTCGCGCAGGAGGCAACCTGGCCGGCAGGGCTTCGCAACTGCCGTCCGAACAAGTGGCGGAGCGCCACGTACTCGATCGTTTCGAAAGGCTGTGCCACTGTGACTGCGATGCAACGCCAGACCCCTGCCATTGCGCATGTGAACCGCATCGCAACCGCGAACCCGCAATACGATGTGCACGTTGCTTTTGAACGCCTGGTTGGTCGCCTGCTGCAAGGATGCCGCGAAGCCGCGCTTTACCGGCGGCTCGCAAGCCGGTCCGGCATTGAGCGCCGCTTTTCCAGTTTCGAGCCGGTGGAAAACCCCGACGGATTCGTCGTCGACAGGGAAGGCTTCTATTCCCCGGGCTCCTTCCCGTCCACCAGCCGGCGGATGGAGCGATTCGCCCGGGTTGCGCCCGCCCTCGCTTCGAAGGCGATCCTCGGGCTGGAGACCGATCTCTCCCATGTCACCCACCTGGTGCTGGCAAGCTGCACCGGTTTCATGGCGCCGGGGCTCGACCAGGTACTGGTTCGGATGTTGGGGCTCCATCCCGGAGTGGAGCGCACCGTTGTCGGCTATATGGGCTGCTATGCCGCAGTCAATTCGCTCCGCCTTGCTCACCACATCGTTCGCTCAGACCCGTCCGCGCGCGTGCTGGTCGTGACCATCGAATTGTGCACACTGCACTTCCAGGACACACTCGACGTGGAAAAGCTGCTGTCGATGTTGCTGTTCGGCGATGGCTGCGCGGCTGCCATAGTGAGTGCGGAGCCGACCGGCGTCGCGCTCGATGGTTTCCTGAGTTTCGCCCTTCCCGAATCCGAGAACCTCATCACCTGGGATGTCGGCGACACCGGATTCCATATGCACCTGTCGAGCCAGGTGCCGCAACGGATCCGGAAGTCGATGGTTGACGAACGCCAACGTAACGCTCCAAACGGCGTATTGCGCGGGCTGCACCCCGATGCCTACAGCCTCTACGCGGTCCACGCCGGCGGCAAGGCGATCCTCGACGCGGTGGAAACGGGCCTTGAACTCGCGCGGGACAAGCTCGACTGGTCGCGCGGCGTTCTCCGGGATTTCGGCAACATGAGCTCGGCCACCCTGATGTTCGTGCTGAAGCGGATTCTGGAGACCGCGGCTGCCGGAAACGGACTTGCAATCGCGTTCGGGCCCGGCCTCGCCTGCGAAACTTTCACGTTCAGGAAGCTTTGATTTTCGGGCGCGCGCCAGGCAGGACCGACCGATGGCTTTTCCCTCCTTTGACGACCGCGCGAACCAGCCCGAATGGTTGGACGAACGCACATTGCCGCTCGACGAATTTGCGAAGGTCCTTGAGGACCTTGAAGCCGTCAACGCGTTCACCCGCGCTGCCCCGCCGACGCTTGCTTTCCTCGAACGGCTCACCGCTGGCTGGGCAGAGGGAACGGTGCTGCGTGTGGCCGACATTGGCTACGGGCAGGGCGCCATGCTTCGCCGTATCCATCGCTGGGCTGAAGATCGCGGCCTTCGCCCCCGCCTGATGGGTGTCGACCTTAACCCGCAATGCCGCGCCCTCGCCATCGCCCGCACCCCACCGGGCTTCGCGATCGAGTGGCACCACGGCAACCTGTTCGACTGGGCCCCAGCCGAGCCACCCCACGTAATCGTCAGTGCGCTCTTTGCCCATCATCTGCCCAACCCGGACGTGATACGTTTCCTTAAGTGGCAGGAAGCGACCGCCACTCACGGCTGGTTTATTAACGACCTCCACCGCCACTGGTTCGCCTGGGGCGGATTTTCCGCACTTGCATGGGCGATGCGTTGGCATCCCTGGGTCCGCCACGACGGCGCGCTCAGCGTGTGTCGCGCGTTCGTCCCCGTCGATTGGCGGACGCTGCTGGCGGATGCTGGAATAGCCGGCGCCTCCATTCGCTGGAACGCGCTGTTTCGCCTATGCGTCAGCCGGGTGAAGCGCGCGCCGGCCCCGGCATGACCGCGGCGCGGATGAATGGCACCCTGGTGGTGGGCGGTGGCCTCGCCGGGGCCGCCGCTGCCATCTGGCTGGCGCGCGCCGGACGGCGGGTAACGCTGTGGGAGCGGGAGCGCCGACCCGCTCATAAGATATGCGGCGAATTCGTGAGCTGGGAGGCCCAGCTCCATCTCGCCGACCTCGGAGTCGATCTCGATGTGCTGGGAGCAGTCGCGATCGATCGCGTTCGGCTTGTGACTGCGGCTCGCAGGACGACCGGAAGGCTTGGTTTCACCGCGCGCTCTGTGACGCGCCGGGTTCTGGACGAAGCTCTCTTGCAGCGCGCAGCGGACGCCGGCGCGACTGTAGAGCGAGGGCGGGTCGCGCGCGAAGTGCTAGCCGACGGAACCGTCGTTGCCGCCCACGGTGCGTGGCGCCCGGACCAGTTGATGGTGGCGACGGGCAAGCACAATCTGCGCGGCGTGCGCCGCGAAAGCGGCGGAACCCTCAATCACCAATTGGGCTTCAAGACTTATCTGCGCCTTGCGTCCGCCCAACGCGCCGCGCTCGCGGGCCACGTCGAGCTTATCCTGCTAAGAGGTGGCTACGCCGGGCTCCAGCTGGTGGAGCAAGGCGCCGCCAACTTTTGCTTCCTCGTTTCGCCAGAGCGTTGGAAGCGTCTCGGCGGGGACTTTGCCGCCCTGCTCGGCGATTTCGCATCGGAAGTACCACATCTCGCCCGTCGATTGGATGGCGCGGTGCCTCTGCTCGACCGCCCCCTTGCGATTGCGGCCGTGCCCTACGGCTTCCTGCACCGGCCCGCCGATGGCGCCAGTGCAGAACCTGCGTGGCGGCTTGGGGATCAGGCCGCCGTAATTCCCAGCTTCACCGGTGACGGGATGAGTCTTGCCCTGCACAGCGCGCGACTGGCCGCGAACGCGTTGCTCGCGGGCGATAGCCAATCCGTATACACGCGCCGGCTTACGGCGGACACCGAGGGGCCAGTGCGTCGCGCCACTTGGATGCAGCGTACGTTCGACGACGACAACGCGCGCAACCGGATGGCGGGTCTGTTGTCGCGTGCGCCCTGGCTTCTCGGCCTTTGCGCGCGCTGGACGCGGCTGGGGCGCGGCGCCGTGCGACGCGCGGGCGCATATTGATGTTGGGCGGCAGGGCATTGCGCGGACGCCAAGCAGAGGCGAAAACTGCGCAACGGGCATTCACATTGAATTCGCATTGGAGTTTTTGCAGACCCCGTCACTGTTCGTTGCATCTCCACTAGCTCGTTTCGATTGCTAATCGCCTGCCCTGGAGTGTTGGTCGGCCGTCCCGCGGCGACCTCGGGTCACCGTAGACCCTATAATCGGCACTGGAGCGACCTGCGATAGGTCCACTTCCCCGCGCGTAATAATCGCCTCACAGAAATTCACGATGTCCAGCCCCGCCCCCGCCGCCCTTTCCCCTGCGAGAACCCCGAAAGTCGCATTGCGCGTGCTCGGCGCCATCAGCGCGTCGCACATGATCAACGACATGATGCAATCGCTGATCCTGGCGATCTACCCGATTCTCAAAGCCGATTTCGCGCTGTCGTTCGGCCAGATCGGCCTCATCACGCTCACCTATCAATTGACGGCGTCGCTATTCCAGCCGCTGATCGGCACATACACCGACCGCCACCCGACGCCGTATTCGCTGCCGGTGGGCATGACGTCGACGATGGTCGGGCTGGTGCTGCTTGCGTTCGCACCCAATTTCGCGACCGTGCTGCTGGCGGCCGTATTCGTGGGGACTGGGTCGGCGATCTTCCATCCCGAGTCGTCACGGATCGCGCGCATGGCGTCGGGCGGACGCCATGGTTTTGCGCAATCCGTATTCCAGGTCGGAGGAAGCATGGGCAGCGCGGTGGGTCCGCTGGTGGCCGCGATGGTCGTGGTGCCGTTCGGCCAGCACAGCGTGGCCTGGTTCGCGCTGGCGGCGCTGGTCGGCATCGTGCTTCTTGCGCAGGTCAGTCGCTGGTACGCGCACCAGCATCGCGCGACGGCGACGAAGCAGTGGCACAGAACCGACGCGTCAACGCTGCCGCGCAACACCGTGCTGGGCGCGATCGCCGTGCTGCTGGTACTGATCTTCTCCAAGTACTTTTACCTGGCCGGCATCAGCACCTTCTACACGTTCTACCTGATCGAGAAGTTCGGCCTTTCAGTACAAAGCGCGCAGGTCCACCTCTTCATATTCCTGTTCGCGTCGGCGCTGGGGACGCTGGTGGGCGGACCGCTGGGTGATCGCATCGGACGAAAGCCCGTCATCTGGATGTCGATCCTCGGCGTCGCGCCGTTCGCGCTGCTGCTGCCGCACGCCAATCTTTACTGGACGACAGCGCTCACTATCGTCATCGGCCTCATCATCTCGTCGGCGTTTTCGGCCATCCTGGTGTTCGCGCAGGAGCTGATTCCCGGCAAGGTGGGCATGGTGTCGGGCCTCTTTTTCGGCTTCGCATTCGGGATGGGCGGACTGGGCGCCGCGGTGCTGGGCGTGCTGGCGGATCGCACCAGCATCGACTTCGTCTACCAGGCCATCGCGTATTTGCCACTGCTCGGCGCCGTCGCCGTGTGGCTGCCGAAGACGCGTGGACGACAACCCAACTGATAGCGCACCGCTGCCGCGGAGGCCGGCCCCCCCCCCCGCCAGCGGCGCTGATCCACGGCTAGAATGACGCTGCGCTGGGTAGTCACGAACAAATGACAGCAGGGCCAATTACTCGAGACGTCAACAACGGAGCAATCGATGGTTAACGAACAAAATTTTTTCAACGTGTGGTCACCCCGCATGCTTAGCGTGCTGCGCATCGTCACGGCTCTGCTGTTCCTGTCCCACGGAACTGCGAAGCTGTTCCATGTGCCGCATCAGGCGATGTTCGACAACCTCCAGCTGATGTCGTTGATGGGACTGCAGGGTGTCCTCGAAGCCGGGGGCGGCTTCCTGCTGCTGATCGGGCTGTTCAGCCGGCCCGTTGCTTTCGTCCTGGCCGGTGACATGGCGGTCGCGTACGTCATGTCGCACTGGCCAAAGGACTGGCTGCCGCTCCTCAACGGTGGCGACCTGGCCGTCCTGTTCTGCTTCGTATTCCTGTATCTGTGGATTGCAGGTCCAGGACCCTGGAGCGTCGACGCGCGGCTTCGCGGGACCACTTAGCCTGCGGGCGACCCGCTCGCCTTTGCGGTGTGGGTGGCAATCGCATCCATCAGCGCGGGCGACAAACAGTCATACGGTGGCAGACCCAGCTCACTAAGCCTGGCGCGTACGGCTCCCATATTCGCCGGGTCAGCCCCCGACCCGATGATCGAGGACACGAACGCCGCGAATTCCGGCGCCGCCCATCCGGTTTCTCGCGACAGCTCGGTATGAATGAAGTCCAAACCGAAAAACGCGTGGTTCTTGTTCTCTATGCGGCCGAACATGTGCACGCCGCAGTCCTTGCAGGCGTGGCGCTGGATGGCCGCGGCAGGATCGACCACCTTGAGCTTGTCCCCGTTGGCGGCGACAGCGACGTTGTCTCGCGATGTCACTGCAACTTGCGCAAACAACGCGCCGGCGGGCTTCCAGCACTTCGTGCATCCGCACACATGGTTGTGAGCGGTTTGCCCTTTGACCGATACCGCAACCTGCTTGTCGGTACATTTGCAGTGGAGCGTGCCGCCGGCGAATGTCGCCGAGGTCGCCGGAAATCCCTTGTCCACCGCCGGATGAATCGATTGAACATGTGCCATGTGAGCTATCTCCTTTGTCGTGGTGGCCAGCTCCAGTACTTGCCGCGCGAGCGAGAGATGGCCAACGCGTTTGAAATTATAGAACTTGCGGGCTTGCACGAGAACCTTGGAGCACTGCCAGTGAGGTGCTCTTTACCGTCCCAAACGGGGTTCCCCGACAGGCCGGGGTGGTCCCGTTCCGTCCCCCACACGACACCTCCGAAATTTCGAATTGGCGGCGAGGCGCTGCTATACTCGCGCCGGGTCGCGGGTCGACTTACAAAAAGTAGCCATCTAATACTGATTAGGGGAGAAACATGCGCTTTTGCCATAAAGCTGCAATGATCGTCGCGCTCGGCATTGGATCGCTGGCGCAAACTGTTGCATATGCCCAGTCGGCCTTCTTTATCACGTACTCGGGCCTCAGCGTCGCTTCATGCACCACGACCAACATTCAAGGCACGCTCACGGCGAGCTACAATTTGCCGGCGGGCAGCAATAACCTGTACAGCAACATCTCGATCAACGGCGGCCCTGCGGCGATCCAGTTTTACAACGTCAATCCGCCGTCGGCCACAAACGGCCCGCTGCTTTTCTCGTTCACCATCCCCGCCACCGTGCAGCCCTATTCCATCCATGGCACGGCCTTTCCCGCAGTGAATGGCGCGCCATCCGGGTCGGGCGTCAGCGCGCAATACACGTGCAACGCTGATGGGTCGGTTTCTGCGGTGTTCGATCCTATTGCCGGCGCGACCACGGCCGTGCCGACGCTATCGCAATGGAGCCTCACGGGCCTTGCAATGCTGCTGGCGCTGGCGTCCTTCGTGTTGTTGCGTCGCAAGCGCTGACCTTTTCGAAAGCCCTCGGCGGTCGCTTCTGATCCGGGCGACCGCCGACTTGAATCACACGTCAGCCCGGCGTTTCGCGTAGCCTCACCATCGCGTGCAGTGTCGCGCTCACTGGTGCCAACACGCCGATGTCGGCACTTGAATCGAGGCCACGCGGCAATCCCCCGACCAAGTCGCCGCTGGCGGCATCCGGCTGTTGTACCTGCTAGGCTGCGATATGCCGATCGCCCGCCACTTCGCCGCACTCCTTGCGCCAGTGATGATTGGGACGGCATTGTCGGCGCGCGCGGGGCAACCGCTCGCGACCGATGATGCATCCACCGTCGCGCCGGGCACGTGTCAACTCGAAGCATGGGTGCGTTCCGGCCACGATGACCGCGAATATTGGGCGCAGCCCGCGTGCAATTGGTTGGCCAACCTGGAAATCGCGGTCGGCATCGCGCGAACTCACCCTGGCGAAGGCGAAACGTCGAGCGCGCTGCAACTGCAAGCCAAAACCGTGCTGTTCCCCCGCACAGAGGGAGCGTGGTCGTTCGCAGCGGAGGCAGGCGCTGCCCGTGACGCCTCCGCGCCGCGTGGCAGCTCGGCATTTCAGAACTATTACGCCAGGGCACTCGCCTCATGGTATGTCGGGGACGACCTGCAGATCGACCTGAATGCAGGTGCCGCCAACGGCTACGGATCAGGAACATTCGCGCTCGCCGGTGCCGCGGTTCAATATACCGTCGTATCGAACGTGCAACTGCTGGCCGAGGTCTATCGGGATGAGCCAGGCGCTGCAAAATATCAACTCGGCGTGCGCTACGTCGTGGTCCCCGATCGTTTCGAAACGTTCGTCAGTTACGGCAATCGGTTCGCCGGTCCGTCAACGCAATGGTCCGGGATGATCGGCGTTCGCCTGCAAACGCCGCCGTTTCTGCCGGCAACACCCGCGAGCAATCAGTTGGCGTTGCATTGATCTGTCGACAACGATTGAATCCGTGCATGCGAGCGGGAACGCGCGCACCTTAATCCATCGCGCCGAGCAGCGTAAGCAGCAGACCTGCCAGCGCGCATCCCGACAGCGTCTGCAACATTCCCGCGCGGAATCGGAAAACTGCAAGCAGCGCCGCCGCTGAAAGCGCGATCGCCCAAGGCCTTGCGCTGGCGATCACGGGCACATCCAGCGTCAGCAATCCGATATTCAGGGGAACGAGTAGCGCGAACCATGTGTGCACGGCAAACCACACCGCGAGATTGAGGATGACGCCGACGACGGCCGCCGTTATCGCGGAGAGCGCGGACGTCAACGCGGCGTTGCCGCGAAGCTTCTCGACGAACGGCGCGCCCAGGAATATCCACAGGAAACAGGGAACAAAGGTAACCCACGTGGTGAGCAGTCCGCCGAACGTGCCCGCGAGCATTGGAGGCAGGGAACCCGGTTGGCGATACGCACCCATGAAGCCCACGAACTGCGTCACCATGATCAGCGGACCCGGCGTGGTCTCGGCCATGCCAAGGCCATCGAGCATCTCGCCGGGCCGCACCCATCCATAGACCGACACCGCCTGCTGCGCAACGTAGGCCAGAACGGCGTAAGCGCCGCCGAAAGTCGCCATCGCCATTTTGCTGAAGAAAATTGCGATCTCGCTGAACGTGTCGTGCGGGCCCAGCGTCAGCACGATCGCCGCGACCGGCAATGCCCACAGCAAGAGCCCGGTTGCGGCGACCACCAAGGTGTAAGTCCACGCCGGCCGCGTATGCGCGGGCGAGCGTTCACCCAACAGGCTTTCGGCATCGGAAAACTCCGTGTTGCCTTGGGCATGACCCGAGCGGGCGCGAAACGCGGCGAGATTCGCGATCGAGCCCGCCAATCCGGTCAGCCCGGCCACGACGATGATCATCGGAAATGGAACCGCGAAGCCATAGATCGCGATGAATGCGGCAACGGCGATCGCCACCATCACGCGATTGTTCAGCGCACGGCTGCCAATGCGAATCACTGCCTGGAAAACGATGGCCAGGACTGCTGCCTTGAGACCCGCAAACAATCCCACGATGACCGCCACCTGGCCCCAGGCCACGTAGACGTAGCTCAAGGCCATGATGCTGATCATGCCTGGCAGCACGAAAAGTCCTCCGGCCATGATTCCGCCAGGAGTCCGGTGCATCAGCCAGCCGATGTAGGTCGCGAGTTGCTGCGCCTCCGGACCCGGAAGCAGCATGCAGTAGTTGAGCGCATGCAGAAACCTGGTTTCGCCGATCCAGCGCTTCTCTTCCACGAGTATGCGGTGCATCACCGCGATCTGCCCTGCCGGCCCGCCGAAGCTCAAGCTCGCCACGCGTAGCCAGACGCGAAATGCCTGCGCCATCGACACCCCGTGCGGAGGATGGTCGGCTTTGCTCGTGTCAATCATCGCGGGACCCAACCGTGGCGCTCTTCGCGCGCCACGTTGCACCAGGCATAGAGTGCGTCATACACGAGCATGCCGGATTCGAGCATTGCCTGGTCATCTCGCATGTGTATCGCGGAGAGCCCGAGTGAAATGGCGAGCAATCCCGCGGATTGAGGTGTCAGTTGGTGGCACCCGGTATCGGCACCGCGTACGATCTGCGCAAGCGCCTGCAGCGCAGGGTCCGCGATACCGAACACGTCGATGAAGGCGTCGAAAGTGCATGCTTCGCCAACATGCGAAAAGGGCTGCGCGCCGGGAATGTCAAAGGCCGTCGCCCCAACACGCTTAGCCGTTTCGAAGACTTCCACTGTCGGAACATACAGAAATTCCGCCGCCGGATCGACAAAACGGCGCACCAGCCAGGGACAGGCAATCCGGTCGATCTTGGGATGCTCACGCGTGACCCATTTGGCCGTGGCGACGAGCTTGTTGCGCGTCGGCAGCCCATGCGCGATCCAGGCAGCGATACCCCCGTCGAGATAGCTCGCGTCGATTCCGGCCTCCCGCAACGCCACGGCTACGTTTTGGCTCACGTCCCCTCCGTGGGAGCAGTACACGACCACCGGAACCGACTCGTCGAGGGTGTCGCGCCAGCACTCCACGCCGTGGGGAACCCGGCGGATTGCGCCAATGAGCATGGCCGCGTCCGCACCGAATTCCACGGCGCGACGGACATCGACGACCACCGGTGCGCGGGCGACCCCAAGCCGGGCATGCAATTGCGCTGCGGAAATGGAAAGACGGCTGTCATCCATGAATGTGAACCTCGCGAAAAGGTCAACAGACTTGGACGGCATGCCGTCTGACGGGGCACTGCGGTTCCCCGATCGCGCATTATAAGCATTGTCGGGCGGTGCCTGAAACCTCTTTCTCGACGAAATCGATGCGCCGCCTCGCGCCCATCGGATTGGCGTCGTCGACGCGCCAGGGATGC
This sequence comes from Pseudomonadota bacterium, assembly GCA_041691615.1. Taxonomy (GTDB): domain Bacteria; phylum Pseudomonadota; class Gammaproteobacteria; order Burkholderiales; family Casimicrobiaceae; genus VBCG01. The sequence continues at coordinate 44,415 of JBEPUI010000004.1, forward strand.
CGAATGGTCTAAGCCGCGGCCTGCCGATAGGCGAAACGCAATCCCGGCCGACCGTCGATTCGCCTCCCGGCCGTAATCTGCCCCCCCAATTCATGCGCCGCCGTGAGGACAATGGCCAGCCCCAATCCGCTGCCTTCCTCGCCGCTGCCGAGGATGCGCACAAACGGCTCGAAAACACGTTCAATATCCTTGTCCGCAATGCCGGGACCCGTATCTTCGACCACAAATATCGCCAGCCCCTGTTCGAGCGCGACGCTGACGTCGACGGTACCGCCGCCCGGCGTATAGCGAACCGCGTTGTCGATCACATTGCGAATCAGCGCGTAGGCATGCTGACGGTCGCCGGCTATCGAAGCTGCATCAATCCTTGTGCATCCGAGGTCCACTCCCTTGCCCTGCGCCAGAGGCAAGATCTCCTCAATGGCCGTGCGCACGATGGAATTCAACTCAAGCCGCACGGCGGAAGTCCGAGTGCCACCTTGCACCCTGGCGAAATTCAACAGTTGCTCGATCAGCGCAGACATTCGAGCAAGCCCTTGACGCAATGGCATCAAGCGTCTCCTGGCCTCCTGCGGAAGTTCGACGTGCATGACGTTGTCGGCCTGCACTGCCAACGTCGCAAGCGGTGTGCGCAGCTCGTGCGCGGCATCCGAAACCAACCGACGCTGTAGTGCCAGGACGATGGAGAGGCGAAGCATTAGACGGTTGACCGCCTGCACCAGTGTCAGCACTTCGCTGGGCGCGCTGCTTTCGTCCAGGGGATCCAAGGCCTTGTCACTGAGCCTGTCGACCCCTGCAGACATTGCAATCAGCGGCGCGAATGTTCGCTGCACGACAAAGCCCACGACGAGCACGAGTGCCGGCAGAAGAATCACGAGCGGAAGCAGCGTGTAAAGCGCCGTGTCACGAGCAGCCTCGTCACGGATAGTCATGCGCTGCGCCACGCCAAAACGCTGCCCCTCGGCGTTCTCGGTCACCATCACGCGCCAATTGACTCCGCGGTTCGCGACGAACTGCAATCCGGGCTTCAACGTAAGGGGCAGCGCCACATCGACTGTCGGATTTCTGATGTTGACTGGAGCACCCAGGCGCTTGACCACAAAATGAGCCTCGGCGTCCTCATCCGTATGCGGCTTGAATTCCGGGGAAGGCGGCAGTTGCCCGCCATCGGCCAGCAATTCGGCGACCTGACGCAGTTGCCTGTCCTGGAGGTCATTGGCGTCGTTGAATGACATGACGAACGATATTGCCGCAGCCGTCAAGCCTGCCACCAGGATCGAAAGCGAGAGCCATTTGTTCAGGCGCGCGCCAAGAGATGTGTTCATGGAGCGTCGCGTCCTCCCGCGCGTTCCACCATCCATCCCAAGCCACGGACGTTTCGGATTGCGTGCATTCCAAGCTTTCGCCGCAAGCCATGAATAATGTATTCGACGACGTTGCTTTCGACTTCCTTGCCCCATCCGTACAGGCGTTCCTCCAGCTCCGCGCGCGAAAGGACCGCTCCCGGGCGTATGAGAAGCTCTCGCAGAAGAGCGAACTCGCGATTGGAAAGCCTGCAGTCGATACCGTCGACGGTGACGGCCTTCGATGTCGGGTCGAGACTCAGCGTGCCGTTCGTCATCAGCGGAGACCCAGCCCTGGAACTGCGCCGACACAAAGCGCGGATGCGGGCGAGCAACTCGCCGACCGCGAACGGCTTCACAAGGTAGTCGTCGGCGCCCCGATCGAGCCCATCAATCTTTTGATCGACGGAATCGCGTGCGGTAATCACCAGTACGGGAGTTGCGTCACTCTTGGCGCGCATGACGCGCAAAACGTCGATCCCATCAACTCCTGGAAGATTGAGGTCGAGCAGGATTAGCGCGAACCTGTGCGTTGCAAGAGCCGTCGTCACCGAAAGTCCGTCTCGCAACCAGTCGACCGCATAAGCGGCATCTCGCAAGGCTTGGCTCACCGCGGTGCCGAGCATTGCGTCGTCCTCGACCAATAGGACCCTCAACGGTCGTTCTCCCATCGAACGTCACAGATCATTTGCGCCACAAGGGCGCCAGACACCCAGCGTGCCGCCGGATTTGGAGCGCATTCGATTTCGTATGGCCAAAAGGTTGCCATGGGCATCCGCAACAGCCACCGATTCTTGAACCAAGCCACGCGCCGTTTTCCCTAAGTCCTTCCTAAGCCCGAGACACCACAATCGTGCGAACGACAATGCTACGGCGCATGGCGCACTTCCGCGATCGACCCATCGGCGAGCATCACGAGTCCATTCAATTCGCTGACGGAGCCCCTGTGCAAATCGGATTGCCGTTGCTTGCAATATCGCTCGTATGCACGCACGACCTCGCCGCGAGCGCAACCATTTCCGGCGACCCGTTTGGATCGAATGGTCATGGCGGAACGGGACCGTTGATGCAAGCGAGCTCCCGCCAATCGGTGAACGGCGCCGGCCGGTCGAAACCTGCGGAGCTGAAACCCATGTCGTTCAGGAACTACAGCGGAACCTATCTCGGTGGAATAGTCGAAGAGGTAAGCGGCTGTGGCCCGCTGGACGGTCACCATGAGGTCAGCAGCATCGTCACGGTGACCCAAACCGACAACGCTTCGATGATGATCATCACCAGCCAGCTTGATGGAGGTTCGTGCGCGTACGGAGGCAAGTATTGGCAGCATGGTCACCTGGGCTTCCTTCAAGGTTACTTCTCCTGCGACGACGGTTCGGCGGGCACGTTCTCGGCATTTGAGATCGAGAAATCGGCAAGCGGAATAATGGGGCGATTCAAATCCCGGGGCGGTACATGCTCGGCAAGCGGCCGGATCGGCGGGCTATCGCGCTAAGAAATTCGACCCTTGGCAGCCCGCTGCGGAAACAACGCGACACAGGCAACGATCAATACGGCCAGTACCCCCGACGCTGCGTATCGACTCAAGGCAAATCCCCCGTTGGCGATCGGTTTGTCGAGCAAATCGCCCAGCGTGGCGCCCAGCGGCCGCGTCAGGATGAAAGCCGCCCAGAAAAGCATCGTGCGGGATATCCTGGTTTGGGCGTAAGCCACTGCGACAATGGTCAATCCTGCCGCAAACACCACCGCCCCGCCCGCGTATCCGAGTCCTCGTGTATCAGCCATCCAATCGCCCAATGCGGTGCCAAGCGTTTGCGAAAACATGATCGTCGCCCAATAGAATATTTCCGCTCGCTTGCTGACAATCGAATCGAAGGAGACAGTCCCGAGGACCCGGTACCAGATACCCAGGGTTGCCATCAGCAGGACCAACAGGATCGACGACCCGCCGGCATAGCCGATGCCAAGCGACCGGTCGACATAGTCGGCCAGTGTCGTCCCCGCGGTCGTTGTCGCAACGATCACGGCCCAGTACAGGAACGGATGGAAACGCGCAGTGGCGATCTGTGCGCCGACGGCGAGGACGAATATCAACACGAAGATCACGGTCCCATCCAGATATCCGGCGTGCATCGACATCGTCACCGCATCGCCCCCGGTCTCGCCAAGCGTCGTTGCAAGGATCTTCAATATCCAGAAATACAGTGTCGCCTGCGGCACTTTCGCCAGCGCCCATTTGGCGCCGGAGTGTTCATCGTCATTCATATTACTTTTTATCTTTCCTGTCAGGACCACTCTCACTGTCGCACAGCTACCGGTGCGGACCGCGTCTCAGGTGGCAACGCCAGCGCACCACGCTTGAATTCGCGCTCGACGGTCTGGTAGTACGCAACCGTCTCGCGACGCAGCTGCGCATCAACGGCACGAGGGATGGATTCCAGTTTGCGGATCGACGCTGAATGCTTCGACCTTGCGATTGGGTGCGAGCACGACCAGCGTGTCGTTCTTGTAGTACCCAATTTCCTGGTAGTTGCTGATGAATGCACGCTGAGGTGAGGCGCCCGTCTCGAGCATGTCGTGACCAAAGAGCTGTTCCTGGCCCGGCAAGCCGAGCATCGCAAGGAGTGAGGGAAGCACGTCGATCTGGCTCGAGACGTTCGAGGAAACCGCTATCACGGTACGACTGCTTTGCGGTGTTCGAAGACTCATCTGTTGTGACTTGGCGCAAATAGACGCACGCGCGTCGCCACAGGTTATGACACTTTGCTGACGTATCGCTGACGATGGGGTCGTAGTCCAATGGCCTCACTGGCGCCAGCAAAAAGATCGCCGAATTTCGTGATGGATTCCGATGCGCGACGGAGCCGCGAAGCTGCGCGCGCCCGATCGATTGTTCATGCGGCCGTTTGCGGCACGAAGCGGGCGCCGAACGCCAACAGACCTGCGGCGAGTACCACTACGCCGAGCGCCATCGTCAACGAGGTCGCCGTGGCGATGCCGCCCACCAGCGGCGGTGCGATCATGAATCCGCTGTAGCCGATCGACGTCACCGACGCAATGGCTGCTGCCCGGCTCACACCCGGCACGCGCGTTGCGGCATTGAAGAGAATCGGCGCGACTGGCGCGAGACCTGCGCCGACCACCGCGAAGCCGATCAACGCGACCCACGCATTCGCCGAGATCAGCACGACCCCCATCGCGAATGCCGCCACGATGGCGCCCGTGCGCAGCAGCGCCTCGTCCGAGTGACGCGAACGAAGGTAATCCCCACCGAAGCGCGCCAGCGCCATCGCCGCCGAGAATGCCGCATAGCCGAGCGCGGCCAAGGCCTGCGGCATGCCGAGCTCCTGCTTGAGGTAAAGCACGCTCCAGTCGTACATCACGCCTTCGGCGGTGAGGCCAGCGAGGATCAACAGGCCGAGGACGAGCAGCAAGCCCTTGGGCCATGCGAAGTGCGCCTTGTCGCTCCCCCCGGCGCTGTCGGCATGCGTCTCGAGCATGCCCCGCGACGCGACGCAGGCAATGATCGCGATGCCGCCGCATATGCCGAATAGCTGCAGCCGCGCTGCAACGCCGACGTCCAGCAGCAACGCGGCAAGCGCCGCGCCGGTCATGCCGCCGACACTGAACATGCCGTGCAGGTTGCTCATGATCGCGCGCCCGGTGCGCGTTTCGAGTTCCGAGCCCTCGGTATTGATGGACACATCGAACAGGCTCATCGCGGCGCCGAAGATGGGCATCGCCATCATCAGCACGATGGCGTCGGGGTATTCCAGCAGCAGACCGAGCAACAGGCTCACGACCAAAGCCGCGAGCGCCGTCGCGTTGCGCGCGCCGAGTCGCCCGACGATGCGTCCGGCCGTCAGCAGCGACAGCACGGCGCCAACCGCTGCCGCAAGCAGCACGATCGAGAGTGTCGCATCGCTCAATGCATAGCGAGCCTTCAGCGAAGGAATATGCGCACCCCAGGTGCCCGCGAGGATACCCAGCGCCATGAACTGCACCCGCGTAGCCCTGCGCGCACCCGCAATCACCAGCGTCTCGACGGGCGAGCCGGCGTGCTCCGGTTCCGGTCCCTCCTCGCGGCGCCTTAAGGTGGACATAGGTAACTCGCGCCGCGCGCGTTCTTGAATGAGCTCCCCTCGGGCCACCAAGGGTCAGGAGAATACTGCGCGCCGGCGCGGCCGGGCACAGCGACGTGCGGGTATGCGACAGGCCGTCGGATCAGAACGCGACGTTCGCCGAGCCCTTTAGCGCCAGGATCCGCCGGGCGTCGTCCGGCGTCGCCACCTCGAGGCCGAGACCCTCGATCACCTGTCGCACCGCGCGCACCTGTGCAGCGTTGGATTGCGCGAACTTGCCCGCCCCCAGCCACAGGCTGTCCTCGAGTCCGACGCGCACATTGCCGCCCATTGCCGCGGACATCGCCGCGATCGGCAGCTGGTGGCGCCCCGCGCCCAGCACGCTCCACCGGTACTGGTCCCCGAACAGGCGGTCGGCGGTGCGCTTCATGTGCATGACGTCGTCCGGATGCGGCCCGATGCCGCCCAGGATTCCGAAGACGCTTTGGATGAACAACGGCGGCTTGACGATGCCGCGCTCGAAGAAATGCTGCGCGGTATACAGGTGGCCGATGTCGTAGCATTCGATCTCGAAGCGCGTGCCATTGTCGGCGCAGGACGTCAGGATGAACTCTATATCCTTGAACGTGTTGCGGAAGACCCGCGAATCCGACGTCTGCAGGTACTCGCGCTCCCAGTCGTGCTTGAACGTGGTGAAACGCTTGAGCATCGGGTAGAGGCCGAAGTTCATCGAGCCCATGTTGAGCGAGGCGACCTCGGGCTTGAGCTGCAGCGCAGGCTGCAGCCGCTCCTCGATCGACATCGTCGCCGCACCGCCCGTCGTGAAATTGATGACGACATCCGATCGCTGCTTGATGTCGGGGGCGAATTCGCGGAAATACCTGGGGTCCTGCGTCGGCCGGCCGTCGATCGGATCGCGCGCGTGCAGATGCACGATCGCCGCTCCCGCCTCCGCTGCCGCAACCGCCGCGTCCGCGATTTCCTTCGGCGTGACCGGCAGGTGCGGCGACATCGACGGCGTGTGGATCGAACCGGTGATGGCGCAGGTGATGATGACTTTGCGGGTTTCGGCCATGCATGCTCCTCGTTCGGGAATCGGCGTTGCGTTCGCACTTATAATGCACCGCCGCGCAACAGTCCACGCTGTTAGGCAGGACCATGGCGGCACTTGGGAGGAATTCAATGGACCTCGGGATACGCGATCTGCGCGTGCTGGTGACGGCAGGCGCTTCCGGAATCGGCCTCGCGACGGCCCGCGCGTTTGCGCGCGAGGGCGCGCGCGTGCACGTCTGCGATATCGACGCGGCTGCGCTCGACGCGCTGGCCCTGAGCGACCCTGGCATCGCGCGTAGCATCTGCGACGTCGCGGACCCCGAAGCGGTCGCGCGCCTGTTCGACGCCGTCACCGCACGACTCGGCGGCCTCGACGCGCTCGTCAACAACGCCGGGATCGCGGGTCCGACCGCGGCCTGCGAAGACATCGCGTTGCAAGACTGGCAGCGTACGCTGGCGGTCAACATCACCGGTCAATTCCTGTGCGCGCAGCGCGCGATTCCGTTGCTGAAGGGTAGCGGCAATGCAAACATCGCCAACCTCTCTTCCGCCGCGGGGCATTTCGGATTTCCCAATCGCACGCCGTATGCGGCATCGAAATGGGGTGTCATCGGCTTCACCAAGTCACTGTCGATGGAGCTTGGCCCGCATGGCATCCGCGTCAACGCGATCTGTCCCGGGGTGGTCGCGGGCGCGCGCATCGAGGCGGTCTGCGCCGGCAAGGCGGCGCTGCGCGGTGTCGCGCCGGCGGTGGTCCGCGATGAAATGATTGGCAAGTCCTCGTTGCGGCGCATGGTGACTGCCGAGGACATCGCCAACGCAATCGTCTACCTGGCTTCGCCGATCGGCGCGAATGTCTCGGGCCACGCGCTACCGATCGACGGCGACTTGCAATCGCTGGTCTGAGGGCTGGTCGACGGTGACTTACGGTCGCGTGTCCAACGGCCAAACGGCTATCCATGGATCGGGGGTTTCGTCCCCCGACGCGTGCCCGCCACACGCCGCAGTCCCGGCGGCAGCAACCAGCGCTCGCCAACGCGAAAGCCCAGCTCGATCAGCAATGCCATCGCCGCCGCCGGAATCGCGCCGGCCAGCAGCATCGCGTGGTCGTTCAGCGCAAGGCCCGTGACGATGCGCTCGCCGTAGCCGCCGGCACCGATGAATGCAGCGATCGTGGCGGTCCCGACGTTGATCACGGCTGATGTCTTGATGCCCGCGAGGATCGTGGGCGCAGCCAGCGGCAACTCGATTTTCTGCAGCACCGTCGCTGGCCGCATCCCCAGCGATTGCGCGGCCTGGATCATCCCGCGCGAGATCTGCGTCAGCGCGGCGTGCGTATTGCGCACGATCGGCAACAGGGCATAAAGGGCGAGCGCGATGTACGCCGGCACCGCGCCGATGCGACCCGTCAGCGGAATCAGCATGGCGAGCAACGCCAGCGACGGAATGGTCTGGACGACACCGGTCGCGCCGATGATCACGCCTTCGGTTTCCGGCCGCTTCGCGGCGAGGATGCCGAGCGGAATGCCCGCGACAATACTGGCCGCAAGCGACAGGAAGACCAGGCCGAGCTGCTCGAGCGTCAGGCGGACGAAATCCGGGCCGAAAAGCTTGCGCCAGAAATCGTCGAGCCCGCTCGCGCGCGCGGCGGTCGCCGCATTGACGGACGCGCCCGGCGGGCGCGCCAGAAATCCTGCAGCAATGGTCGCAAAGTCCTTGCCCTCGAGCTCGGCGGCGGCGTTCATGCGGCGCATCGACGCATCGTCGATCGTGCCTTCGAGCCTCGCCACCGCCGCCCATGTCTTCGGCAGGCGCTGCGGCAGGTCGGCGCGATAGAGCAACACGGCGTCGTAGCGCGGGAAGTACTTGCGGTCATCCTCGAGCACCGACAGCCCGTACTTTTCGACCTTGGCGTCGGTCGAATAGATGTCGATCGCGTCCACCTGATTGCCGGCGAGCGCCTCGTAGGCAAGCCCATGGTCGAGACCCCGCGGCGTGTCGAACGGCAGGTCGTACGCACGCTTCAATCCGGGCCAACCGTCGGCGCGCCCGATGAACTCCTGCGACAGTCCCAGCCGCAACTCGGGATGCGCCTTGAGGTCGGACAAGCGCGAAATACTCGCAGCGCGCGCGTCGACGCCACGCATGGCCAGCGCGTACGTGTTGTTGAAACCCAACGCAACGCCCACCGCCAATCCCATCGGCGCGAGTTTGGCGTTGAGCTCCGCGATCGACGGGACCGCGTCGAGCTTCAGGATCTCCTTGGCGATCGTGCCGGTGTACTCGGGATAGACGTCGATGCTGCCGGTCGTGAGCGCGTTCAGCACGATCGCGGTATTGCCCAGGCCCTGGTGGTGGGTCGCAGTCGTCTCCCCCGCCGATTGGGCGGTCTGCGTGAGGATCTCTCCCAGGATGTACGACTCGGTGAATCGCTTGGAGCCGACATTGAACGGCGGCGCCGCGACCGCGACCGCAACGCTGGCAAGCGCGATCAGGCCCACAGCGGCGCGCACAAGGGCGTTCATCGGCGTAAGTGTGCCTTATCCGCATGCATCCTGCGCCGGTGCTCGTTGACCTGGATTGGGTCGCGCGGACCCGCAAAGCGTGCTTGCGCGGCATTCCGGGCGGACGGCTAGAATACCGGTTCCATCCTGGTGCGGTCCTTGCCCCATGCAGCTTACTGCCCCGTTCTTCCAGCTACCCTTGCGGTTCGACGCGGCGCGCCTCGCGGCGGAGGTCGCGCAGTTCACTCCCGCCGAATGGCGACCGCATCCGCAGAATCTCCCCGGCAATTCCGCGTTGCCGTTCATCGCGCGCCACGGCAATCCGCTGGACGATGGGCTCGTGGGTCCGATGCTGCCGACGCCGTACCTCGAACGTTGTCCGTACGTGGCGCAAGTGATGGCCGCACTGGACGTGCCGCTCGGCCGCAGCCGGCTGATGCGTCTCGACGCCCGCGCCGAAGCGACGGCCCACGTTGACACCGGCTACTATTGGCAGCAACGCGTGCGCGTGCATGTTCCGATCGTCACGTTCCCCGACGTTCAGTTCATCTGCGGCGATGCATCGACGCACATGGCGCCAGGCGAGTGCTGGATCTTCGATACCTGGCGCGTGCACAACGTGCTCAACCCCGGTTCCGCGCAGCGTATCCACCTGGTCGTCGATACGGTGGGCAGCGGCAGTTTCTGGACGAAAGTGGAGCGCGGCGGCCCCCCGGCGAATGTGCCGTATCAAGCCGATGCCGCGGCAGCTTCCACACTGCGATTCGAGGCGCGCAATTATCCCGTGGTGATGTCGCCGACGGAAATCACGTCGCTGTGGGCGCAGTGGATAACCGATGCCCATGGCGGCGGGGCATCGGCGGAGGCCATCGCCGCGATCGACGCCGCGGTGCAACCGGTGTTTCGCGATTGGCGCGCGGCTTGGGCGCAGTTCGGCGACCGTCCCGACGGCTGGCCGCATTTCGTCGCGCTGCGCGATCGGATTTTCGCAGTCGGAAATACCCATGCTGATCGCGCTCCTTTGACCAACACGATGGATCTGGCGGGACTGCTCAAGCAATCGTTGTCGCCTGCGCTGTTGAACACCGAACTGGCCGAGCAGTACTTCGCGCATGGGACCGCTGACGCCGCGCGCGCGGCCGGCGTCATCCCGCGAATGCCCGCACCCGGCGAGTCCGCCGCAAACGTTCCGCGCGCGATACCGGCGACGGCCAGTGCCCCCCACAAGAACCCGATTCCGGCTGCGACATCGCCCCCGCGCGCGCCGCCCGCCTCGAGCAATGCGCATCCGTCGTCTGGCGCGCCGCCCACGGGCCCCGGTTCCGCTGTGCTGGGTATCCCCCTTTCTTCGGTTTTGCCGAAATTATCGGTGCAATGGGGTGTGTCGCAGTTCAGGCAGCAACCGGCGGCGCCCCAAGCGCCCAAGCCACGGCTCGAGCGACCGTTGATCATCGTCTCGGCACCGCGCTCGGGCAGCACGCTTCTGTTCGAAACGCTCGCACGCGCGAAAGATCTGTACAACGTCGGCGGCGAAAGCCACGACCAGTTCGAATCCATTGCCGCCATTAGCCCCGCGCACCAGAACTACCGGTCGAACCGGCTCGAAGCCGCCGATGCCACGCCGGCTGTAGTCGCGGAACTGCACGCGCGATTCTGGCAGGGATTGCGCGATCGTGATGGCCAGCGGCCGTCGGACGGCGCGTCGCCCCGTCTTCTGGAAAAGACGCCGAAGAACGCGCTGCGAGTGCCCTTCCTCGAAGCGACATTTGCCAACGCGCAATTCGTCTATCTCTACCGCGATCCGGAAGAGAACGTCAGCAGCATGATCGAGGGATGGGAGTCGGGTAAATTTGTCACTTATCCCGACCTGCCGGGATGGCAGGGGCTACCGTGGTCGTTCCTGCTGGTCCCCGGCTGGCGCGACCTCATCGGCGCGGAACTTCCGGCGATCGCCGCGGCGCAATGGCAACGGACGCAAATGGCGCTGCTGGACGACCTCGAAGCGCTGCCGCGCGCACGCGTGCTCGCGCTGACCTACCGCGAGTTCGTGGCGGCGCCCGGCAAGTGCATCGCCGACATATGCCATTTCGCCGGCCTGCAATGGGATCGCCAGTTGCCGCCGGCGTTGCCGTTGTCGCGGCACACGGTCACCGCGCCGCATCCCGACAAATGGCGACAGCGCGAGGCAGTGATCGCGCGCCACCAGGCGGGCTTGCAATACGTTGCGGGCCGCGCGCATGGGTTCATCGCGAAGAACCGTGCGCCATCGAAGCAGCTCTCGGTCGCGCCGACCTAGTCGGTCGCGCCGACCTGGTCGTGCCCGACCTGGGGCCGAACGCTGCTATTCACAACGTGGTGCCCATCGCACCTATTCGAATACGTTGCGCGGAAAATAGAACGACACGACCCAGTTCGGCTGATCGACGATCTCGCTGATGCGCAGGTCGGCACACACGCTGCACAGCATGTAAGCGTCGACAGCGCTCAGGTGGTGTCGACGCGACAGCAGGTCGATCATCCCACTCACCGCGTCGCGTGCGCATTGCATCAGGTCGGGGCCGATGCCAGTCGTCACTTCGAAGCCCTTGGTGTCGAGATGACGGCCGACCGGACCCGCGGTGGTAAAGCGCGGAAACGCGAGACCGGCGTCCCTGATCAGGTCGAACCGGGCAACCAGCGACGCCGGGCTCTCGATGGCTGTCCCGCACACCTCGCCGTCGCCCTGCGCGGCGTGCGTGTCGCCGAGCGAAAACAGTGCGCCCGCGACTTCGACCGGCAGATAGAGCTCCGTGCCTTCGCCGATGTCGCGTATGTCCATGTTGCCGCCGACGCGGCGCGGCGGCACGATGCTGTGCGGGCCAGGTTGCGCCGGTGCGAGTCCGATCGTTCCGCAAAAGGGCTTGAGCGGCACGCGGCCGCCTGGACCATACATCGCGGGAACGCGCAGATCCGTGGCGTATTTCCAGATGTGCAGCGCCGGTTTCGGAAACTGATCGGCCAGCAGGCCGAACCCCGGGATGTTCGCGGTCCATCCCCACCCCGATGGCGTGAAAGACAGCAGGCTCACCTTGATCGCGTCGCCCGGTTCGGCGCCGTTGATATGCACCGGTCCGACGACCGGATTGATCCTGGCGAAGTCGAGCGTCAGGATGTCGGCACTCGTCGAGCGGGCAGTAATCTGTCCTCCGGATGCGTCCATCGGATGAAACTCGACGGTGTCGCCGGAATCGATGCTAAGCACCGGGGCGTTCGCGTTGTTCCAGCCCAAGTGGGATTGATTCTCGTGCAGCGAGTGAAGCGAGGCATTGCGGTTGCGATCCATGGTCACGCCATCGAAGAATGCCCGGGTTCGGCACTCCGACACCATAGCCGATCGTGACCGTGACGGCGATCGCCCGGCGCATGCGCCGGACTCCGCAGCGAGAAGGCCGGACGCGAATTGCCCAATCCCGACCCGGTGCTCTGAAACTGCAGGCGCCAGGTATCGGCGGAGTCGGCGAAGGCTACTTCGCCTATATTGCAGGCTGATGTCGCCGCCCCGAAGCGGCCTCGCTGACCAATCCGACCCATGCCGACCTTTGCGGTGAGCCCTCGCGGCGCGAAAATCGTCGCGCTCGTCCCTGCGCGCAACGAAGGCGCGAAGATCGCGTTCTGCCTGCGCGCGCTCGCGTGCATCGCCGACGCGATCGTCTGCCTGGACGATTGCTCGGACGACGACACGCTCGCGATCGTCGAATCCCTTGCAGCCGAATTCCGCGTGGAGCGGATTCTCCGCAAGACGACGTGGCATCGGGACGAGCCAGGAGACCGCAACGCGCTGCTGGCGGCGGGACGCGCCTTGGGCGGCACGCACTTCGTAGTGATCGACGCCGATGAAGCCTTCACCGCCAATTGTCTCGAAGGCGAAAAATTGCGCCACGCAATACTTTCGCTGTCGCCCGGCGACCAGCTCGCGCTGACCTGGATCCCGCTGTGGCGCGGTGTCGACCGGTATCGGGTCGACAAGTCGAAATGGAGCAACCACGGCAAGTCGTTCGTGTTCTGCGACGATGGCCGCAGCGCCTATGCTTCCGGGTTCATCCACACGTCGCGCGTGCCGGCGACGCTGCGCGGCCGCGTTCTCGCGATCGATGGCCACATGCATGGCGTGCTGCATTTCCAGTTCGTCAACTGGCGCAACCTGCTGGTGAAGCAGGCCTGGTATCGCTGCCTCGAGCGCATCCGCGACCCGCGCAAGCCGGCATCGGCGATCAACGAGATCTATGCTGCGAGCAAGGACGAGACCGCGCTTGCTCTCAGGCCTTCGCCTGCGCAGTGGTTCGCCGCGTACCCGTTCTTCGACAAATCGGTGTTCGATGCGCAGGAAACGTGGCGGGAAGCCCAAGTCCGGGGCTGGTTCGAGCAATATGGCCGTGCATACTTCGAGGCGTTGGACATCTGGGACGTGGACTGGGGAAAATCTTGAATCGAGCAGGAGCCTGGCAGTGACGACGCGTGGATTTTCGGGGCGCAGGCCCGGAGGCGAAGCCGCAAGGCGGCTGCCACCCGGGCAATACGAGACCAAGGACTTTCCGGTGCTGGCGAAAGGGCCCACGCCGACCGTGGACCTTGCAACATGGCGCTTTGCCATCAACGACGGCCCGCGGCCCATCGCGAGCTGGAGTTGGGTGGAATTCGAGGCGCTGCCGCAGACCACGTGGCGCGGGGATATTCATTGCGTGACCAAGTGGTCGAAGTTCGAAACCACGTGGAGCGGCGTCACCATCGACGACCTGCTGCACGCGGCCGGCATGACGCCGCCGAGCAACTACCTGCTCGCGCAGTCGTACGATGACTACGATACCAACGTTCCGCTCGCCGACCTGATCGATGGAAAGGCGATGGTCGCCACACGCTTTGATGGTGTGCCCATCGTGGCCGAGCATGGAGGCCCCGCGAGACTGCTCGTCCCCCATCTGTATTTCTGGAAGAGCGCGAAATGGATCAAGGGACTTCGGTTCACCGCGCGCGACGAAGCGGGATTCTGGGAATTGCGCGGATACCACATGTACGGCGATCCCTGGCGCGAGCAACGCTATACCAACGATCCGTGACCGGCGACGATTCGATCGCGGGGCCGATCCGCTGGCAGCAGGCGGTCATCCAACGAATCGTCGCACAGACGCCGCGCATCGTCAGCGTTTTTCTGCAGGCACCGCTGGCGCGTGGCGTCGCGGGCCAGCACGTCGACGTGCGGCTCACCGCTGACGACGGCTACCAGGCGCAGCGCAGCTATTCGATCGCCTCGCCGCCGGGCGGCGACGTCTTCGAGCTCGCGATCGAGCGGCTGGGCGATGGCGAGGTCTCGCCCTACTTCCACGAAATCGCGCGACCCGGCGACACCATTGAAGTTCGCGGCCCGATCGGGGGCCATTTTATCTGGCGCGCACCGGACGGCGGACCGGTGATGCTGGTCGGAGGCGGCTCCGGCGTCGTGCCGCTGGTTGCGATCCTGCGCGACTGGTTGACCACCGAACCGAAGACGCCAGTGCTGCTCGTGCATTCGGCGCGCACGTGGGAAGAACTGGCCTTTCGCGACGAGCTGCTCGATCACGAGGAGCGGCATTCGGAGTTCACGTTTGTCGCGATCACCACCCGCGGTCCGCGAAAGCGTGCGACGGACTTCGAGCGGCGCCTCGCGCCGTCCATATTGCTGGAAGTAATGATGCGGTGGGGATTCACGCCGCGACACGTCTACGTGTGCGGTTCCAACGCATTCGTCGAAGCCGCGGACACGAGCCTCGTTGCGCAAAGCGTGCCGACGGCGATCATCCGCACCGAACGCTACGGCGGAGCAGGTTGAAAGGAGCCCCGATGCGCGCTGCAAAACGAGGCGCGTGACCACGCCGACTAATAGGAGCCGGCGCCTCTCATTCCACGCTGCCGCGCGTATGCATCGCAGCCAGCAGCATGTCGATGTTCACCGGTTTCACCATGTGATGGTCGAATCCAGCTTCGCGCGACAGGCTGCGATCCGTCGCCTGTCCCCAGCCGGTGATCGCGATCAGCAGCACATCCTTCGAGAGAGGGTCGGCGCGGATCCGGCGCGCGACTTCATAACCGTTCATCCCGGGCATTCCGATGTCGAGCAACACGACTTCGGGTGGGCGCTCGGCGAGGTGCTCGAGCGCTTCGATCCCGGAATTGGCGACGGCGACGTCGTTGCCGAAGGTTCTCAACAGCGACGACATCGAATCGGCGCTGTCGCGGCTGTCGTCGACGACCAGGATCCGTAATCCGCCCTGCGGCTGCTTGCGAGGATGAGCGCCGGGCTCGTTGCTTCGTGCCGCAGGTTGCGGTGCCACGACCGGGAGCGTCACCACGAACTCGCTGCCGCGCCCGGAACCGTCGCTCAGCGCGCGAACCGTCCCACCATGCATCTCGACGAAATGCCTGACCAGCGTCAGGCCGATTCCCAGCCCGCCCATTTCGCGTTCGAGCCGGGTGTCCGCCTGCACGAACATGTCGAATATCGACTCGAGGAGTTCGGGCGCGATGCCGATGCCCGAGTCGTGCACGCGAATCGTCACATGCTCCGGCTCCCGCACGACCGAGAGTGAAATGGTGCCCCCGCGAGGCGTGTATTTCGCCGCGTTGTTCAACATGTTGGCAATGACCTGGGCGATCCGCGTGCCGTCGACGTCGATTGGCGTCGGATCGGGCGGAAGATGCACGTCTAGCCGGTGGCGGCGCCTGTCGATCAGCGGCTGGCTGGTCTCGACGGCATTGCGCACGAGGTCGGCCAGGTCCACGCGCCCGATGCGAAGGTCGATTTTGCCTCTCGAGATTCGCGAGACGTCGAGCAGGTCCTCGACCAGGCGGGCGAGGTGCCAGACCTGCCGCTCGATGATCTCGCGCGCCGAGCGCAACGCGCCCTCTTTCTGCACGCGCCCCAGCAGGTAGGCCGCGTTGCTAATCGGCGCCAGCGGATTGCGCAGTTCATGCGCAAGGGTCGCCAGGAACTCGTCCTTTCGGCGGCCAGCATCACGCAACGCCTGCTCGGACTGCTCGCGCTCGACGATGTGGTCGCGGATCTGGTATTGCCGGTGTCGCGCCCGCAGCGCCGCGCGCGCATTGCTGACGAGCGCCGCGATGCGCAGCGGGCGCTCGAGCAACGTCACATTGCCCAAATGCTCGAGCGCTCGGATTGCCGCGGGCGAATTGGCGCCGCGCCCGGTAAGCACCATGACGGGTATGTCGGACCATTGCGGTTGCCGGCGCAGCGTCTGCGCGAGCGCGTCGAAAGCGCCATCCGGCAACAGCGCCTCGTCCGAAATCACGATGGCGCTGATGTCGTCATTGACGATCGCACAAAGCGATTCGATATCGAGACACACGTCGCATGCCATCTCCGCCTCGCCAAGCACTTTGCGGGTCAGCTCCACATCGCGCCCGGTCGGGCAAAGTATCGCGATCCGGGGCGAAGCGCTGTCGGTGGATGTCACGGTCCCGTCTTCGCAGACTGCAGCAGCTCCGCCGACTTGCCCTTGAAGAGCGGCACGCCGGTCAGCACGCCGTGGAACTCCCTCAGCGGGGGTCCGATAGGCAGTCCGTGCTCGCCACCCAGCCGGAACTCGCGAATCGTGCGCTCATGGTTGCCGCCGCGCTTCTTGACCACCGACGGCGCCTGGCGGACTTCGCCATCCGCTTCGAAGTACCGCATCATGATGATCGAATCGGCGAGGTAACTCGCATCGACAGGACCTCCCATCGTCGTGCCGATCAGGCCATGCTGCACGGCGACCATCACCGTGGCGACACCGCGCTGTCCCAGGAACGTGAGCATTTCGTGGAGCTGGATTGTCAGAAAGCGTTCCTCGGGCATCGCGTTGAGGTAGCCATTGAGGTTGTCGATGACGACCATCGACACCTTGTCTTCCTCGGCCGCCACGCGAAGCCGGTGGGTAAACTCGCCCGGCGACATTTCGGCGGGATCAATTCTCTGCAGTATCATGCGTCCGCTGTCGACATGCTTGCGAAGGTCGAAGCCGAGGCCATCCATCCGATTGAGCAGGATATGCGGGCGTTCGTCGAACAGGAACAACGCCCCCGTGCAGCCGCCGCCGTCGCAAACGCCGCCGAGATCGTCGACTTGCCCGTGCCGGCGGCACCGACGACAAGTGTGCTGGTGCCGCTCTCGATGCCGCCTCCCAGCAGCGTGTCGAGGTCGTCGATGCCGCTGGACAGCCACCCTCGCTCGGGGACGTCGTGTGAGTCGTGCGCGACGATCCTCTCGAACACCTGCAGGCCGCCGCGCTGGATGCGGAAATCATGGTAGCCGCCCATGAAACTGACGCCGCGGTACTTGACGATCCGGACCCGCCGGCGCTCGGCGCCATATTCCGGATACGTCTGCTCCAGCAATATCACGCCATGCGCGATGCTTTGCACCTGCAGGTCGTGCTCGCTTTGCGTGCGGTCGTCGAGCAGCATCACCGTGCAGTGACGGCCCGCGAAGAACTGCGTCAGCGCCAGCACCTGGCGACGATACCGGAGCGGATTGCCGGCCAGCAGCCGCAATTCCGATAGTGAGTCGAAGACGATCCGCGTCGGATTGACGATGCTGACCTGCTCGAGTATCGCCTGCGTGGTTGCACTGAGCTCGACTTCGGAAGGATGGAAAATCGTGTAGTTCTGCTCCGACTGGAGACTGTCCTCGGACGCAATGACTTCGCGAATCTGCACGCCGGCGAGATCCCAGCCATGCGAATGCGCGACGGCGCGCAATTCCTCCTCGGTTTCGGACAGCGTGACATACAGCACCGATTCGCCGTTTGCCGCGCCGCTGCGCAGAAACTGCAGGGCGAGCGTGGTCTTGCCGGCGCCTAGTATGCCTTCTACCAGGTACAGTCGATTGGGCGTGAGCCCCCCCGAAAGGATGCGGTCGAGACCGGTGACGCCGGTGCTGAGCATCGCGGCGGGTGTGTCGGAATCCGGCATGCTTGATCGTCTCGAGAATCGACTTGCGCACGATACCATCGTCCATGCGCACTGCGCCTCGCGCAACGATCAACCATCGTTCAGCGGCGCGAGAATTCGGCACGATTCAACATGGGAACGAACCTCGGAGCGGGGTTGTAGGTTTCCGCCTACATTCGCTTCGCTGGTGCTCCTATATTGCATTCGCCCGCTGCTACGATAACGTCGATGCGTTTGCGCCGTCGCGCAGGCCCTCCACAGCCTTGAGCGACCTCGACATGCACAATCCGCACGCAGCGACCGAGTCCGACCTGCCGCCGGATGGCCACGCGGACGAACATCACGCGGGACAGACGGAACTGCAGCGGGTATTGCGCGAAGAAGCACAGACGCTCGACCTTCTCAACAAGGTCAGCGCCGCCGTCTCCGCCGAGATCGAGCTCGAGCGCACGGTCCAGGTCGTCGCGGACGCCGCCACCGAGCTCTCGCACGCCGCGTTCGGTGCGTTCTTCTATAACGTGACCGACGCCAACGGCGAGTCCTATACGCTTTACACACTGTCGGGCGTCGCGCGCGAGTCGTACGTCGGTTTCCCCATGCCGCGCAACACGGCGGTGTTCGGACCGACGTTCCGCGGTGAAGGCATTGTCCGTTCTGAGGACATCACCGCCGATCCGCACTATAGAAAAAACGACCCTTACTTCGGCATGCCAAAGGGCCCCCTGCCCGTGCGCAGCTACCTTGCAGTCCCGGTGCTCTCGCCGGACGGCGACGTGCTGGGCGGCCTGTTCTTTGGTCATCCGGATGCCGGGGTTTTCACCGTTCGTGCGGAGCGGATCGTCGCCGCAATAGCGTTGCAGGCGGGCATCGCCATCGACAAGGCGCGCCTGTTCCGGTCGGCAAAGGACGAGATCGAGCGCCGCAAGGAAGTCGAGGTGGCGTTGCGCATCAGCGAGGAAACACTCGAGTCGCGAGTTGCCGAGCGAACGGCGGAGCTTGCTGCAAGCAACGCGCGGCTGCTTGCCGAAGTCGAGGCACGCGAAAAGGCGGAAGGCCGTTTCCAGTTGCTGGTGGAAGGCGTCGTCGACTACGCGATCTACATGCTCGATCCGGCGGGAATCATCTCCAATTGGAATGCCGGCGCGCAGCGCATCAAGGGTTACCAGGCCGGTGAAGTTGTCGGCCGGCACTACAGTCTCTTTTTCACCGAAGATGACAGGACTGCCGATGTTCCCGGCAAGGGACTTGCGCGCGCTGCAGCCGAAGGCAAATACGAAGCCGAAGGCTGGCGCGTTCGCAAGGATGGCACGCGCTTCTGGGCAAGTGTCGTGCTCAACGTCATTCGCAGCAACGACGGCCAGCTGCTGGGCTTCGCCAAGATCACACGCGACATCACCGAGCGGCGCGCCACGATGCTCGCGTTGCAGCAGTCGCAGGAGCAGCTTGCTCAGTCGCAGAAGATGGAAGGCATCGGCCATCTTACCGGCGGCGTCGCACACGATTTCAACAACCTGCTGGCGATCGTCATGGGCAACCTCGAGACGATGCAGCGAATGCTGCGCGATCCGGGCGCTCCCTCTGAACGTTTTTTGCGCTGCCTGGAGGTCGCGATGCGGGGCGCCGAGCGTGGCGCGAAGCTCACGCAGCGCCTTCTCGCCTTCGCGCGCCAGCAGCCGCTCGACCCGAAGACGATCGAGGTAGGCACATTGATCACCGGCATGTCCGAACTGCTGCGTCGCTCGCTTGGCGAAAGTGTCGCCATCGAGACGCTGCTCGCTGGCGATCCGTGGCACGTCAACGTCGACCCCAACCAGCTCGAAATCGTGGTTCTCAATCTCGCTGTCAATGCGCGCGACGCCATGCCGCGCGGCGGCACGATGACCATCGAAACCAGCAACGTGCCGCTCGAAGACGACGCATCCGCGAAACAGGTAGACCTCACGCCGGGCCAATACGTATTGGTCACCGTGAGCGACACGGGCTTCGGGATGACGCCGGAGGTGGCGGCGCACGCGTTCGAGCCGTTCTACACGACCAAGGACGCTGGACACGGTACCGGGCTTGGACTCTCGCAGGTGTACGGATTCGTCAAGCAATCCGGAGGCAACGTCAGCATCGAGTCAGGCGTTGGCCAAGGCACCCGCGTCCGGATCTACCTTCCGCGCGATCGCAACCGATCGCGCAGCGCGCAGTTGCCCGACCACGCCCCTCGCGAAGCGGCCACGGGAAACGGCGAAACCATCCTGATGGTGGAGGACAACGAGGAACTGCGCGCGCACAGCAAAGAGGTCCTGCTGGAGCTCGGTTATCATGTATACGAAGCCGTTGCCGGAGCGGCAGCGTTGGAAATCCTGCAACAGCATCCTGAGATCCGCCTGTTGTTCACCGACATTGGACTACCCGGCGGCATGAATGGCCGCCAGTTGGCCGACAAGGCCCTTCGCCGACGGCCGGACCTCAAGGTACTTTTCACGACGGGGTACGCTCACGAGGCGATCGTCCACGATGGCCGCCTCGACGTCGGTGTGCAATTGCTGGCGAAGCCCTTCTCGTACGCGTCGCTGGCAGCCAAGCTGCGCGAAGTCATCGATGCGCCAATTCACTGATATCCAATCGAGTTGATCATGCAGACACCGGCAACTTCTTTCCCGTCATCGCGCACTGTTCTCGTTGCCGATGACGAGGGCGACATGGTGGACACCGTGGCCCTGATGCTCGAAAGCCTCGATTGCCAGGTGCTGCGCGCCTATTCGGCAGAGGAGGCGCTCAACCACCTGGATGACCATGCCGACATCGCGCTGCTGATCTCCGACATTCGCATGCCCGAAGTCGACGGCTTCGACCTGCTGCGCGTCGTGCGGCATCGCTTTCAGTCGCTTCCCGTCATCCTGATGACTGGCCTTCCGGTGACCGACGAAGATGTCGTTCCCGCCAACGCGTCGATCCTGCTGAAGCCGTTCACGTACGACCAGCTCGATCGCACGCTGTCGCAAAAGCTCGGGCCGGCCAAGTAGCCGCGACGGCCCACGCCGCCGCGTGCACGCGTCGGTCAATGAGCAGATCGCGCAGGTCGAGCGCAAGCAGCCGGATAGGGAAATGTTCGATGCGAAGATAAAGGTGATGTCCGAGTTCGTCAACCATCACGTCAAGGAAGAGCAGAACGAAATGTTCCCCAAGGCCAGGATGACCAAGCTCGACATGAAGCAGCTCGGTGCCGCCATGGCCCAGCGCGAGTGGCAATTGATTTCGTCTGCACGCTGACCCGACAATGACATACAAGGACGCGTTTCGCGCGGTAGCGGCCCGCGCTTCCTGCGGATTGGGGTCGCCTTGGGCACTGGCGACGGCGTTTGCGCTGGTGGTGATCTGGGCCGTTTCAGGACCCTACTTCGGGTATTCGGACGCTTGGCAGCTGGTGATCAACACCAGTACGACGGTTGTCACGTTCCTGATGGCCTTTCTCATTCAGGCAACGCAATTTCGGGAGAGCAAGGCGATCAACCTCAAGATCGACGAGCTGCTGCGTGCCGTCGAAGGAGCGCGCACTTCGTTTGTCAACCTTGAATCGCTCACCGATGCGGAGCTCGAGGCCATTGAAAGCGAGTTGCGGCGCCTAGGTCGGCACAGCGAAGGCCGGACGTCCAGCGCCGCACTGAGCGGCAGCCGGGACGCATCCAAAACGAACAACGTGACGGACGCGGCCTGACGATGGGCATCGTTCGCCGTTCGCCGGATTCCAAAGCACGCGCAGCGCGCGCCCCGGCGTCGAGGCCCTTGCCGTTGCCCCATGAGCGCGACGAGAGCACCAGCGACCACACTCGCGACGACGCAACCACGGCACAGGCCGCGGATGACGTGGCGTCCGGCAAGGTCGACACGGACAACTATTCCCGGGCCCGTGAAGTCAACGCCGGCAATCCGGACGCACGCGTACCTCGAAAACGGGAACGGTAGCCCACGTACTAGTGACTTGTTCCGGAGGACCGATGAAGATCAGGATGCTGTTCCTGGCCGCGTTGGCGGCCCATGCAGGGTTCTGGGCGGCGTCGATTGCCGTTGCGCAGACATCGGGAGCGTCGACGCCAAGCGCCGCCACGGCGATCGGCCGCAGTGCACGCGGCTTCGTGCAGTCGGCCGCCCAGGCCGGCATGGCGGAAATCGAAATGGCGAAAGTCGCGCAACAACGCGGCAACGTCGAGACCAAGAACTTCGCCGATCGCATGATCGCGGACCACGGCAAGGCCAACCAGGCACTGGCAAATATTGCGTCCGCGAAGGGCATCGCCATGCCCACCGAGATTGCGAGCGCCGACCAGCGCCAGCTTGCCAAGGTGAAGAAGCTCAGGGGCCACGCATTCGACAACGAATATTTCGACACGCAACTATCCGCGCACAAGCACGCCGTGTCGCTATTCAGGCAGGAAGCGGACCATGGCAAGGATGCCGACCTCAGGGCATTTGCGGCGTCGACGCTGCCGACACTGCAGGAGCACCTGAAGATGGTCACTTCGCTGTCCCGGATCCGGCACTGATCCGCGGGCGCTCAGCGTCCCATCGCCTGAAGTGCCTGCGCCAGGTCGTCGCGCAGGTCGTCGACATCCTCGACCCCGACCGACAGCCTCACCAGAGAATCACCGATGCCGAGCGTCGCGCGCGTCGGTTCGGGAATCGTCGCGTGCGTCATGATCGCAGGATGCTCGATCAGGCTCTCCACGCCGCCCAGGCTCTCGGCTAGCGCGAAGATCCGCACGCTCTCCAGGAATCGCTTGGCGCCGGCGAGATCGGTGCGCAAATCGACCGAGATCATGCCGCCATAGCCGCCGTCCACCGCATGCATCTGCGAGGTCGCCAGTGCATGCTGCGGATGCGAAGGCAAGCCCGGATAATGCACGCGCGCGACGTGCGGATGCCGCTCCAGCCATTGCGCGAGCGCAAGCGCGTTCGCGTTGTGGCGTTCCATCCGCAGCGCCAAGGTCTTCAGTCCGCGCAACGCCAGAAAGCTGTCGAACGGCCCTGCGATCGCGCCGATCGCGTTCTGCAGGAATCCCAGTCGCTCGCGCACGGGCTGCAGCCGCTCATCCGCGCCGACGATGGCGACGCCCCCAATGACGTCGGAGTGGCCGTTCAGGTACTTGGTGGCCGAATGCACGACGATGTCGATGCCGAGCTCCAGTGGCCGCTGGTTGAAAGGACTGGCGAACGTGTTGTCGGCGGCGGTGAGGATGCCACGCGAACGTGCAATTTCGGCAATCGCGCGAAGATCGGCGAGCTTGAGCAGCGGATTGGTCGGCGACTCGACCCAGATCAACCTGGTCTGGGGCGTGATCGCCGCGAGCAACGCGTCCGGTTGCGCGAGATCGACATAGCTGAACGTGAGCGCCGCGCTGTGGCGCCTTACCTTGTCGAACAACCGAAACGTCCCGCCGTAGACATCGTCGCCGCTGATCACGTGCGAACCTGAAGGAATCAGCTCCAGCACCGTCGCGATCGCGGCCATCCCCGATGCGAACGCGTAGGCTTGCGCGCCGCTTTCGAGATCGGCGACATTGCGTTCCCACGCCCATCGCGTCGGATTGTGGCTGCGGCCATAGTCCAGCCCCTGGTGCACGCCGGGGCTGCTCTGCACGTAAGTCGACGTCGCGTAGATCGGCGGCATGATGGCGCCGGTGCCCGGGTCCGGCGACTGGCCGCCGTGGATCGCGCGCGTGGCGAAGCGTTGCAACTTGATGTTGCTCATTTGAGCGTCCTGCGGAGATGGTTGAGAAGGTCGACGCGCGTGATGAGTCCGTGGAAGCCCGCCTCGTCGGCGATGATCGCAACCAGGCCGCGATCGAGAACTTCCTGGAGCGCCTTGAGGCTGGCCGACGGCGGCAGCGTCGTCGGAGCGTCGGTCATCGCGCTCGACACCGGCCCGTGGAAGCGCGCGGCATCCGCATGCATCTGCAACAGGAGGTCCGACTCGTCGATGAGGCCCACCAGCGCGCCATCGTTCAGCACCGGCAACTGCGACACATCCGCGAGACGCATGCGCTGGAAAGCCGTGAGCAGCGTGTCGTCGGGCGCGACGCTGACCACGCTGCCCTCCTCGGCACGGCGCGAGATCAGGTCGCGCAGATCCCCGTATTGCGGTCGCGCGAGCAAGCCCTGGTCGACCATCCATTGGTCGTTGTAGACCTTGCTGAGGTATCGCGTCCCGGTGTCGCAGACAAAGCTCACGACGCGCCTGGGCTCGGTCTGCTCGCGGCAGTAGCGCAACGCGGCCGCGAGCAGCGTGCCGGTCGACGAGCCGCCGAGGATGCCTTCGCGCTTCAGAAGCTCGCGCGCCATCGAAAAGCTCTGCTCGTCCGAAATCGAATAGGCCTGCGACACCGCGGACAGGTCGGCAATGCCGGGCACGAAGTCCTCGCCGATTCCCTCGACCGCCCAGGAGCCGGCCTTGCCGATCACGCCGCTGCGGACATACTCGGCGAGGATCGAACCGTCGGGATCTGCAAGTACGAAGCGCAGCGCCGGCTTGGCCTTGCGAAAGAAACGCGTGAGCCCCGTAATCGTGCCTGCCGAACCGACGCCGACGACGATCGCGTCGACGTCGTGCCCCATCTGCGCCCAGATCTCGGGACCGGTGCTGGTTTCATGCGCGAGCGGATTGGCCTCGTTGTTGAACTGGTCGGCAAAGAACGCGCCTTCGATCGTGCCGGCAAGACGCGCCGCCATGTCCTGGTAATACTCGGGATGGCCCTTGCCGACGTCGCTGCGCGTGGTGTGAACTTCGGCGCCCAGCGCTTTGAGGTGCAGCACCTTTTCCGGCGACATCTTGTCGGGCACGACCAGCACGACGCGATATCCCTTGGCGCGCGCGACCAGCGCCAAGCCGAGCCCCGTATTGCCGGCGGTGGCCTCGACGACGGTGCCGCCGGGCTCGAGACGCCCATCGCGTTCGGCGGTCTCGATCATCGCGACCCCGATGCGATCCTTGATCGAGCCCCCGGGATTTTGCGATTCGAGCTTGAGGAACAGGCGGCAAAGGCCGGTGTCGAAGCGTGTCACTTCGACCAGCGGCGTGTTGCCGATCAGGTCGAGAACCGCCGGGCGGGTTGGCGCGGGCATCCGACGATTTTACGTCAGGCGCCTCGCAAGGCGGTCAGTCGTTGGAGAGGGTGGCCGCTGCATCGTCCCGCACCCACACGAACGCAAGTTCGTCATTCATCCGTTGCATGCGATTGATGCCGGTCATTTCGCCGAGCACGGTGGTGAAACCGGGCTCGAGCCAGCCCGCTTCGATGCAATCGCGTCGATAGGCGGCGAGCAATCCCGCCGCGATCTCGCGCTGCCTTGCATCCGCTGCAAAGCGGCCGAGCGCACGGGAGAAACAGGCGGCATCCTCGCGTGCCTGGAACTGCAGCAGCGCGTCGACACCCTGGATCAGCTCGGTCAGTTCATTCATCGCGCGACCGAACGCGAGCGCATCGAGCTTGGCCGCCTCGCGCCTCCACTCGGCCTCGATCAGCGCGCCGCGCCACCCAACGGTCGGGCGTCCGGTGGTCGACACGGGCGCGAGCGTCGACGTGCATAGCCGCTCGTCGCCGGCTTGACGGCGGTTCGCTGCCGCCGCGTTTTCGAACAGCAACAGCAGCCCGAGCACCGCCCAAGCCGACTTTCCGAACACGAACGACGCCACGGCATCAGGCTGTGCGACAAAACGATACCCGGGATTCGGGTCGTGCATGAATTCGTGCTCGCTGCACCTGTTGGTGTCTGGCTCGGCACTTGCAACGGCCCTCGACGTCTCGTCACCGAATTCGTCGTCGGCGAATGGACGCGAGTGGACGCAAGGACCCCAGCGTGACTCGACCTTGTAGTTGACGAGCCCCTGGAAAATCGCGACGAAATTCGCGCGCGTCCTCGACTCCAGACCGCGAAGCAGGTGTACCGGGGTTTCGCCCGGCCCGTTACGACGCGCCGTGCGATGCGGCGCGCCAGGCGCTGGCAGAAGCGTTTGCATGACCGTATCTCCGTGAATGGATTCTCGCGGGCCACAGGGCCCTTCCGATCCAGTTCAACGGCAAGTTGTCCGGTCCGGCTTCGACATCCGACAGGTTCGCAGTTTGCAGTCGCCGGCGACGCAGCGCATGAGTCCCGGGTCCCATGCCGAAGCGCTTTGCGCGTGCCCGGGCGCGCAAATCGTGGGACCTTGGTCCCGGCGGGCGAAAACCCCGATTGCGCCTCCGCGGCGGGCGAAAACCCCGATCGCGTCGCCGCGGCGGCCGATACCGGATGCCGCACCGCGGCCGATCCCACACTGGAGGTTGTGTCGGGTAGTCTTCATCCTTCACCGTTTTCGAGGGACAGGGACCACATGCGAGCCATTCATCACCGAGTCGCGCTGGCGGTGTGCCTGCTGGGCGGCGTTTCGCTGTCCGCGCAGGGCGCCGACCGGATGCACCCGGGCCAATGGGATACGACAATCCTCGTCAACGGCAAGCCGCATACATTTTCGGCCTGCCTGACGCCAAGCGAAGCCGATGCCATGAACGGCGACGTCGCGTCGGTGCGCGCCATCGTGGAACGCGACATCGGACCGACCGGTTGCAAGGTGGTGAATGTCAGGGCGACCGGCGGCGTGGTCGAGGTGACGTCGTCGTGCAACGGCAAGGAAACCATGGGCACGACCATCTATCGCGGCGACAGCGCCGAATCGACCAACGCCAACGGCGTGAAAACGTTGTCGAAACGCGTTGGTCCATGCAAGTGAGGCTGGCGCCGCTCCTGTTCGCTGCCACGATTTCACTCGCCGCGCACGGCGAAGCGCCGCGCAGCCCGGAAACGGTTCATTTCCCGAGCGCAGACGGGCAAACGCAACTGGTCGGCTACCTGTATCGCGCAAACGGCGCCGGGCCTCACCCGGCGGTCGTGATGCTGCACGGTCGCGCCGGCCCGTACTCGTCGCTCGCGCACGGCGTCTACGATGCGAGCACGCTGTCGAAGCGGCACAAGTTCTGGGGCGAATTCTGGGCGGCCCACGGCTACGACGCGTTGCTGGTCGACAGTTTCGGGCCGCGCGGCTATTCGCAGGGGTTTCCCAGGAACAGCTACGAAGAGCGTCCGTCCGCGGTGAGCGAACAGACGACCCGTCCGCTCGACGCGTACGGCGCCCTCGCCTATATGCGGGGACGCACCGACGTCGCGCGCAACCGGATCGGGCTGCAAGGCTGGTCGAACGGCGCGATGACGGCGCTGGTCACGATGTCGTCGCACGCGCCGGGCATTGCAAAGCCCACACCGCAAACGGGGTTCCGGGCGGCGCTGGCGTTTTATCCGGGCTGCGGCATGGAGGCGATCCAGGGCGCCTACGTGCCCTACGCGCCGATCCGGATGTTCGTCGGTACGGCCGACGAAGAAGTGTCGCCCAAGCGTTGCATCGACTGGGAGAAGCGTGTGCGCGCCAAGGGCGGCCCCATCGACTTGACCGCGTACGACGGCGCCGAGCACAACTTCGACGACCCCAGCGCCAGCAAGCAGCGCAACCAGGCCAACGCCGTCGCGACGCGCGATGCCGTGGACCGCGCCGCCGCGTTCTTCGCGAGCGAACTGAAGTAGGTCGCTAGCGCTGCCGCTCCACCGTGCGCGCGACGAAGCCCGACGCGATCGCCTCGGCGATGAAGAGCTGCAGGTAGGCGGCCGCTGCGGCGCGCGTCCTGGGAACCGCCACCGCCTGCTCGATCGCCATGAAACGGTCGGCGAGAATTCGCAGGTCGCCACGCTCGCCCACCGATGCTTGCAGCGCCTGGCGCACGCCGGCGACCGCATCGGCCTCGCCGCGCTCGAACATCGCGAACGCGCCCTCGGACGTATGCGCGCGAACCAGCGCGGCGTGGCGCAGCGTGCGCGTGAGATAGAGGTCATACGCGGCACCGGTTGCGACCGCGATACGCACGCCGGGACCGTCGACCTGCGGCGCAGCCGTGAGGGCCGATCCGGCGCGGACGACGTAGGTGCCTTCGATGTGGACGTACGGCGCGCTGAACGCGATCCGCTCGGCCCGAACAGGCTCGATCGCAAGAAACGCGAGGTCCCATTCGTCGCGCGCCAGTGCGGCGAACACATCGCCCGCGGTATCGAAGGCAACGAGCGTCACCGGCGTTTCCAGGCGCCTGCCGATTTCATAGGCCAAGTCGACGGATACGCCGGTCGGATCGCCGCCGTCCCGATCCTTGCGCGCGAGCACCGGATTGCCGGTGTTGATCGCCGCGCGGATCGTGCCGGTCGGTGCGAGTTCGGCGACGATCGCGGAAACGGTCGTGGCGGCGCTCATTGGGGACACGCCGTCGTTGCATTAAGATGTGCCATTCCGGCATTGTAAAACCTGTTTTCCTTTTTCCATGATCAACGGCGAAACAATCCTGATCGCGCACTTCGGCTATCCCACCGGCACGTTCAAGGCACCGCTGATATACAACCCCTATTTCGAAAGCATCGGCCTCAACGCCGTGGTGATGCCGATGGGGGTGAAGGCCGACGCTTATGCGCAGGTCGTGGCAGCGACATTCAAGCTGACCAACATTCGCGGCGCGCTGGTGACGATGCCGCACAAGGTGACAACGGTCGGCCTGGTCGACGAGGTGTCGACGACCGCCGCCATCGCGGGCGCTTGCAACGCGATCCTGCGCCGCGGCGACGGCACGCTCGTCGGCGACATGTTCGATGGCGAGGGCTTCGTGCGCGGCGTCCGGCGCAAGGGCCGCGCGATCGCGGGCGCGCGCGCGATCGTCGCCGGCAGCGGCGGCGTCGGTTCGGCGATCGCCGCGTCGCTTGCAGGCGCCGGCGTTGCGTCGCTCGGATTGTTCGACGTCAACGACGCGGCAGCAGACGCGCTCGCGCAGCGCCTGCGCAGCCACTATCCCCGCCTCGACGTGTCGACGGGCAGCAAGGATCCGCAGGGCTACGACATCGTCGTCAACGCGACGCCCATCGGCATGAACGACGACGACCCGATGCCGATGGACGTCGATCGGATCTCGCCGGATGCGTTCGTCGGCGAAGTCGTCATGAAGCAGCAGTTCACGCCCTTCCTGGACGCCGCGCGGGCCAAGGGTTGCGCGACCCAGGTCGGCGTGGACATGCTGTTCGAGCAGATCCCCGCCTATCTCGAGTTCTTCGGCTTTCCCACTGCCACGCCGGACCAGTTGCGCAGCGTCGCCAGAATCGCCTACTAGCGCGACACGCTACACTCGCGCCCATGGCGCTCAAGGCGACGATCTTCAAGGCCGATGTCGCCGTCGCGGATATCGACCGCGGCTACTACGGCGACCACGCGCTGACGATCGCGCGCCACCCATCGGAAACCGACGAGCGCATGATGATCCGGCTGCTCGCGTTCGCGCTGCACGCGCACGAGCACCTCGCGTTCGGACGCGGCCTGTCGACGGAGGACGAGCCCGACCTGTGGCAGCGCGACCTCACCGGCACGATCGAGAAGTGGATCGACGTGGGCTTGCCCGACGAGCGCGACGTGCGCAAGGCCATCGGCCGCGCCCGCGAGATTCACGTGCTCGCCTATGGCGGCCGCGCTGTGGACTTGTGGTGGCAGGGCGCACGCGACAGGCTCGAACGGCAGGAGCGCCTGACCGTCAGCGAAGTACCGATCGAGGCAAGCAAGGCGCTCGCGGCGATGGCGCGCCGGATCATGCACCTGCGCGTGACCATCCAGGAAGGCCACATCTACGTCGCCGACGGCGACACCTCGGTCGGGGTCGAGCTCAACACGCTGAAGGCCCCCGTCCGCGGGCGGTGAGGCGCACAGGCGTCGTGCGCTATTCGCCATACATCGTCGGGCACTTCGCGTTTTGATTTTTACGCCTCGCTTAGCCAGGCTTTATATTTTATAAAATATAAAGTAAGATCGGCTGATGCTCGACGACAACGCGCCATTCCAATCCAAGCGCGAATTGGCCGTGGCCAAGGTACGCGATGCGATCATGGCGGGCCGCTACCGCCCCGGGCAATCGCTCAGGCAGGTGCAGTTGATGGCCGATCTCGACCTCGGCGCCACCCCTGCGCGCGAAGCGGCGCTCGAACTGGTCGCCAAGGGCCTGCTCGTCCATGAGTCGAATCGCGGGATGCGCGTCGCCGAGCTTGACCAGGCGCGCGTGCACCACGTCTACAGCGTTCGCGCGCTTCTCGAGTCGGAGGCCGCACGGTTGTCGGCCAAACGCGCGACCGACGCGACGGTCGCGCGCGTGACGCGTCATTTGCGCGCGATGCAGACGGCGTTCGCGGCCAAGGACCTCCCCCGGCTCGGTGTCGCCGACGGCCTTTTCCACCGCACGCTCTACGAGTCGGCGGGCAACCCGATGCTGCTGCGGCTGATCGAGCAGATGTGGGAGCAGTTTCCACGCTACATGCTGTGGCAGCGTCCCGCACGCGTGCGCCAGTCGCTGCGCGAGCACACCGAGATCCTTCGCAAATATGCCGAGCGCGATGGTGCCGGTACCGCGGCGGCGGTGCGGCGCCACATCCTGCACGGACTCGATGCGTTCGAAGCGATCCTGCGCGCGCAACCGCCGCTTGCCTGACACCTGCACGGACTCCAAACCATGGAAAACACCACAGGGGACTTTCGCCAGAACCTCATCCGCTACGGCGGCGACGTCTACCCCGAGATCGTCGAGCGCGCTCAAGGCTGCTACGTCTGGGATGCGCGCGGCAAGAAGATCCTCGACTTCACATCCGGCCAGATGTGCGCGACCGTCGGACACAGTCATCCGAACATCGTGGCCGCCATCAAGAAGAGCTGCGACACGGCACTGCACCTCTTCTCCGGCATGATTCCGCGCAGCGTCGTGCAACTGGCCGAAGCGCTCGCGAAGATCGTGCCGAAGCCGCTGCAGAAGTCGCTGCTGCTGAACACCGGCAGCGAAAGCAACGAAGCGGCGATCAAGATGGCCAAGCTCTACACCGGCGGATTCGAGGTGGTGGGACTGGGCGGCTCGTGGCATGGCGTTACCGGAAACGCGGGTTCGGTGTCGTTCGCCAGCGATCGCAAGGGCTATGGACCGGGCGTCCCCGGATCGTTCGCGATCCCCGAGCCCAACGCTTATCGCTGTCCCGTCAAGCACTGCCGCGACAAGTGCGACCGGACATGCATGCAAGTCGGCTTCGAGATGTACGACATGCAGTCGACCGGATCGAAAGCCGCGATCATCGCCGAGCCGGTGATCAGCGCCGGCGGCGTGCTGGTCCCGCCACCAGGCTATTTCGACGCGCTGCAGGCCGAGGCGAAAAAGCGCGACATGCTGCTGATCTTCGACGAAGCGCAGACCGCCTTCGGTCGGTTGGGCCACTGGTTCGCGGCGTCGCATCTCAAGGTCACGCCGGACATCATGACGGTATCGAAGACGCTGGGCGGCGGCATGCCGCTGGCAGGCGTCATCACCACGCCTGAGATCGAGGAGGTCTGCCACCGTCGCGGGTTCGCGTTCTACACGTCGCACGTCTCCGACCCATTGCCGTCGACAGTGGGCCTTGCGGTACTGGAGACCATCGCGACCGAGCGGCTTCTCGAGCGCAGCCAGGCAATGGGCGAGTATCTCGCACAGGGCTTGCGCGAGCTCCAGGACCGGCACGCGGAGATCGGCGACGTGCGCGGCATGGGATTGCTGCGCGGCATTGAATTGGTGCGCGATCGCGAGACTCGCGAGCCGCACCACGCGCTGGGCGCGCTGACCACGACGCGCTGCCTGGAACTGGGGCTGAGCATGAACATCCGCCGGCGTCCCGAGCGCGGCTCGGTCTGGCGGATCGCACCGCCATTGACGGTGACCACCGCCGACATTGATCTCGCGATGACGATTTTCGACCAGGCGCTGACCGAATCGAAAGGTGCGCTGTCGAGACAGGCCGCGACGGTGCCGGCCGTCGGGCGCGCCGCCTGACCCTTCAAGCCGCCGCCTGAGATCGACGGTCACGGGGGCTGGGCACCCTCGCCCGGCAGCTTTTCAACGACTATGGCGTCACGCCGGCCATCGCGTGGCATTATCACTGCTGGCGCGGCAATAAAGCTTCGTCCGCCAAGGCGGGCGAACACGTAGTGAAGCCGCGTGGCGCGAGCATCGCGCTGCCCTATGCAGTAGCAATCTCAACTTACATTCGAGGCGAGGAAGAACCATGCTCAAGAAATTCAATGTGGTGATGGCCGCTGTGGTGGCGCTGGGCGTGTTCGGCGCCACGGTGGTGCGAGCGGATGCGCTGGAGGACATCAAGAAGAAGGGCACGCTGGTGGTTGGCACCAAGGCCGACTACCGTCCGTTCGGCTTCCTGGATCCGTCGGGCAAGATCGTGGGCTTCGAGCCCGATCTCGCCGCGGACATCGCGAAGCGGCTCGGGGTCAAGCTGGAGCTCGTTCCGGTGGTTGCATCCAACCGCATCCAGTTCCTGCAACAGGGCAAGATCGACCTGATGATCGCGACGATGAGCGACACGCCCGAGCGCCGGAAGATCGTCGACATCATCGAGCCCAGCTATTACGGGTCGGGTACCAACGTGCTGGCGCCGAAGTCCGCCGGCCTCAAGACATGGGAACAGCTTCGCGGCAAAAAGGTCTGCCTGATCCAGGGCTCGTTCTACAACAAGGAGCTCCAGGAAAAATACGGTGTCGAAGGCGTGGCTTTTCCTGGAACAGCCGAAGCGTATGCGGCGCTCAAGAACGGCAATTGTGTCGGCTTCGCGTATGACGACACGGCGATCGTTGGCGAGATGCTGAAGCCCGAATGGGCGAGCTACGAAATGCCGCTCGACTCGATCCTGTTCCAGCCATGGGGCATCGCCGCCAAGCAGGGCGAAAAGGCGTTCGAGGACTTCCTGTCGAAGGCTTCGGTCGACTGGCACAAGTCGGGCATGATCCAGGACCTCGAGAAGAAGTGGGCCATCAAGCCCACGCAATTCGCCGCCGACCAGCGCGCGAAATACAAGTAACCGGCGACACGACCGCGGCCACGCGGGACGGCGAGAATCCGCCTTCCCTGCGTGGCCGTTTTCGCACCTCGAACACTGTCAGTCACCCGGGCGGCCGATGCAGACTTTCTGGGACTGGTTCCGCTGGCTGCACGACACGACCGGCATCAACCTCACGATCTTCTACGATGCGTTCGATCGCGGCCGCTTCGCGAGCGGATTGTGGATGACGATCAAGCTGTCGTGCGCCTGCATCGTGCTGTCGGTGCTGATAGGCATCGCCGGCGCATGGCTGCAAGGCTCGCGGTTGCGCATCACGCGCAAGATCGTGCACGGTTATATCCAGTTCTTCCGCAACACCCCTCCGCTCGTCCAGCTCTATTTCTTCTATTTCGGCGTCGGCAGCCTGCTATCCACCACCGATGCGTCGGGCGGCGCGTCGCCTCTGGTGAGCAACGTGGCGTGGGCGATCATTTCGCTGTCGTTCTTCGCCGGCGCCTTCAACGTGGAGATCTTCCGTTCCGGCATCGAGGCCGTGCCGAAGACCACCGTCGAGGCGGCGGAATCGCTGGGCTTCAGCCGCTTGCGCACGTACCTCTTCATCGTGTTCCCGCTGGCCTTCCGCATCGGCCTGCCGGCGCTCAACAACAACCTGATCAACCTGATCAAGACCACGACACTCGCGTACGCGATCGCCGTTCCTGAAATGCTCTACATGTCGAGCCAGATCTGGTCGGACGAGCTCAACGTGCCGGAGATGATGAACGTGCTGCTGGTCTGCTATTTCGCGCTCGTGGGCCTGCTTGCGTACGGCATGGATCGCTGGGAACGCGCGATCAAGGTGCCGGGGTTCGGCGCATGAGCGCGACGGGCCGCCCGGAGCGCGAATACCGGAGTGCGCAGCACGAAGGTACTCCCGTGAGCGCGACGGGCCGCCCGGAGCGCGAATACCGGAGTGCGCAGCACGAAGGTACTCCCGTGAGCGCGACGGGCCGCCCGGAGCGCGAATACCGAAGTGCGCAGCACGAAGGTACTCCCGCCCGCGCGCTGCGCTGGAACGAGCCGTTGCCGCGCGGCACCGACCTGCCGGTGCTGCTGCCGGTCGCCGCGCGCGTGGCCCGCACCGCGGCCGCCGAGCGTCGCGCAGGCACCTGGACGTTGCGTCTCGGCCCGGCGCACGGCCTCGCCCTGTTGCTGGTGTTCGTGATCGGATGCGGTGTCGCGCAGGCACAGGCGGGTGCCGGCAATCCGTCCATTCTCGCGACGATCTGGAAGTGGACGCCGTTGCTGCTGCGCGGCTTCGTGTTCAACCTGGCGATCAGCGTGGTGGCGATGGGCGCCGGCACGCTCGCCGGCATGCTGCTCGGCTTCGCGCAGATTTCGCTGCTGCGGCCGGTGCGTGGCGGCGCGCGCGTGGTCACCCAGTTTTTCCGCAACGCGCCGTGGCTGGTGCTGCTGTTCTATTGCATGTTCCTGCTGCCGTTCCAGGTGACGATCTTCGGTGTCACGATCCCGATTCCCGATTGGCTGAAGGCAACGCTGGGACTTGCGCTGCCGGTGATGGCCAATGTGGCCGAAATCGTGCGCGGCGCCGTGCAGTCGATCCCGACGGCGCAATGGGAGTCGTCCGCCTCGCTCGCGTTCAACCGGCGGCAGACGCTGTGGATGATCATCCTGCCGCAATGCATCAAGCGGATGCTGCCGCCGTGGATGAACCTCTACGCGATCCTCACCATGTCGACGGTGCTGGCGTCGATCGTCGGCGTTAACGAAATGATGAGCCTTACCCGCCAGGCGCTGTCCGCCGAGAACCGTCCGGGGTTGCTGCTGGCGTTCTACAGCTACGTGCTGCTCTGGTTCTTCGTCTATTGTTATCCGATCGCGCGCTGGACGGTGCGCCTCGAAGCCCGATACGCTGTCAACCAATGAGCCACGCGATGCCGGCCACCGCTACGGAACCCATTGTCGTCATCCGCGACGTGCACAAGTCATTCGGCGACGTCGAAGTCCTGAAGGGCGTGTCGTTCGACGTGCCTAAGGGCGGCGTGATCTGCATCATCGGCCCTTCCGGATCGGGCAAGTCGACACTGTTGCGATGCATCAACGGGCTCGTGCCGATCAACAGCGGCACGATCATGGTCGCCGGTTTCCACGTCGAGACGCTGACCACCGACCAGCAACGCATCGCGCTGCGCAAGAAGGTGTCGATGGTATTCCAGCAGTACAACCTCTTTCCGCACAAGACCGCTCTGCAGAACGTGATGATGGCGCCAATCCACGTGCTCAAGGAGGACAAGGCCGAAGTGCATGCACGCGCGATCGCGTTGTTGAAGAAAGTCGGGCTGACCGAGAAAGCGAACGCGTATCCGGGCGAGCTGTCCGGCGGCCAGCAGCAGCGCGTCGCGATCGCCCGGTCGCTGGCGATGCGTCCCGACGTGATGCTGTTCGACGAAGTGACCGCCGCGCTCGATCCGGAAACTGTCAAGGAAGTGCTGAACACGATCCGCGAGCTGGTCAAGGACGGGATGACCTGCATGCTGGTGACGCACGAAATGCGCTTCGCCCGCGAGATCGCCGACACCGTCTGCTTCACCGACGGCGGGCTGATCGTCGAATCAGGGCCCCCCGCGCAGCTCTTCGATCACCCGGTGAAGGACCGCACGCGGGCGTTCCTGTCGCAGATCCTCTAGCGGCGACGCACCATAAGCGCGGCTGCACCCAATCATCGGCCAAACCGATGGTCGGCCTTCGCCCTGCCAGAGTCGGTTAGCATCGGGCATGCGCTATTCGGTTTTCTCGCTGATCCGCAACGCCGCCAGCCATCATCGCAACTGGCCGCTGGCCTGGCGGAGCCCGAAGCCCAGGAAAAGCTATGACGCCGTGGTAATCGGCGGCGGCGGCCACGGGCTCGCCACAGCGTACTACCTCGCCAAGGAACACGGCATGACCAACGTCGCCGTGTTCGAGAAAGGCTGGTTGGGCGGCGGCAACACCGGGCGCAACACCACGATCGTGCGCTCCAACTACCATCTCGACGCGAACGCGCACTTCTACGAATTCTCGCTCAAGCTGTGGGAGCGGCTGTCGCAGGAGCTCAACTTCAACGTCATGTACAGCGCGCGCGGCGTGCTCAACCTCGTGCATTCGCCGGCCGAGACGGACGCGGCGATGCGCCGCGGCAACGCGATGCGCCTCAACGGCATCGACGCAGAGTTCCTATCGCGCGACGAGATCGCGCGGTGGATTCCGAACCTCGATTGCTCGGCCGAGGCGCGCTTTCCCGTCCACGGCGGATTGCTGCAGCCGCGCGGCGGCACAGTGCGCCACGATGCCGTCGCCTGGGGCTATGCGCGCGCAGCCGATGCGCTCGGTGTCGACATCATCCAGCAGTGCGCGGTGACGGGCATCCGCATCGAGCACGGCGCCGTTGCCGGCGTCGAAACGGCGCAGGGCTTCGTGGCGACGCCGAGGATCGGCATCGCCGTCGCGGGCCATTCGGGACAGGTCGCGGCGATGGCCGGCATCAAGCTGCCGATCGAATCGCATGTGCTGCAGGCGATGGTCTCGGAACCGGTCAAGCCGATCCTCGACACCGTCGTCACGTCGGGCGCCGTGCATTTCTACATCAGCCAGTCCGACAAGGGCGAGCTGGTCATGGGCGGCGACCTCGATTTCTACAACTCGTACGCGCAGCGCGGCAACCTGGCGATCATCGAGCACGTGGTAGCCGCATGTCTCGCGCTGTTTCCGAGCTTCGGCCGCCTGCGGCTGATGCGTACCTGGGGCGGGATCATGGACATGACGATGGATGGCAGTCCCATCATCGGCAAGCTGCCGGTGCGCGGCCTCTACATGACCGGCGGCTGGTGTTATGGCGGGTTCAAGGCCACGCCGGCCTCCGGCTTCGTGCACGCGTACACGATCGCGCGGGACGCGCCGCACCCGCTCAATGCCGCGTTCACGCTCGAGCGTTTTTTGCAAGGCCGGATGATCGACGAAAAAGGCGCCGGCCCGTATGCGTGGGCGCACTGACATGATTCGATCGTGCTGCTGATCCCCTGCCCGTACTGCGGCCCGCGCAACCAGGTCGAATTCACCTACGGCGGCGACGCCACGGTGCGACGACCGGCCAACGACGCGCCGCAAGCGCAGTGGTTTGATTACATCTACGTTCGCGACAACCCTTGCGGGCCGCACGACGAATGGTGGCAGCACAGCGCCGGTTGCCGCAGCTGGCTGCGTGTGCGCCGAGACACACGCACGCACGACATTCTCGGCAGTGCGCGCGTCGACGACCCGCTCGGAGACGACCGATGACGCAGCCACCACGTTATCGGCTCGCCGCGGGCGGCCATATCGATCGTTCGGCCGCAATCGGCTTCACCTATGATGGCGTGGATTACAAGGGTTTCGCCGGCGACACGCTCGCATCCGCGCTGCTCGCCAATGGCGTGCACCTCGTGGGCCGCAGCTTCAAGTACCACCGGCCGCGCGGCATCTTCAGCGCCGGCACCGAGGAGCCCGGTGCGCTGGTGCAGCTGGCGCGCGGCGCGCGCAGCGAGCCCAACGTTCGCGCGACCACGCTCGAGCTGTACGATGGACTCGTCGCCGCCAGCCAGAATTGCTGGCCGTCGGTGGCCTTCGACATCGGTGCGATCAACGACCTGATGTCCCGTTTCATTCCCGCCGGCTTCTACTACAAGACGTTCATGTGGCCGCCCACGCCGCGCTGGTGGCTGCGCTACGAAAAGGCGATACGCCACGCAGCCGGCATGGGACGCGCCGCCACACTGGCCGATCCCGATCGCTACGAGCATCGCTACGCGCACTGCGACGTGCTGGTCGTCGGCGGCGGCGCTGCCGGGCTCGCCGCCGCGCGCTCCGCCGCCGCGACCGGCGCGCGCGTCATCCTGTGCGACGAGAACCCGTCGTGGGGCGGCGGCCTCCAGGACCCGGATGCCGTGATCGACGGCAAATCTGTCGATGACTGGATCACGGACACCACTCGCGAGTTGGCTGCGTGTCCCGACGTCGTGTTGCTCAGCCGCACGACGGCCTTCGGTTACTACGACGGCAACCTCGTGGGCGCGGTCGAGCGCGTTACCGACCATCTCGCCAAGCCGCCGCCGTTCGCGCCGCGCCAGCGGCTTTGGAAGATTCGTGCCGGGGCGGTCGTGCTGGCCACCGGCGCGCTCGAGCGCAGCATTGCCTACATGAACAACGACCTGCCCGGAACCATGCTCGCCGCCGCCGCGGGGACTTATGTCCGGCGCTACGGCGTGCGTCCCGGGGACCGCGCCGTGGTGTTCACCAACCACGACGGCGCGTACGCCGATGCCCTCGCGCTGCATGAAGCAGGCGTGGCTATCGGCGCGATCGTCGATGCGCGGCCTCCGGCGATGCTCGCGTCGGCGCTGCCGCAACGTGCGCGTGCCGCGGGACTCACCGTGCTCGTCGACTCGGTGGTGGCCGGCGCCAGCGGC
The DNA here is from genome assembly GCA_041691615.1 of Pseudomonadota bacterium. Lineage (GTDB taxonomy): Bacteria > Pseudomonadota > Gammaproteobacteria > Burkholderiales > Casimicrobiaceae > VBCG01. Next base: position 82,784 of record JBEPUI010000004.1, read on the forward strand.
AAGCACCATGTGCGGGCCGTCGACGTCAGGCTGCGTGCGGGCGGCGCCACCACGCGAATCGACTGCGACCTCGTCTGCGTTTCCGGAGGATGGAACCCCGCCGTCCACCTGTTCTCGCAGGCGCGCGGCAAGCTGCGCTACGACGATGCGCTGGCGACGTTCGTTCCCGATGCGTCGCCGCTGCCCATCATTCCCGCAGGCGCGGCCAATGGGCGCTTCGATCTCGCGGCCGCACTGACCGATGGCCACGCCGCCGGTCATGCCGCCTCGCTGAAGGCTGGCGGGCTCAACTCATCGGCGATTCGTGGAGTCACCGCCGTCGACGGCCGCGAAACTTCTCCATTGAATACTGAGCCTGCCAAGGCTGGCGAGGTACCTTCGGCCGGTGCGCCATCGCCGGCGCAATCGCTGCCGACATCGCGCGGCGCACCGCACGCGAATGCGCTCGCCGTCGCCGCATTGCGGCCGCTGTGGTCGGTTGCTCCATCGCGATCATCGGCGAAGCGTTTCGTCGACTTTCAGAACGATGTCACCGTCGCCGACATCGCGCTCGCTGCACGCGAAGGCTACCAGGCCGTCGAGCACCTGAAGCGCTACACGACGCTCGGCATGGGCACCGACCAGGGCAAGACCAGCAATATCGTGGGATTGGCGCTGATGGCCGAGGAGCTCGGTGTCGCGATCCCGCAAGTCGGCACGACGACGTTTCGGCCGCCTTACACGACGGTGACGTTGGGCGCGTTTCCCGGTGCGGAGTGCGGCGTGCACGTCGAGCCGACGCGACGTTCGGCAATGCACGCCTGGCATGCCGCGCACGGCGCGCGCTTCGTCAATGCGGGGCTGTGGAAGCGGCCGCACTCGTATCCGCGCCCCGGTGAGTCCGAGGACGACGCCGCCAATCGCGAGGCGCGCAACGTCCGCGAAAGTGTCGGCATCGTCGACGTTTCAACGCTCGGCAAGATCGAATTGCAAGGTCGCGACGTCGCCGAATTCCTCAATCGGCTGTACATCAATCGGTGGGACACGCTTGGCGTCGGACGCTGCCGCTACGGCGTGATGTTGCGGGACGACGGCATGGTGATGGACGATGGCACGACGTCGCGGCTTGCGTCCACGCACTACCTGATGACGACAACCACCGTCAACGCGGTCAAGGTCATGCAGCAGATCGAGCACTTGCTGCAGATCGAATGGCCCGAGCTCGAGGTTTACGCGGCATCCGTAACCGAACAATGGGCGGCGGTCGCGCTGGCAGGCCCCAGATCGCGCGACGTGCTGGCGCAGCTCGTCGACATCGACGTCTCCAATGCGGCATTTCCGTTTCTCGCCGTCGCAGCCTGCGAGGTGCGATTCGGGGACGCGCGGATGCCGGCGCGCTTGTTCCGGATGAGCTATTCGGGTGAGATGGCCTATGAGATCCACGTCTCGGCGGATCGCGGCGCGCAGTTGTGGGAAGCCGTGATGGCCGCCGGCGTCCCGTTCGCAATCATGCCGTACGGCACCGAGGCGATGAGCACGCTGCGGATCGAAAAAGGCCACGTCGTGATCGGCGCCGAAGCTGACGGCCGCACGACCGCGGACGATCTCGGCCTCGCCGCTCTGGTCAACCCGGCCAAGTGGTGCGTCGGCAAACCGTTGCTCGAGCGTCCCGCGCTGACGCTGCCGGAACGCTGGCAGCTGGTCGGACTCACGTCCTGCGACGGCGCGGCGATTCCGCGTGGCGCGAAAATCGTCGTGGACCCGGACGCTGCATCGCCCAACCCGGTCGAGGGACACGTGACCTCGTGGTGCTTCAGCCCGACGCTCGGCGCCTGGATCGCGCTGGCGCTGGTTGCGCGCGGACGCGCGCGCCATGGCGAAACGCTGTGGGCGATATCGCCGCTCGCGGGCGCGAAATGCCGCGTAACCGTGGGGCCACCCTGCTTCATCGATCCCAAAGGGGAGCGCCTGCGTGTCTGACGCTGCGATCGACGCAATCGGCGCTACTGCGCAGGGACGCTTTGGCGCTACTGCGCAGGGACACTTTGGCGCCATGGCGCCGGGGCACTACGGCGCCTCGGCATCGGGAACCTACGGCGCCGCGGGCGCCGGGATCGTGCTCGCGCCTGCGACCATCGCTACCGCGTGGAACGTCCAGGGCGATCCGTCCAGCGCCGTATTCACCGACCAGGCGCGCACGATGTTCGGCGCGCCGTTGCCGCTCGTGCCCAACACCACCACGCGAGGCGCCGCGTCGGCGATCCTGTGGCTGGGTCCTCGATCATGGCTGGTGCTGCAAGAATTGGCATCCAGGCCGGTCGGGCGTGCAGATGACGTTACGCAACCGGCCGAGGAAGTCGCCGCGCAGCCATCGGCGGAATTCGACGCGCACCGCGATGCCTTGTCGGCGCAGGGCGGTGCGTTGTTCGACGTCACCGCCAGCCGTGTGGCCTTTACCCTTCGTGGCCCGCATGCCGCGACGGTGCTCGCCGCGCAGTGCCCGCTCGACTTCGATCCACGCGCGTTCCCGCCGACGCATTGCGCGCAAAGCCTCGTCGGCCACATCAACGCGCTGATCTTCCGGCACGCCGACGCGCAGATGTTCAGCGTGATGGTCGCGCGCAGCATGGCCGCCGATGCGTGGCACGGGCTGTGCGTCGCCTCGGCCTCCACCGGTTACGACGTCGCGCCTGCGTCGCCGCTGTCGATCGTTTGACAAGCATTTACGACACCGCCTGCAACACTGCGGACGCAACGCGCGATGCGCCCCAGTCTAGCGGAAACACGTCGCCATGGCGGCATCGGCGCCTGTTTACAATAATGCCTTTGCCGGAGCGACCGAGTGAACGTGTACCTTGACGAGCGGACCCATGGCTGAAGTCCAGCGAGCGCCGTCGATTCCGCGCCGGGAGCAGATGTTCCCGGTGCTGACCGAGGCCGAGATCGCGCGCATCGGCCGATTCGGCGAGCGGCGCAACTTCGCGCGCGGCGAAAAGCTCTTTGGCACGGGCGACACCGGTGTGGGCATGTTCGTCGTGCTGAAGGGCAACGTCGCCGTCAGCCAGCGCGACGCACGCGGGCATTCGACGCTGATCGGCCACGAGGGCCCGGGCGAGTTCCTGGCGGAGATCGCGTCGCTGTCCGGACGGGGCGCGCTGGTCGACGGCATCGCCGACGAAGACACCGAAGTGCTGGTGATTGCCCCCGGGCAGCTGCGCGCGATGATCATCGCCGAAGCCGACCTGGGCGAGCGCGTGATGCGCGCGCTGATCCTGCGCCGAGTGGCACTGATCGAGTCGGGCTTGAGCGGCCCGGTGCTGATCGGACTGCCTCATTCGCCGCAGGTCGCTCGGCTGCAGAATTTCCTCACGCGCAACGGCTATCCGCACCAGTTCATCGACGCAGGCAACGACGCCGACGCGGCGATGCTGCTCGAACAATACGGCGCCGCGAAGGGCGAAGTGATCGTCGCCTGCCCCAACGGCGCGGTCCTGCACGACCCGACGGAAGACGCGCTCGCGCGCTGCCTCGGCATTCTCGACACCACCGAATTCTCGGAAGTGTTCGACGTGGCGGTGGTCGGTGCCGGCCCTGCGGGACTGTCCACAGCCGTGTATGCGGCCTCGGAGGGTTTGCGGGTCGTCGTCGTCGATTGCCGCGCCTTCGGCGGGCAGGCGGGCGCCAGTTCGCGCATCGAGAACTACTTGGGATTTCCTACGGGCATTTCCGGCCAGGCGCTGGCCGGTCGCGCATTCGTGCAGGCGCAAAAGTTCGGCGCCGAAATCCTGATTCCCGCCGAGGCTGCTGCGCTCACCTGCAAGCGAGTCGGTTCGAGCGGGCACATGGCCCTTGCGCTGACCGATGGACGCCACCTGAAGACACGCACCGTGGTCATCGCCAGCGGCGCGCGCTATCGCCGCCCGTCGGTGAAACGTCTTGCCGATTTCGAAGGCAGCGGCGTGTCGTACTGGGTATCGGCGTTCGAGGCGAAGATTTGCGCGGGTCAGGAAGTCGCGCTGGTCGGCGGCGGCAATTCGGCGGGCCAGGCGGCCGTGATGCTCGCGCAACATTGCTCGAAAGTGCACATGCTGGTGCGCGGCGTTGGCCTTGCCGCGAGCATGTCGCGTTACCTGATCGACCGCATCGAAGCCACGCCCAATATCGAATTGCACGTGCAAACCGAACTGCTGGGACTCGAAGGCGATCCCGCCGACGGCCTGTCATCAATCACCTGGCGCGATAACAAGCGCAACACCACCGAGACCAAGGCGATCAGCCACGTGTTCCTGTTCGTCGGCGCGGATCCCGAGACCGGGTGGCTGAAGGATTGCGGCGTCGCGTTCGACGCCAAGGGCTTCGTCGTCACCGGCAAGTCGACGATTTGCGCACTGGCCGCGCACACGCCGGCAACGCTCGAGGCGAACATTCCCGGCGTGTTCGCCGTGGGCGACGTACGCTCGGGCTCTGTCAAGCGCGTCGGCGGCGCGATCGGCGAAGGCGCGGCCGTCGTCGCGCTGATCCACGAATACCTGGCGGCGACACATCCGGCAGTCACGGCAGCCGCGGCCGACTAGCGAATTCACCGGAGGAGCCATGCCGTCCATCAGGCCCTGCAAGCACGTCCCCGCGACGCTCCACGAACCGTTGTCCGATGTCTGCGACGAATGCGTCGCGATGGGCGACTCATGGGTGCACCTGCGTTTGTGCGTGCACTGCGGGCACGTCGGCTGCTGCGATTCATCGAAGAATCGGCACGCCACCAAGCATCACGAAAGCACCGGCCACGCGGTGATCCTGTCGCTCGAACCGGGTGAAGGCTGGATGTGGTGCTACGACGACGAGCGGCAGGTCGGCTAAGGCGCGGTACTTCCAGTGCCGCTGCTCGCCGCACCGTGCCTTCTTGCAGAAACGTCCGCCGCGTGATGCCAATCATGCCCTGCCCTGCACCAAATTTGTTATCGTTACATCCGCCTGAAGGCCAGTGAACCAGGAGCATGTCGATGAGCACGACGCTCACCTCTCCACGCCGCTCGAACGCGCTGGGCGTCCACTCGGTGAACCGCTTCGTGTTCAGCGTGCCCGACCTCGCTGATGCCGAGCGCTTTTACCAGGCATTCGGACTGGACGTTCGCCGCGACGGCAACCGTCTCGACCTCCATACGCACGGCCACGACCACTGCTGGGGCAGCGTTCACGCAAACGGCGCGGCGAAAAAACTTCAATACCTGAGCTTCGGTGCCTACGCCGAAGACTTCAAGTCGATCGCGCAGCGCTTCGCCGCCAACGGCAGCACGTCCCCGCACCCGCTGTCGGATGGCGAAGGCGTGTGGACGCGCGATCCCGATGGCACGCCGATCCAGCTCGTCGTTGCCTCCAAGGTCTCGCCATCGCGCAAATCGACGGCCGCGCCGCTGGCGGCGGTGGCCCACGGCAAGGGCGCCGCGCCCAATCGCAGCGCGTCGCCCGTCGTGCAGCCGCGTCACCTGTCGCACGTGCTGTTGTTCGCAACGGATGTCGAGCGCCAGATCGCGTTTGGCCGCGATGTGCTCGGGCTTCGCCTGTCGGACCGTTCGGGGGACATCATTGCGTTCATGCACGGGCCGCATTCGAGCGACCACCACCTGGTGGCATTCGCCAAGTCGCACGCGCCGGGCTACCACCATTCGAGCTGGGAAGTCGCGAGCATCGACGACGTTGGCGTGGGTGCCGAATCGATGAAAGCCCGCGGCTACGCGCACGGCTGGGGCGTCGGCCGGCATGTGCTGGGCTCCAACTACTTCTACTACGTGCAGGATCCGTGGGGTAGCTGGGCCGAGTATTCGCACGGCATCGATTTCGTGCCCGCCGACGTGGAGTGGCCCGCGGCCGACCATCCGCCCGAGGACTCGTTCTACCTGTGGGGACCCGCACCCCCAGACGATTTCGTCGTCAACAGGGAACAGCCGATATAGACTGCGTCTCGGCACACAGCCCGACCCCGCGAGGCGGCAATGCGTTTCGTTGCATTCAGGCACGACGATGGCGGAGCGCATCTCGGACTTCGGTACGACGACGAGGTGGTCGACCTGACCGCGCTGGGATTGCCGGCAACGCTCGTTGAACTGTTGCAGCAAGGCGCTGAGGGGTTCGCTGCCGCCCGATCGGCCGCAACGCGCGCTAAGTCACGGTTGCCGCTCGCGAGCATCGTCCATCTGCCGCCGGTGATCTCTCCCGCCAAGGCCATCGCCGTCGGCCTCAACTATGTAGACCATGCGGCCGAGTCGCCGTACAAGGATGCGCCCAAATATCCGGTGCTGTTCCACCGCTACCCGCAATCATGGGTGGCGCATGGCGCCGCGCTGGTGCGCCCGCACGTGTCGAGCCAGTTCGACTACGAAGGCGAGATGGTGATCGTCATCGGGAAAGCCGGCCGCTACATCGACCGCGACGATGCGCTCGGGCACGTGGCCGGCTATTCGATCTTCAACGACGGCTCGATCCGCGACTATCAATTCAAGTCCACGCAATGGATGATGGGCAAGAACTTCGACGCCAGCGGCGCATTCGGACCCGAGTTCGTGACCACGGACGAGCTGCCCGCGGGCGCCGCGGGACTGCAACTGCGCACGCGACTCAACGGCCAGATGCTTCAGGACGCCAATACCCGCGACATGATCTTTGATGTGTCCACGCTCGTGCAGGTCTGCTCCGAAGCGATGACGTTGCTGCCCGGCGACATCATTATCAGCGGCACGCCGGCCGGCGTCGGCTTCGCGCGCAAGCCGCCGGTCTTCATGCGCGCGGGGGACGTCTGCGAAGTGGAGATCGAAGGCATCGGAATATTGCGCAATCACGTCGTCGACGAAGCATCGTGGTCAGAACGATAATGTCCAACCGGACACGGAGGAACGACAGATGAAGACGGTGCTACGAATCGCTTGCATGACGGGATTGGCAATCGCCCGCACGGCGGGTTTCGGCGTGGGCCGCACAGCGGGCGGGCGGATTGCCCGCACAGCGGGCGGGCGGATTGCCCGCACAGCGGGCGTGGGAATTGCCCGCACAGCGGGCGTGGGAATTGCCCGCACAGCGGGCGTGGGGCTCGCGCTGCTGCTTGCCGCCGCGAGCGCATGGGCGCAGGGCGCGCAACCGCCGATCCGCATCGGCAGTACGCTCGCGCTGACCGGACCGCTCGCCTCCACCAGCCTGGTGCACAAGGTCGTGGGCGAAATCTACGTCGAGCAACTCAACAAGCGCGGCGGGCTGCTCGGCCGGCAGGTCGAGTGGATCGTCAAGGACGACCAGTCGAAGCCCGACCTCGCACGCACGCTCTACGAGCAGCTCGTCACTGTCGACAAGGTCGACCTGCTGATGGGTCCGTACGCCACCGGCGCCATCCTGTCGGCGATGGGCGTGGCGCAGCGCTACAACAAGGTGCTGGTCCACCACACGTTCGGCATTCCGGCGATGGCGAAGTACGACATGCAGTTTCCGGCGTGGTCGCTGGGTTCCGATCCGGCCACCACGGTGCCGACGACGGTGTTCAACGCGCTGGCCGCGTCGCCGAAGCCGCCCAAGACGATCGCGATCGTCACCAGCAAGTTCCCGTCCGTGCATTTCATGTCGCTCGGCGCGCGCGATTTGGCCAAGAAGCGCGGCCTCACCGAGGTGCTATTCCTCGAGTGGGATTTCGGCAACCTCGACTACGGCCCGATCGCCGCGCGCATCAAGGACGCGAAGCCCGATTTCCTCTGGGTGGGCGCGATCGGTCTCGAAGGCAATCAGTTGCTCGAGGCGATGAACAAGATCGACTACGCGCCGCAGGAGCACTTCTACATGTATCCCGCACCCGGTCCGATGTCAAAATCGCCACTCGCGAAGAACGCGTTGTCGATGACGGTGTTCGAGGAACATCCTCCGTTTACCAACGCGCCGGGCGCGGCCGAATTCATCGCGCTGTATCACGAGCGCGCCGCCAAGGCCGGCATCCCTGACACCGCAGTCGAGGTCCAGGCCGCCGCGTCCTATACCGCGTGGCAGATCCTCGAAGCCGGCGTGCGCGGCGCCAACAGCCTCGACGACAAGGCGATCGCCGCGTGGATCAAGAAAAATGGTGTCGACACGATCCAGGGCAAGCTGCGGTTCGACGGCCCGAGCAACTACGGCGATGACCTGATGCGCGTGAAGCAGGTGCAGAACGGGCGCTGGGTCACCGTCTATCCCAAGGAGTACGCGGCACCCGGCGCGACATTGCAAGTTCAATGACGCGGCACCCGGCGCGACGCGGCAACTGCGTTCACGCGGCGCCGGCCGTTGTAACCGTCCGCGCATTGACGTGCCCGACGGGCCATGGCGTGCCGCATCGCGGTGCGCCGCGCCCGCCATGACGCTGCCGAGCGCGACGTTGCTCGCGCAATCCGCCCTGTCGGGGGTATTCATCGGCAGCCTCTATGGCCTGCTGGGTTTGGGGCTCAGCCTGTCGTGGGGACTGCTGCACGTCATCAACCTCGCGCATTTCGGCCTGGCGTTCCTCGCCGCCTACGTCTGCTACCAGCTCGCCAGCGTCGGCGGCGTGGATCCGCTGTTGACGCTGGTGCTGATCATTCCGATGTTCTTCATGCTCGGCGTGGCGATGCAGTGGCTGCTCGCGCGATTCGCAGTGTCGCCGCTCAACTCGCTGCTCGCGACGTTCGGCCTGACCGCGATCATCGAAGCCGGCATCCAGGGAGTGTGGACCGCCGACTTCCGCAAGCTCGAGTCCGTGTATGCCGGGCAGAAATTTCGCATCGGCGAATTGTTCGTCCCCGTTCCAGAGCTGATCGCGCTGGTGCTTGCGTTCGCGTTGAGTTTCGGCATCTGGGGGGCGATGCGCTACACCGACCTCGGCCGCGCGATGCGCGCGCTGGCCGAAGATGCACCGGTGGCGGCGGCGTTCGGCATCGATCGCCGCGCGCACGCGCTCATGCTGTCGGGCGTTTGCGGCGCGCTCGCCGGCATCGCCGGCGTGTGCCTCGCGTTGAGCTTCACGCTGACGCCCGCGCAGATGTACGCATGGGTCGGAGTCGTGTTCGCCGCGGTGATGCTCGGCGGGCTGGGCTCTGCGCTCGGCCCGCTGGCCGCTGGCATCGTGATCGGCGTCAGCGAGGCCGTGACGATGGTCTTCCTGTCGCCATCGTGGGCGCCGATCGTATCGTTCACGTTGCTGATCGCGCTGCTGCTGTTGCGCCCGGGACGAAGCTGAAGCTCGACCGCACGATCGCCGCAATCGTCGTGGCCGGCGCGGCACTCGCCGTCGTGCCGTTCCTGCGCCTGCCAGCCTTCTACGAATCGTTCCTGTACCTCGTGCTGCACTGGATCGTGCTCGCCACGTCGTGGAACATCCTGTCCGGCTATTCAGGGTACTTCTCGTTTGGCCACGGCGCGTTCTACGGCGTAGGCGTCTACACCACGGCCGTTCTGGCCGGCAGCTACGACGTGCCCTTCCTGTGGACGCTGCCGGCGGCGGCGCTGATCGCCGCGCTGCTCGGCGTCGCGCTCGGTGCCGTGGTGTTCCGCGTGCGCCGGGTGCGCGGCGAACTGTTCGCCTTGCTCACGCTGGCCGTCACGTTCGTGCTGGCGACGATCGTCATCAACACGCCGATCGATGGTGGCCCCGGCGTCTACCTGTCGTCGGTACGCGTTCCGGTCCTGGCACCGACGGCCTCGGGAAGCTTCTACATGATGGCCCTCGCGCTCGCCGTCGTGACGCTCGTGATCGCGCGTGCGATTCCGCGCGCACGCCTCGGCGTGGGACTGTTCGCGATCCACGACGACGAGGACGCGGCGGAAGTGATGGGTGTTCCCACCTATCGCTACAAGCTCGCGGCGCTCGGGGCGTCGAGTGCGCTCGCGGGCGTGGCGGGCGGCATCCAGGCGCTGTTCGTGTCGTACGTGACGGCGAATGGTACGTTCAACATCACGGTGCCGTTGACGGTGATCCTGATGAGCGTGCTGGGCGGCACGCGCCACTGGGCCGGCCCGGCGCTGGGTGCGACCGTCATCACGCTGCTGCTCTACGCATCGACCGCCGCCGACCAGGCGGTGATCGGCAAGGCGGTGACCGGCGCGATTCTCGTCGCCGCCGTGCTGTTCATGCCCGATGGCATCCTCGAAATGCTGCGCGCGAAAATCGCAGCACGAAGACGTCCGGCCAACATCGCACCGGCAACGCCGTCAAGGCCTGCCGACCATGCATCGCGCGAGCCACTCGAAAAACGAAGCTCCGACCTTCAACGCGCGGGCGCCGCTGTCGAAAATCCCGGCGACGAGGTTGCGGCCACCGCAGCAGGCTCGGGACTGGCCGCTGCCGCAACCTCGCAACCCGCCACCGCCGCACGCTTGAGATCCGCCGCCGCCGCACGCTCGGCACCCACCGCCGCGCGTCCGGCACTCGTGGTGGGAACGCCGCTGCTGGCCGTACGCGGCTTGCGCAAATCGTTCAAGGGCGTGCGCGCACTCGACGGCGTCGATCTCGACGTGTTCGCCGGCGAGATCCTCGGTGTGCTCGGCCCCAACGGCTCAGGCAAGTCGACGCTGATCAATGTCGTGAGCGGCCATTACCGGGCCGACGCGGGCAGCGTCGCATTCGCGGGGCACGAGCTCGCGGAGCTTCCAGCACACCGGATCGCACGCGCCGGCATCGCCCGCACGTACCAGGTTCCGCGGCCGTTCGCGCATCTGACCGTGCGCGACAATGTCGCGCTCACTGCCATGTTCGGCGGCGCGGCGCTGGCGCGTCCGCAGGCCGACGAGGCGGCGGCACAGTGGCTCGCGTTCACCGGCCTGCACGCACGTGCGCAGGACCTGCCCGGCGCGCTCAACCTGCACCAGACCAAGTTCCTCGAGCTCGCACGTGCGCTGGCGGCGCGCCCGCGCCTGCTGATGCTTGACGAGGTGCTGTCGGGGCTCACGCCCAGCGAGATCGACGAGGCCGTCGAGCTGATTCGCCGGATCCGTGACCAAGGCACGACGATCCTGCTGGTCGAGCACGTGTTGCGCGTGGTCACCGCGCTTTCCGATCGCGTCGTCGTGCTCGACCAGGGACGCGTGCTCGCGCAGGGCACGGCGGCGGAAGTCATGGCGCGCCACGACGTGGCGTTCGCCTACCTCGGAGTCGTCCATGCTTGAGGTGCGCAACCTGCGTGTCGATTATGGCGCGGCACCCGCGCTGTGGGACGTGTCGCTCGCCATGCGCGCAGGCGAGCTCGCCTGCGTAATTGGGCCGAACGGCGCGGGCAAGACGACGTTGATCAATGCGATCGCGGGATTGCATCGCGCGCGCTCGGGACGGATCGCGATGGATGCGCTGGACCTGACGCCGATGGCATCGCATCGCTATTGCGCCGCCGGCATCGCGATCGTGCCCGAGGGGCGCCGGCTGTTCACGCGGATGAGCGTGCGCGAGAACCTGGAAGTGGGCAGCTACCTGCGTGCGGCGCGCCGCGACCGTGCACGCTCGATGGACTACGTATGCGCGCTGTTTCCCGCGGTGCGCGACAAGCTCGACGCGCAGGCCGGCACGCTGTCCGGCGGGCAGCAGCAAATGGTCGCGATCAGCCGTGCACTGATGGCGAAGCCACGTCTGTTGCTGCTCGACGAGCCGTCGCTCGGGTTGTCGCCCGCGATGGTCGACGTGATGTTTCGCGCGATTCGCGACGTGCATGCGGCAGGCACCGCGGTGCTGCTGGTCGAGCAGAACGTTACCAAGGCGCTCGACATCGCCGATCGCGCTTACCTTCTCGACGAGGGCCGGATCATCTCCGAGGGAGCGCCCGACGCCGTGTTCAACAGCCCCGGCCTACGGCGCGCTTACTTGGGCATCGACACTCCCGGACACGCGGATTCGCATATAGGGTCCGAAGGAAAGCGCTGATTCGTCGCAGCTTGTCGTGTCCACCGGCTATGTCACGGACTGACTGTTCCACTGCGCCCTTCCGTGGCGTCTGGGATCCATGTACTAGCGCGACATCCTGGCAGCATGCTCCGCGTAACGTCGGCCCACCGCGCACGCGCATCACGCCGCCGGATGCGTTGCGGGCGCAGCAGTGCTGATGCGCCGCTTCGCGCTGTACATGGCGGTATCGGCGTGCAGCAGCAGCGCCTCCGCAGATCTGCCATTGTCCGGGTAGACCGCCACTCCGATGCTCGGCTCGATGGTCAGTCGGAGGCTGTCGACCTCCATCGCTTCGCAGACGCGGGCAAATATCCTGGCGACAAACGCGGCAAGTGCGCGCTGCGAGCCCGGCTCGACGATCAGGCACAGGAACTCATCACCACTGCGACGGCTGACGGTATCTTCGGCGCGTACCGACGCCTGCAACCGCTGCGCGACCTGCCGCAGCACGTCGTCCCCCGCCTCGTGCCCGTAGGTGTCGTTAATGCGCTTGAACCCGTCAAGGTCTATGAACATTACCGCGAATCTCCGCCCGTGCCGGGCCGCCTGCGCAAGCGCCAACTTGAGGCGGTCGTCGAAGACTTGCCGGTTCGGCAGACTCGTGAGCGGATCGAGCAACGCTTCCTGCCGCACCTTTTTACCTTGCGTGTGACTGCGCTGCAGTTTCAGAGCAAGCTTCTTGCCTTCGGTTATGCCTTCGGTCAAGCCGACGTTGACCGTGGCCAGTGAATCGGCCGATTCCTGGATCGTAGACTCCAGCGCGTCGCACCGGTCGATGGCGCACTCGAGTGAGTTCGATAGCGAGGGCGAAGCGACGATCCCGAGCAGAAGCTCGTTGATCGCAGCCAGTTCATCGGTCCAGCGTTCAAGCTTGTTTCTGACGTCTTCGTTGTGCTTCAGCGCCAGCGCCAGCGAGACCGCTTGTGACGTGAGGTTACCGGTTGCGGAGTGCTCCGACGCAATGCGCGACCGAATTTTCCGCGAATCCACAGCAGACATGGCATCGTCGCTGGGAGGCCGCGGCGCGGCCACGCTAGCTCGCTTTGCCACTCTTCTGAGGAAGCAGCAACAATTCCTCGCGTCTGACGATCCCATAGCACGGGCAAGCTCGTTTCTCCATTTTCGGGCGATCGACAATCGTGATTCGCCCACGCCGATAGAGGATGATTCCATCGGCTTGCAGTTTGCCCGCGGCGGTCATTACGCCGCGCATCCGCACCCCTAGCATGTTGGCGACGAGCCCGTCGGTCATTGGCACGACGTTGGATGGCAATCGATCGAGGCTCAGCAGCAGCCATCGGCAGAGCTGTTGAGTCACCGGATGGTGTCGATTGCAGACTACGGTCTGCGCCATCTGCGTCATCAGCGCCTGCGTGTAATGAAGCGTCAAATTGCGCAATGCGCCGTTGTGGTTAAGCTCATCGCGCAGTGCCATCGCCGTCGTACGATAGGCAATTCCCGCGCACTGGACGACCGCCCGGTTCGACGCCCTGTTCCCACCCATCAGCAGGGGCGTGCCGACCATGCCCTCGTTGCCGGTAACAGCTATCTCCGCCGTATCCCCGTTGGGCATTTCGGAGACCATCGAAATCACGCTGGTGATCGGAAAATAAGCATGCGTCAGTGACGCTTGGACATCGTAAACCGTGGCGCCGAGGGCCATCCTGACCCTCTTCAGCTTGACGACAAAACGTGCGTAGTCCTTCGCAGGCAGTGCAGCGAGAAGAAAGTTGCCTTTCGGTGATGCACTTATGGGCACTGCGTATTGCCTCGATTGCTATTGATGCGCGCTGCGCCCGTCGATTCGATCCCGCAGAAGGCCGCCGTTTGTCATACGCGAGTCTGCCTATGCGGGCGACCTGCCAAATGCATCGCCAAGGCGGTCGTCGGTGCTTGGACCATCTCGATTGCGACCAAGGCCACCAGAGTCTACGCGCCAATGGGTTCGAAGTTTGTACGGTGCCGCACGTAGCGACGGCCGCAGCACGCTATCTTGTACAGATCAGAACGCTCGCCGTCCGTTGTCACCCCGAGCGCACATGGATAGTCCGCGCGACGTGAAATAGTACTTTGCCGGTGGCTGGCACGTCCGGGAAAGGACTAGCGCAGCTTGCCCGCTTTCCCGACGGACGGCATTCCGAATCCCGGATATGGGCGCAATAGCGCGTACGCTGTGTCATACACCAGAAGACATACCCGTCGATCATCGATCGGCAGCGCCGGCTATCACAGCTCTCTGCCTGGTCCGTGAGCTCACTACGGCGAAAGATTTCCAATGACCCTTGAGCGATCGCGCGACAACAAGCGACACGAAGGCGTGCAGCTTCAATCCGCAGACACGGCTGTCGATGGTGCATCGCGCGTCGTCGGCAAGCGGGTCAGGCCGCGTCTCGAGCGCAGATCCATCGAGGCGGCACTGCGCGAAAGCGAAGCGCGATTTCGCAGCGTGAGCGATCTCTCCGCCGACTGGTACTGGCAACAGGATGCGCAACTGCGTTTCACTTCGCCATGCAATGGCACCGAAATCGAAGCGGGTTTGACGGTCGACGCCGATATCGGCAGGACTCGCTGGGAGCTCTCCGGTGCGGGCACCGCGGACTGGGAAGGCCACAAACAGACGCTGGAAGCGCGACGCGCGTTCAGGGACTTCGAAATGGCGCGTACCTTCCCCGATGGCAGCGTGCGGGATATATCAATCAGCGGAACGCCCATCTTCGACGGCGGCGGCGTTTTTCGCGGCTACCGCGGGATCGGCCGCGACATTACCGCTCGACGGCGGGAAGAACGAATTCTCCAGCTGGAGCACCGGGTTGCGCTGACCATCGCCGCGGCGGCCGATGGATCTCACGTCGTCGACGAAGTGATTCATGCGATATGCGATACGAAGCAATGGGGCTGGGGCGCTTACTTTGGTGTCGACGATGTAGACAATGTGCTGGTGAACCAGGGGATCTGGGCGCGACCGCAGGATGCGTCTAGTTCGCTGATTGCCGAGGTGCGCCTGCTGCGGATCGAACCGGGGTCCGGTATATCGGGAACGGTCTGGCAATCCGGGCTGCCTCTATGGGCCGCGGACGCGGATCTCCATTCGCGCACACTGCTTCGCGACGCCGTTCATGCCGCCGGTTACCACGGCGCGTTTGCGTTCCCCGCCATTGCCGAGGGAAAGGTCATCGGCGTGATGCTTTTTATGAGCGGCAGGCTCCAGCCTCCGCACGCCCGGTTTGTCGCCTCGGCACGAATCATCGGCGCCCAGGTCGGGCAGTTTCTGCAGCGGCGCCAGGCCCAACGCTCGCTACGGGAAAGCGAATCGCGCTATCGCGCGTTGACCGAGATGTCGTCGGATTGGTATTGGGAGCAGGACAGCGCGCAACGCTTTACGCGCCTGTCGGACGGTGTCCGGATTCACACGGGGGCCGAAGTTGCCGCGCTGATCGGCAAGACGCGCTGGGAATGCGGCATCGGCTACGAGCTGGCGGATCGCGAGAAGCTCGAGGCGCTGACAGCCGCCCAGCGACCCTTTCGGGACTTCGCTTACACCCTTCACGACCTGGGCAACGGCGCCCATGACGTCGTGATAAGTGGCGACCCAATGCGCGACGCAGACGGCCACTTCGTCGGTTATCGCGGCATCGGCAAGGACGTGACCGGGCGGCGCCAAGCCGAAGCGCAGGCGGTATTTCGCGCGATGCTGCTCAATACGGTCGGCGACGCGGTGATGGCGTCGGGCATGGACGAGAAGATCACATACTGGAACACCGCGGCTGAAAAGCTCTACGGCTGGCCGAGTGACGAGGCGATTGGCCGTCCGATGCAGGAAATGGTCAGATCCGCCGACCTTTCCATTGCGAGCGGCGCGATGTCCCGCGTCGACAAAGGTCAGGTATGGCGCGGCGAGAAGATTGGCCATCGTCGCGACGCGAGCACGTTTCCAGTGCAGTTGACGCTTGCTCCAGTGATTGACGCCGATGGCGAAGCGTGCGGCCTCGTGAGCGTGTCACGCGACATCACCGAGTCGCGTCACGCCGAGCAGCAGATCCGCGAAGGGGCGCGCCAGCAGGAACTGATCGCCGCGTTCGGACATCGCGCATTGACCAGTCCGACACTCGCCATCCTGCTGGATGAAGCCGCGGCGATCGTCGTCGACGGCCTGCAGGTGCCGCTTTGCCGTGTCATGCAACGCGTCCCCAACGAGAGCTCGGTGGCGGTTCGCGCGCAACGCGGGTTCGGTTCGCTGGACGCCGGCCCCGCCGCGGGACTCGACACCTTTCAGTCGACGCTTGACGCCATCGAGCCGGTCATCATCGATGACTGCGCGGTCTCGCCTGTTGCGTCGTCGCTATCGGCAAGCCACGGCATATTGAGTGCAATCAGCGTTGTCATCGACGGATCCGACGGCCCGTTTGGAGTCATCGCCGCGTACGCGCGCGAAGTCGCGCACTTCGACGCCGGCAGCGCCAGTTTCCTGAAAAGCATCGCGAACACGCTAACCCTGGCGATCGGCCGTCTGGTCGCCGAAGCAAGAGCTATCCACGTTGCACAGTTCGATGTCCTGACCGACCTGCCCAACCGAAACCTGTTTGGCGACCGTCTCGCCTTTGCGATGGCGCAGGCGCGGCACGACATGCGCAACGTCGGCGTCGTGTTCATCGATATCGACCGTTTCAAGGACGTCAACGCGACGTTCGGATATGGTGTTGGCGATCGCCTTCTCGCATTGATTTCGGTAAGGCTTGGTCAGTGCGCGTCGAGCCTTGGCACGACAGGAAGGCTGGGCGGAGATCAATTCGCGATCATGCTGCCGAATCTTCACCTTGCAGACGACGCGACGCTCGTTGCGCAGCAGATTCTGGATGGAATGGCACTTCCGTACGAAGTCGATGACCACAGTATCGCGATCACGTGCAGCATTGGAATTGCGGTTTTTCCCGCTGACGGAGCCGATCCGGAAGCTCTGATCAAGAATGCCGAAGCCGCGATGGGCCTCGCGCGGCAACATGGGCGCAATGGAATGCACTTTTTCACTGAAGAGCTCAATGCTCGCGCGACCCTTCGCCATGGACTCGAAGCCGAATTGCGGCGCGCCATCGCCAACCACGAGTTCGTGCTCCATTACCAGCCGGAAATCTCGCTCGATACGGGTCGAATCATAGGAGTCGAAGCGCTGATCCGGTGGCAGCATCCGACACGCGGGCTGCTGGCGCCCTCCGAGTTCATCGCCGTCGCCGAGGAATGCGGGTTGATCGTGCCGAT
Organism: Pseudomonadota bacterium; assembly: GCA_041691615.1. Taxonomy (GTDB): domain Bacteria; phylum Pseudomonadota; class Gammaproteobacteria; order Burkholderiales; family Casimicrobiaceae; genus VBCG01. Next base: position 99,927 of record JBEPUI010000004.1, read on the forward strand.
CGGCAGCTGGGTGGCCAGGACCGCCTGCGCGCAGCTCGCCCGATGGCACCTCGCCGGGCATCGCGACCTGTTCGTCGCGATCAACGTCTCGCCGATCGAAATCCGGCGTGGCAAGGTCATCGACAGCATCCGCAATGCGCTGCTCGAGTCGAAGCTCGAGCCGCGCCACCTCGAGATCGAGCTCACCGAAACTTTGATAATGGATGGCGCCGAATCTTTCGTGCGCACTCTCGACAGCCTAAAGGCGCTTGGCGTCTCGATAGCGATCGACGACTTTGGCACCGGCTATTCGAGCTTGAGCTATCTGAAACGCTTCCCGGTCGACAAGGTGAAGATCGACCAGGTTTTCGTCCGCGATATCGTCAGCGACGTCGACGATGCGGCAATCGTACGGGCGATCATTGCGATGTCCCATCATCTCAAGCTGGTGGTTACCGTCGAGGGCGTAGAAACGGCGGAACAGGCAGCGTTCCTGCGCCAGTGCCATTGCGACATCGTGCAGGGTTTCCTGTTCTGTGCACCTGTCGAGGCAGCAACACTCGGCACGATGCTCGATGAGCAGACTGCCGTCCCGCTGCTGCGCGAGGCGCGCAATTCGTCGCGCTCGTTGCTGCTCGTCGATGACGAGGAGAACAACCTGCACGCACTCAAACGCCTGCTACGTCGGGATGGTTATCACATCCTCACGGCAACTTCGGGGCAACAGGCGCTCGATGTGCTCGCCTGCAATCGCATCTCGGTCATTGTTTCCGACCAGCGGATGCCGGGCATGAGCGGCACCGAGTTGTTGACGCGTGCAAAAACGCTCTATCCCAAGACTGTACGCGTGATCATGTCCGGCTATACCGACATCGGCACGATCACCGCGTCGATCAATGACGGCGCAATCTACAAGTTTCTGGCCAAACCCTGGGAAGACGACGTTTTGCGCAGCAATATCCGGGCGGCCTTCCGGCGCTATGAGCAGGAGACGTCCGAACTCGCCGGCTCGTCGTTCGCTGCGTCGACGCCGGCGCTCTAGCGGTCATGTTTGGGGCGAGTCCGCGACGCGCGACAGGCGGAGCGGCAGGCGTGAAGTCCCCGCGGCACAAGGCATGGCACGGCCCTTGCGTGCTACTGGTCGTCGGACCAAAACTGGCGGACGCGACCGCCAAATACCGACCGCCGCTCGCGAAGAGCTTTCTTCGGGCGTTACCTGACCAAAGACGCCCGCTTGCGTGATCATTCGCGCCTCACCGGAACCATCAAGATGGCCCAACTGCTGCTGGTCGACGACGAAGCGAACATCCTCAAGGCGCTCACCCGGATGTGCTGGAACGAGAAAATCCTGCCGACGCTGCCTGACTTGAAAATAACGACGTTCGAATCGCCTTTCGAGGCAATCGAGTACGCGACGCATTTTCCCGTAGATGTCGTGATATCCGACTTCCGGATGCCGGGAATGAATGGGGTCGGGCTGCTTAGCCGCATTCGCGAACTGCAACCCGAGACCCCGAGGATCATCGTCAGCGCATTTGCCGACAAGGAGGGCATCATCAGCGCGATTAACGATGCGTCTATTTTCCGCTTTGTAACCAAGCCATGGAATGACGTGGAACTCAAGTCCGCTATCAGCGCAGCCCTCGAATATCGCGCGGAGTCGCTTGAAAACCGTCGCCTGGCCGACGAGGTCCGGTTAAAACGGGGCGCGCTGACGGCCGAGCAGGCGGCACGGCGTCTGCTCGAGATCGAATCGCCTGGAATCACGAAAGTGCGGTGGGACGAGGACGGGGGCGTGCTGCTCGACGCATGAGCGGCCGCCACGATTCGTGACACAGTCCGTGATGCCTTCGGATAACGGCGGTCCATCCGACGCAAAGGCATTGCATCGGTCGGAGCGCCTTCTCGACGACATCATCGACAATATTCCCACCGCCGTCCAACTGAAAACGATTAAGGACGGCTATCGGATCGTGATGTGGAACAAGGCCGCCGAGCTCATGTATGGATTGCCGCGCGACCAGGCCCTCGGACGCGATGTCCACGACCTTTGGCCCAAGGAAGAGGCGGACCGGATGCACGCGGCCGACCTCGATGTCGTCGCCTCGGGAGGTATCCAGGAGCTGCACGATAGGTTGGCGCCGACGATGCGGGGTGAGTTACTTCGGGTTCACATGCGCAAGGTCGCGCTGTGCAACAGCGAGGGGGAACCCACCCATTTGCTGATCATCGCCGACGACATGTCGGCGCAAATTGCCGCGGGCAACGCGTTGCGCGAGAGTGAGGCCCGCTTCCACAGCCTGTCTGATCTGTCATCCGACTGGTATTGGGAGCAAGACAAAGAATACCGCGCGATCGAGCGCATGTCCGGCATGCCGACGCCTTCGGCATCGGCGTGGTATTCCATTGGCGAGTGCCGCTGGGACGACATCCAGTCGACGCCGGTCGACGGAACCTGGGATGATCACAAGGCCATGTTGCACGCCCACCAGGCGTTTCGCAATTTCGAAATCAGGACGACCGACTCCGACGGCCAGGCCACCTATCGCAGCCTGAGCGGCGAGCCGATCTACGATGGAAGCGGCGCATTTACCGGATACCGGGGCATCGGTCGCGACGTCACCGCGCAGAAGCGGACCGAAGAGTCCTTGCGGGCGAGCAACGCCGAGCTGATAGAGCTGAATGCCAAGTTGCGCAGAGCGCAGGAGCAGCTCCTTCAATCCGAAAAGCTCGCGTCGATCGGCCAGCTCGCAGCAGGAGTCGCGCACGAGATCAACAACCCCATCGGCTATGTGTTCTCGAATTTCACGACGCTGGAAGGCTACCTCGCAGATCTGTTCTCGGTCCTATCCGCATACCAGTCGGCTGAAACTGCAAGCTCGTTCGCCGAATCACGAATACGCATCGCGGCGCTGTGCGATCGCGTCGAACTCGATTTCCTCAAGACGGACATCCCGCTGCTGATGGCTGAGTCGAAGGAAGGAATCGCCAGAGTCAGGACAATCGTCCAGAACCTCAAGGATTTCTCGAGGGTCGACGATACCCGCGACTGGCAGCGCGTGGACCCCCAACGCTGCATCCAGTCGACGCTGAAGCTTGTCGGCAGCGAGCTCAAATACAAGGCCGAAGTCGCGCTGGAGCTCGGCGCCATGGGCGAGATCGACTGTCTGCCGTCGCAACTCAACCAGGTGATCCTCAATCTGCTGATCAACGCGTCGCAAGCGATCGGCGCAGAAGGCGGACTCATCACCGTGCGTTCGGGCAGCGACGACCAGAATGTCTGGTTCTCGGTTACCGACAACGGATGCGGGATGGACAAGGAAGTCCAATCGCGAATATTCGACCCGTTCTTCACGACCAAACCGGTGGGCGACGGTACCGGTCTGGGCTTGTCGCTCTCGTACGGGATCGTGCAAAAGCATCACGGACGGATCGACGTCGCCAGCACGCTCGGGTCCGGTACGACGTTCACCGTGACGTTGCCCATCCGCCAGCTCGTGACCGGCGCTGCGACGGCACGCGTCGATGATTCGGCGCCGGTGCATCCGCGGAAAATACAGGTTCACGAGCCCAGTCGGCCGATCGACTATCTCGCTGATGCGCAAGTCGGCCCGGACGCTGCAAATTATGAAGGCGTCGACGGCAACCATCCGATGGCCCATCGATAGCGAGTCGAGCATGCGGTTGGTGGCCGCGCGCGCAGCGGGACGCGGCCGCCGGGACCGTACATCGCGGGTGCGAGCCGTATTCGACAACCCGACCTGCGGCGCGTGTATCTTGGCATCTCGCCGGCGCCCTGAACCGCTGCGCGCAACCCACCGTCCGGCTCGCGCCACACGAGGAATCATCATGAATAGGCAATCATTGGGCGTGATCGTCGGCA
>JBEPUI010000005.1:0-93547 GCA_041691615.1 Pseudomonadota bacterium
TTCGCGCTCGGGGCGGCCCTTCGCGCTCATGGCGACTTCCCTCGACAACCCATGCCGTTGCACGACATCGATCGGGCTAGCGGCGCAGCGCCGCAACCAGGCGCTCGACGTCGTGCTCGCTGTGCGCGGCCGACAGCGAAACGCGCAGCCGCGCCGTGTGATTCTGCACCGTCGGCGGCCGGATCGCCGGCACCCACAACCCTTCATCCCACAGGCGCGCGGCCAGTGCCAGCGCGTCCCCGGAACCGCCGATGATGACCGGCTGGATCGGCGTGCGCGAGACGGGCGCCGGCCAGCGCAATCTGCGCGCGCCTTCGCGGAATTGCGCGATGCGCGCGAACAGGCGCGCGCGCCGTGGCGCATCGTCGCGCAAGATAACGAGGCTCTGCAGCAGCGCGCAAGCCAGTGCCGCGGGCGCCGCGGTGGTGTAGACGTAGGGCCGCGCGGTCTGCACCAGCGCGTCGATCACTTGCGGATGCGCGCACACGAACGCGCCCGCGACGCCGGCGGCCTTGCCGAGCGTTCCCATGTAGACGATGCGCTCGGAGGCGATGCCCGCGTCGGCGCAGCTGCCGCGGCCGTCGCCCAGCACGCCGAACCCGTGCGCGTCGTCGACCACCAGCCACGCGTCGTGCGCATGCGCGAGCTCGAGCATCGCAGCGAGCGGCGCGATGTCGCCGTCCATGCTGAACACGGCGTCGGTGACGATCAGCTTGCGCTGCGCGCGCGAGGCCGCCAGGCGCGCGCGCAACGCATCGACGTCGGCATGCGCGTAGCGAACCAGCTGCGCGCGCGCGAGCAGCGCGCCGTCGTTGAGGCATGCATGATTGAGGCGGTCGGCGAAGATCACGCTGTCCCGGCCGGCGAGCGCCGACAGGATCGCGAGATTGGCGAGGTAGCCGCTCGACAGCAACAGCGCCTGCGCGCCGTCGCACGGACGCACGAACCCCGCCAGCGCAGCCTCGAGCGCCGCATGCGGCGACTGGTGGCCGCTGACGAGATGCGACCCGCCTGCGCCCGCGCCGAAGGCGCGCGCGCCCTCGCACAGCGCGGCGACCACTTGCGGATCGTTGGCGAGCCCCAAGTAGTCGTTGCTCGCGAATGCGAGATATTCGCGGCCGTCGACGCTGACGCGCGCGCCCTGCGCGCTATCGAGCGTGCGGCGCACCCGGCGCAAGTCGGCGGCATCGCGCGCAGCCCGTCGCGGTGCGGCGGTGGCCACCGCGTGCGCCGTCACGCCGCGGCGAGTCCCAGTTTTGCGAACAGCGCCTGGTCGGCAGCGACGTCGGGATTGCCGGTGGTCAGCAGCTTGTCGCCGTAGAAAATCGAATTGGCGCCGGCCATGAAGCACAGCGCCTGGATCGCCTCGCCCAGCTCGCGGCGCCCCGCGGAAAGGCGCACCGCCGCATCGGGCATCGTGATGCGCGCCACGGCGATCGTGCGCACGAATTCGAACGGATCGAGCGCCGCCTCGCCGTGAAGCCGATCGTGCAGCGGCGTGCCCTCGACCTGGACCAGGTGGTTGATTGGCACCGACTCGGGATAAGGATCCATGTTGGCGAGCTGGGCGACGAGGCCCGCGCGCTGCCGCCGCGATTCGCCCATGCCGACGATGCCGCCGCAGCACACGGAGATCCCGGCGTCGCGCACGCGCTGCAGCGTGGCCAGGCGGTCCTGGTAGTCGCGCGTGCCGACGATCTCGCCGTAGAACTCGGGCGAGGTGTCGAGATTGTGGTTGTAGAAATCGAGGCCGGCCGACTTGAGCTTTTGCGCCTGGCCGTCCTTCAGCATGCCCAGCGTGCAGCAGCTGGTGAGTCCGAGCTCCTTGACGGCGCGCACCAGCTCGAGCACCGCATCGAGGTCGCGGTCCTTGACGCTGCGCCACGCAGCACCCATGCAGAATCGCGTCGCCCCGGCAGCCTTGGCCGCGCGCGCGGCCGCGGTGACTTCGGCGACGTCGAGCATCGGCTCGCTGGCCACGCCGGTCTGGTAGCGCGCCGCCTGCGGGCAGTAGGCGCAGTCCTCGGGGCAGCCGCCGGTCTTGATCGACAGCAGCGTCGACAATTGCACCGCATTGGAGGCGTGATGAGCGCGATGCACCGTTTGCGCCCGGTGCACGAGGTCGAGGAATGGCAGCTCGAACAGCGCCTCGATTGCCTCGTGGCTCCAGCGCGGCGAGGCGGCCGTGGCAGTCCTGGCCGGGGCCGCGATGGTTCGCTCGATGACGATCGGGGCGGTGGCAGCGGTGGAATTCATCCGTTGGTTCTAAGGCGCATTCACGTCGCGCATCGGCAAAATGACCGGTGCAGTGTCCTTGGCGGCCGGCAAAGTTGTCAAATTTGTTTTGCAAAAAACTTTACAGCGGCTTGCGCCTGGCGCTCCCGCCGCGCTGCGTGTTGTGCGATGCGCCCGCTGCCGGGACACTGGTCTGCGCGCCCTGCAGCCGCGAAATGCCGGCGATCGGCGAGGCCTGCCCGCGCTGCGCGTTGCCGTCGGCCGCAGACGCGGTGTGCGGCGACTGCTTCGTCGATCCGCCGCCCGAGCGCAGCGTCGTGTGCGCGTTCCGCTACGCGTTTCCAGTCGACCGCATGGTGCACGCGCTCAAGTACCGCGGCGAGCTCGCGCTGGCCGACTGGTTCGCGCAAATGCTGGCGGACGCCGTGCGCTCGCGCGCGGCGGTGGCCGCGCGCGCCACCGACCGCGCCGACGAACGTGGTGCCCACGATGGCGAGCCCGCGTCGCGCGCCGCCACACCGCCGGCCGACGTCGTCGTCGCGATGCCGCTCGCGCCGACGCGTCAGCGCGAGCGCGGATTCAACCAGGCCGGGGAAATCGCGCGGCGCCTGGCAGGCCATCTGGACCTCGACATGTCGCGTGCACTGACGCGCGTTCGCGAGACGCCACCCCAGGCGACGCTGCCGTGGAAGGCGCGCGCACGCAACATGCGCGGCGCCTTCGCCTGCTCGCCGCACCTCGCGGGCGCGCGCGTGGCGCTCGTCGACGACGTGATGACCAGCGGCGCCAGCGTGCATGCGGCCACGCACGCGCTGCTCGCGGCCGGCGCGCGAAGCGTCGACGCCTGGATCGTGGCGCGCACGCTGCGAGACGCTCGCCTGTAGACTTGTGCCGATGTTCGCAGTCGTCCTCGTCAATCCGGAAATTCCGCCCAATACCGGCAACGTTATCCGCCTCACGGCGAACACCGGCACCGACCTGCACCTCGTCGAGCCGCTGGGGTTCCGCATGGACGATCGCGAATTGAAGCGCGCCGGCCTCGACTACCACGAGTACGCGCGGGTGCGGGTGCACGCCGACTACGCCGCGTGCCGCAGCTCGCTCGACGCCGCCGCGCCGCGGCGCCATTTCGCGTTCACCACCCGCGCCACGCAGTCGCTCGCCGACGTGCGCTTCGCCGCCAACGATGCGCTGGTATTCGGCAGCGAGACGCGCGGACTCGACGAATCGCTGCTCGCGCAATTCGCGCCGGCATTCCAGGTGCGCATCCCGATGTGCGCCGGCATGCGCAGCATCAACTTGTCGAATGCGGTCGCGGTGGCGGTCTACGAAGCTTGGCGCCAGCACGGCTACGCGCTATCGCGGTGACGCGTTTGCCGCATGTTCGCGACCGCGAGGTCGCTGTCGAATAATCCATTGCAGCCATCGTGGCCGCACGCGCACATTGGTCGCGTGCCGTGCAACCTGCTTTCCGAATGACGGCGCAACGTGCGACGAGGCGGGATACCAGGAAACCGCTTCCGGCACGACGGCAACCTTCGCACCCACGACGAAAGGACTCCACATGAACATCCCGCTGCGTTCACCGATCATCGCACTCGCCGCCGGCTTGGTACTCACGATGGGGGCGGCACTGCCCGCATGCGCCGCCGATTGCGTCCATCCCAAAGGGGCCGGCGTCGAGCGCGCCTGCACCAAGGCCGCCCAAGGCGCGACGGCGCTGCGCCGCTTCATCGAGCGCACGCAGGGAATCTACGCCCTGTCGTTCTACGATTTCCGCGGCGAAGCGGTGGTCGAGGCAAGCGACCAGCGCGAAGCGCTGCGCAACGCGTACGCCGACCTGCGCGCGCTCGGCAGCAAGTAGTCGCCACTCGCGGCCGATCCGCGAGCGCCCGGCATCGGCCACTCCCCACTGCCAACTGCCCACCGTCGCACCCGCACCGCCCGCGAAGGTCAGGACGCGTCTTCGCGGCGCGGTTCGCGGCGCAGCAGCGCGAGCACCGCGTCGCGCACGCCCACGCCTTCATGCAATACGCTGTACACCGCGTCGGTCACCGGCATGTCGATGCCGAAATGGCGCGCCAGCGAACGCGCGGCACGCGCCGCACCCACGCCTTCGGCGACGTGCGCGAGCCTCGCGAGGATCGACGCCAGCGCTTCGCCTTGCGCGAGCGCCAGGCCCACGCGGCGATTGCGCGACAGGTCTCCGGTGCACGTGAGTGTCAAGTCGCCCAGACCCGCCAGTCCCATCAGCGTTTCGCGGCGTCCGCCGAGTGCCACCGCGAGCCGGCCGGTTTCGGCGAGCCCGCGCGTGACGAGCGCGGCGCGCGCATTGTTGCCGAAGCCCAGGCCATCGCTCGCCCCCGCGGCGATCGCCATGACGTTTTTCACCGCGCCGCCCACTTCGACGCTGACGATGTCGTCGCTCTCGTAGGCGCGCAACGTGTCGGCGCGCAGCAGCTGCGCCGCCGCTTGCGCGACGCCGGATGACGTCGCGGCCACGCTGAGCGCCGTTGGCAGTGCGCGCGCCACTTCATCCGCGAACGTCGGGCCCGAAATCGCTCCCACCGGCGAGGGCCAGAGCGGTGCGACGACTTCGTGGGCAAGCTGCGCACCGCCGCGCGCGCCCGGGGTCTCGACGAATCCCTTGCACAACCACAGCAACGGCGCGCAGGCGCCTTCCAGGGCGAGCGCGGCGACGGTGGCGGTGAGCGCTGCCACCGGCGTCGCGACCAGGATCATGTCGGCTACGCGCGCGGCTGCGGTGCCGGTGGCGATCGCCAAGTTCGGCGGCAGCGTGACGCCCGGAAGATAGCGCGTGTTCTCGCGCGCCGAGGCGCAGTCCTGCGCCTGTACCGGATCGCGAAAGCACAGCGTGACTTCGGGTGCCGCATGCGCGCGCGCCGCGAGGTGCACTGCCAGCGCCGTCCCCCATGCCCCCGCGCCCACGATCGCCACGCGCGCGCTCATCGGCGACGCGGCCCCGTCAGAGCCCGAAGACTTGCGCGACGCGGACGAAGCCCGTCTGCCCGTCGCGGTGGCGTACTTTCACCCAGCCCGGAGTGGCGGTGGTGGCGCCCGATGTCGCGGTCTCGGCGAGTTCGAGCAGCACGTTCTGCTCGGCGCGGAACATCAGCGGCGCCGTGTCGTCCGGCGTCGCGCGGATTTCAGCCGTCGGCGTGCGCACGACGAGCTCGCGCCGGTCGGCCAGCGACTTGTTGCCGATCCAGCCGATCGTGCCGCCCGCGTCGCGGACCTTGGTCCAGCCCTCGACTTCGACGATCACCTCGACCGGCACGTCGCGCCCGAACAGGAACTGCGGGCGCGCCTTGGCGGACGGCGCATCGTAGACGATCGTCGGCGAATCGTTGGTGACCTTGAAGTCGACCGCGAACGCGGCGCCGGCGGCGAGCCACAACACGGCCGCCACGGCGCGTCGGCTGTTGCGCATCGCCAGCCGGCTCTCTACGCGACCGCGGGCGCGGCCTGTTGCTGCGACAGCTGTTGCGCGTAGAGCGCCTCGAAATTGATCGGGGCGAGGTGGATCGGCGGAAAGCCCATTCGCGTGGTCGCGTCGGCGATCGTCTCGCGCACATACGGGAACAGCACCGTCGGGCAATGCGTCGCGAGCACCAATCCGAGCTGCTGGTCGCTGACGCCGCGGATCGTGAAGATGCCCGCCTGCGACGCCTCGACCAGGAACACCGTCTTGTCGCCGATGCGCGCGGTGACCGTCATCGTCAGCACCGATTCGTAGATGCTGGGCTCGAGCGCCTCGGTGGCGGTACGCAGTCCCACTTCGATCTGCGGCGCCTCCGTCATCTTGAACGACTGCGGCGCGCCCGGATTTTCTATCGACAGGTCCTTGAGGTAGATCTTTTCGATCGAGAGCTGCGCGACGTCCTGCGCAGGCATCGGGTTGGTATCGGCCATGATGGTGCGAATCCTTGCTCGGTGAGGCGCCGGGAAGCGACCGCTTCGCCAAACGGCGCGAATCGGCGGGCTGCAGCGCTTTCTCTAAAAGACTTGGGTGGAATCCGGCGCGAGCCGGAAGGCGGTTGATGCACGAAGGCCGGGATTTTACCCGATCCGTTCAACTCCCAGCGAGCATCGGCGCGAGCTTGCCTGCGCGATCGAGCGCCACCAGGTCGTCATAGCCGCCGACATGCGTGGCGCCGATCCAGATCTGCGGCACCGTGCGCCGCCCGCTCTTCTGCATCATTTCCTCGCGCCGCGCGGGATCGAGGTCGACGCGGATCTTGTCGATCGCGGACACGCCCTTGGCCGTGAGGAGGCGCTCGGCCTGGATGCAGTAGGGACACACGCCCGTCGAGTACATCGTGACCTGCGGCGTGGCGGCGGATTCGCTCATTTTGGTTTCCTGGCTACGCGCGCGAAATCGGCAGCCCGGCATCTTTCCACGCGCGCATGCCGCCCGCGAGCTCGTAAATTTCCTTGAAGCCCACGCCGGTCAGCGTTGCCAGCGCGCCGCGGCTGCGCTGCCCGCGATCGCAATAGGCGACCACCGGGCGGCTCGCGAACTTGCCGAGCTCGCCGGCGCGTTCCTTCAGCTGGGACAGCGGAATGTGCACGGCGTTCGGCAGGCGGCCGCCTTCGAATTCCTTGGTCTCGCGGAGGTCGAGCAGCACCGGGTTGCCGCTGTTGATGAGGCGCGTGACGCCAAGGGTGGTGATCGACTTCATCGCCGACGTGCGGTCGCGGATCAGCGGCCACACGAGCATTGCGCCGGAGGCGACCAGCACGACGACCAGCAGCCAATTGTTCTGGATGAAGCTCATGAAAGACATTGCCGGAAGAAGGGCGAAGGTACAATTCTAGCGCGAGCGCTTTCGCCCGCAATCCGCATTGCATCCCCGATGGCCGACTCCCCTGCCGCGCAGCCCCGCCCGCGACCGCTGGTGCTGCTGATCCTCGACGGCGTCGGCGCCCGCGCTGATGCGCCGGACAACGCCATCTCCCAGGCCGACATGCCGCGCTGGCGCGACCTGCTGGCCACCGCACCGCACACCACGATCGATGCGTCGGAGCGCGCCGTGGGCCTGCCCGCCGGGCAAATGGGCAACTCCGAGGTCGGGCATCTCAACATCGGGGCGGGCCGCGTGGTTTACCAGGACTTCACGCGCATCGACGTCGCCATCGCCGACGGCGAATTCGCGCGCAATCCGGTGCTGCTGGACGCCGTCGCCACCGCGGCCCGCAACCGGGCGACGCTGCACATCCTCGGACTGCTGAGCCCGGGCGGCGTGCACAGCCACGAGCGCCAGATCGCCGCGATGGTGGCGCTCGCCGGCAAGCCGCCGGCCGGTCCGGGTGCCTCGCGCATCGCCGTGCACGCCTTCCTCGACGGCCGCGACACGCCGCCACGCAGCGCCGCCGCGTCGATCGCGTTCATGCAGCACGCGTGTGCCGCGCTGCCCGGCGCGCGCATCGCGTCGATCTGCGGCCGCTACTACGCGATGGACCGCGACCAACGTTGGGATCGCGTGTCCGCTGCCTACGAACTGATCTGCGACGGCCGTGGCGCGTTCACCGCGACCGATGCGCAGCAGGCGCTCGCCGATGCCTACGCACGAGGCGAGAACGACGAATTCGTCAAACCGACGGCCATCGCCGGCGCCGATGGGGCGACCACGCGCATGCAGGACGGTGACGTCGTCGTATTCATGAATTTCCGCGCCGACCGTGCGCGGCAGATGACGCGCGCGCTGACTGATCCCGCGTTCACCGGGTTCGCGCGCACGCGCATGCCGGCGCTCGCGCGCTTCGTCTGCCTGACGCGATACGGCGACGAGTTTTCGCACCTGCCGGTGGCGTTCGCGCCGCAGACGATCACCGAGAGCTTCGGCCAAGTCGTCGCGGAACACGGCCTCAACCAGCTGCGCATCGCCGAGACCGAGAAGTACGCCCACGTCACGTATTTCTTCAACGGCGGCAGCGAGGCGGTCTACCCGGGCGAAGACCGGATCCTCGTGCCTTCGCCGAAAGTCGCGACGTACGACCTCGCACCCGCGATGAGCGCCGTGGAAGTCACCGACCGGCTGGTAGAGGCGATCGCCAGCGGGCGCTACGACGCGATCATCTGCAACTACGCCAACGGCGACATGGTCGGCCACACAGGCATCCTGGCCGCGGCGATCCGCGCGGTGGAAACGCTCGACACCTGCATCGGGCGCGTCGTCGACGCGGCGCGGGCCGCCGGAGGCGAAGTGCTGATCACCGCCGATCATGGCAACGTCGAGACGATGGACGATCGGTCGACCGGCCAGCCGCACACGGCGCACACGCTCAACCTCGTGCCGTTCGTTTATATCGGGCGTCGCGCGCACGTCGCTACTGGCGGCGCGCTGCAGGACATCGCGCCGACGATGCTGGCGTTGATGGGCCTCGAGGCTCCGGCGCAAATGACTGGAAAGTCGCTGGTTGCCCTCGATCAATGACTGTTGGGCACGGTTGCGCGAGGTGTAAATGCTTACTTTCGTCGCTGTTCGCGATTTTTCTCGCGAATTGACCGCGGGTTTCGGAACTTGAGGGACAGTCGAACGGCCCAATGTGCGACCGACAAGCGGTTGACCACGCATGCACCGCCGCGTCCTCGCAGGGCAACCATCGCGGCGTACAATCATTTCCATCTTCCGCCGCTCGCGCCGGCGGCATCGATCAGGAGCGACGTTTGAACGCAACACGCGGCAATGGCTGGAAAAAGGCGGGGCTCGTCGGGCTCGGCACGGTGCTCGGCGTCCTGCTGAGCCTCAATTTCTCGGCGCTGGCCGAACGCGACGCCAAGTTGCCGATTCCCTACGAGGATCTGCAATTGCTGTCCGCGGTGTTCGGGCGCATCAAGAGCGACTACGTCGAGCCGGTGTCGGACGACAAGCTGATCCACGAGGCGATCAACGGCATGGTGCACGGCCTCGATCCGCACTCCGATTTCCTCGATGCCGACGCATTCAAGGAACTGCAGGTCGCGACCCAGGGCAAGTTCGGCGGGCTGGGCATCGAAGTCGGTGTCGAGGACGGCGTGGTGCGGGTGGTGTCGCCGATCGAGGACACGCCGGCATTTCGTGCGGGCATCAAGACCGGCGACCTGATCGTCAAGATCGACGACACGGCGACCCGCGGCATGCCGCTGTCCGAGGCGGTCGAGAAAATGCGCGGCAAGCCCGGCACGCAGATCGTGCTGCTGGTGGTGCGCAAGGACGTCGACACGCCAATCTCGTTCAACCTGACGCGCGAGGAAATCAACGTCAAGAGCGTGCGCTCGAGCATGCTCGAGCCCGGCTACGGCTACGTGCGCGTGCGGAGCTTCCAGGAACGCACCGGTGACGACCTTGCCCGCGCGATCACGCAGTTCTACAAGGAGGGCGACCTCAAGGGACTGGTCCTCGACCTGCGCAGCGACCCGGGCGGCCTGCTCAACCAGGCGGTCGCCGTTTCCGCGGCGTTCCTGCCGAAGGACGCGCTGGTCGTCTATACCGACGGGCGCTCGCCGGACGCGAAGATGCGCCTGACGGCGTCGCGCGAGAATTACCAGCGCCGTGGCGACGACATGTTCCGCGACCTGCCCGCCGCGGTGAAGAAGGTGCCGATGGTCGTGCTGGTCGACGGCGGCACGGCGTCGGCGTCCGAAATCGTCGCCGGCGCGCTGCAGGACCACAAGCGCGCCGTGGTGATGGGCACGCAAACCTTCGGCAAGGGTTCGGTGCAGACGATCCTGCCGCTGTCCAACAACACCGGGCTCAAGCTGACGACGGCGCGTTACTACACGCCCGCGGGCCGCTCGATCCAGGCCAAGGGCATCGAGCCCGACGTGCGCGTCGACGATGGCCGCGATTCCCCCAACCGCATCCGCGAAGCGAACCTCGAGCACCACCTGGTGACGCCGACGGCTGCAGGTGCCACGACCGAAAGCACGATCGCCAAGGTCGACGCCGATCCGGCCAAGCCGTTGCCGAAGCTCGACGCCGCGTCACTGGCGCCACGGTTCGAATTCGGCAAGCTGCCCGAAGACTTCCAGCTCGCACAGGCGATGAACCAGTTGAAGGGCCAGCCGGTCAACGGCGCCGCGAAGACGCTGCGCGCCGAAGCCAAGCCCTGAGCTCGCGCGCACTCGCGTCGATGTAACCGCAAAGCGCCCGGCACTCCCGGGCGTTTTGCATTCAAGTCGCGCCTGTTGCTTCCCTTTGCAGAATCAAAACGCGTTCCAGCGCGTACGGGCATCCTGCTTATTTTGGCTTTTAATAATATATATTTGACAAAATAGCGCTATTTGTATATATATATGTTATGCCAAAGTCCGGTCAAATTGCCCGCTCCCTCCCGCCGATTGCCCAGAGCAGCTTGCGTCGACTAGGGGAAAACATCGCCATAGCACGTGCGCGGAGGAAGGAATCCCGAAGAACGTGGTCCGAACGAATCGGCATCTCCATTCCGACGTTGATTCGATTGGAAAGAGGCGACCCGACAGTCAGTATCGGCGCATATGCAACGGCGTTGTGGCTAATGGGGCGCATTCAAAGTCTGGCAGAAGTGACTGCTCCGGAAAGAGACCTCGGAGCACTCGAAGAGGAAGTACGCAAGGCCGTTCGACGCACGTCGGCCAGGACAACGAGGTCCGGGTCACCGAAAATATAAGGAGACCGTGCTTGAACGACTACCAGGTCACGGACACCCTTTTCCTATGGTGGCTCGGCCAACCCGATTCACCGAGGCCCGTCGGGGAATTGAATCTGCTGCGCGAATTGCAGGGCGTATCGCTACGCTACTTTCCCGCGTGGCGCGCATCCGGCGTCGCGTTGAGCGAGGACCTGCCGCTCGTCGACATCGAACATCGGCCAATTGCACGCGAAACCGCTGCTGGCGCTGTCGATGACGCTCGACCCGATCGGTGGGGCGAGCGTGTAATTCGAGTCATCGACAAACCACCGCGACTGTCGATACTCGAGTATCTGTATTTTGCCGGTGACGAGCGCTTCGGCGCATTGGGGGTGTCGACCTCGCCGACCGAATATGTCCCACATCGAACCGGCCCGCTTCCTACTTTGGAAAACGTCGAGGAAATGCAGGGCCTCGCGCAGAAAATCATTTCCAACGAAACGATTCCTGAGGAAAAGCGTCGGCTAATCGCGCCGGGGACCACGCTCGGGGGCGCTCGCCCGAAGGCATTGATCGCCATCGGGGAGGGGCAATGGGTGGTCAAATTTGCCGAGCAAGGAGATGCCACGGACACTGCGTTGATAGAGCACGCGTGCATGACCCTGGCCTCGCACGCGGGAATACGGGTCGCCGCCACCAGGCCAATCGCGGTATCCGCGAAAGCACACGCCTTGGCCGTCCTTCGATTCGATCGAACAGGACCGCCGCATCAGTCACGCCGAATACACGCGCAGACTGCGCGCGTGGCCCTGCGCGCAGAGGGTAGCGAAATGGGATATCCGGAGCTTGCCCAGCTCTTGCGCCGGCGCGGCGATATGACCGCAGGCATCGCAAAGGAGCACATGCGAGAGCTTTTTCGCAGAATGGTCTTCAACATTCTCATGGACAATACCGACGACCACGAAAAGAATCATGTGGTGCTGGCAAACGATGACCATACTCTCGTGCTGGCGCCGGCATTCGATGTCCTGCCGACCGCGCAAGCACTCGGATATCAACAGATGAGGGTTGGAAGCGACGCCTCCACATCCACGGTGGAAAATGCCCTTTCCGAGGCCGCGCTCTTCGGACACACACGGGCAAGTGCGATCGCCGCCGCAACCGAAGTTGCAAGCGTGTGCGCGGGCTGGAGGGAACACTTTTACGACGCTGGTGTCGTCGCTTCCGATATTGAATTTCTCGCAGCGTATGTCGACCGCGATTTCCTGACGACGCAACGCAGGAATCTGCTCGAAGCACGCATCCACTAGCACACCGATTTCCTCATCCATGGACGACGCGCAGCTCCTTCGCTACAGCCGCCACATCCTGCTCGACGAGCTGGGTCCGGACGCGCAAGCGCGCTTTGCCGCCGCGCATGCGCTGGTGGTCGGCGTCGGCGGCCTGGGTTCGCCGGCCGCGCATTTCCTCGCCGCGGCCGGCGTCGGCAAGCTCACGCTGTGCGACGACGACCGAGTCGACCTCACCAATTTGCAGCGGCAGATCCTGTTCGCCACGGCGGACGTCGGCGCGCGCAAGGTCGACGCGGCGGCGGCGCGCCTGACGGCGATCAATCCCGAAATCGCCATCGAGCGCATCGCTCGCCGCGTGGCGGGCGACGACCTCGCCGGCCTGGTGGCGAGTGCCTGCGTGGTGCTCGATTGCAGCGACAACTTCGCGACCCGCCACGCGGTCAATCGCGCGTGCGTCGCGGCGCGCGTGCCGCTGGTGTCGGGTGCGGCGATCCGCTTTGACGGCCAGGTCGCGGTGTTCGACGCGCGCGACGAAGCGTCGCCCTGCTATCACTGCCTGTTCGGCGAAGGGGACGAGATCGAAGAGACGCGCTGCGCGACGATGGGAGTGTTCGCGCCGCTGGTCGGCATCATCGGCGCCACCCAGGCGGGGGAAGCGCTGAAGCTGATCGCCGGCGCGGGCGAGCCGCTGGCGGGGAGGCTGCTGATGCTCGACGCGCTGGCGATGCGCTGGCGCGAGGTGCGCGTGCCGCGCGACCCAGCGTGCGCCGTGTGCGGCAGCGGCAGGAGCACCGCGCGCTAGTCGAACAGGAACTTGCGCTCGAGATCCCAGTTGGCGAGCGGCATCCGCTTGAAGCCGCTCTTGGCGAACAGCGTCCAGCGCCCGACCACGTAGGCCATCAACGCGGCGCCGTCGGCCGCAGGATCGCCATGCCACGCATTGCCCATCTGCGCGGTGCGCAACGACTGGCGCAACGCCGCCTCGATGCGGTCGTAGACCTGGTTCATCCGCACCTGCAGCCGCTCGTCCTCGTTGACCAGCGCGTCGCCGATCAGCACGCGCGTCATGCCCGGGTTCTTTTCAGCGAAGCCCGTCAGCATCGCCACGATCTGCTCGGCCTGCGCGACGCCATCGGTGGTCTCCGACTGGATCTTGTTGACCAGCGAGAACAGCGTGGTCTCGACGAACTCTATCAATCCCTCGAACATCTGCGCCTTGCTGGCGAAATGTCGGTACAGCGCCGCCTCGGAAACCGACAGGCGCGCGGCAAGCGCGGCGGTGGTCACCTTGTCGCCGCGCGGATTCTCCAGCATCGCTGCCAGCGTCTGCAGGATCTGCAAGCGTCGTTCGCCGGGCTTGGTCGCCATCGCTGAAGGTCCCCGTGGTGCGCCGTCAGCCGCGAGAGCCGGCGGGCGCTGCATTGGCGCGGATCATCGTGCCCACGCCTTCGTTGGTCAACACTTCCAGCAGCAACGCATGCGCGACGCGCCCGTCGATCACGTGCGAGCTCGCCACGCCGTTCTTCACGGCGTCGAGCGCCGAGCCGATCTTCGGCAGCATGCCGCCGTTGATCGTGCCGTCGGCGAACAGCGCCTCGATCTGGTCCGCCGACAATCCGGTCAGCAGCTTGCCGTTCTTGTCGAGCACGCCGGTGGTGTTGGTCATCAGCACCAGCTTCTCGGCGAGCAGCGTTTCGGCGAGCTTGCCGGCGACGAGGTCCGCATTGATGTTGTAGGCGACGCCGTCCTCGCCGACGCCGATCGGGGCGATCACGGGAATGAAGTCGTGCGAATCGAGCAGCTGGATCAGCTCCGGATTGATGCGCTCGATCTCGCCGACGAGCCCGATGTCGATCGGCGCGCCATCGTCACCCTTCAACAGCATCTTGCGCGCCTTGATGAACTTGCCGTCCTGCCCGGTCAAACCCACCGCCTTGCCGCCGTGCTGGTTGATCAGCCCGACGATCTCCTGGTTCAACTCGCCCAGCACCATTTCGGCGACGTTCATCACCCGATCGTCGGTGACGCGCATGCCCTGGCGGAATTCGCTTTCGATGCCCATCTTCTTCAGGAGCTCGCCGATTTGCGGCCCGCCGCCGTGCACGATCACCGGGTTCATGCCGACCAGCTTGAGCATCACCACGTCGCGCGCGAAGCCGGCCTTCAGCGCCGCCTCGGTCATCGCGTTGCCGCCGTACTTGATGACGATCGTCTTGTCGTGGAAGCGCTGGATGTACGGCAGCGCTTCGGCAAGGATCTGGGCCTTGAGACCTGCGGAGACGGCGTCCAGCGGCATGGAATGAGGGCGAGGAAGCACGGGCGGGAAGGTGCCGTGAATTGTACCCGATCGACGCGCCGCTTCTGTCGACGTGGATTTGCGGCCAAGTGAGCGCTGACGCGCCGATGCCGGACGCACCGCGTGCGGCGCCGAAGTTTGCTATCGTTCGCCGTCATGTCGAGCCTTCGCGACTACCTGCCGGACGCCGTGCCGTTGGCCGCGATCCGCCGCGTGCTTGTCACCAAGTTGCGCCACCACGGCGACGTGCTGCTCGCCTCTCCCGTGTTCGCCGCGCTGCAACGCGCAGCTCCCCATGTCTCGATCGACGCGCTGGTGTACGCCGAGACCGCGCCCATGCTCGAAGGCCATCCCGCCATTGCGCGCATCCTGACGATAGACAGGCAGTGGAAAGCGCAAGGGCTGCGCGCGCAGATCGCCGGCGAGCGCGCGCTGATGATAAGCCTGCGCAGCGCGCCGTACGAGCTGCTCATCCACCTGACCGAGCACCCGCGCGGCCTCAAGCTTTCGCGCGCGCTGGCGCCGCGCTACGCGGTGACGCGCGAGCGGCGCGACGGCGAGAGCGCGTGGCTGTGGCGCCGCTACTTCACCCACTTCTACAAGCTGCCGCGCAACACGCCGCGGCATGCGGTCGAAACCAACCTCGACGCATTGCGCCGCATCGGCGTGCAACCCGGCGAAACCGACAAGCAGCTGGTCCTGGTGCCGGCTGCCGCGGCCCGCGCGAGGATCGACGGCCTGATGCGCGAGCACGGGCTGCGACCGCAGGGGTTCGTGCACGCGCATCCCGGCTCGCGCTGGTTCTTCAAATGCTGGCCTGCGCGCGACAACGCCGCGCTGTTCGACCGGCTCGCAGCGGACGGCCACACGATCGTCGTCACCGGCGCCCCCGACGCGCGCGAGCGCGCATTCACCGCGGAGATCCTCGCCGCCGTGTCGCCCGCGACGCGCGAGCGCATCGTCGACCTGACCGGCACGCTGAGCTTGCCCGAGCTTGCAGCACTCGTCGCGCAGGCGCGGGTATTCGTCGGCGTCGATTCCGCGCCGATGCACATCGCGGCCGCGATGCACACGCCCACCGTCGCGCTGTTCGGGCCCTCCGGGGAACACGAATGGGGTCCGTGGCAGGTGGCCGCGCGCGTCGTCGCGTCGGATCGTCATCCCTGCCGCCCGTGCGGACAGGACGGTTGCGGCGGCGGCAAGGTCTCGGAATGCCTGACGACGCTGCCGGTGGCGCGGGTGCACGATGCGCTCGCGTCGCTGCTCGCGGCCACCGCGGGGCGCGGCTGACACATGCGGCTCGCGATCATCCGCCAGCGCTACTCGCCGTTCGGCGGGGCCGAGCGCTTCGTCGAGAACGCGCTCGAGGCGCTGCTCGAGCGCGACGTGGGCATCACGCTCTACACGCGCGAGTGGCCGCAGACCAAGCTCGCGCTGATCGAGCCGTCGATCATCGACCCGTTCTACATCGGCAGCCTGTGGCGCGACTGGGGATTCCAGCGCGGCGTCTGCAAGGCGGTGGGCGAGGCCCGGCTCGATCTCGTGCAATCGCACGAGCGCCTCACCTGCTGCGACATCTATCGCGCCGGCGACGGCGTGCATGCGGTGTGGCTCGAAGAGCGGCTGAAAGGCCGTTCGGCATTGGCCCGCCTGGCGGTTCGCCTCGATCCGCATCATCGCTACCTGCTCGCCATGGAGCGGCGGATGTTCAGGAGCCCGTGGCTGTCTGCGGTGATCTGCAACTCGGCGATGGTGCGCGACGAGATCCGCGAGCGCTTCGGCATCGCCGAGGCCAGGCTGCACGTCATCTACAACGCAGTCGACTGCGATGCGTTCACGCCCGCGGACGACGCAGCGCGTGCGGCTGCGCGCGTACAGCTCAACGTGCCGGCCGACGCGACGGTATTCGTGCTGGTCGGCTCGGGCTTCGAACGCAAGGGTGTGGCCACCGCGATCCGCGCGATGGACGGCCTGCCCGCCTCGACCTACCTGCTGGTGGTCGGTGCCGACAAGCATTTGCGCCGGCATGCCGACCTTGCGCGCGCGCTGGGCTTGCGCGGGCGCGTGAACATTGCCGGCCCGCAGCTCGATCCCAAGCCCTACTACGCGGCCGCCGACGCGTTCGTGCTGCCGTCGATCTACGACCCCTGCCCGAACGCCGCGCTCGAGGCGATGGCCTGCGGGCTGCCGGTCGTCACGACCGCCAAGTGCGGCGCCGCCGAGATCGTTCGCGAGCACGACGCCGGGCTGGTCGCGGAGGCACGCGACACCGACGCGGTGCGCGCGCACATGCGGGTGCTGCTCGATTGCGCCACGCGCCAGCGGATGGGCGCCAATGGCCGCCGCGCGATGCTGCCGTTGTCGTCGTCGGCAATGACGCTCAAGCTGGTGCTGCTGTACAAGGAGTTGCTGGCGGCAAGCATCGCGCAGCGGCGGTCGACGGCGGCGAAGGCTCCCGCGCCGGGCGTCGCGGGCTAGCACCTCCAGGCGACTCGCCCGGTCGCCGTCCGCGGGCGCCCCCATGGGCGTTGCACGCTCCGGTGAGGCCGCTGCGCTATAATTTGCCGTTGCGCCGCAGCGTCATTCGCGCTCTCGAGCAGTACCTCCGCCCCAGCCGATGTCCGGGCTTCATCTCTACCGCCGCCTGCTCGCCCATGTTCGCCCCTACGCCTGGGCGTTCGGGATATCGGTCGTCGGCATGCTGGTGGTGACGGCGGGCGACCTGATGATGGCGTATCTCGTCATCCCGATCGTCCGCAACTTCCAGAATCCCGATCCGCACACCTTCACCTGGCTGCCGGTCACGCTGGTCGCGGTGTTCCTGTTGCGGGGCCTGGGCTCGTACGTCTCCGACTACGGCATGGCCTGGACCGGCCACCGCGTGGTGTTCGACCTGCGTCGCGAGCTCGTCGACAAGCTGTTGCGGCTGCCGACGTCTTACTACGACGAGCACGCCTCCGGAACCGTGCAGTCGAAGCTCACGTTCGATGCGCACCAGCTCGCGTCGGCGGCGTCGGCGACGATCGCCACCGCGCTGCGCGGCACGTTCGCGATTGTCGGCAGCATCGGCTTCCTGCTGTGGCTCAACTGGCGGCTGACGCTGCTGGTGTTCATCGTCGTGCCGCTGATCGTGCTGATCACCCGCTATTTCAGCCGCCGGCTGCGGCGCATCGCACGCGACATCCAGACGCGCACCGGCGCGTTGACGCACACGCTCGAGGAAATGATCACCGGCCATCGCATCGTGCGCGTGTTCGGCGGCGAGGACTACGAGCGGGCGCGCGCGGTCAAGGCCGCCAACGCGCTGCGCAACTCGATGACCAAGCAATCGTCGGCAGGCGCCGCCAGCACGCCGCTGGCGGTGTTCATCGCCGCGCTGGGCATTGGCGCCATCGTCTGGATGGCACTCGCGCAAAGCCAGGACGGGCGCCTCGACGTCGCGATCTTCCTGTCCTATACGCTGGCGCTGATCACGCTGCTCGACCGGCTGAAGTCACTGTCCGGGATCAACGCGTCGATCCAGCGCGGGCTCGCCGCATCGGAAAGCATCTTCGGCCTGCTCGACCTCGACGACGAGCCCGACGCCGGCACGATGGCGCTCGACGCCGCGCGTGGCGAGATCGAATTCGAGCGCGTGTCGCTGCGTTACGGCGCCGAGGACCGCGAGGCGCTCGCCGGAGTGTCGCTGCGCGTAGCGCCCGGCGAAACCGTGGCGCTGGTCGGCGCGTCGGGCAGCGGCAAGACGTCGCTGGTCAACCTGATCCCGCGCTTTTATGCGCCTTCCGCGGGGCGCCTCTACATCGACGGCCACGACATCACGACGTTGACGGTGCGCAGCCTGCGCGCGCAGATCGCGCTGGTGTCGCAGGACGTGCTGCTGTTCGACGACACGATCGCCGCCAATATCGCATACGGCGCAATGGCCGGCGCTTCGCGCGAGGCGATCGAGCGCGCGGCGATCGCGGCGCATGCGCTCGATTTCATCCGCGCGTTGCCGCACGGCTTCGACACGATGGTCGGCGAGCAGGGCTTGCGACTGTCGGGAGGACAGCGCCAGCGCCTGGCGATCGCCCGCGCAGTGCTCAAGAACGCGCCGATCCTGATCCTCGACGAAGCGACTTCCGCGCTCGACTCGGAGTCCGAACGGATGGTGCAGCTCGCGCTGGACACGCTGATGAAGGGCCGCACGACGGTCGTCATCGCGCACCGCCTGTCGACGATCGAGCATGCCGACCGCATCATCGTGCTCGACGGCGGCCGCATCGTCGAGGAGGGCACGCACGCCGACCTGCTGTCGCGCAACGGCGCGTATTCGCGGCTGTCGCGCGTGCAATTCGCCAAGGTCGCGGCTTAACAGCGCCGCCGACACGCCACGTGCCGGAGAAGCTTCGCATCGCGCACACCGAATCGTCGATGGGTTGGGGCGGACAGGAAATCCGCATCCTTTCCGAAGCCGCGGGATTGATCGCGCGCGGGCATGACGTCGTGGTGTGGGCGGCGGCGGGATCGCGGTTGATCGACGAGGCGCCGCGGTTCGGTGTCGAGGCGAACGCGCTGCCGATCTGCCGCAAGCGGCCCGCCGGAGTCGCTGCGGTGATCGCGGCGATGCGCGCGCATCCGGTGGACGTCGTCAACACCCACAGCTCGACCGATAGCTGGCTCGCAGCGCTCGCACGCCAGTACCTGCGCGTGCGCGGCCATCGCGCGCCACCGATCGTGCGCACGCGGCACGTGTCGGTGCCGGTCGCGCGCAATCCCGCCACGCGCTGGCTCTATCGCCGCGCGACCGCACGCATCGTCACCACCGGCGACGCGCTGCGCACGGCGCTGATTCACGACCTTCGCCTCGACCCGGCGCGCGTGTTCTCGGTGCCCACCGGCATCGACCCGCAGCGCCACGCCGGCATCGACCGCGGCGAAGCGCGCCGCGCGCTCGGCCTTCCCGCCGGCACGCCGCTGGTGGGCATCGTCGCCACGTTGCGCAGCTGGAAAGGTCATCGTCATTTGATCGAGGCGCTGGCGATGCTCGCGCATCGCGACGCGCGGCTCGTGATCGTCGGCGACGGCCCGCAACGCGAAGCGCTCACCGCACAGGTCGCCGCCGCCGGGCTCGGCGGGCGCGTCACCTTCGCCGGCCAGCAGCGCGATGTCGCGCCATGGCTTGCCGCGCTCGACGTGTTCGCGTTGCCGTCGTACGCCAACGAAGGCGTGCCGCAGGCGCTGCTGCAGGCGATGTTCGCGGGCGTACCGGCGGTCACCACCGACGCCGGCGCCATCGGCGAGATCGCGCGGCCCGACGCGACCGCGTTGGTGGTCGCGCGCGAAGATCCCGCGGCGCTGGCCGCGGCGATCGACACGCTGTTGTCGGATCCGGCGCTCGGCCGCGCGCTCGCGGGTAATGCGCGCGATCTGGTCGGCGAGCGGTATACGGAAGTCGCGATGCTCGACCGGATGCAAGCGGTGTTCCGGCTGGCGATCGCGGAATACGCGGGATGCAAATCCTGTTCAGCGCAGGGTTGAGACACGCCATGCACGCGCCGCGCACCGTCGCCTTCGTTGCCGATCCCAAGGATGTCTCGCGCTGGCGCGACATTGGCGCGCTGTCCGCGGCCGATGTCGACTCGCAGCAGTCGCGCTTTCGCAGCGGCATCGACGTGTGGATCGTGCAATCGTACCTGCTGTTGCGTGCACCGCTGGAGGCCGCCGGATATCGCGTGGTGTTCGGCGCGCGCTACCCGCGCCACGCGATCGGCATCGCGCACTGGGATGACCTGAACGCCTATTTCAACGGCGCCCACCGCGCGCGGATGATCGGCGTGCGCGCCGACCGCTCGCCGCTCTACTGCTGCGAACGCGTCATCGTGCAGAACGACAGCCTCGCAGCCGGTGAATCCGAGCGTTATGTCGCGCACTGGCCCCAGCCGGGCCTTGTGGCGCGCGACCCGGCGCGCGCCTCGCGCATCGACACGCTCGCCTATTTCGGCCGGCTCGCACGCCTGCCGCGCTGGCTGCGCGGCGCCGAGCTCGCGCGTCGCCTGGCCGCGCTGGGCGTACAGCTCCGACTGTCGGAGTCGGCGTGGAACGATTACCACGACGTCGACCTCGCGATCGCAGCCCGCGCCGAAGGCGCGTCGATGCTGGAGTTGAAGCCCGCTACCAAGCTCACCAACGCGTGGCTCGCCGGCGTGCCGGCATTGCTGGGCGACGAACCGGCGTTCCGGCACTTGCGCCGCGGCCCGCTCGACTACCTGGCGATCTCGAACGCCGACGACGTGGTCGACACGGTCGCGCGGCTCAAGGCCGATCCCGCGAACTATCGGGCGATGCTCGCCAACGGCACTGAACGTGGCGCGGCGTTCACGCGCGACGCGGTGACGCGCCGCTGGCTCGAGGTGATCGACGAGGTCGCACGGCACTGTCCGCGCCCGCGTTCGCTGGTGCATTTCGTGCGCACCGTGTCCGCGCAACGGCGCGAGGCGCGGCGCTTCCGCGCGCGCCACCTGCATGAGCAGGCGCGTTCGCTGCCATGAGTGCGCAGGCGAACTTCGGCTCAGGCGGCGCTGGCCCGGCCAACTGCGGCCCAGGCGGCAATGGCTTTGCGAACTCGAGCGTACGCAGCGCTGCCTCCAACCCTGGCGCGGGCAGCGGAGGCTTCGCCGGGACCGTCGCGCGCGACGCCGTGGCGGCAGGCTCCGTGCGTGGCAGCCGCTCGATGATGCGCGGACGCTTTCGCGGTCGCGTCGAGGTGGTCGCGCGCTCGCTGATCGATCGCGTGCGGCCGCGCCGCGCGCCCGCCGACCCGCGGCGCATCCTCGTCGCACATCACCTGTTGCTGGGCGACACGCTGATGCTGACGCCGCTGCTCGCCAAGCTGCGCGAGCGATACCCGGCCGCCGACATCGCGATGACCGTGCCGCATGCAACGGCACCGCTCTACGCGAACCGGCCCTACGGCGTGCGCGCCATCGGCTGGAACCCGGCCGCGTTGCCCGCCGGGATGTTCAGCGAGGCGCCGTTCGACCTGGCGCTCGTCCCCGGCGACAACCGCTACGCCTGGCTAGCGTCCGCGATGCGCGCGCGGTGGATCGTCGCGTTCGCCGGCGACAAGTCGATGCGCCGCAACTGGCCGGTCGACCAGCTCGTCGACTATCGCGCGGTGCCTTCCGCGTGGGGCGACATGTGCACCGACCTGGTCGCGGGTCCGGCGCCGGCGCCTTACGACGCACGCGACTGGCCGACGCCGCCGTGCACGCCGTTCGCGATGCCCGCAGCGCCCTATGCGGTGATGCACGTCGGCGCGAGCACGCCGCTCAAGCAGTGGCCGCCGCTACGCCTTGCGCAGGTCGCGGCGCACCTGCACGCGCGCGGCATCGCTCCGGTGTGGTCGGCCGGTCGCGGCGAGCAGGCGATCGTGCGCGCCTGCGATCCCGAATCGCGCTTCCAAAGCGTCGCCGGCACGCTCGACCTCGCGCAGATGTGGCATTTGCTCGCCGGCGCGGCGCTGCTGGTTGCGCCGGACACCGGTATCGCGCACCTGGGCCGCGTCACCGGCACGCCCACGCTCACGCTGTTCGGGCCCGGCTCGGCGACGATCTGCGGCGCCGGCGACTTCTTTCGCCCGAGCCCATATCGCGCGGTGACCATCGAGCCCTTTTTCTGCCGCGACCAGCGCATCCTGTTCCGCCGCGACATTGCCTGGGTACGCCGTTGCGGCCGCTCGACCGCGCAATGCCCGCACCCGCTGTGCATGGACGCGATCGAAGCGGGCGCGGTGATCGCCGCGGTCGACGGGATGCTCGCGTGAATCGCCTGCTGCCGACTTTCGCACCGCGCCTGCCACAGGTGCTGGGGGTGCTCTGCGCCGCGTACCTTGCGATGCTGCCGACCAACAACCTGGTGTGGCCGCGCTCGCTGTGCTTCGCGCTGATGTGTACCGCAGCGGTGCTCACGATCGCGACTCATCCCCGCGTGGCGCGAGCACGCTTCGCCGCGGGCGGCTTCGCGCTGCTGGCGATCATCCTGTGGTGGCTGTGGAGCACGGCATCGCTGCGCTGGTCGGTCGAGCCGCGCTTCTCGGTGCGCGAGTGGGAAACCGAGCTTCAGTACGGGGCGTTCGTGTTCGTCGCGTTCTTCATCGGCGTGCGCGACGACTACGATTTCCGTGCGATGGTGGTCACGCTGCTCGCGTCGTTCACGCTGCTCGGCGTGCTGCTGGTGGTGATGACGCTTGCCACCGGCGTTTTCGATTCCGAGAAATGGCATCACGACGTCGGCGTCTGGTCGACGCACCTGGTGGAGATCGCACCGCTGCTGCTGCTGGTGCTGGCGGGCTGGGACGGCTCCGGCACGACGACGCGGCGCGCGATCGTCTTCAGCGCGCTGATGGTGCTGCTGTTCGCCAACGCGCGCCTGACCGACAACCGCATCGTCTGGCTCGCGTTCGGCGCGGCATTCGGCGTGGCGACGATCGCCGCGGCACTGCGCTGGCGCACGTCGTTCCGCTCGTTGCCGTGGCGCTTCGTCGCGCCGATCGCCGCGCTGTTCCTGCTGCTCGGCTTCGCGTTCGCCGACGTCGCGCAGGAAAAAGCCGCGCTGTACTATCCGCGCGACGCCAGCATTTCAGGGTCGCTCGAGCACGATCCGCGGATCGCGCTGTGGAAAGCCGCGGTCGACAAGATCCGCGCAGCACCTTGGCTCGGCTATGGCTTCGGCCGCGGCATCCTGCGCGAGGTCCTGCCCGCCGAGATGAACGATCGCGCGATGACGCATCCGCACAACACGTTCGTCGGCCAATGGCTTGAAACCGGGCTGGTGGGCCTGGTGCTGTTCCTGACGATGATGGGCGCACTGGTGTGGCGCTACGTGCGATGCATCGGCGACCGCGACGGCAGCATCGCGATGGCGGGTATCGTTGGCGTCGCGCTGATCGCCGGCTATCTGACCAAGAATCTCACCGACGACTTCTTCTACCGCAGCAACGCCAAGTTGTTCTGGGCGATGAACGCGATGCTGCTCGCCTATTCGATCGCGCGCGGCACGCGCCTCGAGGCAGAGCGCTAGGGCGCGCGCAACGCCGCCGTGAATCGTTGCAGCTCGGCGCGGTCCATGTCGGACACCACCGCATAGTCGATGTCCTGCTGGTTCCAGGTCTGGACGTTGAATCCGCGGATCGTCGATTCCCGGTCCGGCTGCACCGCCGTCATCGTCGCGCGCCACGAGAACACGTCGATCATGTGGCCGCGAAAGCGGTAGACGATTGCCGCCGCGGGCTGGTTGCCCATCCGGTCGATCCTGCCGCCGATGAGCTCGAACCCCATCGCGGAAAGGTCGCGCACCGTCGGCGCGAAATCGAGACGGCCCTGGAACCAGGGTCGGACGGCGTGGCGATCCGAGGATGCGACGTCGATATGCGCGCCGCCGGGTGCGAGGGCCGCGACGTGGCGCGTCACCGCATAGTCGGCCACCGGCTCGAGCGCGAACACGTCGGGCGTTGCCGGCTGCGCGACCCACCACCCGCACGCTGCACCCAACACCGCCGTCGTCCCGGCGAACACGATGGCTCGCCACCCGGGGAGCGACGGCCACTGCAGTCGACGCGGCCGGGAAGCCTGCGCCTCAAGGGTACCGAGCCTCGCCTGTCCGCGGATCGCCGCGCGCAGCGCCGGCGGCGACACGTGGCGAAGCGCCGGCGCGCGCATCGCGGTCCGCAGCGCGACGCGTTGTTCGTGCACCGCCGCACAGCCGGCGCAATTAGCGACGTGGCCGGCCATTTCCGTCGCCGTCACGGCGTCGAGCTCGTCGTCGAGCCACGCGTCGAGCATGCGAACGGCTTGTGCGCAGTTCATGATCCGGCGCGCCTTTGTGCGAACCGCATCCGTTGCTGCAGCAAGTCGCGCGCGCGGGAGAGCCGCGACATCACGGTGCCGATGGGAATGTCCACGATTGCGCCGATCTCCTTGTACGAAAGTTCCTCCAGCTCGCGCAACACGATCACCTCGCGGTATTCGCGCGGCAGCGCTTCGATCGCGGCGTGCAGCCAGCGCGAATCGGAGGCGCGCTCGGCGATGTCCTCGGGAGTGGAATCCCTGGCGCGCCCTGCGCCATCCAGGCCCCCGTGCAGGTCCTCGTCATAGGACTCCTCCGCATGCCCGCGGCGCTTGCGCAACTGGTCGAGGCAGGCGTTGCGAATCACCGACAGGAACCACGCCCGCGCATTGGGTCCCTGCATCTGGTCGAATCCGCGGAACGCCTGCAGCGCGCCCTCCTGCACCGCATCGCCGGCGGTCGCGTCGTCGCGAGTGATCCATCGCGCGAGGTTGTAGGCGCAGTCGAGGTGCACCAGGACCTGCTCCTCGAATCGTGCCGTCCGCTGCGGATTGTCCAAGCGCCACCACTCCCGGAATGCGATGCGTCCCACCAGTAGACGTGCGCGCCGCGCGGTTTATTCCCCGATTCGCCTCCAGCACGAAACACCGGAATAAGCGCGCCGCGCGCCGCGTCTTGCAAGGGACGGACAGGCTATCCGCATCATCCGCCCATCCGGCCCAACTTCAATTGCCGAGGATCTTCATGGACCGCATTCGCATCGACAGGCGTGAATTCATCAAGCTGGCGGGTCTGGGCAGCGCGGTGGTGGTCGCAGGCTGCGCAGGCATGCGCACAACGACGATCGCATCGCGCACGGATGATTTCTATTTCGTGCAGCTGTCGGACACGCACTGGGGTTTCGACGATCCGCAGATCAATCCCGACGCCGCGGGCACGCTGCCAAAGGCGGTCGCGGCGGTCAACAGCCTTTCGCAACCGCCGGACTTCGTGATGTTCACCGGCGACCTCACGCATACCACTGACGACCCGGCCGAGCGGCGGCGGCGGCTCGCGCAATTCCGCGACATCGCCGCGACGCTCAAAGTCCCGACCGTTCGCTACATGCCCGGCGAGCACGATGCGGCGCTCGACAATGGCCGCGCGTTCAAGGAGTTCTTCGGCGACACGCATTACACGTTCGACCACAAGGGCGTGCATTTCATCGTCGTCGACAACGTCTCCGATCCCACTGCGGCGATCGGCGCCGAGCAGCTCGAATGGCTGCGAGCCGACCTCGCGGGCCAGCCGAAGGACGCGCGCATCGTCGTGTTCACCCACCGCCCGCTGTTCGACCTCTATCCGCAGTGGGATTGGGCGACGCGCGACGGCGCGCAGGCGATCACGCTGCTGCAGACGCACGCCAACGTGACCGTGTTCTACGGGCACATTCACCAGGAGAACCATTTCATGACCGGCGACATCGCGCATCACTCGGCCAAGGGACTGATGTTCGCGCTACCGGCGCCGGCGTCGCAGCCGCGGCGCCTGCCGGTCGCATGGGATGGCGCCGCGCCGTACAAAGGCCTCGGTTTTCGCGAAGTCGATGCCGAAGCGGTACCCATGCGCTACGCGATCGCCGAAAAGCCGGTCGCCTGAGGGGGCGTCATGACTGTGCATCGACGGACGATCATGACTGTGCATCGACGGACGATATTGCGCTTCGGCGCGCTGCTCCCGGCGGCGATCGCGGCGCGCGCAATCGTCGCCTTCGCGCAGCCGAAACCGCGCGAAGTCGCGATCACCGCGCGCAAGTTCACCTACGAGCCGGCCGAGATCACGCTGAAGCTCGACGAGCCGGTGGTGTTCCTGCTGACCAGCGCCGACGTCGTCATGGGATTCAGCGTTCCGGAATTCGGCGTGCGCGGCACGATCATTCCCGGCCAGACGACGCGCGTGCCGATGACGCCTGGCAAAACCGGCGAATTCACGTACCTGTGCGATGTGTTCTGCGGCTCGGGCCACGAGACGATGGAAGGCCGGATGCGCGTCGTCGCGTGACGCGTCGCCGCCTGTTGCATCGCCGCCTCGCGTCGCAGCCTGTCGGCGCGACTGCGGCGCGCGCTAGCCGCGCGAGCGCTGGCGCAACGGCAGCGCGACCGGCGCGGCCGAGTCGCCCGAGCCGCCCGGAATGGGTTGCACCGGCGCGCCAGCCGGCGGCGAGTACTCGGGAATCCATCCCGCGAGGCGCGCGCGCACTTCGGCGTCTTCGGCGGCGCGATCGCGCTCGCACCACGCGACCATCTGCCCGATCGCGTCGTGATTGGCCGCGCGCGCCTGCGCAATGCGAAGGCGCGGATGCGGCGTGGGCAGCGTGGACTCCTCCTCGGCCAGCACTTCCTCGAACAGTTTTTCGCCGGGGCGCAGCCCCGTGAACACGATCGGGATCCGGTCGGGGTCGGCGCCGGACAGCCGCACCATGTCGCGCGCAAGGTCGATGATGCGCACCGGGTCGCCCATGTCCAGCACCAGGATCTCGCCGTTCCTGCCCATCAGGCCCGCTTGCAGCAATAGCTGCGTCGCTTCGGAAATCGACATGAAATAGCGGGTGATCTCCGGATGCGTGACGGTCACCGGGCCGCCGCGCGCGATCTGCTCGCGAAAGCGCGGGATCACGCTGCCCGCACTGCCGAACACATTGCCGAAGCGCACCATCACGAATGCAGTGGGCCGGTCGTTGAGGCTCTGGCAGGCAATCTCGGCGAGGCGCTTGGACGCACCCATTACCGACGTCGGGTTGACCGCCTTGTCGGTCGACACCAGCACGAACTTCTCGACCCGCGCAGCGACCGCGGCGCGCGCGATCACCCACGTGCCGTAGGCGTTGTTGCACACCGCCTGCCAGGCATTGTCGTCCTCCATCAGCGGCACGTGCTTGTACGCCGCGGCATGCACGATCACGTGCGGCCGCTCGCGCGCGAGGATCTGCTCGACGCGCGCGACATGCTTGACGTCGCCGACGATGCTCGCCACCGGCAGCTGCGCGAACGCATCGGCAAGCGCGGTGCGGATCTCGTACAGCGCGGCCTCGGAAATGTCGAACAGCACGAGCTTGGCCGGGCGGAAGCGCGCGATATGCCGGCACAGCTCGGCACCGATCGATCCGCCGGCGCCGGTCACCATCACGACGCGGTTGCCCAGCCACTCGCCCAGCCCGGCGGTGTCGAGCTCGACCGGATCGCGGCCGAGCAGGTCGTCCAACTCGATGTTGCGGATCGTCGTCAGCAGAGAACGCTTGCTGATCAAGTCCTCGTAAGAGGGCACGGTCAGCGCCTCGAGTCCGTGCATCGCGCACAACTCCGCCACCCGCCGGCGCACCACGTGCGACGCCGACGGCAGCGCGATGATCACCTTGCGCACGCCGAAGCGTTTGACCCAGGCGCGCAGGTCGGCGATCGGCCCCAGCACCTTGACGCCGCGCAACTGGCGGCCGTGCTTGCTCTCGTCGTCGTCGAGCAGGCCCACGACGCGCCACTGGCGGCTCCTCGCCAGCTCCTTGGTCAATTGCGCCCCGGCCTCACCCGCGCCGACCACCAGCACCGGTTCGCCGAGTGCCGCAAGCGGGCTGTACAGTCGGTGCTCCTTCCACACCCGATAGGCGAAGCGGCTGCCGGCCATCAGGAAGATCAGCACCACGGGGTAGAGTACGACTACGCTGCGCGGCACCGCTCCCTGCATCCTCAGCATCAGCAACACCAGCGGGATCAGCAGCGCGCAAAGCCCCGCCGACAAGACGATGCGCTGCAAGTCGACCGTGCCGGCGAAGCGCCACAGGCCGCGATAGAGGCCGAATGCCAGGAAAATCGCCGCCTGCAGCGGCACGACCCATGCCATCGAATGCAGCATGTCATAGGCGTAAGCCTCGGGCAGGTCGAAGCTGAAGCGCAGCCACCAGATCGCCGCCCACGCCACTGCCGCCGCGAGGACGTCGTGCAGGAATGCGAGCGAAGTGCGCCAGTTGACGTGGAATTTCATCGGATCGTCCGCCTGCGCCAATGATAGTCAATTGTGGCGAACAACAGCGCGATCAGCGCAATCCACGCGGCCAGCGCCAGCCACCCGCTGCGCGGCGACGCGACGATGCAGGCGATCGCCGTGGCGGCACTCCCGGCCGACAGCGCCGCGTATAGCGCGAGCGTTCCGCGGTGTCCGGCGCCCATCTGGTTGACGCGCTGGTAGTAATGCAGCTTGTGCGCCTGCCACACGCGCTCGCCGCGCAACGCTCGCGCGACAAGCGTCGCCGTGGCGTCGCAGATCAGCGTAACGAACGCCAGCGGCGGCAGCCACGCCGGCCATGCGCCGCCGACGACGCCGGCAATTCCCAGCGTCGCGGCGGCGAACCCCAGCGTGACGGCGCCAACGTCGCCCATGAAAATGCGCGCGGGCGGCAGGTTGACCACGAGGAATGGCAGGGCCGCCAGCGCAATGCACGCATACGGCACGGCGTTCGCCCCGCTGGCGTTCGCGGCGGCGGCGTATGCCGCGAAGCCGCAGACCGCCGCGATCGCCGCGAGCCCGTCGTTGCCATCCATGAAGTTGAAGAGATTGGCCATCCACACGATGGCCACCGTGGTGGCGGCGATGGAAACGGGATCGAGCGGGAACGTCGATGCGACGGCGAGCGCCGCGCAGCCGTGCACGGCCAGGCGCGCGGCGGCGCCGGTCCCGCGCCAATCGTCGACCAGCGAGACCGCGGCGACCGCGAGCGAGGCCACGGCGAAAATCCACGCCGATTCCGAGGCCACGCCCGCGAGCGGACCCCAGCCCGGCACGCCGGCCGCGATCCCCGCCGCGATCGCCAGGCCGCCGACCCTCGACAGCGGCTTGGCGTGCAACGACCGGCTGCCGGGCTGCGCCTGCGGAAGCCAGCGCGCGCAACGCAGCAAAATCGCCACGGCGACGGTTGCCGCGACGATCGTCGCCAAAACGGGAATCGGCACGATTAAATCGCCTCAAAAGCGCGCTTCCGCGCGGCGATTGCGAGGGTTTTGGCGCATTTGCCGGAAGCTGGCCGAAATGCGCCGGCGCGACGCCGGCAAATGGGTTCGCGTTCCGCGTCGATAATCCGCAAACGGCCAAGCATCAGGAAATTTATTCTTATCATTCAGTAGCTTGGATGATACGCGACGCGGGGGGGCGCGGGACCGCAACACGCGTTCTTTGTTGCTACGACACAACAGCCGGGAAATGTATCGAATTCGCCCGATCCCGTAGCTTGCCAAGGATTTCACCTGTTTGGCACAATGGACCCAACTTCTCGCACGACCTGAGAAGGTTCCGACGGCAGATGCAGAACCCTTTGTTTCTTGCCAATTTTATCCGTTAGAGGAGAGACTCCATGAATAAAAAGCTCGTCGCCGTCGCTATTGCGGGCGTGTTGGCTGCACCGCTCGCCGCGCAAGCGCAGACTGCGAACGTCACGCTTTACGGTCGCCTGAACCTGACCGCTGAAGTCGTGAGCGGTCAGCAGACGGACGGCTCCAAGGGAAATTATTTCCAAGTGAGTACGAACTCTTCGCGCTTGGGCGTGCGGGGAACGGAATCGCTGGGTGGTGGCCTGAACGCGATTTTCCAGATCGAATCGAACGTGTCGGCTGACACGGGCGGTGGCCTTCTGGGCACTCGCGAAACGTTCGCCGGTCTGCAGGGTGGCTGGGGTACGGTCAAGCTGGGTAACTTCCTGGCGCCTAATGACGACCTGCATCCGATCTTCGGTAACGTGCCGACGCTGACGACGTCGTTGCTGTCCACCGCTTCGGTGTGGGCGCAAGGCGGCCTGAGCAAGTCCGGCGGCGGCTTCGATGCGCGTCTCGGCAACTCGGTGCGCTACGACTCGCCGCGCATCAGCGGCTTCACGTTCAGCACGCAGGTTTCGCAGCTCGACGCGTCAGCAGGCCAAGGCGGGGTTACATACGGCTCGGTTGACACGCAGCGCCGCCACGCCTACGTCTGGGGCACGAACGGCATCTACAACAACGGTCCGATGCAGTTTGGTGTCGCCTACGAAGCCAACAACGCCGTTCGCGGCCCGGGTCTTGATGACTACGACCTGTCCGCAGCCGGTTCGTACAACTTCGGCGCCTTCCGCCTCGGCGGCGTGTGGGAACGCATCAAGTACGAGGTGCCGAGTGGCGACGTTCATCGCGACTACTTCGGTCTTTCGGGCACGTTCAATCTTGGCCCGGGCCAGATCTACGCCTACGTCGCCAAGGCGTTCGACGGCAAGGGTTCCGCTTGCGACATCAACGAACTCGGTTGCACGCGCGCAGCAGGCGCGGTCGGTGGCGTCGCGAAGGGCGACCACACCTCGGCGAACGAATGGGAACTGTCGTACACGTACCCGCTGTCCAAGCGCACGTTGACGTATGTCGGCTATCACTACATCGACAACGATTCGAACGCGGGCTACAACTTCAACATCAACGCAGTACAAGGCGTGACCGCCGCCGGCTTCAAGCCGAAGGGCTTCGTCGTCGGCCTGGTTCACTTCTTCTAAGAAGTCTGCAACAAGCAACGAGTCTCTCGCTAGACGAACGGGCGCCCTCGGGCGCCCGTTTTTTTTTCATCGATCAGCCGGGCACGAAGCATTGAACGTCAGTTCAAGCCGCTGCCGGAAAAATCCTGATATGTTGACAGCCACGCGATGCGTGGCATCGTCCGGAACCCTCGGGTAGGCACGTGGCCATCGACAAACAGCTGGTCGAAGACATGGCGAGGCAGCTCTGCGAATGCCTGCGCAATGGGCACCTGTACCTCGCGCGCGGCGACGCCGACCAGGCACGCGCCAGCGTCGACGAAGCGCGCGCCATTCACCGCCGCCTGGCGACGATTGCGCGCGCGGACGGGGACCACGAGGTCGGCACGATCCTGATCCGCGTGCTCGGCGAGCGGGTCGAGGGGCTCGCTGCGCTCACGCGACAGAATCGCGCGTCCTGACGCCCGGCGAAGCATTGCCGACGGGTGATTCCGGCCGCGCCGTGTCGGTGGCAGTGCCCAGCGGGCAATGGCCGTGTTTGCTAGACTTCGACGATGAGCTCGCCTGCCGCTAATCCGATAGACCCGTGGATCGCAGGCTTCGACCGCGCGCTGCGCACGCTCGCGGGCGTCACGGCGAGCGCGCGCGTGCTGCCCGGCGCCGCACTCGCCGATGCGCCGATGACCCCCGACCAGCGCGCGCACGCGGCGGGACTGATGCGCGTCAACCACACGGGCGAAGTCTGCGCACAGGCGCTCTATTCGGCGCAAGCGCTGTTCGCGCGCGATCCGCGCACCAAGGCGGGCTATGCCGAGGCCGCGCGCGAGGAGGCCGACCACCTCGCGTGGACCGCGCATCGCGTCGACGAACTGGGCAGCCATACGTCACTGCTCAATCCACTGTGGTACGCCGGGTCGTTCGCGATCGGCACGGCAGCGGCGATCGCCGGTGATCGCGCCAACCTGGGCTTCGTGCTCGAGACCGAGCGGCAGGTCGAGGAGCACCTCACCGGCCACATCGACCGGCTGCCCGCCGGGGATGCGAAGAGCCGCGCGATCGTCGAGCAGATGCGCACCGATGAAGCACGCCACGGGGCGATGGCCGCGGAAGCCGGCGCGCTGCCGTTGCCGTGGCCGGTCAAGCGCGCGATGCGCGCATGCGCAGACCTGATGCGCGCGGTCGCCTACCGGATCTAGGTCGCGCCCGGCGTTTGCTCACCGTTGCGCGCGCGTTTCCACGCACGCAACGCCGCGAGTCGCGCGCGCCGCACCGCCTGCTTGACGAGGTCGGTGTGCGCAAGCGCGCGGCCCGCCTCGCGGTCCCCTCGCCTCGCGATGACGTCGCGGGCGATCGTTCCGGCATCGACCACTTTCACGACTTCCAGCGCCTCGCGCAGCACGCGGCCCGGCGGATAGTCGGTCGGCCGGCCCGGCCGCGAGCATGCATCGGCTTCGCAGGCCTCGATCAGCCATCCAAGGCGCTGCGGACGGCGCAACGCGTCGCAGGCAGTCAGCAGGTCGAGCACCGTCGATCCGCGCAGTTCCAGCGCGCGGTGCACGACCGGGTGGAAGCGCGCAGCGAGATGGGCGGCATCGCGGCAATCGACCGGCACCTTCAGCCGCTCGGACATGCGATCGGCGACGCGCACGCTGCTGCCTTCGTGGCCGACGTGGCGCGGCCACGCCTTGGGCGACGTCGTCGCCTTGCCGAGGTCGTGCGCGAGGATCGCGTAGCGCACCGGCAGGTCGCGCTGGCGCGCGGCGGCGTAGTCGAGCGCCAGCGCAACGTGCACGCCCGCGTCGACTTCAGGATGGTGCGCCGGCGGCTGCGGCACGCCGAACAATGCATCGACCTCGGGCAGCACGGCAGCCAGCGCGCCGCATTCGCGCAGCACGGCCAGCATCCGCGACGGCGTGTCTTCCATCAGGCCGGTCGCCAGCTCGCGCCAGACGCGTTCGGGCGCCAGCGTCGCGAGCTCGCCCGAGACGACCAGGTCGCGCATCAGCGCTTCGGTCTGCGGCGCGACGGTGAACTTGAGGCGCGCGGCGAAGCGCGCCACGCGCAGCACCCGCAGCGGGTCCTCGGCGAATGCGTCCGACACATGCCGCAGCACGCCGCGCTCGAGGTCCCGGCGCCCGTTGTACGGATCGATCAGCGTGCCGTGGTCGTCGCGCGCCATCGCGTTTATCGTCAGGTCGCGGCGCGCCAGGTCTTCTTCGAGCGTCACATCGGGCGACGCGAAGAATTCGAATCCGCGATAGCCGGTGCCGTGCTTGCGCTCGGTGCGCGCGAGCGCGTGCTCCTCGTGGGTATCCGGGTGCAGGAACACCGGGAAATCCTGGCCGACGGGGCGAAACCCCGAGGCGATCATCATTTCCGGCGTCGCGCCGACGACGACCCAGTCGCGATCGGCGACCGGCCGTCCCAGCAGCTCGTCGCGCACCGCGCCGCCGACGCGGTAGATGGCGACGTCACGGGAGAGCTTGCGCACCATCGTCCCTCGGCAACGGATCAGCGCCCGACCTGGATCCGGAATTCGTCGTAGCGACTTTTCATGCCGTCCGGCGACAGCCACGCGAGCGCGAGTCCTTCCATCGCCGAAGGCTCGATGCCGAACACCGCGGGAAACGGCGCGCGACAGATGCTCGGCACGCGCATCGAATCGAGGTTGTCGCGCGTCAGGAGCTTGCCGGGCAATCGCTGCAGGATCGCCGCCTGCAGGCGCGCGAGCCCTGCCGGCAAGGCGACTACCGGCCGCGGCGTCTGCGCGGCGCGCAGCGTCCACACGACGATTTCGCGCAGCGTGTAGCGGGTCGGGCCGCACAGCTCGTAGCGCTGCCCGATGGTCGCGTCGTCGCCAATTGCATGCACGATGCAGTGCGCGACGTCCTCCACCCACACCGGCTGGAATTGCGCATCGGCGCCGGCCAGCGCCATCACCGGCAAGTACCTGCCGAGCCGCGCGAACATCGTCAGGAACCGGTCGCCGCGGCCGAAGATCACGTTGGGCCTGAAGATCGTCCATAGGAGCGGCGAGCCCGCGACGAAATTCTCCGCTTCGCCTTTTGAACGCAGGTAGTTTGACGGCGCGTCGGTGGCCGCGTTGATCGCGCTCATCTGCACATACCGAGGCACACCCGCCGCCACAGAAGCGGCCACGGCGTCGCGCGCGAACTCCGCATGCAGCCGCGCGAACGTGTTGCGACCCGACGGGTTGAGGATGCCGACCAGGTTGATGAACGCGTCCGCGCCGCGCAAGGTCTTCGCGAGCGTCGCGGGATCGGTGATGTCGCATTCGTTGACGTCGACGGTCGGCAACAGGATCAGCGCGCGCGCGTCCTCGCGCCGCCGCGCGGGCACGATCACGCGGTGGCCGCCGGCGACCAGCTTCGCCACGACGTGACGGCCGACGAATCCGTTGCCTCCGGCGACGACGATGGTCAACGGCATCGCGTCATCCGTTGCGTGCGACCGCCGCCGCCGGGTTGCGCGGCCGGATCGTGCCGAGGCGCTCGGTCAGCGAAACGTACGGCGCATCGCGGGGGGCTAGCGCCCGTGCGTAGAACATCGTGTTGGCCATCACTTTCTTCACGTAGTCGCGGGTCTCGTTGAATGGAATCGTTTCGACCCAGATCGCGCCTTCGAGCGGCTCGCTCGGCCGCCACGCCTGGGCGCGACCGGGACCCGCATTGTAGGCGGCCGCGGCGAGCGCCGCCTGTCCATCCAGGCGATCCATCCAGTATTTGAGGTAGAACGCGCCGAACTGCGAGTTGACGCCGACGTCGGTGATCGCATCGGCGCGGTAGTCGGTGCGGTTCAACTGCTTCGACACCCAGCGCGCGGTTGGCGGCATCAGCTGCATCAGCCCCATCGCGCCGGCGGACGACACGATGTTGGCGACGAATCGCGACTCCTGGCGCGCGATGCCATACAGCAACGGCGCCTCGACGTTGTTGGTCTGCGCGGCAGCGAGGAACTGCGCTTCGAAGGGCGTCGGGTAGCGCAGGTTGAAGTCGTGCCGCGCGAGCGTGCGGTCGGCAGTGTTGATCGAACGGTCGGGAAGCCCGGCGCGGCGCGCGAACTCGGCTGCCATCAGCAGCGAATCGTCGGGCAGCCCCTGGATCACCCGCGCCCATTCGCGAATCGACTCCTGGCGCATGTCGAGCTGCGCCAGTTTGACGACGCGCTGCACGTCGGTGCGCGCCCCGAAGTCGACCAGCCACACGGTGGTCGGCGGTGCGGGCTTGCTCAATGCCACTGGCCGCTTGCCGATCGCTTCGGCCGCGAGGATGCCGTAGAAGCTGTATTCGCCGGACAATGCCGCATACAGCGGTGCCGCCTCGCTCGCGCGGCCCGCCTTGTCGAGCGCGCGGGCGCGCCAATAGCGCCACGCGGCATCGCCCGCCAGTTCCGCCGGAAGCGCTTCGACCGCGGCCAGCACTGCCGGCCAGTCGCCGGCGCGCAGTGCTGCGCGCACGTGCCACGCGCGCTCATCTGAATCCTGGCGATCGAGATCGGCTTCGCGGTACCAGGCATTGGCGCCCGGATCGAGCTGGCGCGCGCCGAGGAATGCGATGCGCGCATTGCCATAGGCGCGATCGGCGTCGGGCAGCCGGTCGCGACACTTGAGCCATGCCTCGTGCGCATTGCCGGCGTCGGCACGCGCGGCGCGTTCGAGTGCATAGAGCGCGAGCATGCGACCCGCGGGCGCCTTCCAGTGGAACTGGCCGTGCGCAAGCGCGCGTTGCGGATCGCGGTCGATGGCGGAGAATTCCGCGGATTTCACACGTGCATCGCCGGGCAGCGCGTCGGCGAGGTTCCGCGCAAGCCGCTGGTTGCCCGCTTCGATCGCCAGGCGGACCCGCAGCGAGCGATCGTCGGCAGTGATGAGCTTGCGCGCGATCAACTCGGCGAACAGCGGCTCGCAGGCATCGGGCGTCGATTGCCCGGTGAACCACAGGGGCTTCGCGTCCAGCAGCGCCGCGTCGCCGTCGCGCTGGCGGTGATATTGGATCGCGTCGCACGTGAGCTCGGTGTCCGGCGCCGCGCGCGGCGGATACTCGATCGAAAATCCCGTCCAGTCGCCGCGCCGGGCCCGCGACTTCAGCCAGTCGACGGCGAGCCGGTCGGCCATCGGCGTCGCCGCCCACTGCCGCAGGTACACGTGCACCGTCTCGGCATCGACCGTGTCGAGCGCCAGTTCGATCTGCCACAGCGCGACATAGGGCGCGAGCACGTGGTCCTGCACGCGCGGCGCGATCGCCGCGAGCTTCGCGGCATCGCCCCGGTCGAACGCCGCCTTGGCCGCGACGATTTCGGCGTCGCCCGGGTTTTGCGCGACGGCCGGCGACATCGCGAATGCGCCGATCGCGAGCGCGACCAGCGTGCCGCGATCGGGGAGGAGGTGGCGAAGTTGCATCAGCATGAAGGTCATTGTCTGCCAGGCACGGGGCGGCGCACAACCTTTGGCCGATGCCCGGACCCATTCAATGCACCGATGGTTGCACTACCCGATGCTAAAATCGCGCAGCCTTTCGGCGAATCGTCGACCACGCAACCGGAGAAGGTTCAATGGCACAGCGCAAGTCCGCGACGCCGCAGATCGGCGTCGTCATGGGCAGCGAGAGCGACTGGGATACGTTGAAGCACGCCGCCGCGCAGCTCGACGCATTCGGAGTCGGCTACGAAGCGCGTGTGCTGTCGGCGCACCGGATGCCCGACGACCTGTTCGAATACGCCGAGGATGCCCAGACGCGGGGCCTGCGGGCCATCATCGCCGGTGCAGGCGGCGCCGCGCACCTGCCCGGCATGCTTGCGTCGAAGACGACGGTGCCGGTGCTGGGCGTGCCCGTACCATCGAAGTACCTGCGCGGCGAGGACTCGCTTTATTCGATCGTGCAAATGCCCAAGGGCATCCCGGTCGCGACGTTCGCGATCGGTGAGGCAGGTGCCGCCAATGCCGCGCTGTTCGCGATCGCGATGCTCGCCTGCGGCGACCCGGCGATCCTGCGCAAGCTGGTGGCGTTTCGCGTGAAGCAGACCGCCGCGGCGCGCTCGATGCGAGTGCCGCCGGTGCAGCGACCGGCCTGAAGCGCCGCGTGGAATCCCCGGTCGCACCCGGCCAATGGCTGGGATTGCTGGGCGGCGGCCAGCTCGGACGCATGTTCGCGATGGCCGCGCAAAGCCTGGGGTTTCGCGTGGCCGTTCTCGATCCCGCCTCCGACGGCCCCGCGGCCGCCGTCGCCGATCGCCACATCCACGCCGACTACCTCGATTCCGACGGGCTCGCGCGGATCGCCGGGCTCGTGCGCGCGGCGACCACCGAGTTCGAGAACGTCCCTGCCGCCGCGCTCGAATTCCTCGCGCGCGAGTGCCGAGTCACGCCATCGGCGGCGAGTGTCGCCATCGCCCAGGACCGCATTAGCGAGAAGACTTTCCTCGCCGGCCGCGGTTTCGCAGTCGCGCCGTTCGCCGTGCTGCGCAGCACCGAGGATGCCGCGCATGTCGACCCGTCGCTGGTGCCGGGCATCGTCAAGCGCGCGCGCTTGGGCTACGACGGCAAGGGCCAGGTGCGCGTGACCGAGGCAGCGGCCGTTGCCGCGGCCCACGATGCGCTGGGCGGCGTGGCATGCGTACTGGAAAAATTCATCGATCTCGCCTGCGAGGTCTCGGTGACCGTGGCGCGGCGCGCGAAAGGCGACGCCGTCACCTGGCCGGTCGCCGAGAATCGCCACCGCGACGGCATCCTCGACGTGTCCATCGTGCCGGCCCGCGTGTCGCCGGCGATCGCCGGGCGTGCGCGGCAGATCGCGCTCGACATCGCCGACGCGCTCGACTACCAGGGTGTGCTGTGCGTGGAAATGTTCGTCACGCGCGACGGCGACCTGTTGTGCAACGAAATCGCGCCGCGCCCGCACAACAGCGGGCACTACTCGATCGACGCGTGCGCGACTTCGCAATTCGAGCAGCAGGTGCGCGTGCTCGCCGACCTGCCGCTGGGGTCCACCGCCCGGCATTCCTGCGCGGTGATGGTCAACATCCTGGGCGACGCCTGGTGGCAGCGCGAAACCGCGACCGAGCCCGACTGGACGCGGGTGCTTGCGATCCCCGAGGCGCGCCTGCACCTTTACGGAAAAAACGAGGCGCGGCGCGGCCGCAAGATGGGACACATCACTTGCGTCGCGCCCACGCTGGACGCGGCGCTCGCCGCGGCGCGCGAGGTCAAGCGCGTGCTGCGCATTCCCGGCGCGGATGACTGCTGACAGCGGTCCGCCGCTGTCAGGCATTCGCGTGCTCGATTTCACGCGGTTGCTGCCCGGGCCCGTGTGCACGCTCTACCTCGCGGACCTCGGCGCCGACGTTATCAAGGTCGAGGACGTCGGCGCCGGCGACTATGCGCGGCGTATCGGCCTCGGTGCTGGCAATCGCACGCCCGCGCAACGCTCGGACGGCAACGCCCCCAGCGTGTTCTATCGCAACGTCAACCGCGGCAAGCGCTCGCTGGCGATCGACCTCAAGACGGCGCCGGGGCGCGACGCGATGCTGCACCTCGTGCGCGACGCCGACGTCCTCGTCGAAGGCTTCCGGCCCGGCGTGATGGCCTCCCTCGGCCTCGACTACCCGGCCACCGCGGCGCTGAACCCGCGCATCGTGTACGCGTCGATCACCGGCTACGGCCAGCACGGGCCGCGCGCCGCGATGGCGGGGCACGACATCAACTACCTGGGCTATGCCGGCGTGCTCGACCAGACGGGCGTCGAAGGCGGCGCGCCGGCGCTGTGCAACCTGCAGATCGCGGACCTGCTGGGAGGTGCCGCTTCGACCGCCATCGCGATCCTCGCGGCGCTCACGCGCGCGGCGCGACATGGGCACGGCGCACGCATCGACGTCGCAATGGCCGATGCGATCCTTGCCCACCAGCATTTCGCGTTGCAGGCGCTGGAAACGCATGGCCACACGCTGCCGCGTGGCGACGACTTGCTGACGGGCGGCGTGCCCTGCTATGGCATCTACCCGACACGCGACGGCCGCTACCTCGCCGTCGGCGCGCTGGAGGCCAAATTCTGGCGATTGCTGTGCGCCACGCTCGGGCGCGACGACCTGGTCGCGGGCCAGCTCGCCACGGGCGCCGAGGGTGCGCGCGTGCGTGCGCAACTTTGCGCGCAATTCGCCACACGGCCGCTCTCGCATTGGACGAAGGTGTTCGATGCGATCGACTGCTGCGTGACGCCTGTGTCCACGCTCGACGAAGCGCTGCATGACCCGCAGTTTCTGGCGCGTGGCATGGTCGGAACGCGCGCCGACGGCACGCACTTCCTTGCGCCGCCATCGAAGGTCGACGGAGCGCCGGTCGATGCCCGCCGCGAGGCGCCGATGCAGGGCGAGCACAGTCGCGAGGTGCTGCGCGAAGCAGGGATCGACACAGCGTCGATCGGCAACCTGGTCGACGAGGGGATCGTCAGGATTTCTTCGCGCTGAGCGCCTTGCGCACAACACCCGTGGGCAACGCGGCGATGCGCGCATATTCCGGGTCGTCGAAGTGGCATCCGCGCGACACGTATTCGCGCGCCATGTCGGTCGCATCCACGCCCCAGAACAGCTCGTCGCCGATGGCGAGCGTCGGCACGCCGAACACGCCGCGGGCGAGCGCTTCGTCGGTATTGCGGCGCAGCTCGTCCTTGACCTCGGCGGACGCGATGCGCGCGTCCGGGTCGCGGATGCCGAGATGCTGCGCGAGCTCCGTCCATTCGATCGGCAGGTCGGGCAGCCGGCCGTCGCGCCATACGAAACGGAATATCCGCTGCACGGCATCGAAGCGCGAATCGCAGGCGATCGCGAGGCGCAACAGCGGCAGCGGGTTGAACGGATGCTCGTGCGGGAACTTGAATGGAATCGACAGCTGGGCGGCCTGCCAATGCGCGAACCGGTATGTGAACGCGCGCTTGGCGGGAATCTCCGCCGGGCCCTTGTGCGCATTCGCCGCGAGGATCGCGCCGAACACCACCGGCTTGCAGCGGAACTGCAGCGGCGGCGAAATCGCCGCCAGCCGCTCGCACTGCAGGTACGAGAACGGCGAGACGAAATCGAAGTACCAGTCGAAGATGGTCACGGCGCGCATGCCCTGGCGGTCCGCGCGGGCAGCGCCGCGATCACCGCGCGCTTCTCGGCCGCGCTCATGTCGACCCACGTGGCGATCTCGTGCAGCGTGCGCTGGCAGCCGAGGCAGCGGGTTTGCGTGGCGTCGAGCGTGCACACGCTGATGCAGGGCGACGGCACGTCGTCCCCGGCCGGCGCACGCGCGACGGCCGTCATGACGCGAGCGCCGACTTGGCGTTGAGCGCGCGCGCGACGCGCGACGCCGGCTCGCGCGAGAGCGCGCTGGAGATGTATTGCCCGGCGATGCGCAGCGTGGTCATGTCGATGCCGCAGTCGATGCCCAGGCCGTCGAGCAGGTAGACCACGTCCTCGCTGGCGACATTGCCGGTGGCGCCCTTGGCGTACGGGCAACCGCCCAGCCCCGACACCGAGCAATCGAACGTCGCGACACCGGCCTCGAGCGACGCGTAGACGTTGGTCAGCGCCTGGCCGTAGGTATCGTGAAAATGCCCGGCGAGCAACGCGACCGGCACCGCTTGCGCGACCGTGTCGATCAGCACCCGCGTCTTGCCGGCGGTTCCGGTGCCGATGGTGTCACCCAGCGATACTTCATAGGCGCCGAGTCCGGCAAGCCGCGCCGCGATGTCACGCACCGTCGCGGGCGCGACATCACCTTCATACGGGCAACCGAGCACGCAGGAGATGTAACCACGCACGCGCATGCCGTTCGCCTGCGCCGCCGCGAACACGGGCGCCGCGCGTTCCAGGCTCTCGGCGATCGAGCAATTGGTATTGCGCTGCGAAAACGACTCGGTGGCCGCGACGAACATCGCGATCTCGTCGGCGCCCGCGGCGAGCGCGCCTTCGAAGCCCTTCATGTTGGGCACCAGCACCGGATAGGCGACGCCGGGCTTGCGCGCGATCCGCGCCATCACGTCGGCGGCGTCGGCGAGCTGCGGCACCCACTTCGGCGACACGAACGACGTCGCCTCCACCGCGGCGAATCCGGCATCCGCGAGCTTGTCGATCAACGCCACCTTGACGTCGGTGGGAACGATCGCCTTTTCGTTCTGCAGCCCGTCGCGCGGCCCGACCTCGACCAGGCGGACCTTGCGGGGCATCGCGATTTCGCTGTGCATGGCGTTCAATAACCGCGTGAGACA
This sequence comes from Pseudomonadota bacterium, assembly GCA_041691615.1. Taxonomy (GTDB): domain Bacteria; phylum Pseudomonadota; class Gammaproteobacteria; order Burkholderiales; family Casimicrobiaceae; genus VBCG01. Next base: position 41,035 of record JBEPUI010000005.1, read on the forward strand.
TCGACGGCGCCGCCGACCGCGACGCCCTGCTCCAGCCGCTCGATCCGCGCGGCGATCTGCGCGACCGAGGGCTCGGCGAGCGTCACCGCCGAAACGTGCGGCGTGATGCTGATCCGTGGATGATGCCAGAACGGATGCGAGGGCGGCAGCGGCTCCTCGCGAAACACGTCTAGCGTCGCCGAGGCGAGCTGCCCTGCATCCAGCGCGGCGATCAGGTCGGCGTCGACGACGATCGCGCCGCGCGCGACGTTGATGAAATGCGCGCCTCGCGGAAGGCCGCCGAGTACGTTCCGGTCGACGAGGTCCTGCGTCGCCGGCGTCAGCGGCAGCAGGCAAACGAGCACGCGGGGACGCGCGAGGAACGCTGGCAGCGCATCGTTGCCGCAGAACAGCGTCACCCCGGCGTGCGCGCGAGCGGTTCGCGCCCAGCCGTCGACGGCGAACCCGTGGCTCGTCAATACGTCGGCAACCGCGCGGCCCAGCACCCCCATGCCGAGGATGCCGACGCGAAAATTTGCGTGCTCGAGCAGTGGCTCGCGTTGCCAGATGGCCTCGCGCTGCCGCTGCGCATATGCGTCGAAACTGCGCCACGCCCGGAGCACCGCTGCCAGCACGTATTCGGACATTTGCCCGGCCATGCCGGCGTCCTCCAGCCGGAACACCGGAACGCCCTCCGGCAACGTCGGCAAATCCACGAGGCCATCCACGCCCGCGCCATAGTTGAACAGCGCGCCGGTAATTCGCGTGTGCCCGAACAGCGCGGCGGGCGGCCGCCAGACGATCGCATAATCGACCGACGCCGGCGCGTCCGGCCACACGTGAATCTGCGCGTGCGGCAATCGCGCGGCCAGCGGAGCGCGCAGGACTTCGGCGTCGCCGCGGCCCCACGCGCAAAGGATGCGCATCGCTTCAGGCCTCGGGCGGCAAGGCTTCGCGAGCGACCGACTGCCGGACGTCCCGGCCTTCGAGGTCCGCGGCACGCGCGCCGTCGCTGCCCGGCTTCGCCGACGCCGTTGGCTCGACGTCCACGAGATTGGTGCCCTCGGCGACACGCTCGCCGACCGCACAGTTGATCGCGCTGACCTTGCCATCCGCGGGTGCTACGATCGTGTGCTCCATTTTCATCGCTTCCAGCACCACCAGTGCAGCGCCCTTGGCGACGACGTCGCCCGGCACCACCAGGATCGCGACGATGGTGCCGGACATCGGCGCCATCAGGTGTCCACCGGACGTCTCGTCGTCGTCGTGCTCGGTCATCGGATCGGCGAGCGTGAAGCGATGGCGCAGGTCCTCGCCGAAGACATGTCGCGTGGCCGAGCGCACGATCACCTGCGCGCGAATGCGCGTGCCGTCCATGACGATCGCGAGCGCGTCGCGCGCGTGACGCAACACCCGCACGTCGGACGTTGCTTCCGCCGTCGTTACCCGCACCCGGCCATCGCGCTGCGGCACGAGCGCCACCCGATGGCGGCCGCCGGCGTCGTCGAAATCGAACACGATGCGATGCGACGCGCTGTTGGGCCACCAGGCATCGGTGGCGCGCCACGGCGAATGCGGGTCGGCGTCGTCATCGGCCGCGCCGGCGGGGTCATCGGAGGCGCCGGAGGCGGCGGCGCGCAACCATTCGGCGACACCGGCGACGATCAACGCCTGCCGCAGGTTGGGGGGCGGCGCCAGCAATGCGTCACGGTGGCGCTCGATGAGACCCGTATCGACGTCTCCGCAGGCGAACGCCGGGTTCGCGATCACGCGCTCGAGCAGCGCGACATTGGTCGTGACGCCGACGATCTCACATTGCGCCAGTGCGGACCGCATCCGCCGCAGCGCGGCGTTGCGATCCTCGCCGTGCACGATCAGCTTGGCCAGCATCGGGTCGTAGTACGGCGACACGGCGTCGCCCTGGCGAAAGCCGGTGTCGATGCGCACGTCCGGCGACGGCTTCGGCATCCGCCAGTGCACGATCTCGCCGATGGAGGGGAGGAAATCGCGCTGCGGGTCCTCGGCGTAGATGCGTGCCTCGATCGCATGCCCGTGGATCACGAGCTGTTCCTGCGTGCGCGGCAGCGGTTCGCCGGCCGCCACGCGCAACTGCCATTCGACGAGATCGAGGCCGGTGATCATCTCCGTCACCGGGTGCTCGACTTGCAACCGCGTGTTCATTTCCATGAAATAGAAACGCCCATCCCGCTCGGCGATGAACTCGACGGTGCCGGCGCCGACATACCCGATCGCCTTGGCCGCAGCCACGGCGGCGTCGCCCATCGCGCGGCGACGCTCGGGCGTCATGCCCGGCGCCGGCGCTTCCTCGAGCACTTTCTGGTGGCGCCGCTGCACCGAGCAGTCGCGCTCGAACAAGTAGAGCGCATGCCCGTGGGTATCGGCGAACACCTGGATTTCTATGTGCCGCGGTGACGCCAGGTATTTTTCCACCAGCACGCGATCGTCGCCGAACGCGGCCGTGGCTTCGCGTTGCGCGGAGGCGAGCGCCGCGGCGAACTCGGCCACGCCGACGGCGACTTTCATGCCCTTGCCGCCGCCGCCCGCGGTCGCCTTGATCAGCACCGGATAGCCGATCGCCTGCGCTTCGCGCGCGAGCAGTTGCGGCGACTGGTCGTCGCCGTGATAGCCGGGAACGAGCGGCACGCCCGCTGCACCCATGATGCGCTTGGCGGCGGACTTCGATCCCATCGCCGCGATCGCCGCCGGCGGAGGCCCGACGAACACGATGCCGGCATCGGCGCAGGCCGCCGCGAACGCCTCGTTCTCGGACAGGAATCCATAGCCGGGATGAATGGCGCCGGCGCCGCATTCGCGCGCGATTGCCAGAATGCGTCCGCCATCGAGGTAGCTCTCGCGCGGCAGCGCGCCCCCGGCGCGGTACGCTTCGTCGCACGCCGCGACATGCAGTGCGCCGGCGTCCACGTCCGAATACACGGCGACCGTGCGAATGCCCATGCGCCGCGCGGTGCGCGCGATGCGCACGGCGATTTCCCCGCGATTGGCGATCAGCAGCTTGGCGAACACGTCAGTGCCTCGGGAACTGCACGACCTGCCAGGCGACCAGCAGCCAGATCAGCAGCAGCACGAGCATCGACAGCGCGAACGCGCCGAAGCGATGCATCACGCGGTTGTACGTGCAATGGATGTAGCTGTGCACGTAGCGCAGTGCGACATAGAGCCACGCCAGCGCGACCAGGGCGCCGGTCGTGCCGTGCGCGATCGTCGCGGTCAGCATCGCCGTGTAGAACAGCAGCGGCGCTTCGAACAGGTTGCGATAATTGTCGGCGGCTCGCACGTCGTCCAACTTGCCCGACATGTCGCGCGCAGCGGCCACCGATTGCGGGGATATGCGGCGCGACTTCATTTCGCCGACGCGGCGCCGGTACAGCAATGCCGTGACGATCGCCGTCAGCAGCACCATTGCCAGAACCGGATACAGCAGCGAGCTGTCATTCATCGGTCACTCCCGCTCCGCGACGTCGAAGGAATGGTGGCCGAACAGCACCGCGATGCGGCGCACGATGCCGCGGATCGCGCGCCACACCCTCGGCAACAGCCAGATCATCAGGATCACCAGCAGCCCGAGCAGGACGATCGCCGCCAACGGGTGCGCGAACGCGAGATAGAGCATCGTGCCGACCACGAGGTCCTCGCCGAACGACGCGGCCCAGTTGGAAAACGGCTCGGGCGACGTGTTGATCAGCACGCGGCTGCCGGACTTGGCGAGATGGCTGCCGGCCGCCAGCGAGCCGCCGAGGATCGCCGCGGCCAGCGACGTCGCCGCACCCGAATCGCCGAAGACGCTCGCGGCCAGCGCCGCACCCGCGGGGATGCGGACGAACGTCTGCACGAAATCCCATGCCGAATCGACGCCGGGAACCTTGTCGGCGAAGAACTCCACCGCACACATGAAACCGGAAGCCGCGAGCACGTAGGGATGCGCGAGTGCGACGAGTCCGCCCGGCATCGGTATCCAGCCCAGGTAGCCCAGGCCGCCGACGATGAACAGCACCGCGTACAGGCGCACGCCGCTGGCCCAGCCGAGCGTCGCCGCAAGGCCGACCAGTTGCCAGGTGCTGAACGTGTCGAGCGCGTGCATCGCGGATCACCGCGTGGGCTTGGCCGGCGGTGGAAGGTGGCTCGCCCAGGCCGGCGTGCGTTTTTCCAGGAACGCGGCGAGCCCCTCGCGTGCCTCGGCGGACGCGCGCACGTCGGCAATGCGGCGCGCGGTGTCGGCGATCATCGTCGCGTCGATGGGCCCCGCGCCGACGTCGCGCAACAGTTCCTTGGCGGCGGCCTGGGCATGCGGGCCGGCGCGCATCAGTGCGTCGACGATCGCCGCGATGCGTCCGTCGAGCTCGGCGTCCTCCACCACTTCGTGCAAGAGGCCGATGCGCAGCGCTTCGGCAGCCGAAAAGCGCTCGCCCGACAGGAAATATCGATGCGCCGCGCGCTCGCCGATCGCCCGCAGCACATAGGGTCCGATCGTCGACGGGATGAGGCCAAGCCTCGCTTCCGACAATGCAAACGTCGCCCGTGGCGTGCCGATGGCGATGTCGCAACAGGCGATCAGCCCGACGCCGCCGCCGAACGCTGCGCCATGCACGCGCGCCACCACCGGCTTCGCCATGCCGGCGAGCGCGGCGAGCATCGCCGCCAGCGCCTTCGCGTCGGCAAGGTTCTCGTCGTAGTCGAAGTGCGCCATCCTGCGCATCCATTCGAGATCGGCGCCTGCGCAGAAGCTTGCGCCGTTGCCCTGCAGCACGATCACCCGCACCGCCTCGTCGGCGTCGAGCAGTGCCAGCACGCGCGTCAGCTCGCCGATCAGCGCGTCGTCGAACGCGTTGTGCACGGCGGGCCTGTCCAGCGCGAGTCGCGCCACGCCGGCGGCGATGTCGAGCTTGAGGGTCGAGGCAGAGGGTGCGGTCATGGCCGTGTGGTCACATGCGGAAGATGCCGAAGCGCGTCGCTTGCGCCGGCGCGTTGAAGGCCGCCGACAAGCCGAGCGACAACACCCGCCGCGTATCCGCCGGATCGATGATGCCGTCGTCCCACAGCCGCGCACTGGCGTAGTACGGATGGCCCTCGCGCTCGTACTGCTCGCGGATCGGCGCGCGAAACGCCGCTTCGTCGGCGGCGCTCCATGTGCCGCCCTTCGCCTCGATGCCGTCGCGGCGCACGGTGGCGAGCACCGTCGCCGCCTGCTCGCCGCCCATCACCGAAATTCGCGCATTGGGCCACATCCACAAAAAACGCGGATTGAATGCACGCCCGCACATGCCGTAATTGCCCGCACCGTAGCTGCCGCCGATGATCACCGTGAACTTGGGGACGTTCGCGCAGGACACCGCCATCACCATCTTGGCGCCGTCCTTGGCGATGCCGCCGGCCTCGTATTTTTGCCCGACCATGAAGCCGGTGATGTTCTGCAGGAACACGAGTGGCGTGCCGCGCTGCGCGCACAGCTCGATGAAATGCGTCCCTTTGAGAGCGGACTCGGAATACAGCACGCCGTTGTTGGCGACGATCCCGACCGGGTAGCCGTTGATGCGCGCGAAGCCGGTGACCAGCGTCGCGCCATAGCGCGCCTTGAACTCGTCGAATTCGCTGGCGTCGGTGAGGCGCGCGATGATCTCGCGCACGTCGTAGGGCTTGCGGATGTCGGCGTTGATCACCCCATGGATTTCGTCGGCCGGATAGCGCGGCTCGCGCGGCGCGACGATGTCCAGGCCCGCGTACTTGCGGCGATTGAGGTTCGAGACGATGCGCCGCGCGATCGCCAGCGCGTGCGCATCGTCGCGCGCGAGATGATCGGCCACCCCCGAAATCCGCGTGTGCACGTCGCCGCCCCCGAGCGCCTCGGCGGTGACGATCTCGCCGGTGGCCGCCTTCACCAGCGGCGGGCCGGCGAGGAAGATCGTGCCCTGCTCGCGGACGATTATCGACTCGTCCGACATCGCCGGCACGTACGCGCCGCCGGCCGTGCACGAGCCCATGACCACGGCGATCTGCGGCACGCCTTCCGCCGACATCGTCGCCTGGTTGTAGAAAATGCGGCCGAAATGGTCGCGGTCCGGAAACACGTCGGTCTGGTTCGGCAGGTTGGCGCCGCCGGAATCGACGAGATAGATGCACGGCAGAACGTTCTCGCGGGCGATGTCCTGCGCGCGCAGGTGCTTCTTCACCGTCATCGGGTAGTACGTGCCGCCCTTGACCGTCGCATCGTTGCAGACGATCACGCATTCGCGGCCGGCGACGCGCCCCACGCCCGTGATGATGCCCGCCGCGTTGATCGCGTCGTCGTACATCCCGTACGCCGCGAACGCGGAGAGCTCGAGGAAAGGGCTGCCGGGATCGAGCAGCGCGCGCACGCGTTCGCGCGGCAGCAGCTTGCCGCGCGCGACATGCCGTGCGCAGGAGGCTTCGCCGCCGCCCTGCTCGATGTCCGCCGTCTTGCGGCGCAGGTCGTCGACCAGCGCCTGCATCGCGGCGCGGTTGGCCGCGAAGGTCGCGTCGCGCGTGACAAGCCGGGATTCGATGACGGCCATGGTCAGGCGGTGCGCGGATGCCCGGGCATCAGCTCGTAGGGATGCTTCCAGCGCGGCATCGCGCGCAATTTCGCGAGCCAGCGCGCGATGCCGGGATACGCATTCCAGTCCACGCCGATCTCGTCGTCGAAGAACAGGTATCCGCAAAGCGACAGGTCGGCGATCGTCACGCGCTCGCCGACGACGAACGCGCGGTTCGCCAGGTGCGCGTCCAGCACCTTCCACGCCGCTTCGGCGCGCTTCCTGAACTCCGCCATCACGTCGCGATTGGGCGCGTCGGTGAGCGCGTTCATGAAGCGGAAGGTCGCGGTATAGCTCGTCAGCTTGTGGTTGTCCCACAACAGCCAGCGCAGGATCTCGCGGCGCTCGTCGTCGCCCTCGGCGCCGAACCGGCCGAGGGCCTGCGCGAGGTAGTCGAGGATCACGCCCGATTGCGACAACGCATGTCCCTTGTGCTCCAGCACCGGCACTTCGCCCATCACGTTGTGCTCGCGGAATTGTTGCGTGCGCGTCTGCCCGCCGAAATAGTCGACGAATTGCGGCTTCCAGTCGGCACCCGCGCATTCGAGCATCAGCGCGGGCTTGTAGGCATTCCCCGATTGGGCGAAGCAGTGCAACGTGTATTCGGCCATGGTGTCAGTTCCCGATCGGCTCGGTCATTTCCAGCACATGGCCGGCCGGGTCGCGCACGTGGCAGACGCGCATGCCCCAAGCCGGCTGGTCGTGCGGAGCGGTCAGCAGCGTGGCATGGCGGCTGCGCAGCAAGTCCGCCGCGGCATCGACGTCGGCGACGCCGACCTGCAGCAACAGGTCGCCGCCGCCGGCGGTGGTCATCGGCGTGCCCAGCACGCCTTCCATCAGCGAGCGAGCGCAAAGCCCGATCCGCGCGGCACCCGTTTCCAGCTCGATGTAGGTCTGCGGCACGTCGACCACCACCTTGAAGCCCAGCACGTCGCGATAGAACGCGAGCATCGGCGCGAAATCATCGACCAGCAAGCGCACATGCGTGAGCCCGGTCACGACGCGGTCCCCGACGCACGCGAGGCCTCGGCGGTGCCTTGAGGTTGCGCGCGCTCGCGAACCAGGTTGCTGCCGCGCGCGCTGACGTACAGCGCGCCGTCGACACCGCGCACCGCGCCCTCGACCGCAACGATCCAGCCAGCCAGCGACGGCTTGTAGTCGCAGCGCGTGACGGTCCACGTGAACTCGACGCGCGTACCCGCCGGCACGGCGCGCACGAACTTGAAATCGAATCCCAGTCCAAGCGCTTCGCCCGCCTGCGAGAAATGGGTGGCGTCGACACCCATCAGCAGCGACACGAGCTGCGGGCCGCTGACGATCAGCGCGCCGTAAGGTCCGCGCGCCGCGGCAGTTTCATCGTGATGCAGCGGGTTCATGTCGCCGGCCAGCGTGGCAAACGCGCGGACCGATGCGGCATCGATCGTCACCGTCTTCGAAAACGTTTCGCCGATCGCGACGGCGATCATCGCAGCAGCTCGCGGCCTATCACCAGGCGCTGGATGTCGCTCGTGCCCTCGTAGATCTGGCACACGCGCACGTCACGGTAGATGCGCTCGATCGGAAAATCGTTGACGTAGCCGTACCCGCCGAAGACCTGCAATGCCGCCGAGCAGACGCGTTCGGACATCTCCGATGCGAACAACTTCGCCATCGACGCCTCGCGCAGGCAGGGCATGCCATGGTCCCGCAATGTCGCCGCGTGCCACACCATCTGCCGAGCGACCTCGATTTCGGTGGCCATGTCGGCGAGGCGGAAATTCACCGCCTGGTGATCGGCGATCGGCTTGCCGAACGTCGCACGCTCGCGGGCGTAAGCGATCGCCGCGTCGAACGCGGAGCGCGCCATGCCCACCGCCTGCGCGCCGATCCCGATGCGGCCGGCCTCCAGGTTGCCGAGCGCGATCCGGTAGCCCTGGCCTTCGCCGCCCAGCCGGTTTTCCGCCGGGACCTCGCAGTTGTCGAACACGATCTGCGCGGTATCCGAGGCGCGCTGGCCGAGCTTCTCCTCGACCCGCGCCACCACATAGCCGGGCGTGGTGGTCTCGACGACGAACGCGCCGATGCCGCGCTTGCCCTGCGCCTTGTCGGTCACCGCGAACACGATCGCGACGTCGGCGTTCTTGCCGGTGGTGATGAACTGCTTGACGCCATTGAGCACGTAGCGATCGCCACGCCGCTCGGCGCGCGTGGTCATGGCCGCGGCGTCCGATCCGACCTGCGGCTCGGTGAGGCAGAAACAGCCGAGGTGCTCGCCGCTCGCCAGCTTGCCGAGGAAGCGCGCCTTCTGTGCGGGATTGCCGAACGCCGCGAGCGGTCCGCAGACAACCGAGTTCTGCACGGCGACGATGGTCGAAGTCGATCCGTCTCCCGCGGCGATCTCCTCGATCGCCACCGCCAGCGACACGTAGTCGCTGCCGGCCCCGCCGTCGTCTTCGGGAACCACCATGCCCATCGCGCCCAGCTGCCCCAGCTCACGAAGTTCCTCGCGCGGGAAATGGTGTTCGCGATCCCAGCGCGGTGCATTCGGCCACAGCCGCTGCTGCGCGAACGCGCGCAGCGTGTCGCGCACCATTTGCTGGGTGCTGGTCAGCAGCATCGCGCGCGCCGGGTGATCGTCACTTGCGCACGTCCAGCACGAGGCGCAGCGCAAGGGCAGCGAACACGCCCGACAATGCGCGCTTCGACCAGCGCGACCAGCTGGACCTCGCTGCAAAGAATCGTCGCACTTCGGCTGCGGCGAGCACGCAGGCCGCGTCGAATGGCAACACGACCAGCAGCTGGGTCGCGCCGAGGATCAGCGTCTGCGCGAGCACGCTGCCGCGCGCAGGATCGATGAATTGCGGAAACAGCGCCAGCTCGAACAGCGCAACCTTGGGATTGAGAATTCCGGTCAGCGCGCCGTCGCGGTACAGCCGCGTCGCGGGAATGGCCGCCACGGCCGTTTCATGCAACTCGTCGCGGGAGTGCCAGGTCTGCCACGCGAGCCACGCCAGGTAGAGCGCACCGGCGACGCGGATCGCGTCGTACGCGAGCGGCACGGCCACCAGCAGCGCCGCGAGCCCGAACGCCACCGCCGCCACGTGGAATGCGAGTCCGCTTTGCGTGCCGGCCAGCGTGAGCGCGCCTGCGCGGCGACCCTGCGCGAGCGTGCGCGATACCAGCAGCAGCATGTTCGGTCCCGGTGTCAGCGCCAGCGCAAGGCATGCCAGCACGAACAGCGTCCAGGTCGACAGCGGCACAAGGCTCACCGGCTCATCTCCATCGCGCGCGCAGCGCGTTCATTCGACGTGTGGCTCATAGCCCAGCTCCTGCATCAACGGCGATGCCGCACGCTCGACGGCCTTGCGGTCGGCCGCTGTCATTTCGCGCCGCCACACGTCGACACGCGCCGGGATCGGCGGCTGCGCGAGGTTGCGATGGATCGTCGTGCGATCCTCGCGCGAGATCATCCGCCCGCTGGTGTGCATGCGTCCGTTCAGGCGCGCGATCCTCGCCGCACCTTGCGTGCTCGGATCCTCCATCGCGGGCGAATACGCGAGGCCGAGGTATTCGCACAGCCTTCGCAGTTCGCGTTGCGGCGCCCGCACGAGATCCTCGTACCGTGTCTCGACATAGTGCGCAACCGTCGCGCCGCCCTGCCGGCCGGATTCGACGTGATGCCGCCAGCCGGCCCCCAGCACCGCCGGATCGCGGCTCGGTGCAAACCAGGTCTTTTGCCATGACAGCACCGTATCACGCGGATCGCGGATCACGTGGATGAACCGCGCTTCGGGCAGCATCGCGCCGATTTCGCGCATCAGGAAGGTGTCGTCCGGCGTCTTCTCGCCCGCACGCGGCTTGCCTTGGGCGCTCGCATAAAGGTCGAAAAAAGCGCGCACACCCGCGCTCACCGTGAACGGAACAATCGAATCGACACGCGCACGCAGGTCGGCCGCGTCGAGCCCGAAATCCGACCAGTTGGAAATCGGCGCGCGATCGGTCGTGACGAGTTCCACGAATCGCCGCGCAAGGTCCGCCGGTTCTCCCTGCAGCCTGACGACGTGCTTGACGAACGCCGTCTCCGGCGGCATCGCCATGTCGGGATGCGCGTCGAGCATCACCGCGAGCAACGACGTGCCGGAGCGCGGGCAGCCGACGATCACCGGAAACGGCGGCCGTTGCACGGCTACGGTCGCCGCTTGCCGGGGATGCGTCGCTGTATCGTTCATCGCGGTTGACGCCGATCGGCCGGTCAGGGCCGCTCGATCGCGATCGCCGTGGCTTCGCCGCCACCGATGCACAGCGCGGCAACGCCGCGCCTGCCGCCGTGCTTTTCGAGCGCCCCCAGCAACGTGACGATGATCCGCGCGCCGGACGCACCGATGGGGTGGCCCAGCGCGCAGGCTCCGCCGTGCACGTTGACCTTGTCGTGCGCGATCCCGTGATCGCGCATCGCCGCCATCGTCACCACGGCGAACGCCTCGTTGATCTCGAACAGGTCGACGTCGCGCGTCGTCCATCCGGTCTTGGCGTAGAGCTTGGCGATCGCGCCCACCGGCGCGGTGGTGAACTCACTGGGCTTTTGCGCATGGGTCGCGTGCGCGACGATCACCGCCAGCGGCGTGAGTCCTCGCGCCTCGGCGGTCGAGCGTCGCATCAGCACCAGTGCCGCTGCGCCATCGGAAATCGAGCTCGAGTTGGCGGCGGTCACGGTGCCGTCCTTGCGAAACGCCGGCTTCAGCGTCGCAATCTTCGCGGGCTGCGCCTTGCCCGGCTGCTCGTCGCGGTCGACGACGACGTCGCCCTTCTTGCCGCTGACGGTGACCGGGGCGATCTCCCGGGCGAACGTGCCGTCCTCGCTGGCCGCCAGCGCGCGCGCCAGCGACGCCTGCGCGAATTCGTCCTGCGCTTCGCGCGTGAACGCGTACTGGCCGGCGCATTCTTCGGCGAACGTTCCCATCAGGCGGCCGCGATCGTAGGCGTCCTCGAGTCCGTCCATGAACATGTGGTCGATCACCCGCTGGTGGCCCATCCGGTATCCGCTGCGCGCCTTGGGCAGCAGGTACGGCGCGTTGCTCATGCTCTCCATTCCGCCCGCGACGACCACTTCGGCCGATCCGGCGACCAGCGAGTCATGCGCCAGGATCGTGGCTTCCATTGCCGCGCCGCACATCTTGTTGACGGTCGTGCATCCGGCGGCGAGCGGCATGCCGGCCTTCAGCGACGCCTGTCGTGCCGGCGCCTGGCCCTGGCCGGCGGGCAGCACGCAGCCGAAGATCACGCGGTCGACATCGTCGGGCTCGAGGCCCGCGCGCTGCACGGCGGCCTTGATCGCCACCGCGCCGAGATCGCTTGCCGAAAGGGTGGCGAAATCGCCCTGGAACGCCGCCATCGGCGTACGCGCGGCGCCGACGATGACAATGGGGTCGCTGATCATCCGTTGCTCCCTGACAGGTGTCTCATTTGCTGGACGCGCAACCTGCTGCCGGCGGTGCACGGCGCCCATGTTCTCGACAACCGGGCGTCGCGCCCGGCACGCACATTCTGCCATCCGGCTTGGCCGCAGCGCCTTCTTCGCGGCCAGCGTGCCACGCACTGCGGTGACGACGAGGGGTCAACGATCGCACGGTGACGTCACTTGCTGTCGTTGAACAACTCGCGGCCGATCAGCATCCGCCGGATCTCCGACGTACCGGCGCCAATCTCGTAGAGCTTGGCGTCGCGCCACAGCCGTCCGGTCGCGTATTCGTTGATGTAGCCGTTGCCGCCCAGGCACTGGATCGCCTCGCCGGCCATCCACGTCGCCTTTTCCGCGGCGTAGAGGATCGCGCCTGCGGCGTCCTTGCGCGTGGTCTGTCCGCGATCGCAGGCCGCGCCCACCGCGTAGACGAGCGCCTTGCACGCGTTCATCGTCGTGTACATGTCCGCGAGCTTGCCCTGCATCAGCTGGAATTCGCCGATCGGCTGGCCGAACTGGCGCCGTTCATGCACGTAGGGCAGAACGGCGTCGAGGCACGCCGACATGATGCCGAGCGGGCCGCCCGCGAGCACCGCGCGCTCGTAGTCGAGGCCGCTCATCAGCACGTTGACGCCGCGTCCCTCGTCGCCGAGGATGTTTTCCGCGGGCACCTTACAGTCGATGAACACGAGCTCGCAGGTGTTCGAGCCACGCATGCCGAGCTTGTCGAGCTTCTGCGCGGTGGAAAAGCCGCGCATGCCTTTTTCCACGATGAAGGCGGTAATGCCGCGCGGCCCCGCGTCGGCGTCGGTCCTGGCGTACACCACCAGCGTGTCGGCATCGGGGCCATTGGTGATCCACATCTTGCTGCCGTTCAGCACATAGACGTCGCCGCGTCGGTCGGCGCGCAGTCGCATCGACACCACGTCCGATCCGGATCCGGGCTCGCTCATCGCCAGCGCGCCGACGTGCTCGCCCGACACCAGCTTCGCCAGATACCGGTTTTTTTGCGCGTCGCTGCCGTTGCGGCGAATCTGGTTGACGCACAGGTTCGAATGCGCGCCATAGGACAAGCCCACCGACGCAGACGCGCGCGAGATCTCCTCCATCGCCACGATGTGCGCGAGGTAGCCTTGGCCGCTGCCGCCGAATGCCTCCTCGACGGTGATGCCGAGCAGGCCGAGGTCGCCCATCTTGCGCCACAGGTCGGCGGGAAAGAGATTGTCACGGTCGATCGCCGCGGCGCGCGGCGCAATTTCATCGGCGGCGAACGCGCGCACGCTGTCGCGCAGCATGTCGACGGTCTCGCCCAGGTGGAAATCCAGCGTTTGAAATTCGGGCATCGCGCATCCTCGGATTCGGTCGTTGCCGGTCACGCCGGCGGTGTTGGCGGTGTTGGCGGTGTTGGCGGCCCCGGATCTAACCTAACCGCCGTCCTGCATGCCGCGCATCACGATCAACGTCTGCTGCATCAGCGCCACCAGCGTGCGCCGGCCATCCGCGATCGCATGTACTTCGCCGCGCGTGATCGCGAGCGTTCGTCCCGGCTTGATCACGAAGCCCTCGGCGACGAGCTTGTCGCCACGCGCAGGTGCGACGAGGTTCAGTTTGAACTCGACTGTCAGCACCGATGCGTCGGCCGGAAACAGCGTGAAGCCCGCGTAGCCGCCCGCCGAATCGACGATCGCCGCCAGTACGCCCGCGTGGACGTAGCCATGCTGCTGCGAAATCGCGGCGCAGGGCTTGATTTCGATCGCGCAGTAGCCAGGTTCGACCGCGGCAAGGCTCGCGCCGAGCGTTTGCATGGCGCCCTGCCGCGCAAAGCTGTCCCGCACGCGGTCCGCGTAGCCCGGGAAGGCGGGGACGAAAGCCGGCATTTGCATGGCGTTTGACCGCGGGAACCTGTCGATTCCGAGCGCTTCGGAGAAACCGTGGCACCGGATTGTGTATGACGTTTACGTAAACGTCAACTGTGAGGCCCGGACCGGCCGCCCCCGCGATGCCCGCCTGCCGCGGCACTCTTGGCGTCGGCCGCGTCCTTCAGCTGGCGCCTGCATTCGCGCTCGATGCCGTCGATCTCCACGAGCGTCGCGTCGATGTCTTCCTTCTGTTGCAAAAGGCGCGCGCGCCGGTCGGCGAGCAGCTCGACGAACTTGGCGAGCTGCCCGCGCTCGTTGCGCGCGACTTCGTACATGTCGAGCAGCTCGCCGATCTCTGCCAGCGCCAGTCCCAGCCGTTTTCCGCGCAGGATCAACTTGATGCGGACGCGCTCGCGCTCGCCGTAGACGCGCACCCGCCCGACGCGCTGCGGCGAGATCAGTCCTTCGTCTTCGTAGAAGCGGATCGCGCGCGTGGTCAGCGCGAATTCCTTGGCGAGCGCGGAAATGGTATAGGCGGGATGGCGAGCAGACGGCATGGTCAGCTGTACGGCACGGCGGCTTTAGCCGCGGTGGCGGCGCGAGATCGAAGTCCACGATACCATATGCAACTGGCGCCGCCGCCGTGGTTGCACCTGCGGCGCCGCACCCATTCCACGATGAACGCACCTGCCGATTTCGAGCTCGACCTGCCGTTTGCCATGCCGCCTGCGGCCGGCACGGCCGCGGTCGCCGCGGATGGCGTGCAATGGCTGCGCATGCCTCTGCCGTTCGCCCTCGACCACATCAACCTGTGGCTGGTCGACGGCGCGCAGGGCTTCGCGGCGGTCGACACCGGCTTCGGCGACGTGGTCACGCGCGGTCACTGGCAAACGCATTTCGCGACGACGATGCGCCATCGCGCGCTCGGGCAACTGGTCGTCACGCACTATCATCCGGACCACCTCGGCAACGCCGCGTGGCTCGCGGCGCGCTTCGACGTGCCGGTGACGATGACGCACGGCGAGTTCCTGCACGCGCATTGCGTGTGGCACGAACAGGCGTCGATGGATGCGGCGTCGATGGCGGCGTTCCTGCACGCACATGGCCTCCCCGCGGACGACGCGCAAGCGCTGGGCGCCCGGCTCACCGGCTACCGCAGGGCCGTCCCCGAGCTTCCCCGCACGTTCCGGCGAATGATCGATGGCGACGCGCTGACGCTCGGCGGATCCGCGTTCCGCGTGATCGCGGGCTTTGGCCACTCTCCCGAGCATGCGGCGCTCTATTGCAGCGAGCGCGGCGTGCTCATTTCGGGCGACATGCTGCTGCCGAGGATCAGCACCAACATCAGCGTCTGGGCCGGCGAGCCTGATGCCGACCCGCTGCAGCGCTTCCTCGACTCGCTGTCGCGCTTCGAGACGCTGCCGCCCGACACTTTGGTGCTTCCATCGCACGGGCTGCCGTTTCGCGGCATTGCGCTGCGCGTCGCGCAACTTCGCGCGCATCACCACGCACGCCTTGGCGAGCTCGAGGATTTCATCCGCGCGACCGCGCGTCCCGTCAGTGCGTCCGAAGTGCTGCCGGTGCTGTTCCGCCGCAAGCTCGACACGCAGCAGCTGTCGTTCGCAATGGGCGAGGCGATCGCGCATCTCAACCACCTGTGGCATCGGCGCCGCATCGAGCGCATCGCCGCACCCGATCACGCAATCCTCTTCGGCATCCCTTCATGAGCGCGAACACGTCTTCCAGCACAACCAACAACGCCAAGGCGCCGCCGGTATTCGACGCCGACGCTCTGGCCCGGTCGCTCGCCACCGCGGCCGACAAGGGCGCGCGCGCGATCGGCGAGTTCGCCACGCGACAGCCCGATTCAGGGACCGCGATATTCAGCGATGAACTCGGCGTCGGCAAGGCGTTTTTCGAGCTCGCATCGCAGATGCTCGCCAATCCGGGACGCATCGCCGAATCGCAGGCGAACCTGTGGTGGCATCACGCGGCGCTGTGGCAGTCCTCGCTGTTGAAGCTGATGGGGGCCGACGCGTCGCCGGTGGCATCGCCTCTCGCCGGCGACAAGCGCTTCAAGCACGACGACTGGCACCAGTCGTTCCTGTTCGACTACATCAAGCAGTCCTACCTGATCACCGCACGCTGGCTGCACCACAACGTCGCGAGCGTCGACGGGCTTTCCGAAAACACGCGCAAGAAAGTCGATTTCTTCACCCGCCAGTACATCGACGCGCTGTCGCCATCCAACTTCGCGCTGACCAACCCCGAGGTCTATCGCGAGACGATCGCCACCGGCGGCCACAACCTGGTCAAGGGCCTCAACAACCTGCTCGACGACATGGAGCGCGGCAACGGGCAGGTGCGCATCTCGATGACCGACTCGAAGGCCTTCGAGCTGGGCGTCAACATCGCGACCACGCCCGGCAAAGTGGTGTTCCGCAATGCGCTGATGGAACTGATCCAGTACGAGCCCGCGACCAGGAAGCAGTGGCGGCGCCCGTTGCTGGTGATCCCGCCATGGATCAACAAGTACTACATCCTCGACCTGCGCGAGAAGAACTCGTTCCTGCGCTGGGCGACGCACGAGGGTATGACGGTGTTCGTGGTGTCGTGGGTCAATCCGGACGCCAGGCTCGCGGCCAAGAACTTCGAGGACTACATGCGCGAAGGACCGCTGGCGGCGCTCGATGCGATCGCCCGCGCCACCGGCGAGAAGGACGTCAACGCCGTCGGCTATTGCCTGGGCGGCACGCTGCTCGGCGCCACGATGGGCTACATGGCCGCGCACAAGGACACGCGCATCGCCAGCGCGACGTTCATGACGTCGCTGCTCGATTTCCGCAACGCGGGCGAGCTCGAGGTGTTCATCGACGAGAAGCAGGTGTCGTCGCTGGAGAAGAAAATGAACGAGCGCGGCTTCCTCGAAGGCAGCGAGATGGCCAACACCTTCAACATGCTGCGCGCCAATGACCTGATCTGGTCGTTCGTCATCAACAACTACCTGCTCGGCCGCGATCCGTTCCCGTTCGACCTGCTGCACTGGAACTGCGACTCGACGCGCATGCCGGCGGCGATGCACAGCTTCTACCTGCGCAGCCTCTACATGCACAACGCGCTGCGCGAACCGGGCGGCGTCACGCTGGCCGGAACGCCAATCGACCTCGCCAAGGTCAACGTGCCGACGTACTTCGTATCGGCGATCGAGGATCACATCGCGCCGTGGAAGACCACGTACGAAGGGCCGAAGATCCTGCACGGCAAATCGCGCTTCGTACTCTCGGGATCCGGGCACATCGCCGGCATGATCAACCCGCCGGCGGCCAACAAGTACGGCTACTGGACCAATCCCAAACTGGGCGACGATGCAGACGCGTGGCTCGCCGGCGCGACCCAGCGGGAAGGCTCGTGGTGGATCGACTGGCGGCAGTGGATTTCGTCGTTCCTCGGCAAGGAAGTGCCGCCGCGCGTACCGGGCAAGGGCGGCCTGAAGGCGCTGGCGGATGCACCCGGGACCTATGCACGCACCCGCGCCGAAGGCTAGCGCGGCGTCGCGAATCGAATCTTTCAGAAGGAGGTCAACGATGAAACAAATGCTTCTTGCAATCACGATGCTGGCGACGGCAATTCTTGGCGCGCAGTCGGCGTCCGCGCAGAAGCCCTGCAACGACTGCGGTGTCGTGCAATCGATCCGCTATGTCGAGCAACAGGGCGGTTCCAGCGGCGGCGGCGCAATCATCGGCGGTGTCGTCGGCGGCGTGCTGGGCCACCAGATCGGCAGCGGCCGTGGCAACACGGTCGCGACCATCGCCGGTGCCGGCGCGGGCGCACTCGCCGGCAACCAGGTCGAGAAGAATCGCAACACCAAGGCCTACTGGTCGGTGAACATCGCGATGGATACCGGCAACACCCGCACGTTCAGCTACAGCTCGCAACCCACGGTACGCGAAGGCGAACGCGTGCGGCTGGTGGATGGCGGCAAACGTCTCGCGCTGCTTTCCAACTGACGCCATCGTGAACACAGGCGCCGCTCCCGCGGCGCCGATGAACTGACGCGGCGCGACGCCGCCGCGTCAGTGCGTGTCCGGCGCGTCAGTGCTTGTCCTTGTCCTTGTCTTTTTCCTTCTCGTTCTTGCCGGACGCGCGCGGGTGCTCGTCGTTGTTTCTCGACTCGTGAGGCGGCGCCACGTTCGCCGGCGGTGCCGTGCGTATGGCCTGCTGGTGTTGCGGTTGCGACTGCGGTTGCGGCTGCGGCGTGGGCTTCAACGACTGCTGCTGTTGCTGCGCCTGGTTGCCGGGCACGACGCGCGCCTGCGCACGCTCGACATTCTGCATGTGCGATCCCTGGTTGTTGTTCACCTTGGATTCGGTGTCGAAGCGAGGCGCCTTGTGCTGCTGGTTGCCCGCTTTCGCCACATCGCTGGCGTTCTGCTGCGTCGTCACGCGTGGCGCGCCGTTCACGCTGTTCGGCGACGGGTTGCCCTTGGGCGCGACGTCGACGGCGTTCGGCCCCTGGTTGAACTTCGGCGCTGCATTGGGATTGTTCGGCTGCTGGTTGAATTTCGCCGCGCCGCCCGGGTTGTTTTGCGGCGCGATGATCTTCGGCGCGGCGTTGTCGCCGGGCACGGTCGTCATCGCCCCCTGCGGCGCCCCGCGCGATCCCTTTTGCGCCGACTCCGCCTGCGGCACCTTGCCTTGCGCATTGCCGGGCCCGACGCGGTTCAGCGGCACGTTCGCGGCGTTCGGCGACTTGATCACTGCGCTGGCGGCATTGCCCTTGCTGCCGGGCGTATCGCCCACGCCGCCCTTGATCACCGAGACCGGCGTGGCGCTCGGAAGGCCGGGACGAAGCAGTCCCATCTGCGCGGGCTTCGAGTTGGCATAGAACGCCGACGCAGGCTTGGGCGTGCCTTGCGATCCCGGACGCACCACCGGAATGCGATTCGGCGACGGTTTGACCATCGGAGGCGCCGACGACGCCGACTGCACCGACGCGAGGGCCGTTCCCGTCAGGTGGACGCGCTCGCCCGCGGCATACGGCTTGCGCGCGATCAACGCCGTTCCGGCAACCGCCGTCACCGCGCCGGGTACGCGCCAGTTCGCGTATTGGGAGGGCGCGCGCTCCCGATCGTTGTTGCGATCGCGGACATCCACCTGGTACGGCCGGTTGTACCGGTCCCAGCAGTTGCCGCCGCAACCCCAGGCCGGCCGGTACGGTTCGCGCCAGCCCAGCGGCACCCAGCCGTAGACGGCGCCGCCCCCTCCCACTGCCACCGTGATGCCGCCGCCGGTCCACGCGACCAGCGCGGGCGCCCACACCGGACGCGCGACGTATTCGCCGGGCAGCCAGCCCCAGCGTCCGTTGAAATTCGACCAGCGGCCGTAGTGGAACGGCGCATAGCCCCACGGCGCGCGATCGACCCAGGTCAGGCCGAAGCCGGGGACCTGCGTCCAGTAGCCGTCGCTGTATGGCGCCCAGCCGGCCGCGACGGTGCGCGGGAACCAGACGTTGCCGTAGTCGGGGTAGCTTTGCCACGCACCATACGTGGCGAGATCGGCATAGCCGACCATTTGCGGCGACACGTAGTTGTTGGTCGCGGGCTGCTGGTAAACGCGTTCGCGGCTCGCGCTGTAGGTGTCGAACGCGTCGAGCGGATAGGCGGCACTGAATTCGGCGACCACCTGCGGGCCGTTGTTCACCACCGCGGTCATGCCCGCCAGCACCTGCTGCCTGCCAGCCGTCACCTGCGCGGTGGCCTCGCCGACGCGAACCGTCAGCGTCGTGCTTTGCTGGTCGGGCGATACGGTGATCCGGTACAGGCCCGGTCGCACCAGCACGACCTGGGTCGTGGGCGTGTCGACTACGGCGCTGTCGCCGGCGTCGAGCAGGCTCACGCGCACGATGACGTCACCTTGCGCGACGAACAGCGCCAGATTGTGATCGTCGAGATTCGCAACGCTGACATTGGTGCCGGAGGACATCCGCAGCTGGCTGGCGCCGAAATCGAGCTCGGTGCGCGCGCCTTCCGATGCCCAAACGTTGTCGCCGAGCGACACGGGGTAGTTGATGTCGACCGGCGACCAGTCGTCGGCGTGGTCCTGCGGCGCGAGGTAGATCGCGCCGGAGGTATTGCTGATGCGGCCGACGCGGGTCGGCAGCGTGTCGGTATCCTGCGACCAGGCCGGCGCGCTCGCGCTCAGCGCAACCGCCAGTGCGCCTGCGGCTGCCGCCGCCGACAGGGTGCAAAGCCGGGACAGTACGTGGCGCAGCATGAAAGAAACGGTCATGGCATTCCTCCTTGTTGTGCTTCAACGCCAATGTGCATGCCCTCGTTGACCTGTGGCAAGTTGTTCTAGAATGCTCGGCGAATGGGACAACTGTACAGCCAGCCGCGGGGAGCGGTCCCCACCAACAAGTCCAAGGAGCGATCGATGACCAGATTCCGCTTGTCGCGTGCCGCGTGTGCGGTCGCGCTGTCGCTGTGCGCGGGCACGTCCTTCGCGCAATTCAGCAACACCTATTTCTTCGGCGACAGCCTCACCGATAACGGCTCGTTCAAGCCGATCTTCCCGGGAGGCGGCGGCTTGTTCACCACCAATCCCGGCCCCGTATGGGCGCAGTTCTTCGCCGAGCACTATGGTTTCGACGCGCATCCTGCCAACCAGGTCGGCACCGACTACGCGCAGGGCGGCGCACGCGTCAGCGACAGGCCGGGCGTGCCCAACCAGGTGCCCACGGGCAACGCGCTGCCGATCGTCGACCAGGTCGGATTTTTCCTGCAGCTGCCGACGTTCGATCCGAACGCACTGTTTTCGATCTGGGGCGGCGCCAACGATATCTTCTTCCAGTTGGGCGCACTGCAGGCGGGCGCGATCACGCAGCCCCAATTGCAGGCCAACGTCGCCACCGCGGCCGTGGAGCTCGTGCAGCAGGTCGGCCTCCTGCAGGCGGCGGGCGCGCGCTACGTCATGGTGTGGAATGTCCCCGACATCGGCAAGACGCCGTTCGGACAGGCGTCGGGAAACGCGGCCGGCATTTCGGCGGTTACCGCTCTGTACAACTCCACACTGATGGCCGGTCTCGACCAGCTGGGCGGCAACGTCATCCGGCTCGATGTGTCCAAGCTCTTGACCGAGATCATCGCCAACCCGGGCGCGTACGGAATCACCAACGTCACCACGCCCGCGTGCGGCGCGACGCCGTCGCTGGTGTGCACGTCCGCCAACTTGGTGACGCCGGATGCGGCGTCGACGTATCTGTTCGCCGACGGTGTTCATCCGACCACCGCCGGCCACATGGCGCTGGCGCAGTTCGCCGAGTCGTTCATCGACGGGCCGGCGCGCATGGCCGTGCTGGCCGAGGCGCCGCTCGCGATCCAGGCCGCCAACTTCCGCGCGGTCGACGCGCGCATGCAGTCGGGAATCGACTCGCCCGCACGCGGCAACAAGATCCAGTCCTGGGCGAGCTACGACTACGCCAATCCGGATTTCAACGGCGGGCTGACCAACTCGAGCGCCGACCAGAGCACGTTGAGCGTCGGCGGCGACATGAAGCTCTCCGACAAGCTGCTCGTCGGACTGCAGTTCGGCTACTCGGAGAACAAGGGCGACTTCGACGGCAACGCCGGCGGCTACAAGCTCGACGAGGCGATGGGCACGATCTACGCCGGCTGGGGCGATGGTCCGTGGTATCTCGGCGGGTCGGCGTTCGCCGGCGACCTCGATTACCGCAACATCCATCGCAACATCCAGATCCTCGCCGACAACCGCGTCGAAACGGCAAGCGCGCGCGGCTACCACTACGGCGGGGGCGTACTGGGCGGCTACTGGTTCAACGCCGGCAATTGGGTGCATGGCCCGTTCGCGAGCGTCGAGTACCAGAAAGTGATCGTCCGGCAGTTCTCCGAAAACGGCAGCGACAGCACCGCGCTGTCGTATGGCCAGCAGAAGCGCGAGTCGCTGCTGTCGGGCATCGGCTGGCAGGTTTCGGGACAGCTCGGCGCGGTACGGCCATTCGCGCGCGCGACGTGGCAGTTCGAATCCAAGGACGACGCGCGTTCGATCAACGCGACGCCGATCGGCCTCGGCGGCACCTACAGCGTCGGCACGTACCGGCCGGACAGCAACTACGCGCTGTTCAATCTCGGCGCGAGCACCGAATTCGGCCGTGTGACCGGGTACATCTCGGGCGCCGCCACCGCGGACAAGAGCGACGGCAACTACTACGCGGTCACGGTGGGCATTCGCGTGCCGATCTGACCCGCCGCGAGCGCTGTCGCAACGACCGGGCCACCGTCGGCCCGGTTTTTTTTTGCTTTAGCGCGCGGATGCGGCGTGGCGCACGCGCCACGCCGCCAGCGCGCGCAACGATTCGATCGCGCGCACGCCATACCAGGATGTCCACTCGCCGTCGATCAGCTCGACCGGCGTGTCATTAAGCCCGCGCAGCGCGTCGGCGTCGCGCTGGCGAAACGCGTAGGGCTCGGTCGACAGCAGGATGCGATCGGCGTCGCGCCACGCCGGGTCGTCGTCCGCGACTTCGGGATAGCGACGCGTCGCGGCCGCCGGAAGCGTGTCGAGGCCTGCGCGCGCGAGCGTGGCCGAAACGTAGGTGTCGCGCGCCACGCTCATCCACGGCTTCTTCCAGATCAGGTAGAGCACGCGCTCGCGCGGCAATCGCGCCACCGCGGCGTCGAGTGCGGCGAGCGACGCCTGGAAGTCGCGGGTCAGCGCCGCGGCGTCGTGACCGCGGTCGAAGATCGCGCCCAGCAGTGCGTAGAGGCGCAGATTGTCGAGCGGGTCGCGCGGATGCGTCACCACCACGTGCGGCACGAATTCGCGCGCGGCGTCGACATCGTCACGGCGATTCTCGTCGACGTTGACGATGAGGTGCGACGGCGCGCACGCCTTCAGCGCCGCGAGGTCCGGGTTCTTGGTGCCGCCCGTCTTGGGAACGCGCTGCACGATGCCGCGCGGATGGATGCAGAAGCCGGTGCGCGCGACGACGCATTTGCCGAGGTCGAGCGCGAACAGCAGCTCGGTCAGGCTCGGCACCCAGCTTGCGATGCGCGGCGACGCGGCCGCGCGCGGATGGCGCACGCCGGCCCAGTCGGCAGGGATGCCCGCTTCGACAGCGTCAACGCGCTGCGTCGTCATCGGCACGCGGCTTGCGGGCGGCGCCGGCGAACATCGCGTCGAAGATCGGTCGCGGAAGCACGCGCAGCAGCGCGCCGACGATCGCCATCGGCCAAGGCAACACGTAGAAGCGCCGGCGTCGCGCGATCGCCTTCTTGATTTTCGACGCGGCGACGGACGCCTCGAGCTTGAACGGCATCCGGTACGGATTGCGCGCGGTCATCGCGGTGCCGACATAGCCCGGGCAGATCGTCACCACGGCGATGCCATAGGGTCGCATTTCGAGGCGCAGGCTTTCCAGATAGGTGATCGTCGCCGATTTCGACGCCGAGTACGCGCCCGACCCCGCAAGGCCGCGAAACCCGGCGACGCTCGCGATACCCACGAAGGTGCCTCCGCGCGCGCGCTGCATCGGTGCGGCGAACGCCGCGAACGTGTTGACCATGCCCATGACGTTGGTGTCGAACACCGCGCGAAACGCCGCAAGATCCTGGGGATGTTCGGTGAGCGTGCCGCGCGACACGCCGGCGTTGGCGATGACGACGTCCGGCACCCCGTGACGGGCGATGAAATCGGCGGCGGCCGCCGCGAGCGCGCCCGCGTCCCTGACGTCGCCCGCATAGCTCCGAGACACCGACGCGGGCGACGTCAGGGACGCGGCGGTGTCGGTGTTGTGGACGACGCCAGCCCCGTCGGGCGCGAGCGTCGGAGCCGGATCCACAGCAGGTACCCGACGCGCAAGCGAATCCGCGACCCTTGCCAGTTCGCCTTCACGTCGCGCGAACAGGCCGACGACCGCGCCGTCAGCCGCGTACGCGCGCGCAAGCGCTTCGCCGATGCCGGACGATGCGCCGGTGATGAAAACGCGAAGCGGCGAATTCGCGGGCAAGGTGTCGTCGGCCGGCGGAGGAGAATGCCGTCGGCGGCCGGTCCGTCAGCCTTTGCCGCGCTCGGTGCGCGCCTTGGCCACCAGGTCGTTGATCGCCGCCGGCACGTTGGCGTGGCCCCCGATGCGGTCGGACGCGGTGGTGAACTTGCCGTCGACGATGATCGTCGGCACCGACTGGATGTTGAACACCTGCGCCTGCTGTTTCGAGCGCGACATCTGGCTCGCGACCGAGAACGAGTTGTACATGTCCTCGACCTTCTTGCGATCCATGCCGTTGGCGGCCGCCCAGTCGAAGAATGTCTTGGGATCAGCCAGGTTCTTGTTGTTCTGATGAATCGCCGCGAACACCTTGGGCGCCAGTTCGTCCTGGCCCAACGCGTGCAGCGTGTAGTAGCTCTTGCCGAGGTTTTCCCACGCGCGCTGGAAGGACACCGGGATGCGCCGGAATTCGACGTCGGCCGGCATCGTCTTCATCCAGCCTTCGAGGATCGGCTCGAGATCGGCGCAATGCGGGCACCCGAACGAGAAGAACTCGATGACCTCGATTTTCTTGCCGGTCTCGACGGGTACCGGCGTTGCGAGCCGGTTGTAGTTCTTGCCCTCGACCATTTGTGCCGTGGCGGGAATCGCGGCGAACGCGGCGAACATCGCGGCGACCGATGCGAGTAAGACGACGCGCATGCGCGTTGCAGGGCTCAGGAAAAACATCGGTGTGCTCTCCACGTCAGGACGGATCGATGGTGCCGTGGCGCGTCCGGACTGACCGGTCGCGGCGGCGAGTTGAAAGGTGCGATGCTGGTGCATTGCCGTTCTCTTGGTCCTCGCAACGCCCACGCAAGTTCCGCCACGCCCCGGGGAACTCAATACTTGATGGCTGCGGAGTCGTACCCGCGCTGCGCGAGCTGGTTCTTGACCCGGCTCAACTCGTCGGAATTGTCGTAGGGCCCGAGCCGGACGCGATAGCGGACCGACTTGTCGGCGAGAATGCCCTGCTGGACGACGGCCTGCCAGCCACCCAGCGCGAGCGTTGCCTTCATGTTCTCGGCATCGGCCTGGTCGGTGAACGAGCCTGCCTGCAGCCAGAAGCGATCGCCTGCGCGCGCGGCCTTCGCCGGGTCGGCGCTCGCAATCTTCTCCGGTGCCTTGTCCGCGGCCTTGGCCACGCGGCTCGAGGGATCGGCAGCCTTGGGCTGCATCTTCTCCGCAGATTTTTCCGCGGCCTTCTCGACCAGTGCGCGGTCAGGGCGATCCTGCGCCTGCTTGTCGGACTGGATGCGCGGCTCCTCGCCGCCGGGAAGGATCTTGTAGAAATCGAAGCGCGGCTTGTCCGCCGCCTTGTCGGCCGAGACTGTCTTGGTGACGTCGCGCGCCGGATCGCGCACGTCTTTTTGCGCGGCCACCTGGGGTTGGTAGACGCTGCGCCCGCCCCCTACGGTGAACGCCACGCCAGCGGCCAGCGCGAGACCCATGACGAGGCCGATGAAAATGCCGAGCAGCGTGCCGCCGGCGGCACGCTTCCGGCTTGCCCGTGCGCGCGGCTGCGGTTTGGAACGCGATTGCGCAGGAGCCATATTCCTTGATGCTTTCCCGGTCCGGTTGACCATGAAGTCGCTTGTGAAGCTACATCTCCAGCGGTGCCGCGATGCCGAGCAGCGCAAGGCCGTTGCGGATCGCCTGCCCGGTCGCGACCACCAGCGCGAGGCGCGCGCGTTTCAACGCGGGGTCGTCGACCAGGAAGCGTTCGGCATTATAGTAACTGTGGAAGTCCCGCGCCGCTTCCTTCAACCATCCGGTGATCCGGTGCGGTGCGAACTCGCGCGCCGCTTGAAGGACCTCGACCGGAAAATCGTCGAGCCTGCGCAGCAGCGCGTCTTCGTACGGGCTTGTGAGCGGCGCCAGGTCGGCGTCGGCGAACGCGTGCGCCGCATCGTGGAATTCGATCCCGGCCTGGCGCAGCACCGCCGCCACGCGGGCATGCGCGTACTGCACGTAGTGGACGGGATTGTCGTCGGAATGCGAGCGCGCGAGGTCGATGTCGAACGTGAATTCGGTATCCGCCTTGCGCGACGCCAGGAAATAGCGGACGGCGTCGCGGCCGACTTCGTCGATCAGGTCGCGGATCGTCACGTAGCTGCCGGCGCGCTTGCTGATCTTCACTTCCTCGCCGCCGCGCATCACGGTGACCATCTTGTGGAGCACGTAGTCGGGATAGCCCTGCGGAATGCCCTGTCCCAGCGCCTGCAGGCCCGCGCGAACACGCACGACGGTGCTGTGGTGATCGCCACCCTGCACGTTGATCGCCTTGGCGAACCCGCGGTCGAACTTGCTCACGTGATATGCGACGTCGGGCACGAAGTAGGTGAACGAGCCGTCGGACTTGCGCATCACGCGGTCCTTGTCGTCGCCGAAATCGGTGGTGCGCAGCCACAACGCGCCGCCCTCCTCGTACGTGCGTCCCGACGCGACGAGCGCCTGCACGGTGCGCTCGACGCGACCGTCCTCGTACAGCGAGCTTTCCAGGTAGAAGTTGTCGAAGCGCACGCCCAGCGCCTTCAGGTCGCTGTCCTGCTCGCGGCGCAGCTCGGCCACGGCGAAACGGCGGATTGCCGCGAGGTCCGCAATGTCGCCACCGTCGTCGAGGTATCGCTGAGCGAGCTCGCGAATGTATTCGCCGCGATAGCCGTCCTCCGGGAAAGGCTCGCTCGATCCCTGCAACTCGCACGCCCTGGCGCGCACCGACAGCGCGAGGTTCTCGATCTGCGCGCCGGCGTCGTTGTAGTAGAACTCGCGGGTCACCGCGTAGCCCTGCGCCTCGAGCAACGACGAAATCGCGTCGCCCAGCACCGCCTGGCGGCCATGCCCGACGTGCAGCGGCCCGGTCGGATTGGCGGACACGAATTCCACCATCACGCGCTCGCCGCGATGCACGTCGGCGCGACCATAGTCGTCGCGCTGCGCAAGCACGCGGGTCGCGGCGGCGGCGCGCGCCGCCGGCGTCACAACGATGTTGATGAATCCGGCCCCGGCGATGGCCGTGCGCGCGACCCATGGGTTTGCGGGAAGGGCCGCGACGATCGCCTCGGCGATTTCGCGCGGATTGCGCCGGGCGCGCTTGGCGGCGACCATCGCTACGTTGGTCGCGAAATCGCCGTGCGCGGCATCGCGCGGGCGCTCGAGCGCCGGTTCGATATCGGCGGCTTCAGGCAGCGCCGCGGCAACGGCGTCGGCAAGCCAGCGCGCGAGTTGTTGGCGGAGCTCGGGCAATGAGGGATTCATGGAAGTGGAGTGAGCCGCGCCGATGCGGGCAAGCCGTGGCGAACCTGGGCGATGGCGCCAAGCGTCGCGACGGGGCGAATTATAGCCGGGCGGGCTAGAACGACGCCGGATCGACGTCCAGCGCCCAACGCACGCGGCGGCCCGGCAATGCGTCGAGCCCCTCGCGAAACGCACCGAGGAATGCCTGCAACGCGCGCCGCTCGTGGCTTCGCAGCAACAATTGCGCGCGCTCGAATCCCGCGCGCCGCGCGAGCGCTGCGGTGAGCGGCGCGTTGACCTCTACGACTTCCTGCCGGCCGCCACGCTGCGCGGCGATGCGCTGCCCGAGCGCATGCGCAGCCGCCAGGAAGTCGTCGACATCGTCGCGCCGCTGCGCTTCCGCCGACAGCAGCGCGAGGTGCGAGTACGGCGGCAGGCCGGCGCCCTCGCGCTCGGGCAACAGCGATTGCACGAGCGCGTCGTAGCCGTCGTCGGCGAGCGAGCGGAACACCGGATGCGTCGCGAAATCAGTCTGCACGATCACCTCGCCCGGCAGCGACGCGCGTCCCGCGCGGCCGGCCACTTGCGCCAGCAACGCACCGAGCCGCTCGGTCGCGCGAAAATCGCCGCTGTACAGCGCATTGTCGGCGCCGAGCACGCCGACCAGCGTCAGGCGCGGAAAGTCGTGGCCCTTGGCGAGCATCTGCGTGCCGACCAGGATGTCGACGTCGTGGTCCGCGACGCGCTCGCGAATGCGCGCGAACGCGTGCCTGGCGCGCGTCGAGTCGCGGTCGACACGGACGATGCGTGCCACGGGAAAAGCCTCGCGCAATGCGTTCTCCAGCCGCTGCGTGCCGTGGCCCTGCGGCAGCAGATCGACATTGCCGCAGTGCGGGCACGCGCGCGGCACCGGCTCGGCGTGGCCGCAATGATGGCAGCGCATCTGCACGGGCGATCGATGCACGACGAGGCGCGCGCTGCAGCGCGGGCACATCGCTTCCCATGCGCAGGCGGGACACTTCAGCGCCGGCGCGAATCCGCGGCGGTTGACGAACACCAGCGACTGCTCGTGGCGCTCGAGGCGCTGCGCGAGCGCGCGCCACAACTGCGCGGCGATGCCATCATGCGCGCCTTCGCCACGCGCGGGAACGAGCGCGATCGCCGGCGCGCGCGCATCGGCGTGCGCGCGGGCGGGCATCGACAGCATCCGATAGCGACCGGTGCGCACATGCTCGAGCGTCTCGAGCGACGGCGTGGCACTTCCCAGCACCACCGGCACCCCGCGCGCGAACGCGCGCCACACCGCGACGTCGCGTGCCTGGTAGCGCACGCCGTCCTGTTGCTTGTACGACGGGTCGTGTTCCTCGTCGACGATGGCGAGCGCGAGCTTCGGCAACGGCGCGAACACCGCGAGTCGCGTGCCGAGGATGACGTCCGCTTCGCCGGCCAGCGCCGCGAGCCATGCGGCCTTGCGCTCGCCGGCGGCCAGCGCGCTGTGCAGCGTGACCACGCGCGCGCCGGGCAATCCGTGCGCCACTTGCTGCTGAAGCTGCGGCGTCAGGTTGATCTCCGGCGCGAGCAGCAGCACCTGCCCGCCTCGGGCGATCGCCGCCTCGGCCGCGCGCAGGTAGACGGCCGTCTTGCCGCTGCCGGTGACGCCCTGCAGCACCAACGCGTTGAAGGCACCGGCTGCCGCGTCGATCGCTTGCACCGCCGCGCGCTGCGCGGCATTGATCTCGAATGCATCCGCGAGCGTGCCGCTGGCGGCCACCGCCTTGATGGTAGCGGGATCGGCGCTCTTTCGCGCGCGCGACAGCGGCGGCACGGCGTGCGCGAGCACCAGACCGATCGGCTCGTGGTAGTAGTCGGCGACGAACGCCGCGACGTCGAGCAACTCGCCGGGCAGCAGCGGCAACGCGACGAGCTCGTCGATGCCGCGCAGTTTTTCGCGCGCGACCTGCGCATCGTCGTCGGTGCCGAGCACGACGCCCACGCAGCGGCGCCGGTTGAGCGTGACGCGCACCACCGCGCCGCGCGCCACATCGAGTCCCGCCGGAATCCAGTAGTCGAATGGTGGTGTTGCCACCCCGCAGATCGCGATGCGCGCGATCACGGCCGGTTACGCATTGTTGTAGTGTTCGAAAACCTCATCACAAACGCGAGTGAAAGCGCGCAAGTTGTTCATTCATAGAGGGCACGCGATTTTTACCGTCTGGAATGTGGATAACTTTGTGAGTAATTTTCCGGCGCGATGCCGCGCGATGCCTCTGTTCGCTGACGCATGCGTCAATGCCCACTGGGAACGCAAAAAAAAGATATTGATATTCAGTAGCTTGTGGACGCACTTGTAGTGCCCCCGTTGACCGCGGCGCGCGCCGGCGTCGCACCGCGCGACGTGTGCATAACTGGCTTTGAGCCCCGGTTTCCGGGGTTTGTCAACCCCGGCGGATGCAAGCGCTGGCGCGGCTTTGCGCGAATTTCCCTCGGGCGGGTGAACTCCTCATCGCGTGCAAAAAATTGCCCGCGATTCGTCGTGCACGGCGGCGACGAGCGCGGCCACGTTCGCCGTTGGCGTGTGAGGCACGATACCGTGGCCCAGGTTGAAAACGAATCCCGGGGCAGGACCGGCGGCGCGCACCACCGCACGCGCCTCGCGATCGACGGTCGCGACGTCCGCGGTGAGCACCAGCGGGTCGAGATTGCCTTGCAGCGCGACGCGCGCGCCAACACTGGCGCGGGCGCGCGCCAGGTCGACGGTCCAATCGAGGCCGACGCCCGCGGCGCCGATGTTGGCGAGGTCGTCGAGCCACGCGCCCCCGCCCTTGGTGAACACGATGGCCGGCACGCCCGGCGGCAGTGCCGATACCACCGCCTGCATCGTCGCCAGCGAAAACCGCCGCCAAGCCGCCGCAGGCAGCAACCCGCCCCAGGTGTCGAACAGCATCACGACGTCGGCACCGGCGTCGATTTGCCCGCGCAGATAGGCGGTCACCGCCTTCGCGTTGACGTCGACGATTCGCTGCAGCAGGTCTGGCCGTGCGGCACCCATCGTGCGCACGCGGGCGAAATCCGTACTGCCGCTGCCTTCGATCATGTAGCACGCGAGCGTGAACGGGCTGCCCGCGAATCCGATCAGCGGCACGCGTCCCGACAGCGCGCGCTTGATCTCGGCGACCGCGTCGAAGACATAGCGGAGCTTCGCGGGATCCGGAACCGCGAGCGCCGCGATGGCGGCTTCGTCGCGCAGCGGGTTGGCGAAGCGCGGGCCCTCGCCTTCGGCAAACGACAATCCAAGACCCATCGCGTCGGGAACGGTCAGGATGTCGGAGAACAGGATAGCCGCGTCCAGCGGAAAGCGCGCGAGTGGCTGCAGCGTGACTTCGGTTGCCAGCGCAGGCGAGGTCGCGAGCGCCATGAAGCTGCCGGCCTTCCTGCGCACCACGTTGTACTCGGGCAGGTAGCGGCCCGCCTGGCGCATCAGCCACACGGGAACGTGCTCGACCGGCTCGCGCCGCAACGCGCGCAGCAACGTATCGTTGGCCAGGGGTTCTGTCATTGGGGTTGGATTGCTGCCGCCGCGAGCCGCGTCAAGCAGAGTGCGCGGTCAGCCGCCGTCCGGTCAGGCGTTCGAGGATCGCGAGCGGCGCGCGCGCCGGCTCGTACAAGGCCGCGAGCGGCAGGTGGATCGTCTGTTCGAACATGTATTGGCCGCCCATCGCCGCATGCATCACCTGGTCGGAAAAGCAGATCCACGTGGTGCCCGGCGCGAAGCGCACCTCCTGCTGCGGCGAGTCGTGCTGGTAGGCCATGTCGCTTTTCGCGGCGTCGTGCAGGCCGAGCATCAGGTGGTCGTACTCGCTGCGCCGGCCCTTGGTGACGTGCAGCCACGACAGCAGCTGCGATTCGCCGGCACGCATGCGCCGCAGCCGCGGCAGGAAGTGCGCGGCCATCGCGTCGAATGGCTCGCCGACGCGCCAGACCCGGTCCTCACCGTCGGGATTGACGTTGCAGAACACGCGCAGGATGCGCTCGCCGTGATTGGGCCGCGATGGGAACGCGTCGACGTGCAGTCGCGTGTCGTCCTTGCGCCACGACACGTCGCGCCCCGCGGCCGGTTGCGGGCGGAAGCTCGTGCGCGCGCGCTTCTGGTGCTGCGCGTAGCGCGGGAACAGCGCGGCGATGAGACCGCTCGCGCTCGCGCCGAAGCGCGCAACCATGCCGCGCAATGCGGCGCGGTCCTCGCCAGCGGCCTCGGTGCCATGGATTTCGCCGCGATCGAGGCTGATGTTCTTGGCGCGCGCGTCCGACCAACGCGGATCGAGGAATCGCCGCTCGGCATCGCCCAGCGTGAAGGCGAGTCGCGGCAGCGCGAGCACGCCGCCGTCCTCGATCGCGCGCGCGTGGCGCTGCGTGTCCGATGCGTCGACCATCGGCTGCCAGCTCGCGACATCGAGAGTGGTGACGCCGCTCATCGGACCTTGCCCTCTCAACGCGGCAGCTCGGTCGTTCCCATCAGGAACTCGTCGACGGCGCGCGCGCATTGCCGGCCTTCGCGAATCGCCCACACCACCAGCGACTGCCCGCGGCGCATGTCGCCGGCGGCGAACACGCCGTCGACGCTGGTCCGGTAGTCGTCGGTGTTCGCCCGCGCGTTGCTGCGGGCATCACGAGCGACGCCGAACGCATCGAGCGCGGCGCCGCGCGGCCCGGTGAAGCCCATCGCGAACAGCACGAGGTCGGCGTTGAGCGCGAATTCGGTGCCCGGGATTTCGGTCATGCGCATCTGGCCGGCGGCGTCGCGCGCCCATTCGACGCGTGCGGCGATGAGCTTCTGCACTCGGCCATCGCGGCCTTCGAAGCGCTTGGTGTGCACCGCCCAGTCGCGGTCGCAGCCTTCCTCGTGCGACGACGACGTGCGCAGCTTGATCGGCCACTGCGGCCACGTCAGCGGCTTGTCCTCGTTCGCCGGCGGCTGCGGCAGCAATTCGAACTGCACGATCGACTTCGCACCCTGGCGGTTGGACGTGCCCACGCAGTCGGAGCCGGTGTCGCCGCCGCCAATCACGACGACATGCTTGCCGGTCGCCACGATCTGATCGTTGACCTTGTCGCCTGCGACGACATGGTTCTGCTGCGGCAGGAAATCCATCGCGAAATGCACGCCGGCGAGATCGCGGCCGGGCACCTGCAGGTCGCGCGGCGCTTCGGCGCCGCCGGTCAGCGCCACCGCGTCGAATCCGTCGAGCACGTCGGCGGCGGCGACGTTCACGCCGACTTCCGAGTTGGGCCTGAACTCGACGCCCTCGACCGACATCTGCGCAAGCCGCCGGTCGATCAGGTGCTTCTCCATCTTGAAGTCGGGAATTCCGTAGCGCAGCAGGCCGCCCAGGCGGTCGGACTTCTCGAACAGCACGACGTCGTGGCCCGCGCGCGCGAGCTGCTGCGCGCACGCAAGCCCGGCGGGTCCCGATCCCACGACGGCCACGCGCTTGCCGGTCTTGCGGGCGGGCGGCATCGGCACCACCCAGCCTTCTTCCCAGCCCTTGTCGATGATGAAGTGCTCAATCGACTTGATGGCCACCGGGTTGTTGTTGATGTTGAGCGTGCACGCCGCTTCGCAGGGCGCCGGACAGATCCGTCCGGTGAATTCGGGAAAATTGTTGGTCGAGTGCAGCGTGGTCAGCGCCCCCTGCCAATGGTGGCGGTAAACGAGATCGTTCCAGTCGGGAATGATGTTGTTGACCGGGCAACCGCTCTGGCAGAAGGGAATCCCGCAATCCATGCAGCGCGCGCCTTGCTTGGCCGCCGCCTCGTCCTCGAGCGCCAGCACGAACTCGCGATAGTGGCGAAGGCGCTCGGTGACTGGTTCAGCCGTCTCGGCGACGCGATCGAATTCGAGAAATCCAGTGATCTTGCCCATTGCTTCGCTTGCCGCTCCAGGAAAAGAGATGCCGTGACTACCGCTTGATTGCGCGAATGCGTTGCGTTCAGGCGGTGGCGCGCGCCTTGTCCGCAACGCCTGGCTGCGCCAGCAGCCTCTGCGCGTACATCTCGCCGAGCGCGCGCTGGTACTCGTCCGGGAACACCTTGACGAAGCGCGCACGCACGTTGTCCCAGTCGTCGAGCATCGACAACGCCAGCGTCGAGCCGGTCAGCTTGAGGTGGCGCTCGACGAGTCTGCGCAACAGCGTTTCGTCGGCCGCTTCGCGGTGCCGCAAGCGGCCCTTGCCGGCGGCGACCAACGCTTCGTCTTCACGCGCCTGATCGTCTTCGCTGATTACCGGCAGCAGCTTCACCATGCCGGTGTTGCAGCGCTGCGCGAACGTGCCGTCGGGGTCGTGCACATAGGCCACGCCGCCGCTCATGCCGGCCGCGAAGTTGCGTCCGGTCGAACCTAGTACCACGACGGTGCCGCCGGTCATGTATTCGCAGCCATGGTCGCCCGTCCCTTCGACCACTGCGGTCGCGCCCGAATTGCGCACGCAGAAGCGCTCGCCGGCGACCCCGCGGAAATACGCCTCGCCTTCGATCGCGCCATACATCACCGTGTTGCCGACGACGATGTTCTCTTCTGCTTTCGCCGGACACTCCGGATCGGGATAGACGACGATGCGGCCACCCGACAAGCCCTTGCCGACGTAGTCGTTGGCGCCGCCCTGCAATTCGAGCGTGATGCCCCTGGCCAGGAACGCGCCGAAGCTCTGCCCCGCGGTGCCCTCGAAAGCCACATGGATCGTGTCGTCCGGCAGGCCGTCGTGGCCGAACTTGCGCGCGACCACGCCCGACAGCATCGCACCGACCGAGCGGTGCGCATTGCGGATCGTCACGTTGAGCGTCACCGCGCCGCCGCCTGCGAGCGCGTCGGCCGAGCGCGCGATCAGTTCATGGTCGAGCGCGCGCGCGAGCCCATGGTCCTGCGCTTCGCGGTGATGGCGTGCCACGGTCGACGGCATGTCGGGCTGGTGGAACACGCGCGTGAAGTCGAGGCCGCGCGCCTTCCAGTGCTCGACGCCGGGCTTGGTGTCGAGCAGGTCGACGCGGCCGATCATGTCCTCGATCCTGCGGATGCCGAGGCTCGCCATGATCTGCCGCACTTCCTCGGCGACGAAGAAGAAATAGTTGACGACATGCTCGGGCTGGCCGTTGAAGCGCTCGCGCAGCACCGGGTCTTGCGTGGCGATGCCGACCGGGCAGGTGTTGAGGTGGCATTTCCTCATCATGATGCAGCCTTCGACGACTAGCGGCGCCGTGGCGAAACCGAACTCGTCGGCGCCCAGCAATGCGCCGATCGCAACATCGCGGCCGGTCTTCATCTGGCCGTCGACCTGCACGACGATGCGCCCGCGCAGGCGATTCAACACGAGCGTCTGCTGCGTTTCCGCGAGTCCCAGTTCCCATGGCGTGCCGGCGTGCTTGATCGACGACACCGGCGACGCCCCGGTGCCGCCGTCGTGCCCGGCGATCGTCACGTGATCGGCCTTGGCCTTGGCAACGCCCGCGGCGACCGTGCCCACGCCGACTTCGGAGACCAGCTTCACCGAGATCGACGCCTGCGGATTCGCATTCTTCAAGTCGTGGATCAGCTGCGCCAGGTCCTCGATCGAATAGATGTCGTGATGCGGCGGCGGCGAAATCAGCGCGACACCCGGGATCGAATAGCGCAGCTTCGCGATGTAATCGGACACCTTGTGTCCCGGCAACTGGCCGCCTTCGCCGGGCTTCGCACCTTGCGCCATCTTGATCTGCAACTGGTCCGCCGACGACAGGTATTCCGCGGTGACGCCGAAGCGCCCCGAGGCCACCTGCTTGATCTTCGAGCGCAGGCTGTCGCCCTGTTGCAGCGGAAAGTCGTGGAACACGTTGGCGCTGCCGATGAATGTCGCGAGCGTGTCGCCGGTGACCGCCGGACCGCGGCCCAGCTTCATCTCGGCGCGATAACGCGCGCCGTCCTCGCCGCCTTCGCCGGTGTTCGACTTGCCGCCGATGCGGTTCATCGCCACGGCAAGCGTGGTGTGCGCCTCGGTCGAGATCGACCCGAGGCTCATCGCACCGGTGGCGAAGCGCTTGACGATTTCGGCGGCCGGCTCGACTTCATCGATCGGAACCGGCGCGCATGCCGTGGTTCTGAACTCGAACAATCCGCGCAGCGTCTTCAGCCGCTTGCCCTGGTCGTTGATCAGTGCAGAGTATTCCTTGAACGTCGCGAAGTTGTTGGCGCGCGTCGCGTGCTGCAACTTGGCGATGGAATCCGGAGTCCACATGTGCTCTTCGCCACGCGTGCGGACCTGGTATTCGCCGCCGGCGTCGAGCATCTGCTCGAGCAGCGGATCGTCGCCGAACGCGAGGTCGTGCAACGCCTGCGATTCGCCCGCGACTTCGAACAGGCCGATGCCTTCGACGTTGCTCGCGGTGCCGGTGAAATACTTGTCGACGAAATTCTTCTGCAGGCCGACCGCCTCGAAGATCTGTGCGCCGCAGTACGACTGGTAGGTCGAAATGCCCATCTTCGACATGACCTTCAGGAGGCCCTTGCCGATCGCCTTGACGTAGTGCTTCTGCGCTTCCTTCGCGTCGGCGCCAGGAATCTCGGCCTGCATCGCGGCGATCGTCTCGAACGCCAGGTACGGGTGGATGGCCTCGGCGCCGTAGCCTGCGAGCAACGCGAACTGGTGGACTTCGCGCGCCGAGCCGGTCTCGACGACCAGGCCCGTGCGGGTGCGCAGGCCCTTCTTCACCAGGTGCTCGTGCACGGCCGCGGTGGCGAGCAGCGCAGGTATCGGCAAGTGATCGCGCGACACCGTGCGATCGGACAGGATCAGGATATTGCGCCCCTGGCGAATCGCGTCGACGGCGTGCGCGCACAGCGACGCGAGCGCGGCCTCCATGCCGTTGCCGCCCCAACTCGCCGGATAGCAGATGTCGAGCTCCTCGGCGTGGAACGCGCCGCCGGAGAAGAGCTCGATGTGGCGCAGCTTTTCCATGCTGTCGGACGTGAGCATCGGCTGCCCGACTTCGAGCCGCATCGGCGGGTCGGCGTCGGCGCGACGGTTGACGTCGAGCAGGTTGGGACGCGGACCGATGAACGACGTGAGGCTCATCACCAGCGCTTCGCGGATCGGGTCGATCGGCGGGTTCGTGACTTGCGCGAACAGCTGCTTGAAATAGTTGTAGAAGACCTTCGGCCGATTGGACAGCACCGGCAGCGCGGCGTCGTTGCCCATCGACCCGATCGCCTCCTCGCTGTTCTGCACCATCGGCTCGAGGATCACGCGGATGTCCTCCTGCGTGTAGCCGAATGCCTGCTGGCGGTCGAGCAGCGCAACGTCCGACGGGGTCGCGGGCGCCGGATCGGGCATGTCCTCCAACGACAGCCGCGCATGCCGCACCCACTCGCGATACGGCTTTTGCGCCGCCAGGTTGCGTTTCAGCTCGTCGTCGTCGACGACGCGCCCGGCCTCCAGGTCGACCAGCAGCATCTTGCCGGGCTGCAGCCGCCACTTCTTGACGATCTTCTTTTCCGGGATGTCGAGCACCCCGACTTCGGACGCCATCACGATGAAATCGTCATCGGTGATCACAAATCTCGCAGGCCGCAATCCGTTGCGGTCGAGCGTCGCGCCGATCTGGCGGCCGTCGGTGAAAGCCATCGCCGCCGGGCCATCCCAAGGTTCCATCAGCGCCGCGTGATATTCATAGAACGCGCGCCGGTCGTCGGCCATCAGCGCGTTGCCGGACCACGCTTCCGGAATCAACATCATCATCGCGTGCGCGAGCGGATAGCCGCTCATCACCAGCAGCTCGAGCGTATTGTCGAACGACGCGGAATCGGACTGGCCCTCGTAGATCAGCGGGAACAGCTTGTGCAGGTCGGCGCCCAGCACGTCGGATTCGATCGCGCCTTCGCGCGCGCGCATCCAGTTGAAGTTGCCGCGCAGCGTGTTGATCTCGCCGTTGTGGCAGGCGAAGCGGAATGGATGCGCGAGATCCCACGTCGGAAACGTGTTGGTGGAAAAGCGCTGGTGCACCATCGCCAGCGCCGACACCATCGTGGCGTCGGCCAGGTCGCGGTAGTAGTCGCCGACCTGGTGCGCGAGCAGCATGCCCTTGTAGACAATCGTGCGCGTCGAGAACGACGGCACGTAGAACTCCTTGCCGTGGCGCAATGCGAGCGCCTGGATCGCGTGGCCGGCGCGCTTGCGGATCACATACAGTTTGCGTTCCAGCGCATCGGCATCCATGTCGCGCGAGCCGCGAGCGACGAACACCTGGCGGATGACCGGCTCGACTTCTTTGGTGCGCTCGGACAGTCCCTTGTTGTTGGTCGGTACGTCCCGCCAGCCGAGCAGAACCTGGCCTTCCGCAGCGATGGCACGCTCGATTTCCTGCTCGCAGGCCATTCGCGATGCCGGCTCCTGCGGCAGGAATACCATGCCGACGCCGTAGTGTCCGGATGCCGGCAACGTGATGCCCACTCGTCCGCACGCGCGGCGCAGGAACGCATCGGGCAGCTGGATCAGGATGCCGGCGCCGTCGCCCTGCAACGGATCGGCGCCGGTCGCGCCGCGGTGCGACAGGTTCTTGAGGATGGCGAGCGCTTGCGTGATGACCGCGTGGGTCTTGCGGCCCTTGATGTGGGCAATGAACCCCAGGCCGCAGGCATCGTGCTCATTGCGCGGGTCGTACATCCCCTGCGCAAGTGGCGGCTGTGCGGACTCCGGACCGCCGTCCCGGTTCGCCTCGTTCCCTCGTTGCTCCACGCCCGTTTCCCTTTCGCCATGCGATTTCACCCCGAAACGTCGTGCGAATGCCGCTCGGCGTAGGAAAGACGGGCGAAACTCGCAAAGTCTACCCCCCAATGCTGCATTGCGGCAACCGGGCCGGGCGCTATCTGCCGCGCAACATTCCCCGCCGGACGGCAGGCATTTCCGCCGGGCGAGGCTTGCGCCCGCCAGCAACTTGGGCTTTAATCTGAACAAACTTTGCTATCTGTTTGTTGCAGCATCCAAAACCGCTCGCACAAACAGCCATTTCAGGACAACATCATCAGGGATTTACACCATGTCTAGAATGCTCATCTCCGCTTGGCTTCGGCCGGTTTTTGCGCTCCTCGCGCTTGCCGGAGTCCTGTCGCTGACAGCCTGCGGAGGCGGCGGCGGCTCGATCAACGGCCCAGGCAACGGCGTGGTGACGCCGACGGCGATCCAGGTGTTTCCGCCCGCGCAGACGATCTATCCGGGATCGCCGGCATCCTTCACGATCAGCGGAGGCGTCCCGCCCTACCGGACATTCTCCAGCAATTCGGCGGTGCTGCCGGTCGCGCAGAACGTGGCCACCGACCAGGTCGTGCTGCTCGCCAATGCGGTCAGCGCGTCGACCACCGTCACCATCACCGTGCAGGACGCGGCCAACCAGACGGCGGTAACGCAGATCCTCGTTTCGCCGGCAATCCTGTTCCCCAACGGCCTGACGATCTCGGCAAGCCAGGGAACCTGCGGCGCCGGCGCCATCTGTACCGGCGAGACCGGCACGGTGCGCGTGCAAGCCACGGGCATCGCGGGCTCGGCGCTTGCAGGCCGGCAGATCCGCTTCGACGTGGTCTATGGCGCATTCGGCATCATCAGCACCAACCCGGCGGCGCCGCTGGTGCAGACGCTGACGGTCGCCACCGACACGGCGGGTGTGGCGCAGGTGGGCATCAAGGCGCTGGTCGACGTACCGACGCAGCCTGCGCAGATCCGCGCCACCGACCTGACGTCCGGCCAGGCGCTGATCAGCAACTTCACGATCGTGCGCAACCAGGACGGCGCGGCGTTCATCACGGTCATTCCCGACACCGCGACGATTACCGGGCCGGATGCCAACACCTGCTCGTCAGGCGCGATCGTCGACTACCGGGTCTACGGCGGCACGCCGCCGTACCGGATCACATCGTCGTTTCCAACGGCGATCACGATCGTCAATTCGACAGTCGCGGTCAGCGGCGGATTTTTCGAGGTGCGCACCAATGGCACCTGCG
The DNA here is from genome assembly GCA_041691615.1 of Pseudomonadota bacterium. Classification (GTDB taxonomy): domain Bacteria; phylum Pseudomonadota; class Gammaproteobacteria; order Burkholderiales; family Casimicrobiaceae; genus VBCG01. The sequence goes on from JBEPUI010000005.1 coordinate 80,195, forward strand.
TCAATCCGCTGACGTTCTCGATTCTCGACTCGGCAGGCAAGCAAACGACGGCATCGCTGATCAATTCGCCCGGCACCGCGGCCGCGGGCGGCGGTGGCGCGAGCCCGCTCGTGGTGACGCCGCTGGCGCAAGGTGGCCCAACCCAGTCCTGCGCCGCAACGTTCCACCTGCTGATCAGCGGTGGCGCGCCGCCCTATAGCGTCTCACAATCGTCCGCGACGGCGGGCTCTCCGACGGCGACGATCATTCCCGCTCCCGGTTCAGGTTCCGGGGACTGGCAAATCAGCGGTCTGGGAGGTACATCAGGAACGGTCGTCACGTACACGTTCGCCGTGAGCGACGGGTTCAGCCCGGCCAATAACACCACGGCGACGATTACCTGTCTCGCGCCCTGACGATCCGCACGGCCTGCGGGCCGCGCCGCTTTGCCGCAACGACAACGGGGGCGCTCACGCGCTCCCGTTTTTTTAGCGGTTCGAGTCTGGCGAAGTCTGTCTGCGCTACCGTTGGGAGGCCAGTACGGTGCGCAGCGCGTCGTCGCTCACGTCGCTGCGCATTCGGGCGCGGCCAAGGCGTTCGAGCAGCACGAAACGGATGACCTCGTGCTCGACCTTCTTGTCGCGGCGCATCAGCGACATCCATTGCGCGAACGCCATCCGCGGCGGCGCCGTGGGAATGTCCAGCTGGTGCAGCAGCGCGTCGATGCGCTCGACATCGTGTTGCGGCAAACCGTTGACCAGCGCCGACAGTCGCGCGGCGATCACCATGCCTGCGGACACCGCTTCGCCGTGCAGCCATTCTCCGTAGCCCGCGCCGGTCTCGATCGCGTGGCCGAACGTGTGGCCGAAGTTCAGGTGTGCGCGCTCGCCGGTCTCGCGCTCGTCGCGCGCGACGATGTCCGCCTTGATGCGACAGCTCGTGTAGATGGCCTCGATCAGCGCTGCTGCGTCGCGCTGATGCAGCGCGACGGCGTGCGTCTCCAGCCACGCGAAGAACGCAGCGTCGTGGATTGCCCCGTATTTCACCACCTCGGCGAGCCCGGAGCGGTATTCGCGATCAGGCAGCGTCGCGAGGCACCGCGTGTCGATCAGCACCGCGTGCGGCTGCCAGAATGCGCCGATCATGTTCTTGCCCAGCGGATGGTTGACGGCGGTCTTGCCGCCGACCGATGAATCGACTTGCGCGAGCAGCGTCGTGGGAATCTGCACGCAGGGCATGCCGCGCTGATAGATCGCTGCGGCGAAGCCGGCCAGATCGCCGACGACGCCGCCGCCCAGCGCGATCATCAGCGTGCGCCGCTCGGCGTGGCATTCGATGAGGCGCGTCAGCACGTCGGCCAGCGTGGCCATGTTCTTGTGCGCCTCGCCATCGGGGATCAGCACCACGTCGACGCGCACGCCACGTTCGCCGAGTGCTGCACGCAGCGGCGCCAGGAAATGGGCGGCCACCGTCGCATTGGTGACGACAACCGCGTGCTGGCTAAGCTGCGGCGCGAGCAGCTCGCCGGCGCGGCTCAGCACGCCATCGCCGATGTGGATCGGATAGGCGCGCTCGCCGAGCGCCACGTCGAGGGTCCGGTGCTCAGGCATGCTGCGCATCCGAATCGAGCGACTTGACGAAACGCAGCACGTTCTCGCGCACCGCCTCCACCACATGGTCGGCGACTTCGCGATACAGCGCATCGCGCTGCCGATAAAGCTCGTCGAGGCGCGTGCGCGGGTCGCCAATCTGCAACAGCGGCCGGTGCCGCGCATGCTTGACACGATCATATAGCAGCGCCGGATCGACGTGCAGGTAGAGCACGGTGCCGTTGGCCTTCAGCAGCGCGCGGTTCTCGGCGCGCAGCACGACGCCGCCGCCCGTCGACAGCACGATGCCTTCGAACTGCGCGAGCTCGGTGAGCGTCTGCACTTCGCGCTCGCGAAATGCCGCCTCGCCCTCGATTTCGAAGATCGTCGGAATGGGCACGCCGGTGCGTGCCTCGAGCTCATGGTCGCAGTCGACGAAGCGCTTGGCGAGCCTCCGCGCAAGCTGGCGCCCCAGCGTCGACTTGCCGGCGCCGGGAAGGCCCACGAGATAGAGATTGCCGCGATGCAAAGTCACGCGGCGATTGTATCCGACGCGAACCACGGTTTAGTTCACCGCAAATCATCGGATTAGCGACGCGCGACGCAATAAAAAGCCCCGGCTGCGCCGGGGCTTTTGTTCCATCAGTGCCGAAGCGGAATTGAAAGTATCGTCGCTTCAACGCACCGCGTTGACGGTTTCCTTGATGATCCGCGGCGTGAGGAAGATCAGCAGCTCGGTCTTGTCGCTCGAGCGCGCCGTGGTCTTGAACAGGTAACCGAAGAACGGGATGTCGCCGAGGAACGGGACCTTGGTCGTGTCGTTGCGGATCGTCTCTTCGTAGATGCCGCCAATCACCGCGGTGTCGCCGTTGTTTACGGCAATTTGCGTGGTGACGTTCTTCGTGTCGATCGCCGGATACTGGCTGCCCTGGATGACGATCGTCTGGCCGATCGCGTCCTTGCGCACCTCGACCGTCATGATCACGCGGTTGTCGGGCGTGATCTGCGGCGTGACGTCGAGCGACAGCACCGCCTTCTTGAACTGCACCGTCGGCACCGAGTTGTTGGTGCCCTGGATGATGTACGGGATGTCGGTGCCCTGCTCGATGTGCGCCTTGGTGTTGTCGAACGCGACCACGCGTGGGCTCGAGATGATCTTGCCGCGGTTCTCCGCTTCGAGCGCCGAAAGCTCGAGGTTGATCAGGTTGCCGCTGCCGAGGTTGATCAGCGTCAGCGCGAGCTGTCCCGCTGCGCCAGACACTGGCAGGTTGACGTTGAGTCCCGCAGGATCCGAATACCCGGGGAAGCCGGCGGGGGCTACCGTCGGCGACGCGATTTCGAACGGCGTCGGCGTGCGCGTGTCGCGCACCAGCCGGTCACCTTCGGTATGCACGGCCGGCTGCGTATTGAGGCTGCCCGTCGAGCCGACCGAGTAGCGGCCGTTGGCGAACGTGAAGCCGGTTTGCTGGCCGAAGCGCACGCCGAGCTGGCGGCTGAACGTGTCGCTGGCGACGACGATCCGCGCCTCGATCAGCACCTGGCGCACCGACACGTCCACCTGGCGGATGATCCTGCGTACTTCCTCGAGGCGCGACGGGATGTCCTGCACGAACAGGATGTTCGAGCGCGGGTCGAGCGTGACCGAGCCGCGCTTCGAAAGGATTCCGGCGCCACTACTGCCGCCGCCCCCACCAGTCTGTCCGCCATTCCTGACCTGCACCAGCGCGAGGATGTCGGCCGCTTTGGCGTAGTTGAGCTGGAACATTTCGGTCTGCAGCGGTTCGAGGTCGCCGATCTGCTGCGCCGCTTCGAGCTGCTGCTTCTCCTTCAGCGCAAGCTCTTCACGCGGCGCGATCAGCACGACATTGCCGTTCTTGCGCATGTCGAGGCCTTTGGTCTGCAGGATGATGTCGAGCGCCTGGTCCCAGGGAATGTCCTTCAGGCGCAGCGTCAGGCTGCCGCCGACCGTGTCGCTGGTGATGATGTTGAGGCCGGTGAAGTCGGCGATCACCTGCAGCACCGAGCGCACCTCGACGTTCTGGAAGTTGAGCGACAGCCGCTCGCCCTTGTAGCCGCCGCGCGAGCCTTGCGTCAGCTTGTTCGGGTCTTCCTGCACCGGCTTGATCTCGAGGATGAACTTGTTGTCCGCCTGGTAGGCAGAATGCTCCCACAGCCCCTTGGGCTCGATCACCATCCGGGTGTTCGGGCCCTGCGAGAACGTATCGACGGACAGCACCGGCGTGCCGAAGTCCTGCACGTCGAGGCGGCGCTCGAGGTTGCGCGGCAGCGCGGTCTTTATGAAGTCGACGATCAGCGCGCGCCCCTGCTGGCGAATATCGATGCCGGTCGAATTGTCCGACAGGTCGACCATGATCCGGCCTTCGCCATTGCGGCCGCGGCGAAAGTCGACGTCGCGCAACTGGTGTTCGACGTCGCTCGGGCGCGCCTCGGCAAAGCGCTGGACCTGCTGCTGCTGCGCGGCAAGCACATCGCTCTGGTCGAACAGCGTGACCAGCACGGCGTTGCCCTCGACGGTGGTCTCGAAAGTCTGCGGCTTGTTCAGGTTGAATACCACGCGCGTGCGGCCGTTGGCGTTGATCAGGTTGAAGCTGCGCAGCGCGGCATCCTCGACCGAGCGCTGTGTGGTGCCGAGACCGTTGCCGGTGTCGAGGAAGTCGAGCGCGATGCGCGGAGGGCTGGCGATGGCGAAGCCCGCTGGCGGATTGGCCGGCGCGGCCTTGAGCGTGAACTTGACGATCGTGCGTCCCGACGTGCCCTTCGACACCGTGATGTTGTCGATGCTGTTGCTCTGCGCGGCGGCGATGCCGGACGCGGTCAGCGCAATCGCGGCTAACGTCGCGGCGATCACCGCGCTCCCCCTGCGCCAAAGCGCTTTACCGCCCGCGAACGGGCTGGTGGCAATGGTTGCGCTCATCGTCTGCTCCCCTGTGTCTTCTGATCCGGCTGCTGCAGTTGCAGCGCGCTCGTTCGTTCGGTCCAGTCGCCCGCGCCGTCCTGCACGAGCTCCTTCAATTTGATCTCGCCGTCGGAAATGTTGGTCACGACACCGAAGTTCTGGCCCAGATAGTTGCCGGACTTCACTTGGTAGATGTCTTTTTCGGGCGTCTTCACCAGTGCGAACATCTGCTTGTTGCGCGCGAGGGTGCCGACCATCGACAATGCCTCCAGCGGGTACGACTCGAGCGGTTCGCGGCGGCGGTTGACGTCGGGCGCCAGCTTGCTGTCGCCCTTGACCGGCTGGATCTTGCGCGGCTTGAACGGATCCTGCAGGTCGAACGCGTTGTACGCGAAAGGCTCATAGGGCTTCAATTGCGGCAGCGGATCCAGGCGGCCGCGCACGCCCTTGCCCTGCTCGGCCATCCACGAGCGCAGGTCCTGGTTGTCTGCTCCGCAGCCGGCGAGAAAGAGAGCCGCACCGAACACGAGCGCCATCTGCGGCTTCATTTCTTCTTGCCTTTATCCTTGGCGATCACGCGCTGGCGCGCGATCTCGTCCTCGTCCAGATAGCGGAACGTCTTGGCAGTGGCCTGGAGCTGAAGCTGGCCCTTTTCGTTGTTGATGACGACGTCGTTCAGCGTCACGATGCGCGGCAGTTGCGCTACATCGCTCGCGAACGCGCCCATGTCATGGTAATTGCCGGTGATGCGAATATTTATCGGCAGCTCGGCGTAGAAATCCATCATTTTTTCCTGCGGCGCTGGACGGAACAGCTCGAACACCAGCCCGCGGCCGAGGCCCGCCTGGTTGATGTCGGTCAGCAGCGCGTCGATTTCCGAGCGGTTGGGCAGCTGCTTGACCAGCGCCCCGAACGACTGCTCGACATCCTTCAGCTGCGCGACGTAGAGGTCGAAGTTGACTGCCTTGGCCTTCTTGGTCGTGTATTCCTCGCGCAGCTTGGCTTCCTGCTGGCGCGACGCGTCGAGCGTGTCGAATTGGTCCTTCCAATCGAGCAGCCCGCCGGCGACCAGGATCGCCACGAACAGAAGGCCCAGCATCACGAGCTTCGGCAACAGCGGCCAATTGCCGATCTCGCGAAAATTGAGATTGCGCAGTTCGTCGAGGCTCATGCCTTGCCTCCACGTGCGGCGGCCGGCTTGGGCGCGTTCGCGACGGAAGGCGTTTCACGCTTCACCTCGAAGTTCAGCGTGAACTCGCTCACCTTCTGCTCGGTGACGCGCGGATTTGCGCCCGGCAGCGCGACCAGCTTCACCTCGACGAGCTCGGGCTTGCTAATCCAAGGCGAGGACTCGATGTTGCGCATCAGCGTCGACACGCGCGCGTTCGACTGGGCGTAGCCGACGATCTGCACCTTGGTGCCGTTCTCGCGGATCGTGCGCAGGTAGATGCCGTCGGGAAGCTGGCGCACCATCTGGTCGAGCAGGTGCACCGCCTCGTTGCGATTCGCCTGCAGGTTTTCAACCACCTGCTTGCGCGCCAGCACCTGCTGGATCTGGTCGCGCAGCTTGTCGATCTCCTTGATCTGGTCGTCGAGCTTGACGATCTCGCCCTTCAGCAGCAGGTTGCGCTGGTTCTGCCGGTCGATCTGGCTGGACAGCACCAGGTGCACGAGGCCGACGACGGCCAGCCCCGCGATCGACAGCAGCACCGCGAGCGAGACGAACTGGCGCTTGCGTGCCATGCGCTTTTGCGCACGGTGCGGCAGCAGGTTGATACGGACGGGAATCGTCATTTTGAACGGCCTCTTGGCACGCGCCGGGGCGGACTATTCGAAACTGCGCAACGCGAGACCGGTTGCGATGGTCAATAGCGGTGCGTCCTGCGCCAGCTGGCGCGGACGGATGCGGTCGGACACCTGCATCGACGCGAACGGATTGCCGACCACGGTCGACACACTGGCACGCTTGGCGACCAGCTCATCCAGACCCGGCAACAGCGCGCAACCGCCGGCCAGCACGATCTGGTCGACCTGGTTGTGCGTCGTCGAGGTGAAGAAGAACTGAAGCGCGCGGGTGATCTCCAGCGCCAGGGTTTCCATGAACGGTTGCAAAACGTCGTTGTCGTAGTTCTCGGGGAGGCCCTGGTTCTTCTTGGCGGCCTCGGCTTCTTCGGGCGACAGGTTGAATGCGCGCTGGATGTCCATCGTCAGCTGGTTGCCGCCAAACGCCTGGTCGCGCGAGAACAGGAACTGGCCGTTGCGCAGCACATAGAAATGCGTGACATGTGCGCCGATGTCGACAAAGGCGACGTTCTGGTCGCGGCCGTTGGCCGGAAGCGACGGGGAGATCATCGCGAAAGCCTCCTGCGTCGCGTAGGACTCGACGTCCATCACCGCCGGGCGCAACCCGGCCGCCTCGGCGATCGCCACGCGATCCTCGACCTTTTCCTTGCGCGACGCGGCGATCAGCACCTCGACCTCATCCGGATTGTTCGGCGCAGGCCCCAGGATCTGGAAATCGAGATTGACCTCGTCGAGCGCAAACGGGATATATTGGTTGGCTTCGGCCTCGACGGTGAGCTCGAGCTCCTCCTCCTTCTGGCCGGAAGGTACGATGATCTTTTTGGTGATCACCATGGCCGCAGGCAGCGCCATCGCCACGTTCTTGTTGCGGGTGCCCAGACGCTTGAATCCGCGCCGCAGCGCGTCGGCCACCTGGTCGAGGTTGCCGATATTGCCGTCCTGGACAAGATCCTTGGTCAGCGGCTCGATCGCGTACCGCTCGAGGCGGAAAGCGCCTTTTCCGGCCTCGGCGAGCTCGACCAACTTGATCGACGTCGACGCGATATCGACCCCGATGAGGCTTGGGGACTTCGTTTTGAAGAAGTCGAGCGTGGAAGAGACCTTGTCGGCAAGCATGGCAAACCCTGGGCCTATTGCTAATAAATTACATTAAACTCTGGCAGTAAGTGTGAACCATGTCAAATCAATTCCCACCGGCAAAGGTGCAAGTGTTGCAGCTTTGCCTATAATGACGATTCCGCTCGTCCTTCCCGCAAGTTTTATTCCCCTGTGCTAAAACGCTGGCTGCTCTATCTGGCATCGGTCATCGCCGGCCTGGTCGTCGTCGGGGCCCTGATGGGCGCCTTTGTGGTGGCCTTGCTGTACCCCACGTTGCCCTCCCTTTCCACGCTGACCGACTACCAGCCGCGGATTCCGCTGCGGGTGATGTCCGCCGACGGCGAGCTCCTCGGCGAGTTCGGTGAGGAGCGCCGGGCGCTGGTGCGCATCCAGGACGTCCCCGACGTCATGAAGCACGCCATCCTCGCCGCGGAGGACGAGCGCTTCTACCAGCATGGCGGCGTCGACTACCTGTCGGTGCTGCGCGCAGCACTTGCCAACCTTTCCACCGGCACCCAGCAAGGCGCGGGCACGATCACGATGCAGGTCGCCCGCAATTTCTTCCTGACCCGCGAGAAAACCGTCACCCGCAAGATGCGCGAAGTGATGCTGGCGTGGAAAATCGAAGCGAATCTGCATAAAGACGAAATTCTCGAGCTTTACATCAACCAGATCTTTCTCGGCCAACGCGCGTACGGCTTCGCTGCGGCCTCGCAAATCTATTTCGGCAAGGCGCTGAAGGACGTCACCCCGGCCGAGGCGGCAATGCTGGCGGGACTGCCCAAGGCACCTTCGGCCTACAACCCGGTCAGCAATCCCGAGCGCGCCAAATCCCGCCAACTCTACGTGTTGCGGCGGATGCGCGAACTCAACTATCTGACCGAGGCGCAGTTCAAGGTTGCACAAACCGCGCCACTCGACGTCAAGCAGAACCTGCGCTCGGCGGCGATCGGCTCGCATGCCCAGTTCGTGGCCGAAATGGCGCGCCAGGTGGTGTTCGACGCGTATGGGGACGATGCATACAGCCGCGGCATCACCGTGTGGACGACGATCCGCAAGGATTCGCAGGAGTCCGCCTACGCGGCGATGCGCAAGGGCGTGTTCGACTACGACCGGCGCCATGGCTACCGTGGTCCGGAAGCGTTCGTCAGCCTGCCGGACAAGCCGGATGCGCAGGACACCGAGCTCGAACGCGCGTTCGGCGACTACCCCGACCAGGACAACCTGATGGCCGCGGTGGTGACGGTCGTGGGCAAGACCGACGTGCATGCCCGGATCGCGAGCGGCGAGACGATCGAGATCGCGGGCGACGGCCTCAAGTTCGCGGCGCGCGCGCTCGCCGACAAGGCGAGTGCCGCGCAGCGCATCCGCCCGGGTGCCGTGATTCGTGTCGTGCGTGACGACAAGGGGCACTATTCGATCGTGCAACTGCCGCAGGCCGAGTCGGCGTTCGTCGCGATGCGGCCCTCGGACGGCGCGCTGCTGGCACTGGTCGGCGGATTCGATTTCGACCGCAACAAGTTCAACCATGCGACGCAGGCGCTGCGCCAGCCCGGCTCGTCGTTCAAGCCTTTCATATACTCCGCGGCGCTGGAAAAGGGCTTCACCCCGTCCACGGTGATCAACGACGCGCCATTCTTCGTTCCCGCCGAGCAGGCGGGCGGCGAGGCCTGGGAGCCCAGGAACTACGAAAACAAGTTCGAGGGACCGATGCGGCTGCGCACCGCGCTCGCCAAGTCGAAGAACCTGGTGATGGTGCGGGTGCTGCAGGCGATCGGTCCGCAATATGCGCAGGACTACATCCAGCGCTTCGGCTTCGATCCGAAGATGCACCCGGCGTACCTGACGATGGGGCTGGGTGCCGGCGCCGCGACGCCGCTGCAGATGGCCACCGCTTACTCGGTGTTCGCCAACGGCGGCTACCGGGTCACGCCCTACCTGATCGACAAGATCACCGACGCCAAGGGCGACACGCTGTCGCAGGCCAAGCCGGAGGCCGCCGGCTCGGGCGCCGAGCGCGCAATAGATCCGCGCAATGCGTTCATCATGACGACGATGCTGAGGGACGTGACCGTCTACGGCACCGCCGCCGCTGCGCGGGTGCTGAAGCGCAACGACATCGCCGGCAAGACCGGCACCACCAACGACAACATCGACGCCTGGTTTTGCGGCTTCACGGCCGAGGAAGTGGGCGTCGCGTGGATCGGCTTCGACCAGCCGCGCACGCTCGGCACCAACGAGACCGGCGGCGTGGCCGCGCTGCCGATCTGGATTTCCTACATGCAGCGCGAGCTGAAGGGAATTCCCGAATCCAAGCTGTCGCCGCCCGATGGCGTGGTGTCGCTGCGCATCAACGCCGAGTCCGGGCTGCGCGACGAATCGAGCAACCTGAGCGAGTACTTCTACAGCGAGTTCACGCCGCGCTCACGCGACGACGGCCTCGCGGCGCCGCAGCCGACGCGCAGTTCGCAGGAAGTCCGCGACCAGATTTTCTGATCTTCTTGAAACACGCATGCCCCGATCGACGCGAAAAATCGAGAACCGCCGCAGCGAACGCCGCTTTTCCTTCGATGGCGACGGCCAGCAGCGCAGCTTGATCGCGCAGGCTGCCGCCCGGCTGATCGCCGAGCACGGCATCACTGACTGGTCGATGGCCAAGCGCAAGGCGGCGCGCGAGCTCGACCTCGCGCACGGCGTCGCGATGCCCGGCGACGAGGAGATCGAAGTCGCGCTGGCCGAATACCACGCGCTGTTCAGCGGCGACGAGCACCTCGCGATGCTGCGTGCCCAGCGCGAGGAAGCGCTTGCCTGGATGCGCCATCTCGCGGCGTTCGCGCCGCGGCTCACCGGCGGGGTGGCGGCGGGCTGGGCCACCGAGGACAGCGGCATTCGCCTCGAGCTCGACGCCGACAACGCCAAGTCGGTCGAGCTCGCGCTGATCAACGCGGGAACGCGCTATCGGCCATTGTCGAGCCACGCCGATGGCCCCGTCGAACTCGCCGTCGAAACCCGCAGCGGCGGCCTTCATCTGGTCGTGCGAACGCTGGATTCGGCGCGGCACCGCGCGCGCCGCGACCGCGGTGCGAAGGACGAGTTGCGCCTCGACGTCAGCGACGTGGAGGCGTTGCTCGCCAGCAACGACGACGAACCCGAAGACGCTGGATTCCAGGCGGCGCGGGAATGACGAGGGCGCGCTCGCCTGCGCGGGATTGACGACGGGGCACTCGGCCGCGCGGGAATGACGGCGCCCAGCGCGTGCGCGGCAATGCCGGGACAGCCGCCGGCTAGCGATTGGCTTCCTGCAGCCAGCGCGCCGCGTCGAGCGCGTAGTACGTGAGGATCGCGTCGGCGCCGGCGCGCTTCATGCCGGTCAGGACTTCCAGCACGCACGCGCGCTCGTCCAGCCATCCGGCCTGCACGCCGGCCTTGAGCATCGCGTATTCGCCGGACACCTGGTACACGGCGGTGGGCATGCCGAACGAATCCTTCACGCGGCGCACGATGTCGAGGTAGGGGAGTCCCGGCTTGATCATCACCATGTCGGCGCCTTCGTCGATGTCGAGCCAGGTTTCCCACAGCGCCTCGTCGCTGTTGGCGGGATCCATCTGGTAGGTGTACTTGTCGCCGCCCCCGAGCGCGCCGGCCGAGCCGACGGCGTCGCGAAACGGCCCGTAGAAGCTCGACGCGTATTTCGCCGAGTAGGCGAGGATCCGCGTGTGGATGCGCCCGCGCTCGTCGAGCGCTTGCCGCAGCCGGCCGATGCGCCCATCCATCATGTCGGACGGTGCCACGAAGTCAGCGCCCGCATCGGCGTGACACAAGGCCTGGCGCGACAATGCGGCCACGGTTTCGTCATTCATCACGTAGCCGCCGGCGTCGGTCAGCCCGTCCTGGCCATTGCGCGTGTAAGGGTCGAGCGCGACGTCGGTGATCACGCCGAGCGCCGGAAACCGCTGCTTCAGCGACCGCACGGCGCGGGGCACCAGGCCGTCCGCATTCCACGCCTCGGCCGCATCGTCGGACTTTTGCGGCGCATCGATGACCGGAAACAGTGCGATGGCCGGAACGCCCAGCGCCACGCACTGTTCGGCGTCGTGCATCAGCCCGTCCACCGACTTGCGCGCGATCCCCGGCATCGATGGCACGGGCTCGCTGCGCGAAGCCCCATCCAGTACAAACACCGGATAGATGAAGTCGTCGGCGGCGAGCCGCGTTTCGCGCATCATCCGCCGCGAGAAATCATCGCGGCGCATCCGTCGCGGGCGCCTTTGCGGAAAACCGCCGTCAAACGCGAAGCTCATCGAATCCTTCCTGCCATCAAGGGTCGAATATCGTAGCAGCCGGCGCGCATTTTCCGACGCGCTTGTATCAAAACGCTACCGGATGGAACTTGAACGGCGACGGCCGGTCAGAACTTGCAGACGGTTGAACGTCTCCCGCTTTCCTCCCTGAGCGGGTGCCTGCGGCCCCCGCCTCGTGCGGGGGTTGTGGGCGTTTCGAGGCCCCGGGTCACTCCCCTTGATCCCGGGGCCTTTTCTTGTGCGCGCCAACGCGTTTGGCTGTGCGCTCAGCCGGGTGCGCCCAGCCACCCCTGGATCACCTGCTCCGCCTCCTCGATGCCCTCGCGTCGCAGCGCCGAAAATCCTTGCAGCGTGACTGCCGCCGAAAATGGCGCGAACGCCAGGTCGAGCCGCGCGCGAATGCCTTGCAGCGATGCGCGCCGCTCGGTCGCCGTGAGCTTGTCGATCTTGGTCGCGAGCAGCAGTACCGGCCGGCCGGTCGGCAGGAAGCCCTGCAGCAGCGCCTCGTCGGAAGCCTTGAGACCATGCCGCGAATCGACCATCGCCACCAGCGCGACGAGGGTTGGTCGCGTCGTCACGTAGTTCCACAGGAAATCCTGCCAGACTTCCTTGACCGCCTTTGGCACTGCGGCGTAGCCATAGCCCGGAAGGTCGGCGACGTACCCGCCGTTGCGCAGGCGGAAGAACACGATCTGCTGTGTCCGTCCCGGCGTGCGACTCGCATACGCGAGGCGATTGCGCGCCGCGAGCGCATTGATCGCGCTCGACTTGCCCGAGTTGGAGCGGCCGGCGAAGGCGATTTCCGGCGGCCCGGCCTCCGGGAATTGTTCCGGCAGCGCGGCGGCGATGACGAACTCGGCGCCAATCAGGGGATGCGGCTTGCGCGGCGCTTCAGCTTGGGAGGAAATGGGCGACTCCGGTACAATCTTGCGTTTGATCCTGCGGTGTAAGCGTCGCGCGTCGTGCACTTTGCAGTCGGCGAGCGGCGATTCCGCGCATTTCGTCCCGGGAGCTCAAGGAAATGATTCGCACGCTGCTGCTGGCCGCCCTTTTGGCGTGTCCGGTGATCGCGCTGGCGCAGGCGGCACCCGCCGCCGCGCCCGCTTCACCCACGCCGGACGCGGCGAAAATCGTCAACGAGGTTTGCGCTGCGTGTCATGGCGCCGATGGCCACAGCGCGGCACCGGCCAATCCCAACCTCGCGGGATTGCCGGCCGACTATATCACCCTGCAACTCGCGCATTTCAAGGCGGGCATCCGCACCAATGCGATCATGCAGAGCTTCGCGGCGACCCTTTCCGACGCCGACATGGCGGCGCTGGGAGCGTACTTCGCGAAGCAGAAACCGAAGCTCGCGAGTGCGAAGGATGTTGCGCTCGTCAAGGCAGGGCAGAAGATCTATCGCGGCGGCATCGCGGCGACCGGCGTGCCCGCCTGCGCCGCCTGTCACTCGCCCGATGGTGCCGGCATCGCCCGCAACTATCCGCGCGTGTCGGGCCAGTATGCCGACTACACCTACGCGCAGCTCAAGGCCTTCGGCTCGGGCGAGCGTGGCAACGACAAAGCCGGTAAGGACGTCAACGGCCAGATCATGCACGCCATCGCGTCGAAGCTGACCGATGCGCAGATGAAGGCGGTTGCGGAATACATGCAGGGACTTCGCTAG
>JBEPUI010000006.1:0-88582 GCA_041691615.1 Pseudomonadota bacterium
TGCGAACCGGCACCGTGTGACCTTTCGTGAATGACGTCCGAGTTTACCGGAGCGCAGCCCCGGTCGAAGCGATGCGCCGCACGTCGCACGTCGGACGACGCCGACCGCGGATCGCGGGTCGTACGTCGTGGGTCGTGGGTCGGCGCTAGACGATTCGCCGCACGCCGATGGCCGTGTCGAACGTCACGTCGCAAACGTCGGTGGTGCCGCTGACCGTTGCAGCCATGTCCGGGTCGGCCGCGCAGGCGAGCGGAATATGCCCGCTGGCGGCCAGCAGGCCCGACGTCGGATCGAGGCCGATCCAGCCGGCGCCGGGAATGAACGCCTCGGCCCAGGCATGCAGGCTGCCGACGTCGCGCGCCGCGGCATCGGCGGCAATCTCGAGCAGGTAGCCGGAGACGAAGCGGGCGGCGATGCCGAGCCGGCGCAGGATCAGGATCAGCAGCCACGCCGAATCCCGGCAGGAGCCCGAGCGCAGCGCCAGCGTCTGTGCCGCGCCCTGGACGCCCTGCGCTTCGCGCACGACGTAGTCGACGTCGCCGCGCAACTGGCGGTTCAAGCGCACCAGCAGGCCGATGGTCTCTTCGCCGGGCGTGATCGCGGCGCGGAAGGCATCGACCCAATCGGCAAGAAGATCGTCTTTTCCGTCGGGCGATCGATCCAGATAAGGCGCCAGCGCGTGACGGACCATTTGCCCATAGGCGAACGGAAAGCCCGCCGCGTCGGGATCGACGAAGAAATTGAATGGATTGACATCGACGAGCTCCCCCGAGAGCTCGACACGGAGCTCGAGCAGCGACGCGCGCTCGGGAAACGTCAGCCGCGCGACCCAGTTGGCAAACGGATCCTGCTGCCAATGCAGCGTCCGCGAGGCGGGCTCGACGTCGAGCGCATACGCGGCGATGCGCAATTGCGCGTGCGGCGCCGGGCGCAGGCGGATTTCGTGCGGCGCGAGGCCCACCGCGCGGTCGAAGCGGTAGGTCGTGCGATGCGCCAGCGCGAAGCGCGTGGCGGGAACGAGCAGTACGCCTGCCATCACATCCAGTCGGGATCGGGAAGTTGCGCGAAGACGCGCCGCAAACCTTCGCCCCACTGCGTGTGCACCATCTGGAAATACGGGTCGTCCTCGTCCAGCCGGCGACGCTTGCCGACGCTGAGCGAGCCGCTTTCGTAGACCAGCAGGTCGATCGGCAGGCCTACCGAAATGTTCGAGCGCATCGTCGAATCGAACGACACCAGCGTGCACTTGGTGGCGTCGACCAGCGAGGTCGCGCGATTGATCACGCGATCGATCACCGGCTTGCCGTACTTGCTCTCGCCGATCTGGAAATAGCAGGTCTCGGTGGTGGCTTCGATGAAATTGCCTTCGCCATAGACGTGGAACAGCCGCGGCGCCTCGCCGAGCACCTGCCCGCCGACGATGAAATTGGCCGACGAGTCGATGTTGTTCTGCTCGAGGTACCCGGCGTCCTTGACGCGCACTTCGCGCACCGCATCGCCCAGCATCCGCGCGACCTCGAACATCGATCGCGCGTTCATGACGTTCGGCGTCGCGTCGCCTGCACGATTGTTCTGCTCGAGCATGCTCATCGCGTTCTGCGTCAGCGACAGGTTGCCGGACGACAGCATGACGATCACCCGGTCGCCGTCGCGAACGAACGCGCGCATCTTGGAGAAGCGCGCGATCTGGTCGACACCGGCATTGGTGCGCGAATCGGAGGCGAAGATCATGCCGGCGTCGAGCGCCATCGCCACGCAGTAAGTCATCGTCGATGCAAAGAAATCGCGGAAAACGTCGATTTTACCGGATGCCCCGGTTCATCGCGCCCCGGCCTTCGTCGCCGGCCATGTCCAGTCGCGCATTTCCGGGGCGTCGATGCCCTCGGTGTGAGCGCGGTGCACGCTCTCGATGATCTGGTCCTTCAGCCACTCCTTGAGGTGGGCGCCGGCGGACTGCAGGCAGGCGACGCGGTCGATGACGTCGATCGCCAGGTTGAAGCGATCGACCTGGTTGGCGATGGCGAGCTCGAGCGGCGTGTTGATGTTGCCTTTTTCCTTGTAGCCGCGAACGTGGATGTTGTCGTGATTGTGGCGCCGGTAGGCGAGCTTGTGGATCAGCCACGGGTAGCCGTGGAAGTTGAAGATTACCGGCTTGTCGCGCGTGAACAGCGAATCGAAGTCGCGGTCCGAAAGGCCGTGCGGATGCTCGGAATCGGGCTGCAGGCGGTAAAGGTCGACGACGTTGACGAAGCGGATCCTCAGCGCCGGGAAATGCTCGCGCAGGATCGCCACGGCCGCCAGCGCTTCCTGCGTCAGCACGTCGCCGGCGCTGGCGATCACCACGTCCGGCTCGGCGCCGTCGTCGGTGCTCGCCCAGTCCCAGATGCCGATGCCTTTGGCGCAATGCACGGTGGCCGCTTCGCGGTCGAGGTAGACGAGGTGCGGCTGCTTGTCGGCCACGATCACGTTGACCAAGTCCTGGCTGCGCAGGCACTGGTCGGCGACGGCCAGCAGGCAGTTCGCATCGGGCGGCAGGTAGATGCGGGTGACCGCCGCGCTCTTGTTGCTGACGACGTCGAGGAATCCGGGATCCTGGTGCGTGAAGCCGTTGTGATCCTGGCGCCACACCACCGACGAGATCAGCAGGTTGAGCGAGGCGATCGGCGCGCGCCAGTCGAGCTCGAGCTTCGACTTGTCGAGCCACTTGGCGTGCTGGTTGAACATCGAGTCGATAATGTGCACGAACGCTTCATAGGTGTTGAACAGGCCATGGCGTCCGGTCAGCAGGTAGCCTTCCAGCCAGCCTTCGAGCGTGTGCTCGCTCAGCATTTCCATCACGCGGCCATCGGGCGCGAGCTCGCCGCCGTCGGCGTCCTCCGGCAGGATCTGCGCGAGCCAGGTCTTGCGGCTCGCGGCATAGACGTCCTGCAGCCGGTTCGACGCGTTCTCGTCCGGACTGAACATGCGGAAATTGCGCATGTTGCCGCGCATCACGTCGCGCAGGTACTTGCCGAGCAGTTCGGTCGGCGAGGTCCTCGAGGTTCCGGGCCCGGCGATGTCGACCGCGTAGTTGCGATAGTCCGGCAGCTCGAGCGGACGCCGCAGCTTGCCGCCGTTGGCGTGAGGGTTGGCGCTCATCCGCCGCTCCCCCACCGGCGCGAGTGCCTGCAGTTCAGCGCGCAACGTGCCGTCGGCGTCGAACAGTTCCTGCGGGCGGTAACTTCGCAACCACTGCTCGACAATGGCGAGATGCCCGGGATTGGTCTTGACCTCGGTGACCGGCACCTGGTGCGCGCGCCAGAAACCCTCGACCTTGTGGCCATCGACTTCCGTGGGGCCGGTCCAGCCTTTGGGCGAGCGCAGGATGATCATCGGCCAGCGCGGCCGCGCGGCATCGCCGGTGCGGCGCGCGTGTTGCTGGATCGCCCGGATTTCGAGCACGCAGGCTTCCACCGTCGCGGCCATCTGCTGGTGCATCGACATCGGGTCGTCGCCTTCGACGACGTGCGGCGTCCACCCGTAGCCGCGAAACAGCGCGTCGAGCTCGTCTGGTGCAATGCGCGCGAGCAGCGTCGGATTGGCGATCTTGTAGCCGTTCAGGTGCAGGATCGGCAGCACCGCGCCGTCGCGGATCGGATTGAGGAACTTGTTCGAGTGCCACGACGTCGCGAGCGGGCCGGTTTCGGCCTCGCCGTCGCCGACGACCACGCTGACGATCAGGTCGGGATTGTCGAACGCGGCGCCGAATGCATGCGACACGCTGTAGCCGAGCTCGCCACCTTCGTGGATCGATCCGGGCACCTCGGGCGTGCAGTGACTGCCGAGCTGCCCCGGAAACGAGAACGCGCGGAACAGCGTGAGCATTCCGCGGGCGTCGCGGCTCTTCTGCGGATAGATTTCCGAATACGTGCCTTCGAGATAGCAGTTGGCAAGCACCGCCGGTGCGCCATGGCCCGGGCCCGAAATGTAGATCATGTCAAGGTCGAACTTGCGGATCACGCGGTTGAGGTGCACCCAGGTGAATGTCTGGCCCGGGTCCGAGCCCCAGTGGCCGAGCAGCCGGTTCTTGATGTGCGCCGGCGCGAGCGGCTCGCGCAGCAACGGGTTGTCATGCAGGTAGATCATGCCGGCGCACAAATAATTGCAGGCGCGCCAGTAGGCGTCGGTCTTGCGCAGCTCGTCGGCGGACAGCAGCTCGCTGTCGTGATGTAACCCCTCGCTTTTTTCCCGAACGGTGCGCCGCGCGCCGCCCGCGGCGGTGCGCGCGCTGCGAGGATGTGATGGGCGTCGTGTTGCCATAATCGTGTTCGTCCTTGTTTGCCTAGTCGGCCGGCACCAGGAAGCGCGCGCTGATCTCGTCGCCGAGCGCCGAGATGCGCTCGAGGAAATCCATCAGGTACTCGTGCAGGCCCTGGTGGATGATGTCGTCGGTGCGGCCGTAGTGCAGCCGCGCGTGCAGCTCGCCGGCGAGGCGCATCAGCTCGCGATTGCGCTCGTCGCACAGGTTGCCGAGGGTGTCGTTGATCAGGTTCATGCAGCTGTGCAGCGAGCGCGGCATGTCGTCGCGCAGCACCAGCATCTCTGCCACGCGCCGTGGCGAGATCACGTTGCTGTAGATCTTGCGATATGCCTCGAACCCTGACACCGACTGCAGCAGCGACGCCCACTGGTAATAGTCGACGGCGCCGCCGACATCCTCGACCGACGGCAGCAGCAGGTGATACTTGGTGTCGAGGATGCGCGCGGTGTTGTCGGCGCGCTCGATGTGCGTGCCGAGGCGGATGAAGTCGTAGGCTTCGCCGCGCAGCATCGTGCCGAAGGTCACGCCGCGGAAGAGGTGCGATCGCATCTTCACCCAGTCGCAGAATGGCTGCACGCCCCCGGCTCCGAACGCCGCGTCCTCGTGCTCGCGCAGCGACAGCCATGCGCCGTTCAGGTCCTCGTACATTTCCGACGTGATCGCCCCGCGCACGATGCGCGCCGACTCGCGCGCCGCCGCGAGGCAGGCGTGGATCGATGAGGAGTTCAGCGGGTCCAGGATCATGAAGCGCAGCACGGCATCGGCGCTGACGTCGCCATTGCGCGCGTAAAAGCTGGTCGCCGTGCCGCTGGTGACGAGCGGCACCGCCCACGGGTCGGCCCACTCTAGGTCGAGCTCGCGCACCTTGTAGGGGAGCAGCGACGTGCGCCAGGTGACGTCGAGCAGGCGTGCGGTGTTCTCGGCGCGCTCGATGTGCCGCGCCATCCAGAACAGCTCGTTGGCGGCTCGCGAAAGCATCAGCCGGCCACCACCCAGGTGTCCTTGGTGCCACCGCCCTGCGAAGAATTGACCACCAGCGAACCCTCGCGCAGCGCGACCCGCGTCAGCCCGCCCGGGACCACATGCACGGTCTTGCCCGATAGCACATAGGGCCGCAGGTCGATGTGGCGCGGCGCCACGCCCGATTCGACCAGCGTCGGGCAGGTCGACAGCGCCAACGTCGGCTGGGCGATGTAGTTGCCCGGACGGGCGAGGATGCGGGCGCGGAATTCCTCGCGCTCGGCGCGGGTCGACATGGGTCCGATCAACATGCCGTAGCCGCCGGCGCCGTGCACTTCCTTCACCACCAGCTCGTCGAGGTGGGCGAGCGCGTAGTCGCGCTCGTCGTCGAGGTACAGCTTGTAGGTCGGCACGTTGGCGAGCACCGGGTCTTCGTCGAGATAGAAGCGGATCATGTCCGGCACGTACGGATAGATCGACTTGTCGTCGGCCACGCCGGTGCCGATGGCGTTGGCCAGCGTCACGCCGCCGGCACGATAGGCGTCGAACAGGCCGGGCACGCCCAGGCTGGAATCGGCACGGAACTGCGTCGGATCGAGGAAATCGTCGTCAACGCGGCGGTACAGCACATGCACGCGCTGCGGGCCGCGCGTGGTGCGCATATAGACCTTCTGGTCGCGGACGAACAGGTCCTGGCCCTCGACCAGCTCGACGCCCATCTGCTGTGCCAGGAACGTGTGCTCGAAATACGCCGAGTTGTGCGGCCCCGGCGTCAGCACCGCGACGGTCGGCGATTCGATGCCAAGCGGCGACACCGCGCGCAGGTTTTCCAGCAGCAGGTCCGGATAGTGCTGGACCGGGCGAATCGATTGGGTCGCGAACAGCTCGGCGAACAGGCGCATCATCATGCGGCGGTTTTCGAGCATGTACGACACGCCGGACGGCACGCGCAGGTTGTCCTCGAGCACATACCATTCGCCGCCGCCGGCGCGCACGAGGTCGATGCCGGCGACGTGCGCCCACGTGCCCCCGGCGACAAGGACCCCGGCCATCTCGGCGCGGAATTGCGCGTTGCCCAGCACGCGCTCGCGCGGCACGATTCCCTGGTTGAGGATGCGCTGCGCGCCGTAGATGTCCGCCAGGAACGCATTCAGCGCCTGCACGCGCTGCAGCAGTCCGCGCTCGAGCATCGACCATTCGACCGCGGGGATGATGCGTGGAACGATATCGAACGGAATCAGCCGCTCGGTGCCCTCATCTTCTCCGTAGACGGCGAACGTGATGCCGACGCGATGGAATGCACGCGCGGCCTCGTCATTCTTTTGCACGACACGTTCGGGCGGGGTGCGGGCTAGCCAATCGGCGAACGGGCCGTAATGCGCTCGCACTGTCCCGTCCGCGGTACGCATTTCGTCGTAGGCGACAGTAGTCGTCATGGCGGGCATATCGGCGCGGGATGCATGCCAATCTCACTGTGTGCGCAATGCGTTGATTTTATGAACACAAAAATTATTTAAATGTCAAGTAGTTGCAGGGCGCACGATAAAGGTGCTGCTATCCGTGCCAATTTGGTGCAGATCGACGAAGGCCGATGCGCCGGTAATATCGTTGCCGGTGGACGCCGCGATGTGGTTAAATTGGCGCTCCTGTCTGGGTTCGCGGGGCGGTTAGCTCAGCGGTAGAGCACTGCCTTCACACGGCAGGGGTCACTGGTTCAAACCCAGTATCGCCCACCACATCGAACCAAGGGGTTACGCGCAAGCGTAATCCCTTTTTTTTTACTTCACGCGCCTGGCGACTGTCGTTGCGTGCAACGTCGCAATTCCGCCACGACGCACGCGTCATCCGTCGACGCCGGGTGCGCGGCAGCGCGCAACCGCCTCGCGCAACACGCCCACCGCCGCCGGCCGCGGAAACGTCCTGCGGTATGCGAGCGCCACGCGCCGCAGCGGCACCGGTGGCGCAAACGGCACCGCGGTCACCAGCTGGCTGTGATAGCGCGGCGTCAGCGCGTCGCGCGGCAGCACCGAGATGCCCAGTCCCGACGCGACCATGTTGCGCACGGTCTCGAGCGAATTGGTGCGTGCGATGCGCGCGTCGGGCTGGTTCAGTTCAGGGCAGGCGCCCAGCACGTGGTCGCGGAAGCAGTGGCCGACGTTCATCAGGATCGCGTGCTCGGCGGCGAGCTCGCCCGCGCCGATCGACGTGCGCGATGCCCACTTGTGGTCGTGCGGCACCACCACCTCGAACGGCTCCTCGTAGAGGAATTCGGTGATGACACCCGCTGACGCGAACGGCAACGCCAGGATCGCGACGTCGATGCGGCCGCTCTTCAATCCCGATTCCAGGTTCTCGGTGAGGTTCTCCTCGATCTCCAGCGGCATCGCCGGCGCCATTTCGCGCAGCACCGCAATCAGGTCCGGCAGCAGGTACGGTGCGATCGTGTAGATGACACCGAGCTTCAGCACGCCGGCGAGCTGGTCCTGGCCGGCGGTGGCGATGTCCTTCAGCCGGCCCGCTTCCTCGAGCACGCGTTGCGCCTGCTCGACCACGCGCTCGCCGACAGGGGTGATCGTCACTTCGGACTTGCCGCGCTCGAACAAAGTCGCGCCCAGCTCCTCTTCCAGTTTCTGGATCGCCACCGACAGCGCGGGCTGGCTGACGAAGCAGCGCACCGCCGCGCGCCCGAAGCTGCGCTCGTGCGCCACGGCGACGACGTAGCGCAATTCGTTCAGCGTCATTTGCAGTGCGCGGCCAGGAAGCGGCGGAATCCCGCGCCCACTTCCGGATGCTTGAGCCCGAGTTCGACCGAGGCTTCGAGATACCCGAGCTTGCTGCCGCAGTCGTAGCGGCGGCCTTCGAACCGGTACGCGATCACGCGCTCTTCCACAAGCAGCCGCGCGAGGCCGTCGGTCAACTGGATCTCGCCGCCGGCGCCGGCGGGCATCGTGCGCAAGTGATGGAAGATGCGCGACGTCAGCACGTAACGGCCGATCACCGCCCGCGTCGACGTGGTGGTCCCCGGCTTGGGCTTCTCGACCATCCGCGTAATTCGCGACAGGCGCTCGTCGGAAGGCTCGGCGTCGGCTTCGACGATGCCGTAGTTCACGCTTTCGGCCGGGGATACTTCCATGATGCCGATCGTCGACGCGTTTTCGCGCATCGCCACGTCGACCATCTGCTTCATCACCGGAACCTGCGCGTCGATCAGGTCGTCGGCCAGCAGCACCGCGAACGGTTCGTTGCCGATCACCGGGGCCGCGCACAGCACCGCGTGGCCGAGTCCCAGCGCCTCGGTCTGGCGAATGTAGATGCAGTTGATGCCGGGCGGCGTGGCCGATTGCACCGTTTCGAGCAGTTCGGTCTTGTTGCGCAGCGCGAGCTCGGTCTCGAGCTCGTAGGCCTTGTCGAAATGGTCCTCGATCGCGCGCTTGTTGCGCCCGGTGATGAAGATCATCTCGGTGATTCCGGCAGCCGCGGCCTCCTCGACCGCGTACTGGATCAGCGGCTTGTCGACGACAGGCAGCATTTCCTTCGGGCTCGCCTTGGTCGCGGGCAGGAACCGGCTGCCCAGCCCGGCCACGGGAAATACCGCCTTGGTGATGGTTTTCATGGCTTTTCTGAAACGCCTTTCTTGAGCAGGTCCAGCAATCCGGGTTCATCGACAATGGCAATGCCGAGCGCCTGTGCGCGTACGAGCTTGCTGCCCGCATCGGCGCCCGCCACCACATAGTCCGTCTTTTTCGATACGCTGCCGGCCACCTTGCCGCCCTGGGCCTCGATCCTCGCCTGTGCGTCCTCGCGCGACATGCCGGGCAGCGTGCCCGTCAGCACGAACGCAAGTCCCGCCAGCTGGCCGGCCACGGGCGCCGCGCGCGGCGGATTCTCGGTCCAGTGGACGCCCGCTTTGCGCAGCGCAGCGATCACGTTCGTGTTGTGCTTCTCGCCGAAAAACCGCGCGATGCTCTGGGCAAGCACCGGGCCCACGTCGTTGACGTCGAGCAGCGCCGACTCGTCGGCCGCCATCAGTGCCGCCAGGCCGCCGAAATGGCGCGCGAGGTCCTTTGCGGTCGCCTCCCCGACATGGCGGATGCCCAGTGCGTAGACGAAGCGCTCGAGCGTCGTGTCGCGGCTGCGGTCGATCGCGGCGACGACGTTGGCGGCGCTCTTGTCGGCCATCCGCGGCAGCCCGGCGAGTGTCGCCGCCGACAGCGCATAGACGTCGGCCGGCGTCTTGACGATGTCGGCGTCCACCAGCAGGTCGACCAACTTTTCGCCGAAACCCTCGATGTCGATCGCGCGCCGGGACGCGAAATGCAGCAAGGCCTGCTTGCGCTGCGCCGGGCACACCAGCCCGCCTTCACAGCGCGCGACCGCCTCGCCTTCGAGGCGCACGATCGCCGAGCCGCACTCCGGACAGCGTGCGGGCATCGCGAACTCGCGCGCGTCGCGCGGGCGCTTTTCCGGCAACGCGCGCACCACTTCCGGAATCACGTCGCCGGCGCGCCGCACCACCACGGTGTCGCCGATGCGCACATCCTTGCGGCGCACCTCGTCCTCGTTGTGCAGCGTGGCGTTGGTGACCGTGACGCCGCCGACGAAAACCGGCTTCAACCGCGCAACCGGTGTCACCGCACCCGTGCGCCCGATGTTGATGTCGATGCCGGTGACCTCGGTGAGCGCCTCCTGCGCTGGAAACTTGTGGGCGAGCGCGAAGCGCGGGGCGCGCGAGACGAATCCCAGCGTGCGCTGCATCGCGAGGTCGTCGACCTTGTAGACGACTCCGTCGATCTCGAACGACAGGCGCTCACGCCGCCCGCCGATCGACCGGTAGTAGTCGAGCAATCCCTGCGCGCCCTTTACCCGCGCCCGCTCTTTCGTCACCGGAAAATGCAGCTTGCTCAGGTAGTCGAGCAGTAGCGTCTGCGAGGCGGGTTGGGCGAGCGCCCCCCACTCCACCGCGCCGATGCCATAGGCGAAGAACGCAAGCTTGCGGCTGGCCGTCACGCGCGGGTCGAGCTGGCGAAGGCCGCCCGCCGCGGCATTGCGCGGATTGACGAACGTCTTCTGGCCCTTTTCCAACTGCGCGGCATTGAGGCGCGCGAATTCGGCCTTCAACATCAGCACTTCACCGCGCACCTCGATCAGTGGCGGCGCCAGCCTGGCAGGCAGCACCAGCGGAATCCCGCCGATCGTACGCAGGTTGGCCGTGACATTTTCGCCGCGCTCGCCGTCACCGCGCGTCGCGCCGACGACGAAGCGGCCCTTTTCATAGGTAAGGCCGATCGCCAGTCCATCGAACTTGGGCTCGACTGCGTAGGCGATTTCGTTGACGGCCAGCGTCTGTCTCGCACGGCGGTCGAACGCCAGCACGTCGTCGTCGGTGAATGCGTTGGCGAGCGACAGCATCGGCACGCGATGGGCAACCGGCTCGAACGTGCCCGACGCGGAGCCGCCGACGCGCTGCGTTGGCGAGTCCGGGGTGACGAGCGGCGGGAATTGCGCTTCGATCGCCTGCAGCTCGCGCATCAGCGCATCGTATTCGGCGTCGCTGACCGTGGGCTCGTCCTCGACGTAGTAGCGATGGTCGTGCGCATGAATCGCGTCTCGCAGCGCACCGGCACGTGCCGCCGCGGCGCTGGCTGGGTCCTTGCCCCCGGCGGGCATCGCCGTCAGGCCGAGAACAGCTTGAGTGCGCGCGGGCTGCCGGGCTCGATGTGGACATCGGCGAGCGCGGCCGCGGCCGCGACGACCTGCGCACGGATCTTCGCCAGCGCCTCGTCGGCCAGCATCCGCCGGTTGTCGTCGACCATTTCGCCGCCGACCGTGTGCGCGAGGCGTCCGGCCGCCATCTTCATCTGGTCGAACGCGCGCGCGGGCTCGGCCACGCAGGGCACGTCGAGGACGAACACGAGTCCGTTCAGCGACGCCGCGCGCAGCCCGTCGAGCGTGAAGGGATCGCCGCTCATGTTCTGCAGCGTGTAGATCACGCTGCCGTTTTCTTCCTGCACCCATTCGAAGCGGCCGCTCGGCGCGAGCCGGAAGCCCGCGGCTTCGGCGACCCCGCGCAGCTTGGTGCCAGCGATCGGCGTGCCGTCGGTTTTCTGGATCGTGATGCCGATTTGCATGTCGAGCTCGGCGCAGAGCCTGTCGAGCGCTTCGGCGCGCGCCACCTCGTCATCGATCGAAGGTGCCGCGAACGTCGCCGGCAGCGTCGGCGCGAGCTCGGATAAAAGCCGCACGAATCCTTCCAGCTGGCTGCGGCTCGCGGCGCCGCTGCGGTCGGCGAGCAGCAGGCACGCGACAATTTCACCGAACTCGCCCATTGCGTCCGGCGACAGCCGCTGCCAGGCAAGCGAGGAGTCTCGGCGTCCGAACCATCGCAGAGGCTTGCCCAAGCGCGCGTGAAGGCCGGGCGCAAGCGCGTTGGCCGACACCGGCACTTGCGGCTGCAACGCCACCACCGATTCGATCTCGGGATCGGGTTGCGAATGCGTGGCGTCGCGGCGCATGCCGCGGGCCACGTCGGTGGACTCGCGCGTCATCGCCGGCAGCGGCGGCAATGTCGCGACGCGGTCCATCGGGATCTGCCAGGTTGCGTCCGCGTTCCCGCCGGCGGCCTCGGACGGGGCGTCCCGCGCATTCGGGCGAGCGTCTGCGACGTCTTGCGCCGGGATCGCGGCAGTGGAAGGCACGACATCGCCATCGCCATCGCCGAGGCCGTCGCGCGGGACATGGAACGAGGGTTCGACGCGCGGCGCGGTGATGTCGCCGTCAGCGTCGCGCAGAGCGAAGCCCGCGCGCTGGCGTGCGCGCCGCAACACCCAATAGTTGTACGCCAGTACACCGGCGACGAGGAGCGCGCCGGCGACGATCAGACCGAACTGCAACGAAGAGATCCGCATTGCCGATCAAGCGTCCATGCCGTGCACGTTGATCGTGCCGACTATAGCACGCCATGCATCGATAGACGCACCTTAGGCGGCGACGGCCGCGGTGCTTTCGGCCAGCGTCAGCGCTTCCGCGATGTCGACTGCCACGACGCGCGACACACCGGGCTCGGGCATCGTGATGCCGATCAGCTGGTTGGCCATTTCCATCGTGATCTTGTTGTGCGAAATGAACAGGAACTGCGTCACGTCCGACATTTCGCGCACCATCTTGCAGAACCGCTCGGTGTTCGGATCGTCGAGCGGCGCGTCGACTTCGTCGAGCAGGCAGAACGGCGCCGGGTTGAGGCGGAACAGCGCGAACACCAGGGAGATCGCGGTCAGCGCCTTTTCGCCACCCGACAGCAGATGGATCGACGCGTTGCGCTTGCCGGGCGGCTGCGCGAAGATCTGCACGCCCGAATCGAGGATCTCCTCGCCGGTCAGCACGAGTTTGGCTTCGCCGCCGCCGAACAGCGTCGGGAACAGCACGGCGAAGTTGGCGTTGACCGCATCGAACGTCTGCTGCAGCAAATCGCGCGACTCGCGATCGATCTGGCGGATCGCGGTTTCGAGCGTGGTCAGCGCCTCGTTCAGGTCGGCCGACTGGCGGTCGAGGTAGGCCTTGCGCTCCTGCGACTGCGTGAGCTCGTCGAGCGCCGCCATGTTCACCGCGCCGAGCTCGGCGAGCGCCGCATTGATGCGCGCGATCTCCGCCGGCAGCGACGCGCGCCCCCACGCCTTCAGCGCGTCGGGAAGTGCTGCGACGTCCGCCTGCGCTTCAGTCAGCTGCTCGGTGAACTGCTGTTCGGCGAGCAGCGCCGCCTGCTCCTTCAACTGCATTTCCTGGATCCTTGCGCGCGCGGGATCGAGCTTGTGCTCGGCGCCCATGCGCGCTTCCTCGCCTTCGCGCAGCTTCGTACCCAGCGATTCGAGCGCGTCGCGCGCTGCGGCCAGCGCCTGCTCGGCCACCGTGCGCGTCGAAAGCTGGCGCTGCAACGCTTCCTCGACCGGCGTCCAGTCGATCGACTCGCGCTCGCCGGTCAGGCGGCCCAGCAACTCGCGCTGGCGCGCGACCTGCTGCGCGAGCGCCTCGCCGCGGCGCCCCGCTTCGGCAATGTGTTCGCGCGCGCTGCGCTCGGCGAACCCGGCTTCCTGGGTCGCGCGCTCGGCGTCGCGCAGGCGATCGCGCCCGCGCGCGAGCTCCGCGTCGCGCGCGCCGAGCAACCCGTTCGCCGTCGCAAGCTCGGCCATCTCGTCGTGCATCCGCGATTGCAGGTCGGCGATCTCGCGCACGACCGCTTCGCGCGACGCGTGCTCGGTGGCGGCCTCGGCCGCGAGCTCATCGCGCTCGCGCACCAGCTCCTTATGGCGGCGCGCCCTGGCTTCGGCCTCGTTCTTCAATTCGACGAGCTCGAGGTCGAGGTCGTGCACGCGCCGCTGCTGCGACGCCACCGCGAGACCTTCGGCGTGGTAGTCCTGCTGGTGCGCGTTGAGCGACGCCTCGGCGGCGCCCAGCGTGACCCGCGTTTCGCCGGCTGCGGCCTGCGCGCCAGGCAAGCTCGCTTCGAGCTGTTCCAGTTCGCGCTGGCGCGCAATGACGCCGTGGATCTCGCTGTCCGGCGCGAACAGCGTGACGCCGGCCGCCCCCACCAGGTGTCCCTGCGGCGTGACGAACGCCTCGCCGATCGCGAGCCCGGCGCGCTCGGCCAGCGCAGCGGCAATGTCGTCGCGGCAGCGCACGTGCGCGACGCCGTCGGCGACAAAACGCGTGACCCGCGCATCCTTGATCTTCAGCTTCTGCCACAGCGCGTCGGCGGGCGCGAACGCATTTGCCGCACCATCTGCCGCACCGCCCGGCGCACCGGCGTTGCCCGGCACGGCGTGGGGGCCGGCCGCCGGCGCGAACACCGCCAGCCGCGGCAACGTCGCCGAGTGATCGGCGAGCCACGCGGCGACCTGGTCGAGATTTTCGACTTCGAGGCCCTCGAGGCGCTCGCGCAGCACCGCTTCGACGGCGTTTTCCCAGGGACTTTCGACGTCGATCGCTTGCCACAGCTGCCGCGCCGCCGTCAGGCCTTTCTGCTCACGCCAGCGGTCGGCGTCTTCGCTGTGGCCGATCTTCGCTTGCAGCGCGGCGAGTGCCTGGCGGTGCGCATCGAGATCGGCCAGCGTGCGGCTGGCGTTGTGCCACGCGTCGCTCGCCGCGCGATGCGCGTCCTGCAGCGTTTGCGCCATTTGTGCGAGTTCGGCGAGACGCGCTTCGCGGCCGGCGAGCTCCCCTCGCTCCTGCGCGAGCTGGTCTTCCACGTCGCAAATCGGATCGCTCGCGGCGGGCGCAGCCACGACGATGTCGGCGCTGAGCTTGCGATGGCGCTCGTCGAGCGCCGCGACGTTGCGCAGGTGGTGATCGCGGCGGGTGTCGCCGATGCGGATGTTTTGCTCGGACAACGAGATCTTGCGCTGCAGATCGGCCAGCGCCGCGGTCGCGGTCGCGAGTGTGGTTTCGAGCGCGGGAATCGCCGCCTGCACCGAGCGCTCGGCTTCGGCCGCCCGTTCATGCGCAGCCAGCGCCTGCTCGAGCTCGGCGTCGAGCTTCGCGCGCTCGCCGGCGAGGCCCGCGTGCTGTGCGTCGAGGGCCTCGATTTCGCCTTCGAGCTCGCCGACCTGCGACGCGATGCGCGTCTCGCTTTCGCGCGCGTAGGAAAGCTGCTGCTCGAGGCGCGTCACTTCCGCATTGGCCGCGTAGAACGTGCCCTGGCGGTCGTGCATCGCGTCACCTGCGGCGAAATGCGCCGAGCGAAGCTGCTCGAGCCGCGCCTCCGCCTCGCGCAATTCGGCCTGCACGGCCTCGAGCGCGGTCGAAAGCGTCGCCACTTCAGCGGCGTGGCGTTCGCGCGCACGCGCGGCGTCCTGCTGCCTGGCGAACCACATCATGTGCTGCGATCGCTTGAGGCGGCTCTCGAGGTCACGGTATTCCGCCGCGACCCGCGCTTGCTGTTCCAGCCGCGCGAGCTGGTTGCCGAGCTCGAGGCGGATATCCTCGACGCGCGACAGGTTCTCGCGCGTGTCGGCGAGGCGTCCCTCGGTCTCGCGGCGCCGTTCCTTGTACTTGGAAACGCCGGCCGCCTCCTCGAGGAAAATGCGCAGCTCCTCAGGTTTCGCCTCGATCACCCGCGAAATCATTCCCTGCTCGATGATCGCGTAGGCCCGGGGGCCGAGGCCCGTGCCGAGGAACAGGTCGTGGATGTCGCGACGGCGCACCGGTATGTTGTTGATGTAGTACGTGCTGTCGCCGTCACGCGTCAGCACGCGCCGGATCGACAGCTCGACGAATTGGCCCCACTGGCCGCCGATTCGCCCGGCGCTGTTGTCGAAGATCAGCTCGACCGACGCGCGACCGACGGGCTTGCGCTCGCCGGCGCCGTTGAAGATGACGTCCTGCATCGACTCGCCGCGCAACGCGGACGCGCGCGACTCGCCCAGCACCCAGCGCACGGCGTCGATGACGTTCGACTTGCCGCAACCGTTGGGGCCGACGATGCCGACCAGCTGCCCCGGCGTGCCGATGGCGGTGGGATCGACAAACGACTTGAAGCCGGCGAGCTTGACTTGGGTGAGACGCACGTGGGAAACGACGGAAATTGAATGAAATCCGCGGGGTCGGGCATCGCCCGATTCCGCCGACCAGAAGCCAAATTATAGCGGAATGCCGGGGTGCCCCTCGAGCGCTGCGAATGTGAGCGGCATCGCGGGCTGCATCGACGGGGGCAAGGCATGGCGCGCCGCAATCCGGTTCTCCGCAACGGCGTGGCAGGCGACGCGGTGACCGTCGCCGGCAACGGCGAGTTGCGGAACCTCGCGCTCGCAGCGCGCATCCGCGTACGGGCAGCGCGGATGAAAACTGCAGCCGGCCGGCGCTTGCAGCGGATCAGGGACTTCGCCACGCGCGACCTCGGCCGGCGTGCCGGCGTGCTCGAGGTCGGGAACCGCGTCGAGCAGCATTTGCGTGTACGGATGACGGGCGTGGCCGAACAGCGTGCGCCGGTCCGCTGATTCGACGACGCGACCGAGGTACATGACGCCGACCCGGTCGGCGATATGGTGGACCACCGCCAGGTTGTGCGAAATGAACAGGTACGCGAGTCCAAGCTGGCGCTGCAGGTCGCGCATCAGGTTCAGCACCTGCGCCTGCACCGACACGTCGAGTGCAGAGGTGGGCTCATCGCAGGCGATGAACGCGGGCCGCGTCGACAGCGCGCGCGCGATCGAAATGCGCTGGCGCTGCCCGCCGGAAAACTGGTGCGGATATTTTTGCGCGTCGCTGGCGGACAGCCCGACCTGGTCGAGCAGTGCCGTCACGCGCCGGGAAAGGTCGCGCGCGGCAATGCCCGGTTCGGCGGCCGCAATCGGCTCGCCGACCAGGTCGAAAACCCGCCAGCGCGGATTGAGGCTCGCATAGGGATCCTGGAAGATCATCTGCATCGACGCGCGGGCGCGACGACGCACGGCTGGTGTGGCGCCCACGCCGTCGCCGTAGAGCGCCATGCCCTCGAATGCGACCGATCCACGGCTGGGCGGCAACAGTCCCACGCACATCCGTGCAAGCGTCGACTTGCCGCAACCCGACTCTCCGACCAGCGCCAGCGTTTCGCCGCGGCGCACGCAAAACGACACCCCATCCACGGCGTGCAGCACGCGTCGCGGCATGCGGCTCACGAAGCGATCGAGCCACGGCTTCGAAACATCAAAGCTTCGCGCGAGGTCGATGCCTTCGACGACAATATCGCCGCCGTTGCCGATCATGCCGTTGCCGCCCGCTGCAACGTCTGCGGAATCGCTGGCGGCATCATTGCCGTTCGATGCCTCGCCGCCGCGTTCGTGCTGGCGTCGCTGCGATGGACAGCGCTCATCCGGACGGCACGCGCCAGCACGCGGCTTCGCCTTGCACCGATGCGATCAGCGGCGGCCGTTCGCGCGCGCAGCGATCGAGCGCCGCGAGGCAGCGCGGATGGAACGCGCAGCCCGAAGGGAGCGCGTCGGGACGCGGCATCATGCCATCGATCTGCAGCAGCCGCGGGCGCTCGTCGGCAATCGACGGGATCGACGCCATCAGCCCCACGGTATAGGGATGGCGCGGCCGATGAATGACATCCGCGACCGCGCCCGTTTCGACGATGCGACCCGCATACATCACGGCGACGCGATCGGCGACGCCGGCGATCACGCCCATGTCGTGGGTGATCAGCAGGATCGCCGTGCCGTGCGCTCGCGCGAGCGTCCGCAGCAGCGCGACGATCTGCGACTGGATCGACACGTCGAGCGCAGTGGTGGGCTCATCGGCGATGATCAGCGAAGGCTGCCCGGCGAGTGCCAGCGCAATCACCACGCGCTGGCGCATGCCGCCGGAAAACTGGTGCGGGTAATGTCCAAGGCGCGCATGCGCACCCGGAATGCCCACCTGCTCCAGCAACGCAATCGCGCGCGTGCGCGCATCGTCGGACGAAATTGGAAAATGAGTGCGCAGCGTTTCGACGAGCTGGTCGCCGATCGTGAACAGCGGATCGAGCGAGGTCAGCGGATCCTGGAAGATCGCGCCGATCGCGCGGCCGCGCAGCCGATGTCGCGCGCGCGGCGACATCCGGTCGATGCGCCGTCCGTTAAGCTCGATCTCGCCCGTTACGCGCCCCGGCGCGTCGACCAGCCCGATGATCGCCGCACCGGTCACCGACTTGCCCGCGCCCGATTCGCCGACCACACCGAGCACCTCGCCCGCCGCAATGGCGAACGACAGGTCATGCACTGCTGCCAGCGTCCCGTGTCGCGACGCGAACGTGACGCCCAGGTGGCGCACCGCCAGAATCGGCGGCGCGCTCATCCGGCAGCGAAACCCGCCACGCCTAGCCGGTGCTGCGGCATCCCGGGACGTCGTCGACGTAGTCGATCACCGCCTCGAAGTCCACGTCCACCGGACGGGCGTACTGTGCATTGATGTAGTAGCGCTTGCACGGCGCGATATCGAGCGTGATCGTCTTCAGCGTGCCGCCGCCTGCGGCCGGACGCTGCGCGACGCCTTGCACTTCGATCAAATGGCGACCTGGCTCGATCTTTATCGGACGGCTCGGGTACGCGCTGTTGCCATCGATCTTCTCGATGACGGTTGGCTGGCGGTTCAACAAAGCCACGTGGTAGCGGGTTCCGCTCACTTCGCTCCACGTCGGACTCCAAGTCTGGCATCCGGCCACAAGCAGCGCCAGTGGCGCGATCATCAATGCACGATGTTTCATATAGCTCCTCGGTTGGTCTGCAGCCCTGAGGCGCGCCTTGGCGAAGCGCCCTACCTCAGCTTCGGGTCGAGCGCATCGCGTAGCCCGTCGCCGACCAGGTTGATCGACAGCACGATGATCACCAGGGCGGCTCCAGGGAAGATCGTAATCCACCATTCGCCAGAAAACAAAAAATCGTTGCCAACGCGAATCAACGTGCCGAGCGACGGCTCGGTGGCCGGCAGGCCGACGCCCAGGAACGACAGCGTGGCCTCGGTGATGATCGCCGTGGCGATGTTGATCGTGGCCAGCACCAGCACCGGCCCCAGCACGTTGGGCAGCAGGTGGCGGCGCATGATCGTCAGCGGCGCAATACCGATAACACGCGCCGCCTGCACATATTCCCGCGTTTTCTCGACCATCGTCGATCCGCGCACGCTGCGTGCGTACTGCACCCAGTTGGATGCGGCGATCGCCACCACCAGCACGGCGAGCGCGGTCGCGGCACGGGCATCGTGTGGCAGCGCCGTGCGCAATACACCGTCGATCAGCAGTGCGATCAGGATCGCCGGAAACGACAGCTGGACGTCGGCGACCCGCATGATGAAGGCGTCCAGCTTGCCGCCTGCGTACCCTGCGACCAATCCCAGCGCGACGCCGGCCGCCATCGCGAGCGCCACCGACGCGAGTCCGACGAACAGCGAAATGCGAGCGCCGTACATGATCGCCGAAAGGAGATCGCGTCCCTGGTCGTCGGTGCCGAGCGGATAGGCCGGGCTGCCGCCATCGAGCCAGCGCGGGGGCGCAAGCGCATCCGACAGGTTGAGCGTGGCGAGGTCGAAGGGATTGTGCGGCGCGAGCCACGGGGCGAGCAGCGCGCCCAGCACCACCACCGCGAGCACCGCGCCGGCGCCCATCACCACGGGCGAGTGGCTTAACTGCCACGCGAGGTCACCGCGCAACCACGCTTGCGCCCGGCGTGCCACGCGGATCGTCCGGCCGCCTGTTTCCCGGGCAATCATGGCGTGGCGCTCACCGCGCGGCGCAGCGAATCCGCGCCCTGCAGCACCGCGTCCCTCGCACTGACATACAGCGCGTCTTTCCATCGGGTGTCATCGACGTAGAACGCGTCGCGCGACGCGCGCAGGATCGCCCGGCGCCGCGGCGCGGCCGCGTCAGGATGATTGAACAGCCATTGCCGACCACGCAGCGCGTCCAGCACCACGCGCGGCGAGCGGCTGCCGAATTCGAGCGTGATCGCCGCACAGGTCTTGCCTGCAGCCACCATCGCGTCGAGCACCGCGAAATTCGCGCCCGCCACTTCGCTCGACACGGACGACACGTCGTACATCGAGGTCACGCCGGCGCCCCACCAGATGCGCGCCCGTGCAAGGTCGTGAGCGCGATTGTGGCCATTGAAGATCATCTCGCCGCGGCCGCGCTTGCCGAGGCCGGTGTGCAGATCGATCCAGCCGATCGTCGAAGCGTTGCGACCGGCATCGCCGATCGCCTCCCGCAGCGTGCGGTTGCTCCAACAGGGCTCGCGACCGCCATAAAAGAGCCCGTCCGCGAACTCGCACTGGCCCCGCGATATCGCGTCCTTGAATGCCCGGGGGCCGCCCGCACGCATCGCGGCATGCAGCAGGCCGATTTCGTTGCCGATCGACGGCGGCCACACCGGTGGGTTGAGCGTTGCGTGCAGCCGCGCGTAGACCGCGCTGCGCGCCTGCTCGACGGCGAAGACGCGGAAGTTGCGATTGACGTCGACGTTGCCCTCGTCGCCGCGCGCATCGTGCGCGAATCCCCATGGATTGACGGCGTGCAGCAATACGAGCCGCACGCCCGACGCGTCGAGTCGGCGCACCACGTCGTCGTCGTCGAGCAATGCCGCCTGGATGCCGGATCCCGCCAGGCCTTCGACGCCATGGGTGGCAGACGACACCACGAGCACCGCGCGCGCCGCGGGGTCGCCGTGCGCGACTGCGTCCATCGCCAGTGCCCCGCCATCCGCCCCGCGTGCCGACGGATGCAGGCGCGAATGGATCGCGTACCGCCGCCGCGTCGCCAGCGCCAGCAGCCGGTCGCGCGCTTCGCCGTAGCCCTGGGAGAAATGCGCGGCGGCGCCGCCCATCCCGCGGTCAGCGAGGGTCCAGCGGCATCGCGCGCTCGGCCAGCGCCGACAGGTAGCCCGCGCCCACGCTGATGACGCCGTCGTTGAAGTCGTAGCTGCTGTTGTGCAGGAAGCACCCACGGCCGATGCCATCGCCGCCTTGCCCCAGCCGTGCGTAGGCGCCGGGGCGTTGCTGCAGCATGAACGAGAAATCCTCGGAGCCCATCGACGGCTCGAGGTCGCGCACGACGTTGGCTTCGCCGACCAGTGCGGCCGCGACATTGGCGGCGAAGATCGCCTCGGCGTCGGTGTTGACGGTCGCCGGGTATACCCGCTGGTAGTCGACTCTTGCCGTCGCCCCGAACGCAGCGGCGATCGAGTGCGCAAGATCGGTCAGTCTTTTTTCGATCAGGTCCTGCGTCGCGGGACGGAACGTGCGGACCGTGCCCACCAGGTGCGCTTCGCGCGGCACGACGCTCATCGCCCCCGGATTGCCGGCCTGCATCGAGCACAGGCTGACGACTGCAGTGTCGATCGGATTGACGTTGCGCGAGACAATCGATTGCGCGGCGACGATGATGTGCGCGGCGACCAGCACCGGGTCGATCGTCAGGTTGGGATGCGCGCCATGGCCGCCGCGGCCGGCGATGTGGATCTCGACGCGATCGGCGGCGGCCATCATCGGCCCGGGGCGCACCGCGATCGTTCCGGCCGGCAGGCCCGGCCAGTTATGCAGCGCGTAGACCTGGTCGGAGGGAAAACGCTCGAACAGGCCGTCGTCGATCATCGCCTTGCCGCCGGCATAGCCTTCTTCACCCGGCTGGAAGATCAGGTAGGCGGTGCCGTCGAAGCGCCGCGTTTCATGCAGGTAGCGCGCGGCGGCGAGCAGCATCGTCGTGTGCCCGTCGTGGCCGCAGGCGTGCATGCGGCCGTCGTAGACCGACTTGTGCGCGAATGCGTTCTCCTCCTGCAGCGGCAGCGCGTCCATGTCCGCGCGCAAGCCCACGCCGCGGCCGCTGGCTGTGGACGCACCTCGAATCACCGCGACGATGCCCGTGCGGCCGATGCCGGTGTGATGCTCGATGCCGAGTGCCGCAAGGTGGCCGGCGACTGCCTTGGCGGTGCGGTGCTCCTCGAAGCCGAGCTCGGGATGCGCGTGCAGGTCGCGGCGCACCGCGGTGAATTCATCCTGCCAGCGCCGGATGTGTTCGATCGGGGATTGGCTCATGTTTGGGCGTTGAGGTTGCGCTCGACCCGCAGCCGCGGGTCGACGGCGTAGTAGAGAAGGTCGACGACGAGATTGATGGCCACGAAAACCAGCGCGATGAAGCAAAGATACGCCGCCATCACCGGCACGTCGGCGAAATTGACCGCCTGGATGAACAGCAATCCCATTCCCGGCCATTGGAACACGGTTTCGGTGATGATGGCGAAGGCGATGATCGCGCCGAGTTGCAGGCCGGTGATCGTGATCACCGGCACCAGCGTGTTGCGCAGTGCATGGCGAAAATAGATCGCCCGCTGGCTGAGGCCGCGGGCGCGCGCGAAGCGGATGTAGTCGGTGCGCAGCACGTCGAGCATCTCGGCGCGCACCAGGCGCATGATCAGCGTCATCTGGAACAGCGACAGCGTGATCGCCGGAAGGATCAGCGCGCGCCGGCCGCTGGACGTCAACAGGCCCGTCGTCCACCAGCCGAGCGCCACGGTGTCGCCGCGGCCGAACGACGGCAGCCAGTTGAGCTGCACGGCGAATACCAGGATCAGCAGGATGCCGATCAGGAACGTCGGCAGGCTGACCCCGATCAGCGACACCGCCAGCACGACGTGCGCCAGCACGCTGTCGCGATGCAGCGCCGTGTAGACGCCGAGCGGTACGCCGACGACCACCGCCAGCAGTGCCGCGACCGCGGACAGCTCGAGCGTCGCCGGCAACCGCTCGCGCAATAGCGTCGCGACCGGCTCTCCCTGGCGCAGCGAACGGCCGAAATCGCCGTGCAGCGCATGCTCGACGAAGCGCGCGAATTGCACGATGAACGGCCGGTCGAGGCCGAGATCCTGGCGCAGCTGCGCCTTCTCGGCGAGTGTCGCGTCCTGGCCGACCATGAACACCACCGGATCGCCGGTGAAGTTGAACAACCCGAATGCGATGAACGCGACCACGCCGAGCACGGCGATCGATTGCAGGATGCGGCGAAGTATGAAGGCCGGCACGGGGGAAGCGCGAGCGCCGTCGGGGCGACACGCGCGTGGATGATGGCGAAGTCGGCGCTGTGCGTCAACGCACCGGCGGCAATTCCTCTGCGCGATGGCAGGCGACGTCCACTCCGTCGACGTGCCGCAGCAACGGCACTTCGACACGGCAGCGGTCGACCGCCCATGGACAGCGACCGTGGAATGCGCATCCCGCGGGCGGATTCAACGGCGACGGCAATTCGCCGCTGAGCGGCACTGATGCGCGCCTTGCAGTGAGCGACGGCGTGCTCGCCAGCAGCGCACGCGTGTACGGATGCGAAGGCGCATCGAAGATACGGCACTTGCTGCCGCGCTCGACGACCTTGCCGAAGTACATGACAAGCACATTGTCGGCGATGTGGCGCACGACCTGCAGGTTGTGGGTGACGAACAGGTACGAGACGCGCGTCTGCTGCTGCAGGTCCATCAGCAGGTTCAGCACCTGCGCCTGCACCGACACGTCGAGCGCCGATACGGGCTCGTCGGCGACCACCAGTGCCGGTTCCAGCATCAGCGCGCGCGCCACCGCGATCCGCTGCCGCTGGCCGCCGGAAAACATGTGCGGGTAGCGGTCGATGTGCTCGGGGCGGAGGCCCACGCGAGCCATCGCCGCCAGCGCCGCGTCACGGCGCGCCGCTGCCGGCATGTCGCGATTGATCGACAGCGGCTCGCCGAGCAGCGCCCCGACCTTCTTGCGCGGATTGAGCGACGCCCACGGATTCTGGAAAATCATCTGCACGCGGGTGCGCCGCGCGCGCCGCGCCTTCGCGTCCGAATCCGCGTGCGCGACGTCGAGGCCGTCGATCAAGAGCAAGCCGGCCGTGGGGGTCTCGATCATCGTCACCTGCCGCGCCAGCGTCGACTTGCCGCATCCCGATTCGCCGACGACCGCCAGCGTTTCGCCCGCTGCCAGCGTGAACGACACGCCGTCGAGCGCGCGCACCAGCGCGGGCGGGCGGAAAAGTCCGCGGCGCACGCTGTAGTGGCGCGCGAGGTCACGAACCTCGAGCAGCGGCGGCGCGGACCGGGAAGGGTCCGGCGCCGTCGCCGCACCCGTCGCGGAAGCCGTCATCTCGTGCCGTCCAGAGGGTAGAAACAGCGCACGCCCCGCTCGAGCGCCGGACGTTGCTTCGCGCAGCGCTCGGTCGCGTAGCGGCAACGCGGCGACAGCAGGCAGCCTGGCGGCCGGTCGTGCGCGCCGGGCACCATCCCGGGCAGCGCGGTGAGCCGGGCGCGATCGAGGTTGTGCTCGGGGAGTGCACCGAGCAGCGCTTCGGTGTACGGATGTCGCGGCGCCTCGAAGATCGCCGGAACCTCCGCCTGCTCCATCACCTGCCCCGCGTACATCACGACCACCCGTGCCACCGTTTGCGCGACCACCGCGAGATCATGTGTGATCAGCATCAGCGCCATGCCACGCTCGCGCTGCAGCCGCGCCAGCAATTCGAGCACCTGCGCCTGCACGGTGACGTCGAGCGCGGTCGTCGGCTCGTCTGCGATCAGCAGCCGCGGATTGCAGGCGATCGCCATCGCAATCATCACCCGTTGCGCCATGCCGCCGGAAAGCTGGTGCGGCCACGCGTCGAGGCGCGCCTCGGCGTCCGGAATTTCCACCGCGCGCAGCAGCTCCAGCGTGCGCGCACGGCGTTGCGCGCGGCTCGCCTTCTCGGCCGGCGTGCCGTGCACGCGCAATGCCTCGCCGACCTGGAATGCGACGGTATAGCAAGGGTCGAGGCTGGCGAGCGGATCCTGGAAGATCATCGCGATGTCGCGGCCGATCAGCGCGCGTCGCGCGACCGCCGACATCGACGTCAGGTCGCGACCGTCGAACACCATGCGTCGTGCCGTGACCTCGCCAGGAAACTCGATGAGCCCCATGATCGCCAATGCGGTCACGCTCTTGCCCGAGCCGGACTCGCCGACGATGCCCACGCTGCTGCCGGCGTCGATCGCGAGGTCGACATCGTCGACGGCGATGACCGGTGCGCGGGCCGATCCGAACGCCACCCGCAGGCCTTCGATTTCAAGCAGCGGCATGGTGGAGCGCTCGATGCATGGGCGTGGAAAAAGTCATGGCGATCGGCGACGACATGCGTCAGCGCCGCAGCTTGGGATCGAGCGCGTCGCGCAGCCCGTCGCCCATCAGGTTGAATGCCAGCACGGTGACCAGGATCGCCAGGCCCGGATAGGTGACCACCCACGGCGCGCGCTGGATGAACTCCAGCGCCGACGCGAGCATCGATCCCCACTCCGGCGTCGGCGGCTGCGCGCCCAAACCGAGGAAGCCCAGCGCCGCGGCGTCGAGGATCGCATTGGAAAATCCGAGCGTGGCTTGCACGATCAGCGGCGCGAGGCAATTGGGCAGGATAGTGTCGAACATCAGGCGCAATGTGCCGGCGCCCGCGATGCGCGACGATGTCACGTAGTCGCGTCCGGCCTCGGCAATCACAGCCGCGCGCGTCAGGCGCACGTAGTGCGGCAGCAGCACGATCGCGATCGCATACATTGCGTTGACCAAACCCGGACCGAGGATCGCGACCACCGCGATGGCGAGCAGCAGGCTCGGCAGCGCCAGCATCACATCCATCGTGCGCATGATCACGGTCTCGGTGAGGCCGCGGAAATAGCCGGCGATGAGTCCCAGCACGACCCCCAGCGACAGCGAAATAACGACCGACACGAAGCCGATCGCCAGTGACAGCCGCGTGCCGTGGATCAGCCGCGACAGCATGTCGCGTCCCACCGGATCGGTGCCCAGCAGGAATCGCGCGCTGCCGCCGTCGGCCCACGCGGGCGGCGTCAGCGTGAAATCGCGGTACTGCTCGTTGGGCGGATGCGGCGAGATCACGTCGGCGAACACCGCGCAAAACAACAGCAGCGCGATCAGCGCGAGCCCCAGCAGCGCGCCGCGGCTTTGCGCGTAGCTCGCCCGGAACTCGCGCCAGCGCGTCGGCGGCGGCGCCGACGCCGACGCCGACGCGGCGCGCGCACCGATGTCCACGTCCGCGTCAAGCATGGCGGATGCGCGGATTGATCACGCCGTAGAGCAGGTCGACCACCAGGTTGACCGAGATCACCAACGTCGCGATCAGCAGGATGCCGCCCTGCACGACCGGATAGTCGCGCGACTGCACCCCGTGGATCAGCCAGTTGCCCACGCCGGGCCAGGAGAAGATCGTCTCGGTCAGGATCGCGCCGGACATCAGCAGGCCGACTTGCAGTCCGATTACCGTCACCACCGGGATCAACGCATTGCGAAGCGCGTGCACGATCGTCACCGACAGCCGCGACAGGCCCTTGGCGCGCGCGACCCGGATGTAGTCCTCGCGCAGCACTTCGAGCATCGCCGAGCGGGTCATCCGCGCGATCACCGCCAGTGGAATCGTTCCCAGCACGATCGACGGCAGCACGAGATGCGACAGCGCCGAGCGAAACGCCGCGAAGTCGCCCGCGCGCAGCGTGTCGACCAGCAGGAAGCCGGTCACCGCCGGGACGTCGTAGGCGACGGCGATGCGTCCCGAGACGGGCGTCCAACCGAGCTGGACTGAGAACGTGAGGATCAGCAGCAACGCCCACCAGAAGATCGGCATCGAGTAGCCGGCCAGCGACGCACCCATCACCGCGTAGTCGGCCACGGTGTTGCGTTTTTGCGCCGCGAGCATCCCCGCCGGCAAGCCGAGGACGACGGCGAGCAGCAGCGCGAAGAACGCGAGCTCGAGCGTGGCCGGGAACAGCGTCAGGAATTCCTGCAGCACCGGTTCGTGAGTCGTCAGCGACGTGCCGAGGTCGCCGCGCAGCACATGCCCGATGTAGTCGGCGTATTGCACGGGAAGCGAGCGGTCGAGCCCGAACTCGTGCAATAGCCGCGCGCGCCGCGCCGGATCCATGCCGCGCTCGCCCGACAGGTTCTCGACCGGGTCGCCCGGGATCAGGTGGATCAGCGCGAACGCGAGCAGCGTGATGCCGACGAAGGTCGGGATGATCAGCGCGACGCGGCGCAGGACGAAGCGAAACATCCGTCAGCCAGGTGCGCCGCTGCGCGGGCCGCGCGCCCCGGCCCTCCCGCGCACGCGGGAAGGGGAGCGCTGCAATCGGGTCACTTCACGAGATCGACATGGGTGAAGTAATGGTGCGCCGTCGCGTCCATCTTGTAACCCTTGACTTCCTTGCGCAGCGGGTCGAAGCGCACCGAGTGCGCAATGGTGATCCACGGCGCTTCTTCCTTGAAGATCAGCTGCGCTTCGGCGTAGAGCTTCGCGCGCGCCGCCTTGTCGGGCGTCTGCGCCGCCTTGACCACCAGGTCCTCGAAGCGCTTGTCGCACCAGCGCGCGACGTTGCCGCCGCCCTTGACCGCTTCGCAGCCCAGCAGTGGCACGAAGAAATTGTCAGGGTCGCCGTTGTCTCCCGACCAGCCGAACATCATTGCGCCCTGCTCGCCGGTCTTGCTGCGCTTGCGATATTCCGCCCATTCGTAGGTGACGAGCCTGGTCTTGACGCCGATCTTTTCCCAGTCCGCCTGCACCAATTCCGCCATGCGCTTGCCGTCGGGGTTGTAGGGCCGCGTGACCGGCAGGTACCAAAGGTCGATCTCGAAGCCGTTGGGATAGCCCGCTTCGGCAAGCATCGCCTTGGCCTTGGCCGGATCGTACGGATAGTCCTTGACCGCGTCGTTGTAGCTCCACAGGATCGGCGGAATCGGATTCTTGGCGACCTGCCCCTGGCCCTGGTAGACGGCCTTGAGGATCGCCTCCTTGTCGACCGCCATGTTGAGCGCCTGGCGCACCAGCTTCTTGTCGAACGGCTTTTTCTCGACGTTGAACGCGATGTAGCCGATGTTGAGGCCTTCCTTCTGCTGCAGCGACAGCGCCGGATCCTTGCGCATCTCGGCCAGATCGGCCGGCTTCGGAAACGCCATCACATGACACTCGCCGGTCTTCAGCTTCGCGTAGCGCGTGGTCGCGTCGCGGGTGATCGAGAACACGAGGCTGTCGAGCTTGGGCCGGCCTCCCCAGTAGCGGTCGAATGCCTTGTAGCGGATCGTCGCGTCCTTCTGGTAGCTCACGTACTCGAACGGACCGGTGCCGATCGGATAGACGTCGGCCGCGTTGGGTGTCCCCTTCTTCTGCATCGACTCGAAATATTCCTTCGACAGGATCGACGCGAAGTCCATCGCCATGTCGGCGAGGAACGGCGCCTCGGGACGCTTCAGCGTGTAGCGCACGGTATAGTCGTCCAGCTTTTCCACGCGGTCGACGATGTTCTTCATGCCCATGTCGTCGAAATAGGCAAACGTCTGGCCGGTGGTCATCTTGTGGAATGGATTGGCGTCGTCGGCCATCCGGCTCCAGCTCCAGACGACGTCGTCGGCATTGAAGTCGCGCGACGGCGTGAATTGCGCATTGCTGTGGAACTTGACCCCGTGGCGCAGCTTGAACGTGTAGACCTTGCCGTCGGCCGATACGTCCCAGGACTGCGCGAGCGCCGGGATCACGTTGGTCGTCCCCGTGTCGAACTCGACCAGGCGGTTGAATATAGGCACCGACACGGCGTCGAACGTGGTGCCGGTGCTGAAGAATTGCGGCTGGAACCCCTCGGGGCTGCCCTCGGAGCAATAGACCAGCGTACCGCCGGCCTGCGCCAGCGGCGCGAAAGCGCACATCGCCGCCATCATGGCGATGCGGCGCAGTGAAGTTGGTGCTGTCGAAATGGAATGCCGCATGATTGACCTCGAAGAGTGAGCGGTCGGTGACCGGGTGCGACGCGGGCGAATGCTAGCCCGCGCGCGCGCTGGCAGCAATGGGCAACGCGCGCCCCTGGCGAACGCGGCGGGTTGCGTAGAGGCAGATTCCCGCCGCCACCGAAACGTTGAGGCTCTCGACGCTGCCCACGAGCGGGATACCGACGATGCGATCGCAGGATTCGCGCGTCAGCCGACGCAGGCCCTCTCCCTCGGCACCCAGCACCCACGCGATCGGCCCGGTGAGGTCGGCGTCGAACAGCGACTCGCCGCCGGTGTCGGCTCCCGCGACCCAGATGCCGCGCGCCTTGATGTCGCGCAATGCGCGCGCGAGGTTGGTGACCGTCACCACCGGTATCGTGTCCGCGGCACCGCTCGCCGCCTTGGCGACCGTGGCGTTCACGCCCACCGCGCGATCCTTCGGGATGATCACCGCGTCGACGCCGAACGCGTCGGCACAACGCAGGCAAGCGCCGAGGTTGTGCGGATCGGTGAC
Organism: Pseudomonadota bacterium; assembly: GCA_041691615.1. Lineage (GTDB taxonomy): Bacteria > Pseudomonadota > Gammaproteobacteria > Burkholderiales > Casimicrobiaceae > VBCG01. The sequence goes on from JBEPUI010000006.1 coordinate 29,031, forward strand.
GCCGTCCAGCACCAGCAGCAGCGGCGCCTCGCCCGCGGTGTCCAGCACGTCGTCCAGCGTGACGTGCGGCATCGCGCCGTCGACCAGCGCCACCACGCCCTGATGGCGCGTGCTTCCCGCCAGCTCGCGCAGGCGGGTTTCGTCCGCGGCGTGCACCGCGACCCGCGCCGCTTCGGCGCGCGCCGTCAATTCGCCGACACGCGCGTCCCTGCGGCCGGTGGCGACATACAGCGCGCGGATCGACGACGGATGGATGCGCAGCCGCGCGGTGACGGCATGGAATCCGAACAGGGGTCGCAACGTCGACATCAATTAGCCAAACGTGATGGAACCGCATTGATCGAAAAGGGGCGACCATAGCCCGTGAGCTCCGCCGGGTCGCCGTGCTAGTGTACTGCCACCCGGTGACGAGTCCGTGCGACCATGATCGACGACATCCGCCATTTCAGTGAGGCCGCGTTGCTCGTCATCGCGAGCCTGCTGCCGATCGTCAATCCGCTCGGCGGCGCGCCGGTGTTCCTGCTGAAAACCACCGACATCGACGACGCCGCGCGCGGCGTCATGGCGCGGCGCGTGGCGCGCAACTGCTTCGTGCTGCTGTTGTCGTCCGTGCTGATCGGCGCGTACGTGCTCGATCTGTTTGCACTGTCGGTCAACGTCGTTCGCGTCGCCGGCGGATTTGTCGTGTGCTCGATCGCCTGGGCGTTGTTGAACCAGGATGACCTCAAGGCGGTCGCAACCCGCGACGCCGCGCATGCCGCGACACCCGATGACCTCGCGCAGCGTGCGTTCTATCCGCTGACGATGCCGCTGACCGTGGGGCCGGGCTCGATCTCGGTGGCAATCACGCTGGGCGCCAACCAGCCATCCGGCGTTCGCCAGCTGATCCTGACGATTGCCGCACATGCGCTTGGCATCCTGGGCGTCTCCGTGGCGATTTACCTGTGCTATCGCTACGCTGACCGGGTGCTCGCACGCCTTGGACGCACGGGAACGAACGTGCTAATGCGCCTGTCGGCGTTCATCCTGCTGTGCATCGGCGTGCAGATCGTCTGGAACGGTCTGTCGGCGTTGATGGCGCTGCAGCGGACGGGCTAGCTGTCGCCCGCGATTGTGTGCAATGGGTGCCTTGAGGCACCCCCGGCGAATCCGATATAATCAATGGCTGCACTCCTCGCAGACGGCGCCCTCGTTTCGCGTCGTGCATTCCAGGTTTTCAGCCGGCCGCGGCGTTGCACCTGTTGCAATGGCCCGGCGGGCAGGGTTTAGTGCCGGTGTAGCTCAGTTGGTAGAGCAGCGCATTCGTAATGCGAAGGTCGAGGGTTCGACTCCTTCCACCGGCACCATTGAACCCAGGCCACCCATCAATGCGCATCCTGGATCGGCAAACGGTCTTTCCGCGATGAACCGAGTAGGCTGACAAGGCACCGGAATCGCGCGGCACCAGAGTTCGCACCTCAACGCCACCATTGGAATCGCCATGAAGCCCGAACGTCGTCAACATCCACGACACGTCGCACATGCGGCGCTGGCCATCGCCTTTGCAGGATTGGCCGCCACCTCCGCCTTCGCCCAGCATGCCGCCAAGCCCACACAAATTCCGATCCGCGATTTCTTCAGCAATCCCGACCGGGCCTTTTTCCGGCTGAGCGCGGACGGCAGGACGCTCGGCTTCATGCAGCCGGTCGATGTCGGCGACGGCAATCGGCGTCTCAACATCTTCGTGCAGCCCATCGACGGCAGCAAACTCGTCGGCCAGCCCCGCAAGGTCACCGACGAAACCGCGCGCGACATCAGCGACTACCACTGGAAGGGCAGTCACACGGTCCTGTTCGCCAAGGACTTCGGTGGCGACGAGAACTTCCACGTCGTCGCGGTCGACACCGGCACCGGCGCCATTCGCGACCTGACGCCGGGCGACAAGGTGCGGGCCGGCATCGAAGATGACCTGCCCGACGACGCCGATCACATCATAGTCAGCCACAATCGTCGCAACCCGGAAGTGTTCGACGTGTACCGGATCGACGTTCGTACCGGCAAGGAAACGCTGGTGGCACAAAACCCGGGCGACATCACGGGCTGGCAAACCGACCATGCGGGCCATGTGCGCGCGGCGATCCGCACCGACGGGCTCAAGACGATACTTCTGTACCGGCCCGACGACAAGAGCGAATTCAAGCCGATCATCACGACCGACTACAAGACCGATGTCGCACCGGCGTTCTTCACTGCCGACAACCGCAAGCTCTATGCGATCAGCAATCGCGGGCGCGACAAGTCCGCGCTGGTGCTGATTGATCCGCGCAAGCCCGATGACGAGGATGTCCTGTACGTGCGGCCCGACGTCGACGTCGGCGGCGCGACGTGGTCGCGCGCGCGCAAGCGGCTGACCAACGCCGAGTACACCGACTCGCGTCTCGAGTACCAATTCTTCGATCCGCAGCGCAAGCAGATCTTTGCGCGGCTGGCGCAAAAGCTGCCCGGAATGGAAATCCGCCTGCAGGACGCAACCAAGGCCGAGGACAAGTTTATCGTCGCCGCCGCCAACGACCGCACGCTCGGGGCTCGTTACATCTACGACGCCAAGGCGAATTCGCTGACCAAGCTCGCCGACATCAATGCGAAGATCGTGCCCGAAACGATGGCGCCGATGCAGACAGTGCATTACTCGAGCCGCGACGGACTCGAGATCAACGCGTACCTGACGCTGCCGATCGGCCGCGAGCCGAAGAACCTCGCCTGCATCGTCAACCCGCATGGGGGCCCGTGGGCGCGCGACGTCTGGGGCTTCAACCCCGAAGTGCAGTTCCTGGCCAATCGCGGTTACTGCGTGCTGCAGATGAATTTCCGCGGCTCGACCGGCTATGGCCGCAAGTTCTGGGAAGCGAGCTTCGGCCAGTGGGGCCTGACGATGCAGGACGACATCACCGACGGGGTCAAGTGGCTGATCGCACAAGGCATCGCCGATCCCAAGCGCATCGGCATCTATGGCGGCAGCTACGGCGGCTACGCGACGCTCGCGGGAGTCACTTACACGCCCGATCTGTACGCGGCCGCGGTCGACTATGTGGGCGTTGCCAACCTGTTCACGTTCATGAGCACGATCCCACCCTATTGGCGGCCGTCATTGCCCAAGTTCTACGACATGGTCGGCAACCCAGAGAAAGACATCGAGCGGATGCGCGCGACCTCACCGGCGCTCAATGCGCAGAACATCCGGACACCGCTGTTCGTCGCGCAGGGCGCTCGCGATCCGCGGGTCAACAAGGCCGAAAGCGACCAGATGGTGGAGGCGCTGCGCAAGCGTGGCGTCGACGTGCAGTACATGGTCAAGGACAACGAAGGGCACGGCTTTCGCAACGAGGAGAACCAGTACGCCTTCTACGGCGCGATGGAGGCATTCTTCGGGCAGTACTTAAAGCCGGATGCCGCGATGTAACCGATCCGCCTGCCGCGCGGCGGCGGCGGCAAAGCCGAGGGCCGGAGCCCATCGAACATAGCGCAAATGCGCGCCGGGTCACGGTGGCATCTGGTTCAATGGTCAGCGCACGTCACCGCCGTCGATCGCGCGCCGCGCGAGTACCTGGGCGGTCGCCCTCGCGGCGTCCGCGGTCGGCTCCTCGATCTCGATCCACGTGAATTGGCGCGCCAGGCGGAACGCGCCATTGGTCCACGCTAAGATGGACGCAAACGGGACGTAACGTCCCGGTCGTCCGCGGTCCGCGAGCGAGATTCCGCTCGAGAGGACGCCGTAGTCCTTGTACATGGGCATGAAACCTCCGCAGTCAGTTGTCAACGCAATGCGCCTGTCGGTCGCGTCCTCCCGCGACTGTCGGCGTCTTCCGGCCTGTACGACAGCCGCGTTTCGACGCGAGTTCAAATTCGCGACAAACATTCACAACTGTGCGCGCTGTTTATTGCGGGCGTGTGAAGTCGGCACGCTCCGGATGACGGTCGCCGCGGAATGCCAAGACCCTCGCGAGTGTCGCCGCTCGACGACGCCGAGCGGCGGGCGGCCGGTATTTCGCACGTCGCGCTCGATGGGCGACGCGCCAACGCGAGGCAGCCTGCGCCTGACGAATGCCTGCTGGCGTGGCTACGCCAGTTTGCGAAAGATGTATTGCTTGCGCGTGATGGCGACCTGCTCGACGCCCGCGCGGGTGCGGGCGAATTCGTCGACCGCCTTCTTCACGCCGCCGTCCCACCAGCCGCCGCCGGTGTAGTCGTCGCCGGTCACCAGGCCGCCGGGCCGCGTCTTGCGAAACGCGACGTCGAGGTCCTTGGCGACGAATTCATACAGATGGTTGCCGTCGATATAGACCCAGTCGAAGTACGCGTCCGCGAATTGCTCGAGCACGTCGGTCGAGTAGCCGCGATGCACGCTGACCCGTCCCTCGTGCACCTGATGTTCGAAGCGCCGGCAGACTGCGGCGTGGCGCTCGTCCATTTCCGATTGCCCGCCGCGAGCGGCGCCGCCGTACCAGGCCGTCTCGTACACCGCCGACGTGAGGTGCTCCCACGGGTCGATCAGGTGCAGTTCGCGCGGCTTCGCCACGTCCAGGATCAGCTGCGAGAACTCACCGAGGTGCACACCGATCTCCGCGCCCACCGAATGCCGGGGGAGCATGTCCAGCAGGAAGCCACGGGGATCCTTCTGCGCCACGTTAGCGTGGCTCGACGGCTGCGGTCGCTGCGTTCGCTGCGGTGGATGCGGTGGATGCCAGAGGGACCACTGCCCGCGGCGCCGGCGCGATGTGATCGAGCCAGCGCGCGGTCAGCTTCTCCTGCAAACCGTTTTGCGCGAGACGCGACGCCAGCGCGGTGAAGTCGACCTTGTCGAGCGGCTGGTCCTGGTTGAAGCAGGAAAACACGTAGCTCACCTTGCCTGTCAGCGGGTCGCGCTGCGGTTGCAGGCACTGCGCGCAGACTTCCTTCATCATGCATTGCATCGGCGAGTTGATCGAGCCGATCGCGTGGTGCGCGGGATCGAGGTATGGCGCCAGCACGCCGTGGCGCGCCGCGGCCACCGCCGCCATCATCCGGTCCGACCCGATCGCGATGATCCGCGTGATGCTGGCGAGGCTCACCGGCGCGTCGCCGAGCCGGCCTTCGGCGTATGCGCGCATCGCGTCGACGACGTTGCCGACATACGCGCGATCCTGCGGCCGCCGCGCGACGAAGCCCGGCGACTCGTCGCAGCACCAGACGACCATGTCGGCCGCCGCCTCGATGTCGTCGATTTTGTAGCGGTCGATCGCGCGCCGGTACGCCGCGAAATAGAGCACGTTCGAGCCGGCGTCGCGAAACGCGCGGCCGATCGAGAACAGCACCGCATTGCCGAGGCCGCCGCCGGCCAGCAGCACCGTTTCGCCGGGCGCGATTTCGGTGGGCGTTCCGGTTGGTCCCATCAGCACCACGGGCTCGCCAGGTGCCAACTGCGCACACAGGTCGGACGAGCCGCCCATCTCCAGCACGATCGTCGACACGAGGCCCCGCTCCCGGTCGACCCATGCGCCTGTCAACGCGAGGCCCTCCATCGATAACCGGCTGCCGTCGGCGAGCCGCGCGTTGGATTCGTAGTTCTGCAACCGGTAGAACTGCCCCGGCGCAAAACGCCGCGCCGCCGCCTTGGCGCGCACCACGACTTCGACGATCGTCGGCGTCAGCCGATTGACGCGTTCGACGGTGGCGCTCAATTCGTCGTCGATGGCGGCAAAGAACGCGGCGTCGGTCGCGCTGGAGGCGGCATCGATGCGCGCCAGCATCCGTGACACGATCGGATAGCCGGCCTTGGCGCTCGCCATCGCCTTCACCACATTGCCGTGGTACGACGGATGCAGGTCGCCGAAGAAGCTGACCGCGCGCCCGTCCGCGCGGATGTCGGTCAGCACGGCCGGAACCTCCGGCTTGACGTGGTCGCGCGCCGGCGTGACCGCCTCGCCGTCCTCGCCGAGCAACCGGAAGTACTTGCCGTCGAGCTCGAAGTGTTCGCCATCTTCGCGCGCCAGCACCGTGTTGGGCTGCGTGCCCGCGGCGATCAGGATCGTGCGGGCCGGCAACGTGCTGCGCGCATATTCGTGCCACACGCCATCGCCGTCGTTGTGCTGCGCGGAGACCGTAAGGCCGCGCGCGCGATTGTCGGCATCGACTTCGATGGCCAGCGGGGTCAGGCCTTCGGCAAACCAGATGCCCTCCTCCAGCGCCTTGTCGACCTCCTCGTGGTTGAGCGTATAGGACGGGCTGTCGATCAATCGGCGGCGGTAGGCGATCGTCACGCCGCCCCACGCCTGCAGCAGTTCGACGATGCGCGCGGGTCGCGCTTCGCGCGCGGCGATTTCGCGCTCGGCGCGCACCGCCCTCGCATGCGCCAGGAATTCAGCGGCGATCTCGCGTTCGGCGCTGGTCCAGCGCGATTCGACGATGTCGCGTCCCTCGGCCTTGCACAGCGCCTCGTAGCGCGCGAGGAATTTCTCGACTTGCACCGGGTAGTAGGCCAGCGATTCGGTGGCGGTGTCGATCGCGGTCAGGCCCCCGCCGATCACCACCACCGGCAAGCGCACCTGCACGTTCGCCAGCGACTCCTGCTTGGCGGCGCCGGTCAGCTGCAGCGCCATCAGGAAGTCCGACGCCGTGCGCACGCCATTGGCGAGGCCGTTGGGCAATTCGAGCACCGTCGGACGGCCGGCGCCGAGTGCAAGCGCGATGTGGTCGAAGCCGAGCGCGAACGCGCCGACGCTGTCGAGCGTGCCGCCGAATCGCACGCCGCCATGCAGCGCGAACCGTGCGCGTCGCTGCAGCAGCACGCGAATCACCTTGAGGAAGTTCTTGTCCCAGCGCACGGTAATGCCATATTCGGCAACGCCACCGAAGCCGGCCATCACGCGCTCATCGAGCGGCTCCTGCAGCGCGGCGAAGTCACGGATCGGCTCGAATGCCGGACCCGACAACTCGGTCGGCAGCGGCTCGATCTTGAGGCCGTCGATCGCCACCACGGTGTGGCCGTCGTTGAGCAGGTGATGCGCCAGCGTGAATCCCGCGGGGCCCATGCCCACCACCAGCACGCGCTTGCCGGTGGTCGTCCGCGGCGTGGGCCGGCGCAGGTTGAGGGGATTCCAGCGCGTGAGCAGCGAATAGACCTCGAAGCCCCACGGCAACGCGAGCACGTCCTTCAGCACGCGCGTTTCCGACTGCGGAATGTCCACCGGATCCTGCTTCTGGAAAATGCAGGACTTCATGCAGTCGTTGCAGATGCGATGCCCGGTCGCGGCCACCATCGGGTTGTCGATGCAGATCATTGCAAGCGCGCCGATCGGCCAGCCCTCGGCGCGCAACTTGTGAAACTCCGAAATTCGTTCTTCCAGTGGACAACCGGCCAGCGGCACGCCGAAGCTGCTCTTCCTGAACGGCGCGGCGGCATCCGCGTTCTTGTCGACGAGGCCATGCGCGCAGGAATCCTTGCCCTGCTCGTGACACCAGATGCAGTAGTGCGCCTCGCTCAATCCGCCGGCGAGATCGGTGCCTGCGTCGGTCAGCGCGAAGCCCTCCCGACGACGCAAATGTCCCGGCGGCGTTTGCACCATCGCCACCTGATTGCGCGTTAGCATGGCGAGCGGCACCAGATTGACGAAATCGAGCTTGCGCGGAAGCCTGAACAGCACGCTGCCCTTGTGCAGCGCCCTGCCTCCGGCTGTTTGCGCCGCCCACGCCGCGTATTGCAAAGCCAGCGCCAACGGCTCGGCGTGCGCGGCCTCGTCGCGCTGCCAGTCGACGACCGCGCTGGCGAATGCGAGATCGTCGAACGCGCCGATGCGAGCTTCGAGCGCCGCGCGCAGCGCGTGCCCGTCGAGTGCCTGGGCGGCGGCACCTTTGAACGCATTGACCGCCTTGCGCTGCACGAACTGGCGGCGCACGGCGAACAGCGGCGCCAGTTCGTGGTGGCGTGCCTCGAGCGCGCGCACCTCGTCGGCGATGCCGAACAGCGCCGCGACAAAATCCTCGACATGTGGCGCAACGGCGATCAGCAGCTGCGATTCGGCGAGCCGGTCGAGCGCATCCGGCTCGGCGCGCGCCGCGTCGAGGCGCGACTTGAGATTCGGATCCGCGGCGGCGAGCTCGCGACCAAACGCGGCGTCGATGCGCGACACGCCGTCGTCGGCGTACAGGTCGTCGAATTGCAATCCATGGGCAAGGTCGAGCATCAAGGAATCGTCGGGGTCAACCGCTTGGAGGAAAACACGTTATTTTAGCGTCGCAGGCCTGCGTGCCCGCAGTGCCTGCCGTGTATAAGCTTATGGCCTTTGGCCCGTTTTCAAGGATATTCGATGAAATTGCGCATTTCCCGCACCCTCGCGGGTGTCCTGTGGCTGGTCGCGACCGCCGCCGGCGCTGCCGATCCGATCCGCATTGGCGAGCTCAACAGCTACAAGGTATTCCCGTCGTTTCTAGAGCCCTACACCAAGGGCATGGAAATGGCGCGCGATGAAATCAACGCCGCCGGCGGCGTGCTGGGCCGGCCACTCGAGATCGTCTCGCGCGACGACACCGGCGCGCCCGGTGACGCGGTGCGCGTGGCGCTCGAACTGCTGACGCGCGAAAGGGTGGCGCTGTTGATGGGCACGTTCGCCTCCAACGTCGGCCTCGCCGTGGCCGATCTCGCGCAGCAGCGCAAGGTGCTGTTCATCGCCGCGGAACCACTGACGGACAAGATCGTCTGGGAAAACGGCAACGACTACACATTCCGGTTGCGCGCCTCGACCTACATGCAGACGGCGATGCTCGTACCCGAAGCCGCAAAGCTGGCGAAGAAGCGCTGGGCGATCGTCTATCCCAACTACGAGTATGGCCAAGCGGCCACCGCGGCGTTCAAGGCGCAGATGATCGCGCGCGCGCCGGCGGGCATCGAATTCGTCGAGCAGGCGGTGCCCCTGGGCAAGATCGAGGCCGGCTCGGTCGTGCAGGCCATTGCCGACGCGAAACCCGACGCGATCTTCTCGTCGCTGTTCGGCGCCGATCTTGCACGCTTCGTGCGCGAAGGCGAGCTGCGCGGCCTGTTCAAGGACCGGCCGGTGTTCAACTTGCTGGGCGGCGAGCCCGAATATCTCGATCCACTGAAGGGCGAAGCGCCCACCGGCTGGTGGGTGACCGGTTACCCGTGGTACGCGATCGACACGCCGGCGCACCGCAAATTCCGCGACGCCTACCAGGCGAAGTTCAACGATTATCCGCGCCTGGGCTCGGTGGTCGGCTATGCCGCCGTCAAGAGCGCCGCCGCGGCGATCACGCGCGCGGGTTCCACCGACACTGCGAAAATGGTGGCCGCGATGCGCGATCTCGACGTCGACACGCCGTTCGGCCGCGTGCGCTACCGGGCAATAGACCACCAGTCGACGATGGGCGCGTTCGTCGGCCGCACGGCGGTCAAGGACGGCAAGGGCGTGATGGTCGACTGGCACTACGCCGACGGCAAGGACTACCTGCCCAGCGACGGCGAAGTGCGCAGGATGCGTCCCGCGCACTGACACCGGCGCGGGCGCTGCCGGCCGCGTAGCGGACGTGCGTCGCTGCCTCGGCGCGCCGGGCGCCGGCACCATTTGAAGCGCGCACGCTAGAATCGGCGCCTCGGCGTGCGCGTGTTGGCGCACGCGCCCTGGTGCCAACCCGCGCGTGACGCTCGCCGCCTTCGCCTCGCAACTCATCAACGGGCTCGCGTCCGCGTCGTCGCTGTTCCTGGTCGCGGCCGGGCTGACGCTGATCTTCGGCGTCACGCGCATCGTCAACTTCGCGCAGGGCTCGATGACGATGCTGGGCGCCTATATCGCGTCCGCGATCGTCGCCACGCAATGGGCCGGCGGCGCCACGTTCTGGCTTGCGGTCGGCGTCGCGGCGCTGGCCGGCGCGGCGCTCGGCGCGTTGCTCGAACGCGGCTTGCTCGCGCGCCTGTACGCGGCGCCGGAAATGCTGCAGCTCACCGTGACGTTCGGCGTGGTGCTGGTCGTGCGTGACGCGGCGCTGCTGCTGTTCGGCGCCGAGGACCGGCTGGGCCCGCGCGTCCCGGGACTGGCAGACAGCGTCGATTTCGGCGCGTTCGTCGTGCCGCAATACGACTTGATGCTGATCGCCGTCGGTCCGCTGGTGCTGGTCGCGCTGACCTGGCTGTTCGCGTACACGCGCTTTGGCGTGCTGATCCGCGCCTGCGCCGAGAACCGCGTCGTCGCGACCGCGCTCGGCATCGATCCGGCCCGCCTTTTCACCGCCGTATTCGCGCTGGGCAGTGCGCTCGCGGCGCTCGCCGGGGCGATCGCCTTGCCCCGCGAGCCCGCGACGCTCACGATGGACCTGTCGCTCGTCGCCGATGCCTTCGTCGTGACAGTGACGGGCGGCCTGGGCTCGATTCCCGGCGCATTTGTGGCGGCACTGGCCATCGGCATCGTCAAGGCGCTGTGCATCGGCCTCGGCACGGTCGACGTCCTCGGCATGTCGGTTGCCTTCCCCAAGCTGACGCTGGTCGCGGAATTCGTCGTGATGGCCGTGGTGCTCGCGGTGCGTCCGCATGGGCTCTTCGGGCGTGACATCGCGCCCGCCTCGACGGTGCTGCCCGAGCAACGCGCGCTGCAACGGCCGCTCGGACGGCGCGATGCGGCGGTCGCGCTCGTCGTCGTGCTGTTGCTCGCCGCGCTACCCCTGGTGGGGGACGAGTACACGCAGGTGCTGGCGACCGAAATCCTGCTCGCCGCGCTATTCGCCGCCAGCCTGCAGCTGCTGCTGGGCACGGGCGGCATGACGTCGTTCGGCCACGCGGCGCACTTCGGCGTCGGCGCGTACGCGGCGGCACTATGCGCGAAGGCGTCGCTGCCGTTTGCGCTTGCGATCGGCGCGGGTGCGCTGGCGGGTGGCTTATCGGCCGCGCTGATCGGCCTGTTCTGCGTGCGGCTGTCCGGTGTCTATCTCGCGATGCTCACGCTTGCCTTTGCGCAAATCGTCTGGTCGGTCGCCTTCCAATGGGACAGCGTGACCGGCGGATCGAACGGCCTGGTCGGCGTGTGGCCACCTTCATCGTTCGCCGACCGCACGCACTTCTACCTGCTGGTCGCGGCGGTCGTGGTGGTTGCGATCGGCGCGCTCGTGGCGGTCGCGCGCAGCCGATTCGGCCGGGCGCTGCGCGCCGCCCGTGATTCGCCGCTGCGCGCGTCCGCCGTCGGCATCGACGTGGCGCGCACGCGCTGGATCGCGTTCCTGGCCGCCGGCGCGGCGGCGGGCACGGCAGGCGCGCTGTTCGCGTTCTCGAAGGGCAGCATCTCGCCGGAAACGCTGGCGATCCCCAAGTCGGTCGACGCGCTGGTGATGGTGCTGCTGGGCGGCGTCAATGCGTGGTTCGGCCCGATCGCCGGTGCTGCGGCCTTCACGTGGCTGCAGGATGCGCTCGCGCGCTCGGTCGCCTATTGGCGCGCGGCACTGGGCGTGCTGATCATCGTGATGGTGCTGGCGTTTCCGAACGGCCTCGCCGGAGCATTGCGATGGCACCGCCAACGATGACCACGACGGTGCTGGAGGTGCGCAGCCTCGCACGCGCGTTCGATGGCGTGCGCGCGCTGGAGGGTGTCGACTTCGACGTCGGGCGCGGCGAAATGCTTGCGTTGATCGGTCCCAACGGCGCGGGCAAGTCGACCTGCTTCAACATCGTCAACGGCCAGTTGCGCGCCGACGCCGGCACGGTGCGCATCGAAGGCGCCGACATCACCGGGATGGCGCCGGACGCGATCGCCCATCGCCACGTGGGCCGCACGTTCCAGGTCGCCGCCACGTTCGCGTCGATGAGCGTGCGCGAGAATATCGAAGTCGCCTGCCACGCCCTCAAGCAGGCTGCCGACCCGGCGACGGTGGATGCCCTGCTCGCCAGCAGCGGCGCACGCGAGCTCGCCGACCGGCACGCGGCGACGCTCGCCTATGCCGATGTCAAGCGCGTCGAGCTCGCGATCGCGCTCGCCGGCAGCCCCGTGCTGCTGCTGCTCGACGAACCGACGGCGGGATTGGGCCTCGCCGATCGCACGACGATGATGGACGCGGTGAGGGTGCGGGCACGCGGCGACGGGATCGCCGTGCTGTTCACCGAGCACGACATGGACATCGTGTTCGGCTTCGCTGATCGCGTGATCGTGCTGGACCGCGGCCGCGTGATCGCCAGCGGCGCTCCCGCCGAAGTGCGCGCCAATGCCGCGGTCAAGCGCGCGTACCTTGGGGACGGGTAGCATCGGCCGGAACACTGCGACGGTGTTGCTTGCGGGGCTCAGTGTCCGCGCGAGGGCAGCATGCGCTGCAGCACGCCGTCGCGGCGAACGATGCGGTGGAACAGCGCCGCCGCCGCGTGCAGCGCGATCAATCCCAGCAACGTCCACATCGAATAGGTATGAACGTCGCCCGCCAATAGCGCCCAGCCCGCTTTCGGCGCCGCGAGATCGGGCAGCGTGACGAGTCCGAACACGCTGACGGGCAAGCTGTGCGCCGATGCCGAAGCCCACCCGAGGAACGGCCCGACCAGCAGCAACGCGTAGAAAAGCACGTGCGTCGCATACGCCAGGCGGCGCTCCCAGTGCGGCGAATCCGCCATGTCGAGCGGCACCGGATGTACAAGGCGATGCGCCAGCCGGATCGCCATCACGGCCAGGATCACGACGCCGAATGAAAAATGCAGGTTGATCAGAAGCCCCGGCTTGGTGTTGCGGCCGATCCCGGGCATCAGCCACGCGATGACGAATTGGGTCAGCACCAGCGCCACCACCAGCCAGTGCAACGTCTTGGCGGCGGCGTCGTACCCCGTGACAACCAGGGTCGGGCCATCACGAGCAATGCGTGCGCCGTCGACTTGCACTTCGGTGGTTTGGGGCTCGGCCATGAGATTCACTATACCTCGCGCAGCTGGGCTTTCGAGGCGGCATGCCTCTTCGAAGCGATCGATTTATTTCTTGCGTTGGCGACGGGCACGCGCTACGGCAAGAGCGCCGTGAACGCCTGGTCGAGATCCTCGACCAGGTCTTCGGCGTCCTCGAGGCCGACGTGCAGGCGCAGCATCGGACCCGCGGCGTCGAAGCGGCTGACACTGCGCGCGCGATTGGGCCGGATCGGAATGGCGAGGCTTTCGAAACCTCCCCAGCTCCACCCCATTGCGAACAACTTCAGCGAGTCGAGCATCGCGTCGACGCGGTCCTTTGCCGCCGGTTTCAGAACGACACCGAACAGCCCGCTGGCGCCACGAAAATCGCGCAGCCACAGCGCGTGGCCGCGCGACTGCGGCAGCGCGGGATACACGACTTCCGCCACCTCGGGACGCTGCGCAAGCCATGATGCGATCGCAACGGCGCTTCGCTGGTGCTGGGCGAGGCGCACCGCCAGCGTGCGCAACCCGCGCAGCCCCAGGAAGCAATCGTCGCTCGATGCGGTGACCCCCATGTCCGTCCACAGACGGTGCATCGCTTCGCGTGTCGCCTCGTTGCAGACGACCACACCCAGCAACACATCGGAGTGGCCACCGATGTACTTGGTCGCCGCGTGCACGGCGACGTCGGCGCCAAGGTCCATGACCCGGCAATTGAGCGGCGTGGCCCAGGTGTTGTCGGCGATCACCCATGCATCGCGCGCATGGGCGATCGCGGCGATCGCCGGCACATCCTGCACTTCGAACGTCAGCGATCCCGGCGATTCGACGAACACTGCCCGCGTATTCGTTCGGAACAACCGCTCGATGCCGGCACCGATCGACGGGTCGTAGAATTCGACTTCGACTCCGTAGCGCGCCAGCGTGTTGCTGCAGAACCGGCGAGTGGGAAAATACGCGGCATCGGTCACCAGCACGTGGTCGCCCGCCTTGGTCAGCGCGAGCAGCGGCAATGTCGTCGCGGCCAGGCCGGAGGGCACCGCGAACGCTGCCGCACCGCCTTCGAGCTGCGCGATCGCCTCCTGCAGATCGGTGACCGTGGGAAGCCCATGCAGGCCGTAGGTGACGCCGTCGTATTCGCCGCGCTCGACGCGTTCCAGGTCGGCCACGCTCGGAAACAGGATCGTCGACGCGCGGAACACCGGCGTGTTGACGGCGCCCAGGAACTTGCGCGGGTCGCGCCCGCGATGCACGACCTGGGTGGCCGGGCGCCACGCCTTCTTCATGTCGCCTTCTGCTCCGGGGGCACCAGCGTGTCGATGATCGCGGACACCTGCTCGTCGACGCTCATGCGGATGTCGACGGTGAGCGCCTTGCGCGGGACCTCCAGCGTCTCGAACTGGCTCGCCAGCAGCGTCGCTGGCATGTAGCGGTGCTGCCGTGCCGCAAGGCGCGCGTCGATCGTCGTGTAGTCGCCCGCCAGATAAACGAACCGCACGTCGCCGGCGCTGGCGATCGCGGCCCGGTACGCCTCCTTGAGTGCCGAGCAGGCAAGCACAGCCGATTCGCCGTGGGACATGATCGCCGCGAGCTCGTCGCGGACTCGCCGCAGCCACGGCGCGCGGTCGGCGTCGGTCAACGCGTGGCCGGTGCGCATCTTCTCGACGTTCTCCGGCGGATGGAATTCGTCGGCATCGAGAAAACGCCAGCGCAGCCGCGCGGCCAGCGCTTCACCGATCGTCGTCTTGCCGCTGCCGGAAACGCCCATCAGCACGATGATCATGGTGTGCAGTCGCGATGCCGCCAAAGCCCGGATGCTATCAAATGACGCTCGCGGGACGCCGCGACGCGACCACGGCCGCGGCCACGATCAGCACGCCGCCGGCGGCCGTCCATGCGCCGGGAACCTGGTGCAGCAGCCAGGCAGCGAGCGCGATGCCGTAGACCGGCTCCAGCGCGGCGATGACGCTTGCCGTGTGGGCGGACAGCGCGCGCATCGACGCGATGAACAGCGAATGCGCGAGCGCCGTGCACGCGACACCCAGCGTGACCACCAGCGCGATCTCATGCCACGTCGGCCAGCGCCATTCGCCTGACAATGCGACCACCGGCAGCAACCAGAGCGCCGCGAACGCGTTCTGCCACAACGCGAGCGTGGTGGCCGGCGCTGCGCGGACATGCGCGCGGTTGCGCACCGCGAGCCACGCGAACGTCGCGCCTGACAGTATTCCCCATGCAAGGCCCAACGACGTCGCCGTGGCGGCGCCGCCCGCAACCGCTACCAGCACCAGCCCCGAGGTGACGAGCGCCATTGTCCCCAGGCTCGTCCGGTCGAGGCGACGGCCCAGCAGCACCCATTCGAGCAGCACGACGAACAGCGGAAAGCTCGCGTAGCCGAGCAGGCCGATAGCGATGCCCGAGGCCTTGATCGCGGCAAAGAAGCTCGCCCAATGCGCGGCGAGGATGGCGCCATTGACGACCAGTGCACGACTCGCTCGCGCAGGCTCGCCGGCGAAGCGCGACAGGATCCACAACGCGAACGCGGCGACGACGCAGCGACCGAGCGTCAATGCACCGGGCGAAAGGTCGACCCACGCGGCAAACAGCCCGGCGAACCCGAACAGCGCGACGGCGAGATGCAGGCAAACGATGGCGCGCGATCGGCTCACACGGTCAATCTAACACCAGCTGCGCTAGAATCGCCACGCACGCCACGGAGGACACCCGGCAGGCGGCACCTAGACGCGGCGCGACAATCGCCCGGGAGATTCGATGGCGTCGGACAAGTCAGTCAAGAAGATCATCGCCGAGGTGATGCAGTCGCCCGGCAACCGCGTCAAGGTCGCGGTCGTCGACATCGACGGCGTGCTGCGCGGCAAGTACATCCACAAGGAAAAATTCGCGTCGGCCGCCGAAGGCGGATTCGGATTCTGCGACGTCGTCTACGGCTGGGACTCGCAGGACGCGTGCTACGACAACACCACCAGCACGGGCTGGCACAAGGGCTATCCCGACGCGCTGGCGCGCATCGACTTCAGCACGCACCGCAACGTGCCCTGGGATGGCGGCGTCGACTTCTTCCTCGGCAGCTTCGTGCGCGAAGGCAAGCGCGGCCTCGAGCCGATGCCGCTCGATCCGCGCCAGGTGCTCGCCCGCGTGCTCGCGCGCGCGGCGAAGCTTGGCCTGCAACCGCTGTGCTCGTTGGAATTCGAGTTCTTCAACTTCGCCGAGACGCCGCAAAGCTGGGCGGCGAAGAAAGGCGTCGACCCAGAGACGCTGACGCCCGGCATGTTCGGCTATTCGCTGCTGCGCATGAACCACTCGCGCGACTACTTCGCTGCACTCTTCAGCGAGCTGGAGGCCTTTCGCGTGCCGATCGAAGGCTTGCATACCGAAACCGGCCCGGGCGTGTTCGAGGCGGCGATCATCTATTGCGAGGCGATGGAAGCCGGCGACCGCGCGGTGCTGTTCAAGTCGGGTGCCAAGGAGATCGGTGCGCGATACGAGATCATGCCGAGCTTCATGGCCAAGTGGCACCAGGATTTTCCCGGCTGCTCGGGGCATTGCCATCAAAGCCTGTCCGACGGCAAGCGCAACGTTTTCTATGACGCCAATCCGAAGACCGCCGGTCGCGCCGGCATGAGCAAGCTTTTCGAGAGCTACCTCGCCGGGCAGTTGAAGTGGCTGCTGGAAATGGGACCGATGCTGTGGCCGACGATCAACAGCTACAAGCGGCTGGTCGACGGCTTCTGGGCGCCGGTCAAGCCGACCTGGGGCGTCGACAACCGCACGGCGAGCTTTCGCGTCATTCCAGGATCGGCCAAGTCGACGCGCCTCGAGACGCGCTGCCCGGGCGCCGACGTCAATCCGTATCTCGGCCTCGCCGCGTGCCTCGCCGCCGGCCTCGCGGGCGTCGAGCAGAATCTGAAGCTCACCACGCCGCCCATCGAAGGGACCAACGTCGGCGGCGAGAAAATCGCCCGCGCGCCGCGCACGCTGATCGAGGCCACGCGCATCTTCCAGAAGTCCGATACCGCGCGCGACTGGTTCGGCGACGAATTCGTAGACCATTTCGCGGCCACGCGCGAATGGGAATGGCGCCAGTGGCTCGACGCGGTGACCGACTGGGAACGCAAGCGCTATTTCGAGATCATCTAGAAAGCCACGCCACCGCATGAGCATCGAAACCTTCGGTTTCCCGACCACGATCCGCTTCGGCGCGGGCGCCTCGCGCGAGGTCGGCGCGCATCTCAACTCGAAGCATTGCAAGCGGCCGCTGGTGGTGACCGACCGCGCGCTCGCCAAGCTGCCGGTCGCGCACGCGTTCATCCAGTCGCTGCGCGACGCCGGGCTCGACGTCGCGGTTTTCGACGGCGTGTTCGGCAATCCCACCGGCTCGCAAGCGATGGCCGGCGGCGCGGCGGCGCGCGCGCATCGCGCCGATGCGATCGTCGGACTGGGCGGCGGTGCGGCGCTCGACGTCGCCAAGGCGGTGCTGGTGATGGCGGGCCATGACGGCGACGTGCTCGAATACGCGTGGGACCATCCGCAGGTGCGCGCGATGGACCAGGACCTTGCGTACTTCGTTGCCGTGCCCACCACCGCCGGCACCGGCTCCGAAGTCGGCCGCTCGGCCGTCGTGTCGGACGACACCACGCATGTCAAGAAAATCCTGTTTTCGCCGCGGCTGCTCGCGTGCATCGTATTCGCCGATCCGGCGCTCACGCTCGACCTGCCGGCGCCGGTCACCGCTGCTACCGGCATGGACGCGCTGACGCACAACATCGAGTCGTACCTGTCGCCCGCCTACCACCCGTTGTGCGACGGCATCGCGCTGGAAGGCGTGCGCATCGGCGCGCGCTCGCTCGCCAACGCCGTGCGCAACGGCCACGACATCGATGCGCGCGCCGACATGCTGATGAGCTCGATGATGGGCGCGATCGCGTTCCAGAAGGACCTCGGCGCCGTGCATTCCTGCGCGCATGCGCTGTCGACGGTCGCCGACCTGCATCACGGCCTCGCCAACGGCGTGATGATCGACCACGTGATGAAGTTCAATCTGCCGGCGGCGACCCAGAAGATGGCCGAGCTCGCGCACGTCGCCGGCGCGCCCGGCGCCGATTCGGGGACCACTGAAGCGCGCGCCGCGGCATTCATCGCGTGGCTGTCGGCGCTAAAGCGCGACATCGGCATTCCCGCGACGCTGTCGGGGGTCAAGGGCGCCCGCAGCGTGACCCGCGACGACCTGCCTGCGCTGGTCGCCGTCGCCGTCGCGGACATCTGCCACAAGACGAATCCGCGCCCGGTGAGCGCGGCCGAATTCACCACGCTGTTCGCGGCGGCGCTTTGACATGCTGAAGGTCGGCATCTCGGCAAGCTTCTTCCATGCCGATCCGGCGAGGCCGATCTTCAAGGGCATGACGCTGCAGTACATCGAGCAGAACATCGCGCATTGGCTGATGCAGCGTGACGTGCTCGCGTTCATGATCCCTTCGCCCGACGGCGGCACGCGGCGCGAATCGAGCCGCGTGACGATGGCGGCCTACGCGCAGGAAATGGATGCACTCGTGCTGATGGGCGGCGCCGACGTCTGCCCGCGGAGCTACGGCGAGGAGCCATTGAAGCCGGAGTGGAGCGGCGACCACGTCCGCGACGAATACGAGATCGCGCTCGCCAACGCATTCATCGCCAGGAAGAAACCGGTGCTGGGCGTGTGCCGCGGGCTGCAGGTGCTGAACGTCGCAATGGGCGGCACGCTGTGGCAGGATCTCGCGACGCAGGTCCCGCATGCGCTCGATCACCGCGACTGGTCGATCTACGAGGACAATTGCCACGCGACGTCGCTGGTCGCCGGTTCGTCGCTGGCGAAGCTCTATCCGTCCACCGCGCTGGTCAAGACCAATTCGATCCACCACCAGGCGATTCGCGACTTGGGACGCAACCTGGTCGTCGAAGCGTGGTCTGAACCGGATCGCATCGCCGAGGCGATCCGCTGGACCGGGCCCTCGTATGTATTCGCCGTGCAGTGGCATCCGGAATTCCATCCGCCGGGCGACGCGTCTTTCATCGACGACAGGCCGCTGCTCGACGATTTCCTGCGCCACGCGCGAATTGCCGCCAATCCGCTGGTCATCTGACGCCTCCTTTGCCAAGCCATCACCCATGAAAATCACCAATCCCGCGACCGGCGCAACACTCGCCGAGGTCACCGTCGACGGCCACGCGGCGGTGCGCCGCAAGTACGAGCAGGCGCGCGCCGCGCAGCCGCGCTGGGCCGCGCTGCCGATCAAGAAGCGGCTCGACACGATCCGGGCCTTTCGTGAGCAGCTCGCGACGCGCCACGATGCGCTGGCGCAAACGTTGACGCAGGAAGTCGGCAAGCCCATCCGCCAATCGCGGAACGAGATCAACGGCGTGGCCGCGCGCATCGATTTTTTCCTCGCCGAATCGGCGCGCACGCTGCGCGCCCAGACCGTGCATACCGACGCCGCGCAAAAGCTCGAGGAGCGCATCTCCCACGAGCCGCTCGGAGTGATCGCCAACATCTCGGCATGGAACTACCCCTATTTCGTCGGCGGCAACGTGATCGTGCCCGCACTGGTCGCCGGCAACACGGTGCTGTACAAGCCGAGCGAATTCGCCACGCTGACGGGCATGGCGATCGCCGACATGCTGCACGCGGCAGGCGTTCCCGAGGACGTGTTCGTACCGGCGATCGGCGATGGCACGACCGGTTATGCGCTGCTGCGCCAGCCGGTCGACGGCATCTTCTTCACGGGTTCGCTGGCGACGGGCACCAAGATCGCCGCTGCCGCCAGCAAGCGCATGGTCAAGGTGCAGCTCGAGCTCGGCGGCAAGGACCCGATCTACGTGTGCGAGGACGCCGACGTCGCGAGCGTCGCCGCTGCGCTGGCGGACGGCGCCTTCTACAACACCGGCCAGTCGTGCTGCTCGGTCGAGCGCATCTACGTCAATGCGGCGATCTACGACGCCGTGGTCGCCGCCTTCGTCGCCGAAGTCCGCCAGTTCAAGGTCGGCGATCCGATGGACGAGAAGACCTACATCGGCGCGATCACGCGCACGCCGCAGCTGGCGGTGCTGAAACGCCAGGTGAGCGACGCCGTGCGCAAAGGCGCGAAGCTCTTGATGGGCGGCGACGTCATCAAGCGCCGCGGCAACTGGTTCGCGCCCACGGTGCTCGCCAACGTCGACCATTCGATGGCGGTGATGCGCGACGAGAGCTTCGGTCCGATCATCGGCATCCAGAAAGTCGCCGACGACGCCGAAGCGGTGAAGCTGATGAACGACTCCGAGTACGGGCTCACCGCGGGCGTTTATTCCCCGGACGGCAAGCGCGCGCGCAAGATCCTCGACCAGGTGCAGGCGGGCAGCGTCTACTGGAACTGCTGCGATCGCGTGTCGCCGCGACTGCCGTGGTCCGGCGTCAAGAACTCGGGCATCGGACTCACGCTCTCGACCTACGGCATCGAGACGTTCACGCGGCCCAAGGCCTGGCACCTCAAGGGAGCGTGACGCCGTCCGGTGGCGCGTCGAACGCGGCCGCCTTGGCCTGCTCGGCGACGAGGATCGCCTCCGCGAGCAGCAAGTCGTCGGGAAAAGTGATCTTGAGGTTGCTGTCGCTGCCCATCACGAGCTTCGGCTTCAATCCCAGCGACTCGACGATCTCGGCCTCGTCCGTCATCTTCTCGATGTCGGGCTGCGCAAATGCTTCGTGCAGGACGCCGAAGCGGAACATCTGCGGCGTCTGCGCCTGCCAGAGTCCGTCGCGCGGCTCGGTGGCCGCGACCCGGCGATGGCCGTCGGCGCGCTTCAACGTGCATGCGACCGGAATCGCCAGCAGGCCACCAGTGGGATCGTCGGACAGTTCGGTCTTGAGGCGCAGGATCGACGCCGCGTCGATGCAGGGGCGCACGGCGTCGTGCACGACGATCCAGTCGTCGGCGACGATGTCGCTGAGCACGCGCAACGCGTTGCGGACGCTCGTCGCCCGCGTCGGGCCGCCGCAGCGCAACACCGTGACGCCGTGGCGCGCGCCGATCGCGCGGTCGAACCAGCGGTCGTCGTGGGACAGCACCACATAGGTCATGCGCAGCGGCAGGCAGGCGGCCAGCCGCTCGATCGCATGCAACAGCACGGGCTTGCCGTCGAGCAGCGAATATTGCTTGGGGATGTCGCCGCCGAATCGCGCGCCGCCGCCGGCCGCCGGAATCACCGCGTGCCAGCGCATTCGCTAGCGCACGACCGCTTGCGTGCGACGCGTCGCGTTGCGCACGTGATCGGTCATCACGAACTCTTGATGGCGATCGTCTTCTTCGCGGGACGAAGATGCGCGGCCGGCGTTTCGCCGCCGTAGGTCGCGCGCACGTAGTCGTCGACGATGCGCATGAATTCCTCGCCGATCGCCTCGCCCTTCAGCGTCACCGTCTTCTGGCCGTCGACGTACACCGGCGCGACCGGCACCTCGCCGGTGCCCGGCAGGCTGATGCCGATGTTGGCGAGCTTCGATTCGCCGGGTCCGTTGACCACGCAGCCCATCACCGCGACCGTCATGCTCTCCACACCGGGATAGCGCTCGCGCCACATCGGCACCTGGTTGCGCAGGTACGACTGGATCTGCTCGGCGAGCACCTGGAAATACGCACTGGTCGTGCGCCCGCAACCGGGGCACGCGCTGACCAGCGGCGCGAACGAGCGCAATCCCATGGTCTGCAGGATTTCCTGCGCCACCAGCACTTCGCGCGTGCGATCGCCGTTGGGCTCGGGCGTCAGCGAAATGCGGATCGTGTCGCCGATGCCCTGCTGCAGCAGCACGGCCAGCGCCGCAGTCGAGGCGACGATGCCCTTCGACCCCATGCCAGCTTCGGTGAGGCCGAGGTGAAGCGGATATTCGCAACGGCTTGCGAGCTCGGTGTAGACGGCGATCAGGTCCTGCACGTTCGAGACCTTGCACGCGAGGATGATGCGGTCGGCGGGCAGTCCCAGCGCCTCGGCCAGTTGCGCGCTGCGGATGGCCGACGTCACCAGCGCCTCGCGCATCACGTGCGTCGCGTCGAGCGGGCTGCCGGAGCGCGAGTTCTCGTCCATCAGGCTGCCCAGCAGGTCCTGGTCGAGGCTGCCCCAATTGACGCCGATGCGCACCGGCTTGCCGAACTCGATCGCCTTTTCGATGATCATCGCGAAATGCGGATCGTGCCTGCTGCCGCGGCCGACGTTGCCCGGGTTGATCCGGTACTTGGCGAGCGCGCGGGCGCAGGCCGGAAACGCGGTCAGCAGCTTGTGGCCGTTGAAATGGAAATCGCCCACCAGCGGAACCTTGCAGCCGAGGGCGTCGAGCCGGTCGCGGATGACCGCGACCGCGGCCGCCGCTTCCGACGTATTGACGGTGATGCGCACCAGTTCCGAACCGGCATCGGCCAATGCCTTGACCTGCGCGACCGTGGCGTCCACATCCGCGGTGTCGGTGTTGGTCATCGACTGCACGACGATTGGTGATCCGCCGCCGATGGGAATGCCGCCGACCAGCGTGGTCAGCGAGCGGCGGCGCACGATCGGGGGCCGTTGGAATGAATTCATCTAGAGTGTCGGTTCCTTGATTTCCCGCGGCATGCGTGGCGGGCGGGACAAGGGATGGTGGCCATGGATGGATTGCGCCGATGGGCGGCAACAGCGCATTCGGCTGTGATGTCGCAATCCCTGGGGGTTTGCGGCCGGCATCGACAAAGAGGTCATCGAGCTAATTGCGAAATTATACAACGGCGTGCATGACGCCTGCGTTGCAAGCCGGGATTTGACGTCGCGGCCGGCGATCCCATCGTCCAAACGGGTTGTGCGGCCGTGCAACGGGCGTTCAGTCGCCGAGCATTCGCATGGCGGCCGTTTCGTCGGTGATCAGCACCTTGGCGCGGGTCGCCTTCAACGCTGCGCGGATCGCATCGGCCTTGCGGCGCCCTCCCGACGCGATCACCAGTTTGGGAACCCGGCGCAAGGCGTCCAGATTGACGGCGATCACCCGCTGATTCACGGGATGATCGACCAGCACGCCGTCGCGATCGATGAAGTGGCACAACACATCACCGACCGCGCCCGCCGCGACGAGGCTCGCGAGCTCGCTTCGCGGCAGCAGGCCTTCCTTGAACAGCGTCGCGTCGGCGCTGACATCGCCCACGCTGACCAGCGCCAGGTCGATGTGCCGGGCGTGCTCGTCGAGCTCGTGCAATCCGGGCTCGGCCCACAACAACGCGCGCACCGCGCCGTCGGCGACGATCAGCGGCGCGGTCAGTTGATAGCAGTCGGCGCCCAGCGCGTCGGCGAGACGCCGTGCGACCGCCGACGGATTGACCGCGCGCGAATGCGTCATGCCGCCCAGCAGCGAGATTACCGAAATTCGCTCGCGCGGTGCGGCATCCAACGCTTTCAGGCTCATGTTCAACGTCGCGCCCCATCCGATGCCCATCGACAGGCCGTCGCGCATCTGCTCGCTCAGGTAGACGCCGGCCGCGTGGCCGACGACGGCGGCGACCGCGGACTCGTCGGCCGGCGCCGGCACGACCACCGCTTCGGCGAGGCCGAACGCCGCGATCAGCCGTCGCTCCAGCGCGACTTGCGCACTGCCTCGGGGATCGATGCGAATGCGCACGATGCCGCCTTCGCGCGCTGCAGCCAGCAGCCTGATCACCTTGGCGCGGCTGATTTTCATTTGCTGCGCCGTCTGCTCCTGCGTCAATCCCTCGACGTAATAGAACCATGCGGCGCGAACCTGGAGGTCGAGCGTGCGCTGGCGAGTGTCGTCGGTGATGGCAGCGTCCACAGGTGCCTTCATCGCAGGAAAAACGTCGGGCCGCTCGGGCCCGAATTCTTGGCGTCCACGCGTCTTGACGGGTCGATCATTTGGAGATATGTTCCGAAAGCAATACAAAAGTCCATAATATGATTCCCTGGCCATTTGGCGCAAGGAATTCGGAGGCAATATCGTGGCCGCATCCCCAGGACATCATACCGGCGGATCCCTCGCCGAGGCGTTGCAACGCCGCCACGCGGAACGCCGGCCGGTGCGCGTCGGACTGATCGGCGCGGGGCAGATGGGCACCGACATCATCGTGCAGACCGCGCTGATGTCGGGCATCGAAGTGGTCGCCGCCGCCGATGCCGTGACCGACAATGTCTTCGCCGCGCGCACGATCGCCGGCGCGCGCGCCCGCACGCCGGTGCTGGCCGACGGCGCCGATGCGACTGCACGCGCCATCGCCCGCGGCGAGCTGGCGGTCACGCGCTCGTTTCGCGACATCTGCGCGACCGACGGCGTCGACGTCGTGATCGATGCGACAGGCAATCCCAATGTCGGCGCCGAAGTCGCGCTCGCCACGATCGATGCGGGCAAGCACATCGTGATGATGAACGTCGAGGCAGACGTCACGATCGGCGCCTACCTCGCCGCCAAGGCCGCGGACGCCGGCGTCGTCTATACGCTCGGCGCCGGCGACGAGCCGACGGCGACGATGGAGCTCGTCAATTTCGTGCGCGGGCTCGGCTACCCGATCGTCGCGGCCGGCAAGGGCAAGAACAACGCGTTTCGCATCGACGCCACGCCCGACGCGTATGTCGACGAGGCGAAACGCCGCAACATGAATCCACGGATGCTGGTCGAGTTCGTCGACGGCTCCAAGACGATGGTGGAGATGGTCGCGATCGCCAACGCGACCGGACTCGTTCCCGACAAGCCCGGGATGCACGGTCCCGACGCGCCGCTCGACCAGTTGCACAAGGTGCTGTGCCCGCGCGAGGACGGCGGCGTGCTGTCGCGCAAAGGTGTCGTCGATTTCACCGTGTCGCCCGGTGTCGCGCCCGGCGTGTTCGTCATCGCCGAAATGCGCCATCCCCGGCTGCGCGAGCGGATGAACGACCTGCATCTCGGCGAAGGCCCCTATTACACGTTCTTCCGGCCCTACCACCTGACAAGTCTCGAAGTGCCGTTGTCGGCGGCGGCGGCCGTGCTGTTCGGCCAGAGCCACATGCGTCCGCTGCCGGTGCCGTCCGCCGAGGTCGGCGCGCGCGCCAAGCGCGACCTGCGCGCCGGCGAAACGCTCGACGCGATCGGCGAGTATTGCTATCGCGGATTCGCGCTGTCGCGCACCGATTCGATCGCGCTCGACGCGTTGCCGCTCGGACTCGCGCAAGGCGCCACGGTCACGCGCGCAATCGCCAACGGCGACTATCTGACCTATGCCAACTGCCAGCCCGATGACGCGCTGAAGATCGTGCAGGTACGCCGCGAGCAGGATGCGTTCATCCGCGAGGCCAGCGGCGAGCACGCAGCGGCGCTGGTCGGCTGACATGACGCACGCTGCGACGCCGTCGGCAACGGAATCGGCATCGGCGCCTAGCGCCGGCCACGCTGGGGGCTCCGGCTCCGGCTCCGGCGCCAGCGCCAGCGCCATCGCACAACGTCCGGCGCTCGCGGCGCTCGACGATGCGACGCTGGCGGCCGCGCTGTCGAAGATGCACCTGATCCGCAAGTTCGAGGAGACGGCCGAGGCGAGCTACATGCGCGGCCTGATCCACGGCACGATGCACCTGTCGATCGGCCAGGAAGCGAGCGCCGTCGGTTCGACGCTGCCGCTTGCGGTCACCGACTACATCCTGTCGACGC
The DNA here is from genome assembly GCA_041691615.1 of Pseudomonadota bacterium. Taxonomy (GTDB): domain Bacteria; phylum Pseudomonadota; class Gammaproteobacteria; order Burkholderiales; family Casimicrobiaceae; genus VBCG01. The sequence continues at coordinate 54,566 of JBEPUI010000006.1, forward strand.
ATCGAGGCCACGGCCACTGCATCGCCAAGGGCGCCGATCCGGCGCTGATGTTCGCCGAGTTCTTCGGCAAGGAAAACGGCTACTGCCACGGCCGCGGCGGATCGATGCACATCGCCGACATCGAGGGCGGCAACCTGGGCGCCAACGGCATCGTCGCCGGCGGACTGCCGATCGCCGTGGGCGTCGGAATGAGCATCCGCATGCAGAAGCAGAAGCGCGTGTGCATGGTGTTCTTCGGCGACGGCGCGACCAACGAAGGCGCGTTCCACGAGTCGCTCAACATGGCGTCGATCTGGAAGCTGCCGATCGTGTTCGTCTGCGAGAACAACAAGTACGGCATGTCGATGGACATCGCGCGCGCGATGGCCGTGGCCGACGTCGCCGACCGCGCGTCGGCCTACGCGATGCCGGGCTCTTCGGTCGACGGCAACGACCTCGCAGCGGTGGCGGCGGCGTCGAGCGAAGCGGTCGCGCGTGCGCGAAGCGGCGGCGGCCCGTCGCTTCTCGAGTGCAAGACCTACCGGCTGCGCGGTCACTCCAAGAGCGATCGCAACCTCTATCGCAGCAAGGAGGAAATCGAGGCGTGGCGCGAAAACGATGCGATCCGCCGCCTCGAGGCGGAGCTGCTCGCCGCCCATCGCTTCAGCGAGGCGCAATTGCGTGAGATCGAGCATGCCGCGCAACGCACGATCGAAAGCGCGCTCGAGTTCGCCAAGGCCAGTCCCGATCCGGATCCACGCGAGCTGACACGCGATGTCTATGCCCAATGACGTCGCCGACAAGGCGACCGCCGGCGTCGCCGCCGCCGAGGCCGGCACGCGCGAGCTGTCGTACGCCGAGGCGATTCGCGAGGGCCTCGCACAGGCGATGGAAGCCGACGAGCGCGTGTTCCTGTTCGGCGAGGACGTGGGCGTCTACGGCGGCGCGTTCGGCGTCTCCGGCGACCTTTTTCACCGCTTCGGTGCCGCGCGCGTCATCGACACGCCGATCAGCGAGCTCGGCATCGCGGGCGCCGCGGTCGGTGCCGCGATCACCGGGATGAAACCGGTGCTGGAGCTGCAGTTTTCCGACTTTGTCACGCTGGCGATGGAGCAGATCGTCAACCAGGCCGCGAAGATCCATTTCATGTTCGGCGGCAGGGCCAGCGTGCCGATGGTCGTGCGGTTGCCCGGCGGGTCGGGCACCGGCGCGGCCGCGCAACACAGCCAGAGCCTCGAGGCGTGGTTCGCGCACGTGCCCGGCCTCAAGGTGCTGCAGCCATCGACGCCCTACGACGCCAAGGGCCTGCTGCTGGCGGCGATCGACGATCCCAATCCCGTGCTGATCTTCGAGCACAAGCTGCTGTACAAGACCAAGGGTCCGGTGCCTGCCGACGCCTATCGAGTGCCGATCGGCAAGGCTGCAGTTCGCCGCATCGGCACCGACATTACGATCGTCGGCACCTCGATCATGGCGATCCGCGCGATGGCCGCCGCGACGCGGCTTGCCGATGACGGCATCGACGCCGAAGTCGTCGACCTGCGATGCCTGCGACCGATCGATTTTGCGACGATCGCCGCGAGTGTCAAGAAAACCCACCGGCTGCTGATCGTCTACGAAGGCGTCAAAACGATGGGCATCGGTGCCGAGATCTCGGCGATGATCGCCGAAAGCGACGTGTTCGATTTCCTCGACGGCCCGATTGCGCGGCTGGGCGGCGCCGATGCGCCGCTGCCGTACAACCCCGTGCTGGAAAAAGCCGCGGTGCCGCAGGAGGACGACATCGTCACCGCGGCGCGGCGGCTGGTGCACGAGGGGCGCGCCTAATGCCGGTCGAAGTGGTCCTGCCGAAGGTCGACATGGACATGGACTCCGGGATCATCATCGGATGGAAGGTCGCCGAGGGCGCGCGCGTTCGCCAGGGCGACATCCTGTTCGACATCGAAACCAGCAAGTCGGTGATGGAAGTCGAGTCGCCGGGCAGCGGCGTGATCCGCCAGTTGGCGGCGGTGACCGGCGAGCCGATTGCCGTCGGCACGTCGGTCGCGTGGATCTACGACGACGACGAGGCGACATTGCCATCGTTCGCGGCGCCGGCGCAGGCATCGGCGCAGCCAGCGGGCACGCAGGCTTCGCCTCGGGCGGATGCCGCGCCCTCGCCCGCAGCCGCGCCTTCGCAATCACCTGCGCCCTCTCACTCACCCGCGCCCGGCGAGCCCTCCGCGAGCGGCGAAGTGCGCGCCACTCCTGCGGCCCGGAAGCTCGCGCGCGAACTGAACGTCGAGCTTGCGACCGTCATCGGTTCGGGGCCCGGCGGCCGGATCGTCGAGGAGGACTTGAAGGCGCTTGCCGCAACGCGGCAATCCACGCCCGCCATCGTGGCGCTTGCGGCCGATCCGGTTGAACAAGGCGCGCTCGTGCCCTTCAATCCGATTCGCCGCATCGTTGCGCAGCGCCTGGCCGAGAGCATGCGCACGGTTCCCCATTTCTACCTGTCGACGCAGATCGACATGAGCGCGCTGCGCGACCTTGCGCGGCGCATCGAGGCCAACGTGACGCAGGTGGCGGTAAGCAAGCCCGGCGTCACCATATTGATCGCCTGGCTCGCGGCGCGCGTGCTCGCCGGGCATCCGCGCCTCAATGCGAGCGTCGAAGGCGACGCGATGCGCGTCCATGCCGCCGTGCATATCGGCATCGCGATCGAGCGCGACGGCGACCTGGTCGTGCCGGTCCTGCGCGATGCCGGCACGCGCACGCTGACCGAGTTGGTCCGGGATTTCGCCCAACTGCGCGACGCGGTGCGCACGTCGACGATCAAGCCGGCGCAGATGCGCGGGGGCACGTTCACGCTGTCCAACCTCGGCATGTACGACGTCGATGCGTTCACCGCCATCATCAATCCACCCGAGTGTGCGATCCTTGCGATCGGACGCACGCAGGACACGCCGGTGGCGCGCGATGGACAGGTCGTGCTGCGACCGATCGCGACGTTCACGCTGTCGTCCGACCATCGCATCGTCGACGGTGTCGCCGCCGCGCGCTTCATGTCGGCGCTGCGCAAGGCGATCGAGCACCCCGACGTCGTCACATGACATTGAAGGAGGAAAACGCGTGAACCAGGCAACGCATCGAATCTTCATCACCGTGGCGGCGATGGTCGTCGCGCTGACGCCGCTCGCCGGCAACGCGCAGGTGCCGAAGGGCAAGCTCGTGCTCTACACGTCGCAGCCCGAGCGCGACGCCACCCAGACCACGACCGCGTTCAAGCAGGCGTACCCGGGCGTCGAAGTCGAGGTGTTCCGCTCCGGCACCACCGAAGTCATGGGCAAGCTCGCGGCGGAGTTTTCCGCCGGGCAGCCCAAGGCCGACGTGCTGCTGATCGCCGACGCGGCGAGCATGGAAGCGCTCAAGAAGGACGGCCGCCTGCTCGCGTATCCCGACGCCAGGACCGCCGGCCTCGCTGCCGGGTCGTTCGACGCGGACAAGACCTACTTCGGCTCCAAGCTCATCACCACCGGCATCGCCGTCAACACCGCGGCGAAGTCGCGACCGGCGTCGTGGGCCGCGCTCGCCGCCCCGGCGAACAAGGGCCAGATCGCGATGCCGAGCCCGCTCTACTCGGGTGCTGCGGCGATCATGCTCGGCACGATGACGGCGCGAAGCGACCTCGGCTGGGCTTTTTTCGAAAAGCTCAAGGCCGACGACGCCGTCGCGGTGCGCGGCAACGGCGCCGTGCTGACCGCGGTGGCCAGCGGCGAAAAACCCTACGGCGTGCTGGTCGACTTCATGGCATTCAACGCCAAGGCCAAGGGATCGCCGATCGACTTCATCTTTCCCGCCGAAGGCGTGCCCGCGGTGACCGAGCCGGTGGCGATGCTCAAGACCACGCAGAATCCGGCCGCGGCGCGCGCGTTCATCGATTTCATCCTTTCCGACGAGGGTCAGAAACTCGCGCTGGCGATGGGCTACATTCCGGCCAGGGCGAGCGTCGGTTCGCCATCGTGGCTGCCGCCGGGAACCAAGATCAACCTGATGCCCACCGACATTGGCCAGGTCGTGCAAGCGAACAGCGCCAACCTGAAGCGTTTCTCCGAACTTTTCGGCAACTAAAGCAGCATCGGGGTTTCGGGGTCATGACGGAAGCGGCAGGATGGCGGGAGCGCGTCGAGGACACCGCCCTGCTGTGGGGACTGGTCGGCGTCGTTGTCATCCTCTCGGTCCTGCCGCTGGCGCGCCTGCTTTTCGAGGGCATCGCACCGGACGGCCACGTGTCCACCGCCGCGCTCGCGCGCGTGCTGGGCAGCTCCACCACCTGGGTCGCGACGCGGCATAGCCTGGTGACGGCGTTCGGCGGCACGCTGGTCGCCGTCGTGATCGGATCGGTCGTTGCACTCGTGGTTGCACTGACCGATATCCGCGGGCGCAACGCGTTCGTGTTCTGCTTCGTGTTGCCGCTGATGATCGCGCCGCAGGTGGTGGCATTGGCATGGCTGCAGCTGTTCGGCCCGTCGAGCACGGTGCTCAAGATGATCGGCATGGCGCCCGCGATGGGCAGCCGCAATCCGCTGTATTCCGCCGAAGGCATCGTCGTGCTGCTGGGCGTGCAGTACGCGCCGCTGGTTTTCCTCACGCTGCGCGCGGGATTGCGCACGATGCCGCAGGAGTTGATCGAAGCCGGGCTCGCGGCGGGCGCGAGCCCGATGAAGATCGTGCGCACGATCGTGCTGCCGCTGATGACGCCGCCGTTGGTGGCGGGCGTTGCGCTGTGCTTCGTCTCCTGCCTCGGCAATTTCGGCATCCCGGCATTCCTGGGCATTCCGGGGAACTACCTGGTGCTGCCCACGCTCATCTACCAGCGGCTCGCAGGACTCGGTCCGAGTGTGCTGTCCGAAGTCGCGGTGCTGTCGGTGCTGATCGGCGCGATCGCGGTGGCCGGCATCTGGCTGCAGGACCTGATGCTGCGGCGGCGCGATTTCCGCATCACCACGACGTCGAGCGTCATGCGCCCGTTCGAGCTCGCGCGCTGGCGCCTGCCGGTGGAGAGCGCATTGTGGTTGCTGACCATCGTCGTGCTGGTGCTGCCGCTGGTTGCACTGGTGCTGACGTCGCTGGTGCCTGCCGTCGGGGTGCCGCTGACGGCCACGTCGGCGACGCTCGCCAATTACGAATATGTGATGTTCGAGCACGCCGCGGCGAAGCGTGCGTTCGTCAACAGCTTCGGCATGTCGGCGACCGCGGCGGTCGTCATCGTGCTGCTCGCCGTTCCGCTCGCCTATTTCCTGGTCTGGCGCCGCTCGCGGTTGCTGCGCGTGCTCAATCTCGTCGCCGAGATGCCGTACGCGCTGCCGGGTGTCGTGCTGGCGATCGCCGCGATCCTGGTGTTCCTGAAGCCTCTTCCACTGCTCGGCATCTCGATCTACAACACGATCTGGATCATTCTCTTCTGCTACTTCGCGCGCTTTCTCGTGCTCGGCCTGCGGCCAGTGATCAGCGGCTACTATCAGCTCGACCGCACGCTCGAGGAAGCCGCGCAAGTCGCCGGTGCGCGGCTGCTGCGGCGCTTGCGAACCGTGATCCTGCCGCTGATCGCGCCTGCGGCGACTGCGGGTGCGCTGCTCATTTTCCTGACCGCCTTCAACGAGCTCACGGTGTCGGCGCTGCTGTGGTCATCGGGCACCGAGACGCTCGGCGTCACGGTGTTTTCGTTCCAGCAAGGCGGCGACTCGACGTATGCGGCGGCGCTTGCGTCGCTGACCGTTGCCGTGACGATCGCGCTGATGCTTTCCACACTGCTCGCGTCCGCCAGGCTGGCGCAAGGAGTGCTGCCGTGGCGCGGCTGACGATCGATCGCGTGACCAAGCAGTTCGGCGAGTTTCGCGCACTCGACGACGTGTCGATCGAAGTGCGCGACGGCGAGTTCATGGCGATCCTCGGCGCGTCGGGATGCGGCAAGACGACGCTGCTGCGCCAGATCGCGGGATTCGACAAGCTCGACGCCGGACGCATCGTCATCGGCGAGACCGTCGTGTCGAGCACCGCGCTGCATGTCCCGCCCGAACGCCGGCGCATCGGCATCGTGTTCCAGTCGTACGCGCTCTGGCCGCACATGACGGTCGCGGAGAACGTCGCCTACGGATTGACCGTGGCGGGTGTCAAGGGTGCCGAACGCGAGCGCCGCGTTGCCGCGGCGTTGTCGCTCGTCGAACTGAACGGCTTCGCCGAGCGGCGCCCGGCGGCGCTTTCCGGCGGCCAGCGCCAGCGCGTGGCACTGGCGCGCTGCCTCGTGACCGAGCCGTCGCTGGTGCTGCTCGACGAGCCGCTCGCCAATCTCGACGTGCATTTGCGCGCCGCGATGGAGGACGAGTTCGCGCGCTTTCATGCGCGCAGCGGCACCACGATGGTCTATATCACCCACGACCAGGCCGAGGCGATGGCACTTGCCGACCGCATCGCGGTGATGGATTGCGGCAAGCTGCTGCAAGTTGCAACCCCTTCGCGGCTCTATCGCGAGCCCGCCGACGAAAAGGTCGCACGCTTCATCGGCGAAGGCATGGTCGTTCCCGTGGACGTGCAGGTGGTCGAACCGGGCGGCACGTGCATGGTGGAACTGTTCGGCAGCCGCATGCGGATGCGTTGTTCGCCGTCGCAGACGCCGGCCACCGACGCCCATGCCTGCCTTCGCGGCAGCGACTTGCGCATCGTCGACGCAAGCACGCCCGGCATTGCCGTAAGCGTGGTGCGCGCGATCTACCAGGGCGGCTTCTTCCGCCTCGAAACGCGCGTCGACCAGACGCCCGGGCTGCTGCTGCATCTCACCGCACCCGAGCCTTTCGAGCTGGCCGCCAACACCGCGCTGCGCGTGCAGGTCGCGGATGGCTGGGTGATCCCGGCGGCGGCGAAAGGCTGATTCGCATGCGGCTCTCTTTGCGTGGCGGATTTGGCGAGAAGGGTCGCACGTCCATTGCCGTCGAAAGCGATGGCTACCGGTTGCTGCTCGACGCCGGCGTCAAGACGAGCGCGCGCGGTTCACCTGCCTACTATCCCGCGATTTCGCCGGCGGAGCTGGCCGCCACCGACGCGATCATCGTCACGCACGGGCACGAGGACCATGTGGCCGCGCTTGGCTGGTGCATCGCCAACGGCTTTCACGGCCGCATCTTCATGACGGCCGAGACGCATCGCGAAACCGATCGCGCGCTTGTCGACTATGCATCGGCGGACGATTGCGAGCGCGTGCGACACGCCAACGTCGAGCCGTTGCCCGTGACGACGTCGACGTCCAATGCAGCGGCTGCCGGGTGCGGCGTGCTGGCACTCGGACCGCTGCAGGTCACCAGCGGACGCTCCGGGCACATCGCCGGCGGCGTCTGGTGCGCGGTGCGCGACGCGCACGCGACGTTCCTGTATTGCGCCGACGTGGTGCCCGCAAGCCCGATCTTCACGATGGACCCGCCACCGCGCGCCGACGCGATCGCGCTCGACGCTTCGTACGGCGACGACGATGTCGTGAGCAGCACGCGCGCGGCGCAGGTACGGTCGTGGATCGCATCGCAGCCCGCCGGCTGCGTGCTGCCGACGCCGCTCTACGGGCGTTCAGCGGAGCTGCTGGCGATCGTGCAAGGACCCATCGCACTGGCGACGGGCATGCGCGACGCGCTGGCGGCACAGATCGGCGGAGGCTACTGGCTGGTCGACGGGGCGGGCGAAGCGCTGGCGGAGCGGCTGCGCGGTGCTGTCGACTGGCGCGAAGACACGGCGTTGCCGCACGCGGCGTTGATCTGCCACGACGGCATGGGCATGTCGGGTCCGTCGAAGCGGATCCTGGAAATGGCGGATGCGCAACGCTATCCGACGCTGTTCACCGGCCACGTACCCGCCAACACGCAGGGCGAACGCATGCTCGCCGCCGGGCGCGCGGCGTGGATCCGCCTGCCCACGCATCCGACACGCTCCGAGAACGTCGCGCTGACCACCGCCAGCGGCGCGCGCATCGTGCTCGGCCATTCCTGCGAACCCGAGGCGCTCGCGCGGCTCGCGGCGCACCTGCCGTCGCTGCGCATGGACCTCGCAACCGGCGACAGCCTCGAAATCTGACACTTCAACCCATGAAAATCCTGATTTGCAACGACGACGGCATCGACGCACCCGGTCTTCGCCTGCTGGCCGATGCGGCGCGGTCACTGAGCGACGACGTCTGGGTGGTCGCGCCCGATCGCAAATGGTCGGCCGCCAGCCACCAGCTGTCGTTCGATCGCGACCTCACGCTGACGGCCGCCGGCGCGCGGCGCTACGCGTGTTCCGGCGCACCGGCCGATTGCGTGGTGGCGGCGATGACCGTACTGTTCACCGACCAGCCCAAGCCCGACCTGGTGCTGGCCGGCATCAACGACAAGCGCAACGTCGCCGAGGACGCCGCGTACTCGGGCACGATGTCGGTCGCGCGCGAAGCGACCTTCTGGGACGTGCCGGCGATTGCCCTTTCTCGGGCGATTCCCGCGATCGACGAGGCGTCCGACCGGCCCGCGCTCGCGCGACTGATCGACACGCTGTGGCAGGCGCGCGCGCAATGGGCGATGCCGCGGCACTGGCTCGCCCTCAACTTGCCGGCCGCGCTGCCGGCGCCCCTCGTGCAGACCCGTATCGGCAGCGGCGACAAGATCGGCGGCGCCAGCCAGATCGTCTCGCGCACCGCGGATCGCATCGTCTACCGCATCACGCGAGGGCGTCCCGCCACGCACGCACCCGGCGACGAAAGCTCGACGGTCGATGCGGGACACACCGCGTTGGTCCGCCATCGTTGGGATGCCGATGCTCCGCTGCCGGAGGCCGAGATCGCGACGTGGAGCGCCGTCGCGACGCTATGACGCAGGCACGCAGCCGCACGGTAACTCGGTAACTCGGTAACTCGGTAACTCGGTAACTCGGTCACTCGGTCACTCGGTCACGCAGTAACGGATCACGCAGTCACGTCTTGACGCCGCACGTACCGCATACCGACGATCGCTACGCGCCGTCCTGCAACTCGGCGGCGTGCAACGTGTTGGCGAGCAGCGTCGCGATCGTCATCGGTCCCACGCCACCGGGCACCGGCGTGATCCACGCCGCATTGGCACTCGCGCCGGCAAAGTCCACATCGCCGCGGATCTTGCCATCGTCGCCGCGGTTGATGCCGACGTCGATGACGATGGCGCCGGGCTTGATCCAGTCACCCGGGACAAATCCGGCCTTGCCGATGCCCGCGACGACGATGTCGCCATCGCGGACGATGCGCGGCAAGTCGCGCGTCGCCGAATGGCAGATGGTGACGGTGCAGCGCGCCATCAGCAACTCGAGCGCCATCGGCCGGCCGACGATGTTCGACTGCCCGATCACCACCGCATGCTTGCCGACCAGGTTTTCGCCGGTCGAGGCCAGCAGTCGCATGCAGCCAAACGGTGTGCAGGGCCGCAGCGTCGGCCGCTTCAGCACCAGCCTGCCGATGTTGTACGGATGAAAGCCGTCGACATCCTTGCGGGGATCGAGGCGCTCGGTCACGCGTTCGGCGTCGATCGTCTTCGGCAGCGGCAATTGCACCAGGATGCCGCTGACGGCAGGATCGGCATTGAGCGCGTCGATAAGATCCAGCAGCTGTTGCTCGCCGGTCGCCGCCGGCAGATCGTGAGCGAACGAGCGCATGCCGGTGGCCTCGGTCGTGCGCCGCTTGTTGCGAACGTAGATCTGCGACGCGGAATGATCGCCGACCAGCACCGCCGCCAGCCCGGGCGTGCGCCGTCCCCCGGCGATCCGCGCCGCGACCCTGGCGCGCACTTCCTCGGTCAATTGCGCGGCAATCGCCTTGCCGTCGATGATTTGCGCGGTCATGAAGGGCTGGGTCCGACCGCGCAGGCTGGCGCCGCGATCATTACAATCCGGAAATGGAAAAGTCCGTCATTCTAGCGGCGATCCGGGCGCGCCTCGAGGCCGCACGCAATCGTCCCGCCGATGCGTATGTACGATTCAGTGCCGGCGGGCAGACAGCCGGATGGATCACCCGGCCGCGCGCCGCGCAACTGATGCGCTTCCGGCGTGTTTTCCAGGTCGACGCCGCCAGCGTGCGATTCACGACGGGGCTCGCCACCGCGAAGCAGCGCAGCGACGCGATGGCGGACGTTGCCAGCGAGCTCGCGACCGCCGGTGAATTGAGCGCATGGCGCAACGAGCGCTACGCCGTGCGACCGCATTTCGACGCCGCGCCGCTGTTCTTCGTCGAACGCGCAAGTGCGCGATGGTTCGGCGTGCGCACGTTCGCCGTGCACGTCAACGGCTTCACGCTCGACGGCGGCGAGCGCCGCCTTTGGTTCGCGCGGCGAAGCGACTCGAAGCCGATCGACCCGGGGTTGTTCGACACGCTGGTCGGTGGCGGCATCGCCGAGCGCGATTCGGCGGCTGACAGCCTGCTGCGCGAAGCGTGGGAGGAAGCCGGCATCGACGAGGCACTCGCGCGCACGGCCGTCGCCGCCGGCCAGGTGGGCATCGAGCATCATGCGCCCGATGGACTGCAGCGCGAGACGATCTTCGTCTACGACCTTGCGCTGCCGAACGGGTTCGTGCCATCCAATCAGGATGGCGAGGTTTCCGCACATCGGCTGCTGGACGCGGGCTCGGCGGCCGAGCTGATTGCCCGCGAACAGGGCGACGAAGTCGCCACGCTGGATGCCTGCGTGGTCACGTTCGACCACTTGTTGCGTCACGGCCCGTGGGCACTGAGCGACAAAGTCCGCGCTGAGCTGGAAGAACTCTGCCGGCGCACGGCCCAGTAACGACGTCTCGCGACGTCTTCCGTCGCACAGCGTGGTAGTGACGCCTGCGCCCTCTTGCATCGCAATGCGGCGTAGCGACGCCCAGCGTCAATGCGCCGGCGACGTGGCTGCCGCGTGCAGCGCGCTCTTGGCGGTGCTGTCCTCCATCATCGCGTGCGTCGACTGCACGCCCATTTCCTTCAGCGCATCGGCCATCGCATGTACCGCCGAGCGCATTTCGTCCGGCCCTATCGCGCCGATGCAGCCGACGCGGAAAGTCTCGACCTGCGTCAGCTTGCCCGGATACAGCACGAAGCCCTTGTCGCGCACGCGCGCGTAGAAATCCTTGAACGTGAACCGCGGATCTTCCGGCGCGTGCACGGTGACGATGATCGGCGCCTGGATCGACGGCCGCAGGAACGATCGCAGCCCGAGCTCCGCTAGTCCCGCGAGCAGCGTCTCGCAATTCGCCCTGTACCGGGCCAGGCGCGCGCGCTGGCCGCCTTGGGCCACGAACTGGTCGAGCGCGGCGTTGAGCGCCACCAGCACGTGCGTCGGCGGCGTGAAACGCCATTGCGTCGTCTTTTCCATGTAGACCCACTGGTCGTAGAGGTCCATCGCCAGCGACGACGAGCTGCCTTCGCAGCGCTCGAGCACGCGCTTCCTGACGAACACGAATCCCATGCCGGGCGGGCCTTCGACGCACTTTCCCGAAGCCGCGATCAACGCGTCGAACGGTACCGCTTGCGCGTCGATCGGCAACGCGCCGAACGAGCTCATCGCGTCGACGATCAGCGCGCGCTTGTGCCTCGCCACGACCGCGGCGATCGTGGAGAGCGGATTCTCGATGCCGGTCGACGTTTCGCAATGGATGAGACCGACGTGGGTGATCGTCGGGTCGCGCGCCAGCAGGCCGTCGACGTCGGCGGGCGTGGTGGGCACGTCTTCGGCGGTCTCGAACGTCGTGGTGTTGCGGCCCATCATCTGCGCGAGCCTGGCGAGGCGCTTGCCGTAGGCGCCATTGATCAGCACCAGCAAGTGCCCGTCGCGGGGCACGAGTGTGTTGACGGCGGCCTCCACCGAGAACGTCCCGCTGCCCTGCAACGGCACGCACACGTGCGTGTCGCGCGCATTGACGATGTGGCACAGCTTCGCCCGCACCTCGGCGGTCACCGCGTTGAACGCTTCGTCCCATGATCCCCAGTCGCGCAACATCGCGGCGCGGGTAGCAAGCGACGTGGTCAGCGGTCCCGGGGTGAGCAGGATGGGGTCACGCGAAGGCAGGGTCATCGTGGATCTCCGGGGTGCGCGCGGGTCGGATCAGGAGAGCGAAACCAACGCGCGACGTGGCGCAACAATGTGCCGTCATTGTACGGCGGCGCGCATGGCGGCGGCCATGCGCCGGCGCGGCCCTGGCAGGTATCGGTGGCGAGAACGCGGATACTTGGATATCGTTCGCACTGCAATCGCTTGAGATTAGACAATGCAGGGTGTAGATTGTCAACAATCTGTCATCATCGTGTGATCGAATGATGCGGACATGGGCCGACGACGGGACAGTGCGCGTTTCTTCGCCGAATTCGATCTGACTTTCCAAGGAGCGACTAGATGAAGTCGAAGCTGATGATGATCATGGGCTGCGCGCTTGCCGCGTTCGCGGGCACGGCGCTCGCGCAGTCGGACGTGGTGACGATCTATGCGGCCGACGGCCTGCACGACGGAGAGCCGAGCTGGTTCGGCAACCAGTTCGCCGCATTCACCAAGGCGACCGGCATCAAGATCCAGTACATCGAGGCGGGCTCGAGCGGCGTGGCCGACCGCATCGCCAAGGAAAAATCGAACACCCAGGCGGATGTGCTGGTCACGTTGCCGCCCTTCATGCAGCGAGCGGCCGCCGACGGCCTGTTGCAACCCAACACCATCGCCGACGCCGACAAGCTCGCCGCCACCGACAAGGACCCGAAGGGGCTTTACGTGGTGATGATGAAGAATTTTCCGAACTTCATCTACAACTCTTCCGCGTTGAAGGAAGCGCCGAAGAGCTACGAGGACCTCCTCGACCCGAAGTTCCAGAAAAAAATCCAGTATTCGACACCGGGCCAGGCCGGTGACGGCACCGCGTTGATGCTGCAGGCGTTCCACGCCTTTGGCAGCAAGGAAGCGGGACTCGCGTACCTGAAGAAGCTGCAGGTCAACAACCTGGGTCCGTCGGCGTCCACCGGCAAGCTGACCGCGCTGGTTAACAAGGGCGAAATCTATGTCGCCAACGGCGACCTGCAGATGAACCTCGCGCAGATGCGCAACAACCCGAACGTCCAGGTGTTCTTCCCTGCCGGCCCCAACGGCAAGCGTTCGGTGTTCTCGCTGCCCTACTACATCGGCCTGGTCGCCAACGCCCCGCACGCGGCCAACGGCAAGAAGCTGATCGACTTCCTGATGAGCGAGGCTGCACAGAAGGAAATCAGCGCAGTCGCGCAGGGCTTTCCCGCGCGCACCGACGTGCATCCGACCGATGACAACTTCAAGAAGCTCAACGCCATGCTCGAAGGCGTCGAGGTCTGGCAGCCCGATTGGGCCCAGGTCCTCACCGACCTGAAAGAAGACGTTGCCGCATACAACAAGGCGATCTCGAGCAATTGATGCCCGCTGACGCCGGCGCTGCCGGGCTCGCAATCCCGGCGTCGCCGGCCATCGCAGCGCGGGGCGCCGGCAGCGGCATCGGCTTCGACAACGTCAGCGTCGCCTATGGCGGCGTGGTCGTCCTCGATTCGCTGACGCTCGCTGTCAAGCCCGGGGAAATCGTCGCCCTGATCGGGCCGTCGGGATCCGGCAAGACAACCGCGTTGCGCGCGGTCGCCGGATTCGTTCGGCCATCGCAGGGACGCATCACGATCGGCTCGCGCGACGTGACCGACGTCGCGCCGCACGCGCGCAACATCGGCATGGTCGTGCAGAACTACGCACTGTTCCCGCACATGCGGGTCGAGGAAAACGTCGCGTTCGGCCTTCGGGCGCGCGCGGCCGCCGCCGATGTCATCCGCGATCGCGTGCCCGAATGCCTGCGCATGGTCGGCATGGCCAGCTATGCGCGGCGCTATCCGCGCGAGCTCTCCGGCGGCCAGCAGCAGCGCGTCGCGATTGCACGTGCGCTGGCGATCAAGCCGCAGGTGCTGCTGCTCGACGAGCCGCTGTCGGCGCTCGACGCACAGATCCGCCGCTCGATGCTCGACGAGCTCGCCAAGCTGCACCGCGAGCTGCCGACGCTGACGGTGCTGTATGTAACCCACGACCAGACCGAGGCGCTGACGCTTGCCGACCACATCGGCATCATGCGCGACGGCAAGCTCTGCGCATTCGGCGACGCGCAATCGCTGTACCGCAATCCTCCCAACCGCTTTGCCGCGGAATTCCTGGGCCGCGCCAACCTGCTGCCGGTCAAGGCACTGGCCGCGACCGGCGACGGCATGGCGCGCGTGCAATTCGGCGACGTCGCGCTGGGTGCGCGCAATCACCACGCGCTCCCCGACGGGCACGACTGCCTGCTGTGCGTCCGGCCTCACGAATTGCGGCTTTCACGCACCGATGCCGCCGACAATGCGCTCGCCGCCACCGTGCGCAGCGTGCAATGGCAGGGCGACATGCAGAATGTCGAGCTCGATATCGGCGGCCATGTGATGCGGCTCGCCTGCGCGCCGATGCAAGTGCCGCCCGTGCCGGGTGCCAAGCTGACCGTGCATTTCGGTGCGACCGACGCGACGCTGGTCGCGGAGGCTGCCGCCGTTGGCTGAGCTCGCGATCGCGGCGCCGGCCGCGCCGCCGCGCAGGTACGGCGGCTTGTGGATCGCCCCGCCGCTGGTCGTGCTCGCGGCACTGTTCTTCTATCCGCTCAGCCTGATCCTGCGCCAGGCGCTGGGCGGCGACGGCGAGGCGCTGTCGCTCGCGCATTTCGCCGAGGTGCTCGGCTCGCGGCTGTTCCACGACGCGCTCTACCATACGATCGTCATCGCGATCTGCTCGACTGCCGGGTGCCTGGTGCTGGGCTTCGTGTTCTCGGTGCTGATCGCGTTCACGCCGTTTCCCGGCAGCCGGGTCCTGGCGAGGCTGATCGACACGTTCATCGCGCTGCCGACGTTCCTGGTGGCGCTGTCGTTCACGTTCATCTATGGGTCGGCGGGCATGCTGAACGAGTCGCTGATGACACTCATGCACGTCGACCGCCCGCCGGTCGATTTCCTGTATTCGCAATGGGGCGTGATCCTGTCGGAAGTGACCGTCTACACGCCGTTCGTCATGCGTCCGCTGCTGGCGGCATTTTCGCTGATCGACCCGGCTCAGATCGAAGTGGCCAGCAGCCTCGGCGCGCGCTCGCTGCGCATCATCCACCGCATCATCCTGCCCGCCGCGATGCCCGCGTTGATCGCCGGCGGCAGCCTGTGCCTGCTGCTCACCGTCAACGAGTTCGGCATCGTGCTGTTCATCGGCGCCAAGGACGTCATCACGCTGCCGCTGCTGATCTACGACACGGCGATCCAGCAGTTCGACTACACCACCGCCTGCGTGATCGCGGTGGTCAACGTCGCACTATCGCTCGGCCTCTACGCGCTGTACCGGTTCGTGATCGCCTACTTCGGAGGCCGCCGTGCTGGTCTGGTCTAGGGCGGGACGCGTGCTGACGTTCGCGCTGACGGCGTTGCTGTTCGCGCTGATCTACGGCTTGCCGATCGGCGTGATCGCGCTGGCAAGCGTCAGTGGGCAATGGAACGGCGTGTTGCCGAGCCATCTCACGCTGTCGCACTATGCCGGCGCATTGCGCGGCGATTCGTTCGAGCAGCTTCGCGTCAGCGTCGCCACCGGCTTCATCGCAAGCCTCATCGCGCTCGCCAGCGGCACGTGGGCGGCGCTCGCGCTGCGCGGCCTGCCCCGATTGCCGCGCCGTGCGCTCGACGCGGTGTTCTTCATTCCCAGTGCGGTGCCTTCAGTTTCCGTGGGGCTTGGACTGCTGGTTGCATTCAGCCACCCGCCGGTGCTGCTGAACGGCACCACGCTGATCGTGCTGATCGCGCATTTCGTGCTCATTTCCGCGTTCACCTACGGCAACGTCTCGGCGGGCCTCGCGCGCTTGCCCGCGGATTTCGAGCAGGTCGCCGAAAGCCTGGGCGCGAGACCCCTCTACCGGCTGCGTCGCGTCACGCTGCCACTGCTCACGCCCTACCTGATCGCCGCGTTCAGCCTGAGCATCGCCTTGTCGATGGGCGAGCTCGGCGCAACCGTGATGGTGTATCCGCCGGGTTGGGTGACGCTGCCGGTGGGCATATTCGCGCTGTCGGACCGCGGTGCGATCTTCGACGCCGCGGCGCTGACGATGCTGCTCGCGCTAACCACGCTTGTGGTGCTCCTCGGCTTGTCGCGGATCCCGACCAAGGCGTCGGCGCGCTGATCGCCGTGGAATCGTGCGCCGCGACCCGCATCGCGGCGTCGCCGCCGTGGCGCGGTTGCCTCGCTCGCGCACCCGGCGGCCGATGTCGGCGCCTTATTGCAGATTGTTGACAATTTACATTTGACACCCTAGACTTCACCCATGCAGAAGCCGTCCGCGCGGTCGCTTTCCCGGCCGCGGCCCGTTGCCGTCGCCGTTGCCACCCCCGAGCCCGCGCGCCCGGGCGCGACCGAGCGCACGGTGGGCGACGACCATCCGATCACCCTGCTGCAGGCCAATTCGCTGCCCACGCTCGTGCAGCGCGAGCTCGAGCGGATGATCCTCGCCGGCGACCTGGCCGCGGGCGAGCAGCTGCGCGAAATCGAGGTTGCGGCGATGCTCGGCGTGTCGCGCGGCCCGGTGCGCGAGGCATTCCGCGCCCTCGAGGAATCCGGGCTGGTGCGCCTCGAGAAGAACCGCGGCGTCTACGTGCGCCAGATCAGCGTCGCCGAAGCGGACGAGATCTACGAGATCCGCGCGATCCTCGACGAATTCGTCGGCCGGCGTCT
The DNA here is from genome assembly GCA_041691615.1 of Pseudomonadota bacterium. GTDB lineage: Bacteria > Pseudomonadota > Gammaproteobacteria > Burkholderiales > Casimicrobiaceae > VBCG01. Next base: position 71,308 of record JBEPUI010000006.1, read on the forward strand.
TGCCGAGACCATCACGCCGGCACAGGTGCGCGAACTGCGGCAGATCGTCACGCAGCTCGAAGCCGCCGCTGCAAACAACGACATCGATGCCTACCTCGCGGCCAACGTCAGCTTCCACGACCGGCTGGTGGCGCTTGCCGGCAATGCCAAGCTGCTGATCGTCTATCGCCGCCTGGTGAACGAGCTGCACCTGTTTCGGCGCAAGACGCTCGCGCAAGGCGGCACGCTGCCCGCGTCGACACGCGAGCACCGCGAAATCCTCAAGCTGATCGCCGACCGCCAGTCGGCGGCTGCCGGCCGCGCGCTGCACGAGCACGTGATGGCGAGCCGGTCGCGGATGCACAAGACGTGGACGGTTCAGGACGAGGGTCCCGAACTGCCCGGTTCCGCCGCGCGACGCCGGCGCGCGGCGAAATGAGCGCATCCGCCATGAGCCCATCGATTGGCGCAACCCAGGAACGACAGACCCATGCCTGAATCCCGCAGCGCCCCGGTCAGCGTCAATGGACGCCACTACCGGTGGATGACCAGGCCCGTCGTCGTCGTGTGCGTCGACGGCTGCGAACCCGACTACGTGACGCAGGCGATCGAAGCGGGTGTCGCACCCTACCTGCGGCAGATGTGCGAGCACGGCGCGTCTCGCCTCGGCGATTGCGTCGTGCCGAGCTTCACCAATCCCAACAACCTGTCGATCGTCACCGGCGCGCCGCCTGCGGTACATGGCATCTGCGGCAATTTCTTCTACGACCCCGAGCGCCAGCAGGAAGTGATGATGAACGACGCGCGCTACCTGCGCGCCGGCACGATCCTCGCCGAATTCGCGCGCACCGGCGCAAAAGTGGCGGTGGTGACGGCGAAGGACAAGCTGCGCGCCCTGCTCGGCCACCAGATGAAGGGCATCTGCTTCTCGGCGGAAAAAGCCGACGTCGCGACGATCGCCGACAACGGCATCGATGGCGTGCTCGACTTCGTCGGCCAGCCGCTGCCGTCGGTCTACAGCGCCGACCTGTCGGAGTTCGTGTTCGCCGCAGGCGTCGCATTGATGAAGCGCGACCGGCCCGACCTCATGTACCTGTCGACCACCGACTACGTGCAGCACAAGCACGCGCCGGGAACGCCTGCGGCCAACGATTTCTACGCGATGATGAGCGGCTATCTGGCCGAGCTGGACAGGTTGGGCGCGCTGATCGCCGTGACGGCCGATCACGGCATGAACGCCAAGACCGACGCCGCGGGCACGCCGCAGATCATCTACCTGCAGGACTGGTTCGATCGCGAGCTTCCTGCCCGCATCGCGCGAGTGATCCTGCCGATCACCGACCCGTATGTCGTCCATCATGGCGCACTCGGATCGTTTGCCACCTGCTACCTGCCGTCCGGCGCCGATATCGCGACACTTTGCTCGAAGCTTCGTGCGGTTCCCGGTATCGAGATCGTGCTGACGCGAGACGAGGCGGCGGCGCGTTTCGAGCTGCCGCCCGATCGCCTGGGCGACATCGTCGTGGTGTCGGAGCGCCTGATGGTGCTGGGCACGACACCGTCGCGCCACGACCTGTCGGCGCTGACGGTCCCGCTGCGTTCGCATGGCGGGGTCTCGGAGCAGAAAGTCCCGCTGCTGTTCAATCGCCCGCTGGAAGGCGTCCCGGCCAGCCGGCGGTTGCGCAATTTCGACATCATCGAGCTGGCACTCAACCATTGCACATGACGCCGGAACGCCACCGATCGCCTGCGCATGCACCCCACGACGACGGCGAATGCTGCGCCGCACACCGGACACGTCCTAGAATAGACCCATGAACGCTCCCGATTCCCGCAACGAGCCGATGCGCATCGCCGGCGAACGCGTGCACGGCTCGCGCACGATCGACGTGATGAACCCGTTCACCGGCGGTCGTGTCGGTACGGTGCCGAAGGCGAGCATCGACGACGTGCGCCGCGCGATCGCTGCCGCGCGCGGGTATCGTCCGAAGCTCACCCGCTACGACCGCTACCAGATCCTCTACCGCGCCGCCGCGATCCTGCGCGAGCGCGCCGACGAGATCTCCGACCTGATCACCGCCGAATGCGGGATCGGCAAGAAGGATTCGATGTACGAGGTGGGCCGCGCCTGCGACGTGTTCACGTTCGCCGGCAACGCCGCTTTGAACGACGACGGCCAGGTGTTTTCCTGCGACCTCACGCCGCACGGCAAGGCGCGCAAGGTCTACACGATGCGCGATCCGCTGCGCGGCATCATCACCGCGATCACGCCGTTCAACCACCCGCTGAACCAGGTCGCGCACAAGATCGCGCCGTCGGTCGCCACCAACAACCGGATGGTCGTCAAGCCGACGGAGAAGACACCGTTGTCGGCGCTGGTGCTCGCCGACGTGCTGTACGAGGCCGGATTGCCGCCGCCGATGCTGTCGGTGGTGACGGGTGACCCCCGCGAAATCGCAGACGAGCTGCTGACGCATCCGGACGTCGAATTGGTGACATTCACCGGCGGCGTGCCGATCGGCAAGTACATCGCCGCCAAGGCCGTCTACAAGCGCCAGGTGCTCGAGCTTGGCGGCAACGACCCGATCATCGTCATGGAAGACGCCGATCTCGACGAGGCGGCTGGATTGGCGGCGGCCGGCTCGTACAAGAATTCGGGACAGCGCTGCACGGCCGTCAAGCGGATGCTGGTGCACGAGAGCGTCGCCGACGACTTCGTCGAACGGCTGCTCGCGCGCACGCGTGCCTGGACCTACGGCGACCCGATGGACGCCACGCTCGACATGGGCACGGTGATCGACGAGGACGCCGCGCGCGGCTTCGAGGCGAAAGTGAACGCCGCGGTCGCCGCGGGCGCCAAACTGCTGGCCGGCAACCAGCGCAAAGGCGCGCTGTACTCGCCGACGCTGCTCGACCATGTCGACCCGGCGATGGACGTGGTGCGCACCGAGACCTTCGGGCCGGTATCGCCGGTCATCCGCTTTCGCGACATCGACGACGCGATCCGCATTTCCAACGGCACCGCGTACGGCCTGTCTTCAGCGGTATGTACCAACCGCCTCGACTACATCACGCGGTTCGTCGCCGAGCTCGAAGTCGGCACCGTCAACGTACGCGAAGTGCCCGGTTATCGGCTCGAGCTGACGCCGTTCGGCGGCATCAAGGACTCGGGACTCGGCTACAAGGAAGGCGTGCAGGAAGCGATGAAGAGCTTCACCACCATCAAGACCTACTCGCTGCCGTGGTGACGCGCACAGGCGGCCGCTGACCTTGCAGATCCTGCTCAACCTGTTGGCCGGCGTCGCGCTGCTCGTCTGGGGCACGCACCTGGTGCGCGTGTCGATCCTGCGGCTCTACGGCGGCGACCTGCGGCGGCTGTTGCGCCGGGCAGTATCGCGGCGCATCGGCGCTTTTTTCGCCGGCCTCGGCGTCACCGCGCTGATCCAGAGCAGCACCGCGACCGCGCTGATCGTCGCCGCATTCGCGGGGCAAGGGCTGATCTCGACGGCACCCGCGCTGGCGGTGATGCTGGGGGCCGACGTCGGCACCTCGCTGGTCACACTGGTGCTGTCGTTCGACCTGTCGTGGCTGTCGCCGCTGCTGATCTTCACCGGCGTGGTGCTGTTCCTGTCGCGCGAGGAAACCAACGTCGGCCGCTTCGGGCGCATCCTGATCGGCCTCGGCCTGATCCTGTTCGCGCTGCAATGGATCGGCGTGTCGGCCAAGCCGCTGACCGAGGCCGCCGGCATGCGCGTGATCTTCGCTTCGCTGACCGGGGACATCCTGCTCGACATGCTGGTGGCGGCGATGGTGACGCTGCTGTGCTATTCGAGCCTTGCGGTGGTGCTGCTGGTGGCCACGCTCGCCGGCCTGCACGTGATCGCGCTCACCGTGGCGATGCCGCTGATCCTCGGCGCCAACCTCGGCAGCGGCCTCTTGGGCATGCTGTCGACGCTGCGCTCGGCACCGGAGGCGCGACGCGTGACGCTCGGCAATTTCCTGTTCAAGCTGATCGGTTGCGTGGCGGTGATCCCGCTGCTGCGATTCATCGAGCCGGCGATCGCGGCGCGCGGTTTCGGCGAGAGCACCGAAGTCGTGGCATTTCACCTGGTATTCAACATCGCGCTCGCGCTGCTGTTCATTTTCTGGACGCAGCCGATCGCGCGCCTCGCCGAGCGGCTGCTGCCGGCGCGGCCGGCCAACGAGGATCCGGCCAAGCCGCGCCACCTCGATCCTTCCGCGCTGGCGACCCCGGCGCTGGCGATCGGCAACGCCGCGCGCGAAGCGCTGCGCATCAGCGACGTCATCGACGAGATGCTGCAGGGATTGTTGACGGTGCTGCGCACGAACGACCGCACGCTGGCGCACAAGCTGCGCAAGCTCGACGATGTCGTCGACGAGCTCTATACCGCGGTCAAGCTCTACCTGACGCAGATCTCGCGCGAGGCGCTCGAGCAGAACGAAGGACAGCGCTGGACCGACATCGTGTCGTTCACGATCAACATGGAGCAGGTCGGCGACATCATCGACCGCGTGCTGCTCGAGATCGAGGAAAAGAAGATCGACAAGGGACGCAGCTTCTCCGAGGCCGGCATGACGGAAATCTGCGACCTGCATTCGCGGCTCACCGCGAACCTGCGGCTCGGCATGAGCGTGTTCCTCAACGGCGATCTCAAGAGCGCGCAGGAGCTGCTCGCGCAGAAGGTGCTGTTCCGCGACCTCGAGCGCGCGTACGCCGATTCGCACCTGTCGCGGCTGGCCGGCAACACGCTGCAGAGCATCGAGACGTCGTCGCTGCACCTCGATCTCATTTCGGACCTGAAGCGCATCAATTCGCTGATCTGCTCGATCGCGTACCCGATCCTCGAAAAGGCCGGCGTGCTGGCGAAGACCCGATTGAAGCCGACCGATGTTCCATCGCCGCAAGCCACCGACGCCGCCGCCTCTGCCGACGACGCTGCTTGGCGCGAACGCAATCCGCGCATCGCCTGACGAACCGATCCATGGCCCTCGCCTTCGACGACTTGGCCGCGCTGTTCGACGCCAAGGGCGCACGCGCCTACGACGGCGAAAACGTGTCGCAGCTCGAACATGCGCTGCAGACCGCGGCGCTGGCCGAAGCCGATGGCGCTTCGGCGTCGCTCGTCACCGCATCGCTGCTCCACGACCTCGGCCACATGCTGAACGACCAGGGTGAGACGCCGACGATGCGCGGCGTCGACGATGTCCACCAATATGCCGCGTTGCCGTTCCTGAGAGGCCTGTTCGGCGATGACGTGCTGGTGCCGATACAGATGCACGTGGACGCCAAGCGCTATCTTTGCGCGGCGCGCCCCGACTACCACGGCTCGCTGTCCGACGATTCCAAGCGCAGCCTGGAGCTGCAGGGCGGCGTCTACAGCAACGAGGACGCCGATCGCTTCATCCGCACGCCGTTCGCTGCCGACGCCGTGCGCCTGCGCATTTTCGACGATCGCGCCAAGCGTCCCGGCGCCGCGACGCCGCCGCTTTCGCACTTCCTGCAGGTCGCCCGCCAGGTCGCGTTGACCCCCGCCGCGCGGTGAGCGTGCCCGCGGCAGACCTGACGCTGGGGGTGACGCTGGCGGTGCTCGGTGCGGCGTTCCTGCACGCGCTATGGAACGCGATGCTCAAGTCGGCGGCGGGCGAGCCGATGCTCGACACCGCGCTGATCGTTGCCGGATCGTCGATCGCCGCCCTCGTCGTGCTGCCGTTCATCCCGCTGCCGATACGCGCCACGTGGCCCTATATGGCGCTGTCATCGGCGATCCACTTCGCCTACTACGTGACGCTCGCCGGCGCGTACCGCCGCGGCGACCTGTCGTTCGCCTACCCGCTGATGCGCGGCGTCGCGCCGCTGATCGTCACGATACTGGGCGTGGTATTCCTGCACGAGAATCCGACCATGCAGCACATGGCGGGCATCGTGCTGATCTCGCTCGGCATCCTCACCATCGCATTTTTCGCCGGCGGCCACCACACCCTCGCGTCGGCTGGCTGGGCGCTCGCCAATGCCTTGATCATCGCGCTCTACACGCTGGTCGACGGCGCGGGCGCGCGTGCTTCCGGCAACGCGATTTCCTATGTCTGCTGGCTGGTGTTCCTGGAAGGCATTCCGTTCCTCTGCTACATCCTCGCCACGTACGGCGCTCCCGCGCTCGCGCATTGGAACCAGCGCTGGCGCCGCGGGCTCGCCGGCGGCGCCGCGTCGCTGGGCGCCTATGCGATCGTATTGTGGGCGATGACGCGCGCGCCGGTTGCCGTGGTGGCGGCGCTGCGCGAAGTATCGGTGGTGTTCGCGGCATTGATCGGCAGCCTGGTACTGAAGGAAGGCTTCGGCTGGAAGCGCGTGGTCGGCGCGGTGGGCGTCGCCGCAGGCGTGGCGGCGTTGCGATTGTGACGCCCGTCCGACCGCGGTGAGCGTTCCCTCGCAAGCCCGCGTGGTCATCCTCGGCGGCGGTATCGCCGGTGTCTCGGTCGCCTACCATCTCGCACATCGCGGCATCGACGTGGTGCTGCTGGAGCAAGGCAAGCTGACCTGCGGCACGACCTGGCATGCCGCGGGACTCGTCGGCCAGACGCGCGCGACACGCAACGCGACGCAGATGAGCCGCTACGGCATCGAGCTCTACGCGACGCTCGAGGAGGAGACCGGCCTCGCCACGGGATGGAAGCAATGCGGCTCGCTCAACGTCGCACGCACGCCCGAGCGTCTCAAGCTGATGCGCCGGCAGATGGCGCGCGCCAGGAGCTTCGGCATCGATTTCGAATTCGTCACGCCCGGCGACGTGGCCCGCTATGCGCCGATCCTGCGCACCGACGACCTGGCCGGCGCAGTCTGGATTCCCGGCGATGGCAAGGCCAATCCCACCGATCTTACGCAATCGCTGGCCAAGGGCGCGCGGATGCGCGGCGCGACGCTGCTCGAAGGCGTGCGCGTCAGTGCGGTCACCGTGCACAACCGCCATGTCACCGGCGTGCGCTGGCAGGACGAGGATGGAGAGGGCGAGATCGCCTGCGAAGCGCTCGTCAATTGCGGCGGTCAGTGGGCGCGCGAAACTGGCGCGCAAAGCGGCGTCACGATTCCGCTGTATTCGGCGGAGCATTTCTACATCGTCACCGACCGCATCGACGGCGTCAGCCCCGACATGCCGGTGATTCGCGATCCCGACGGCTTCATCTACTACAAGGAGGAAGTCGGCGGACTGGTGATGGGCGGGTTCGAGCCGAAAGCCAAGCCGTGGAACGTCTCGCCGATTCCGCCTCACTTCGAATTTCAGCTGCTCGACGAGGACTGGGACCAATTCGAAGTGCTGTTGCACAACGCCATCCACCGCACGCCCTGCCTCGAGACGGCGCAGGTGAAAATGCTGCTCAACGGGCCCGAGAGCTTCACGCCCGACGGCAATTTCATTCTCGGCGAAGCGCCGGAAGTCCCCGGCTATTACGTCTGCGCGGGCTTCAACTCGGCCGGCATCGCCAACGCCGGAGGAGCAGGACGGCTGATCGCGGACTGGGTCGCCGACGGCGAGCCGCCGCTCGACTTGTGGGACGTCGACATCCGCCGCTTCGCACCACTGCATGGCAATCGGCGGCACCTTGCCGACCGTACCGTCGAGTCTTTGGGACTGCATTACGCCATGCGCTGGCCGCGCGAAGAACTGCAGACGGTACGGCCGCTGCGCCGCTCTCCGCTGTACGAGCGCTTGCGCGCGAAGCACGCCGTATTCGGCAGCAAGTTCAACTGGGAGCGCGCCAACTATTTCCTGCCCGCGGGCGCCGCCGAGCCGCCGCCAACGCTGGACATGCCGGGGTGGTTGCCCTGCGTGCTCGACGAGCAGCGCGCCTGCCGCGAGCAGGTCGTGATCTTCGACCAGACATCGTTCGCCAAGTTCGTGCTGAAGGGCCGCGACGCGCTCGCCGTACTGGACCGTCTGTGCGCCAACCGGATCGATGTCGCCATCGGGCGAATCGTCTACACGGCGATGCTCAACGCGCGCGGCGGATTCGAAAGCGACCTGACGATCGTGCGCATCGACGAGCATGAGTTCATGATCCTCACGGGATCGGCGCAGGCAACGCGCGACTTCGCGTGGATCGAGCGCCACATCGACGCCGACCAGCGCGCAGCGCTGGTCGATGTCACCAGTGCGTATAGCGTGCTGTCGCTGATGGGCCCCAATGCGCAAGCGCTGCTGGCCACGCTCTCCACCGATGACCTGTCGAAGGCCGCACTGCCGTTCGCCACCACGCGCGTTGTCGACATCGGCCACGCTCGAGTGCGCGCGGCGCGCATGAGCTACGTCGGCGGCCCCGGCTACGAGCTCTACGTCCAAACCGACCAGTGCGCGACGCTGTATGACGCGCTCATCGCGGCCGGCGATGCATTCGGCTTGCGCGATGCCGGTTACTACACGATCGACGCGCTGCGCATCGAGGCCGGACGCCGCGCGTGGGGTGCCGAGCTCTCGCCCGACGAGACGCCGCTCGACGCCGGTCTCGAGTACGCGATCGCCGTCGACAAGCCGGTGTCGTTCCTCGGTCGCGATGCGCTGCTGCGCCAGCGCGCCGCGGGAGCGCGCAAGCGCCTGGTGCAATTGCGGCTCGACGATCCGCTCGGCTATGCGTGGGGAGGCGAGCCGGTGTCCGTGGATGGCCGAACGATCGGCGAGATCACGTCAGCAGGCTACAGTCGCACGTTCGGATGCTCGATCGCGATGGTTTACCTGCGCGCGGGCGGCGCGTCTGCCACTGGAGGCTTCGTCGACGGTCTCGACATCGGCAACGACGCGGCGCTTGCCGCTGCACAATGGCAGGTCGACATCGCGGGCACCCCGTACGCCGCGCGACCGCATTTTCCTCGCTGATTCGGTATCATCGGATGCCATGAATCACCGCTTCAGCCCGACGCCGCGGCGCGGCCGCACGCCCGCCGATCCCGCCGCGCAGCGCACGCAAGTGCAAAGCCTGACGCGCGGCCTCGCGATCCTCGAATGCCTCGCGCGCGGCGAGCACGGTCTCACGCTCACCGACATCGCGCAGCGCACGCAGCTGCCGCCGTCGACTGCACATCGCCTGCTGGCAACGCTCGAGCGCAGCCGCCATGTCTACCAGGCAGGCGCGCAGGGCCTCTGGTACGTGGGCCTCGCGGCATTTACCGTCGGATCGAGTTTCCTCGCGAGCCGCGAATGGGTCGCGCAAAGCCATCGCTTCATGCGCCAGTTGATGGAACAGTCGGGCGAGACCGCCAACCTGGCGATCCTCGATGGCACCGAAGCGGTGTTCATCGACCAGGTTCAATGCCACGAGATGATGCGCACGATCGTCAAGCTCGGAGGCCGTGCGCCATTGCATGCGTCGGGTGTGGGCAAGGCGATCTTCGCCGCCCTCGCCGATGACCAGATCAACGCGATCCTCAAGGTCAAGGGCTTGCCGCGAATTACCGAGAACACCATCACGTCGCCCGAGACGATGTGGGCGAGCGTCCGCGTGATTCGCCAGCGTGGCTGGTCGTTCGACGACGAGGAGCACGCGATCGGCACGCGCTGCGTGGCATCGCCGATCTACGACGAGCACGCCGAGATGCTGGGCGCCATCTCGGTCGCCGGACCGTCGTCGCGGTTGCCCGACCCGCGAATCAAGGAACTCGGTCCGGTGGTCGCGCACATCGCCGAGGAAATCACCCGCCAGATCGGCGGTCGCTGGCCGCATCCGCACTGACGGGAATCCGCGCACCGCGCACCGCCGTATCCCCGCGGAATCGAACCGCCATTCGCGATATCAGGCAGACCAGGCCCTGGTCGCGCGTCCGGCCGACGCGCGCCAGCGTGACTTCAGGCGGGACAGGCTTTGGTCTCGCGTCCTTCCATCGTGTGCCAGCGTGACTCGAGCCGGTCGTTAGCCGGCGGCCGCCATGTGGCAAGCAGTCGGTCAGCCGACGACGGATCGTTGCAGACCAGCACGACGTCGCAGCCCGCGTCCGCCGCCGCATCGGCGCGCGCGACGATGTCGCCGGCGGCATGCGCGCCGGCCATCGACAGGTCGTCGCTGAAGATCATGCCGTCGAAGCGATAAAGCCCGCGCAGGCGCTCGCGCAGCCAGAACCGCGAAAAGCCGGCGAGAGCCGCGTCGATTCGCGAATAGACGACATGTGCCGGCATGATCGCATCGAGGCCATTGCGCGCCAGCGCGGCGAAAGGCACCAGGTCGGCGGCGACCAGCTCGGCAATCGGGCGCTCGTCGACCGGCAGCTCGGCATGCGAATCGGCGGCCACGTGCCCGTGTCCGGGAAAGTGCTTGCCGACGCTCGCACAGCCGCCGGCGGCCAGGCCTTCGATCAGGCAACGCGCGAGGTGCGCAACAGCGTTCGGGTTGCGATGCAATGCGCGGTCGCCGATGACGCCGCTGCGGCCGAAGTCGATGTCGAGCACCGGCGTGAAACTGAAATCGACACCCTGAGCCCGCAATTCGCTCGCGATCGTGTAGCCCAGGCACACCGCCTCCCTGGCCGCACCGGCGATGTCGCGGTCCCACTGCTCGCCCAGTACGCGCATCGGCGCGATCGGCGAAAAGCCATCGCGAAACCGCTGCACGCGTCCGCCCTCGTGATCGACGCAGACCAGCAGCGCAGGGTCGCGCAACGCCCGGATCTCCGCACACAGCGTCGCGAGCTGCGCGGGTGACTCATAGTTGCGCGCGAACAGGATCACGCCGCCCACCGCCGGGTGTGCAAGCCTGTCGCGCTCGTCATCGGTCAGCACAAGCCCAGCGACGTCGACGATCACCGGTCCGCGCGCGCACGCCAGCGCGCTCATGCCCGCGGGACCCCGCGCGCTTCGGTCATGGTCACGCGTGCGCGCCTTCGCGCAGCAGCGCCTTCATTTCACGCACCGCTTCGCGCAATCCGACGAAGACCGACCGCGACACGATCGCGTGTCCGATATGCAGCTCGCGCACGCCTGCAAGTGCTGCCACCGGCTGGACATTGAAATAGTTGAGCGCATGCCCGGCGTTGAAGCGCATTCCGGCGGCGCGTATGGCGTCGCCGGCCTCGCGCAGCCGCGTCAGCTCGGCGATCACCGGCGCGCTGGTTGCGTCGCAGCCATGCGCGTGAAACGCGTGGGCATACGGGCCGGTGTGCAGCTCGCACACCGACGCGCCGATGCGCGCCGCCGCCTCGACCTGGCGCAGGTCGGCGTCGATGAACACGCTGACGACGATGCCCGCATCCTTCAACCGCCGCACCGCGGCGCCAAGCGCGCGCTCCTGCGCCGCGACGTCGAGGCCGCCTTCGGTCGTGACCTCCTGGCGGCCCTCGGGCACCAGCATCGCCATTTCGGGCTTCAACATGCAGGCGATGTCGAGCATCGCGTCGACCGCCGCCATTTCGAGGTTGAGCTTGATGTGCACGAGGTCGCGCAGCCGCCGCACGTCCTCGTCCTGGATATGTCGCCGGTCCTCGCGAAGGTGCACAGTGATGCCGTCGGCACCACCCAGGTGCGCCTCCACGGCCGCCCACACCGGATCGGGTTCGTAAGTGCGGCGCGCCTGCCGGATCGTCGCCACGTGGTCGATGTTGACGCCGAGCTCGATCATGCTTTCTCCATCAGCTTTCTTCCTGTCCTTCGAGTGCCTGCAAGTCCTGCACGATGCGCCGGCTGAAGATGCGCCGCGACTCGAGATGATGGTCCAGCACCTCGCGCATCAGGCGCTTGGCCTCGCCCGCGGTCGCCGCGTCCGGATAGCGGGACGAGGCGAGCGCCACCAGTGTCGCGCCGTGCACCGTCAGGCCGCGCGCGTCGGTGCGCCCCGGAAGCTTGTGCGCGCCGCGCTCGACGGTGAAATGATAGCGCGCGGTGGCGTCGATCGGCGCGCCGGTCACGGCGTCGTGCGTGAGGTTGAGCGCGTAGCCCAATGCCGCCAGCAGCGACAGCTCGAATCGCCGCAGCAAAGGTGCCTGCTCGCCGCCCATCGTCAATTCGGCCAACGCGCCGACGTAGTCTGCGTAGAGCTCGGGATGCGGGTCTTCGCGGGGCACGAGCTTCAGCAGCAGCTCGTTGAGGTAGAACGCGCAAAGCAGGCTGCTGCCCGCCGGCAACGCCATGCCGCCGCGCCAATCGGCGCGCGTCAGGTTCTTCAGCTCGCGTGCACCCATCCAGCAGAGCATCAGCGGCTGGAAGGCCTGCAGCGTGCCGCGCATCTCGGAGCGCGCGCGCTTGGCGCCACGTGCGATCAGCGCGACTCGGCCATGGTTCGCCGACAGCGCTTCGACGATCAGGCTGGTCTCGCGGTAAGGATACGTGTGCAGCACGAAGGCCGGCTCGTCGTCGACGCGCTGCGCGGCCGCACCCATCGCTCACTCGTATCCCAGCTTGGACAACGACGCGTCGGTGGCCGCCCAGTTCTTGCGCACGCGCACGAACACTTCGAGGAATACCTTGCCACCGAACAGCGCCTCCATGTCGCGCCGCGCCTGCGTGGCGATCGCTTTCATCGTCGCGCCGCCTTCGCCGAGCAGGATCGCGCGCTGGCCCGGCTTGTCGACCAGCACTACGGCGCCGATGCGCCGCAGCTTCGGTTCCTCGCTGAAGTGCTCGAGCATCACCGTGGTCGCATAGGGCACCTCTTCCCCGAGCAGGCGGAAGATCTTCTCGCGGATCATCTCGGCGGCGAGAAAGCGCTCGTCGCGGTCGGTCAACGTGTCGGCATCGTAGAGCGCCGGCGCGACTGGCAACGCGCGCGCGATCTCGTCCTTCAGCGCATCAAGACCGACACCCTTTTCCGCGGACACCGGCACCAGCGCGTCGAAGTCCCGCCACGCCGCGAGCTCGGCGAGCCGCGGCAGCAGCGCCTGCTTGTCGGTCAGCGCGTCGACCTTGTTCAATGCGGCGATCGCATGGATGTCGCGCGGAATCAAGTGTGCGACGTCGCGATCGGCCTGCACCAGCTTGGCGCCGTCGAGCACCAGCAGCACGACGTCGACGTCCGCCAGCCCGGCGATCACTGCCTTGTTCAGGCGATCGTTGAGCCGGGAGCGGTGCTTGGTCTGGAAACCCGGCGTGTCGACGAAGATGAACTGCCGCCCAGGCTCGGTCAGCACGCCCATGATCCGGTGTCGCGTCGTCTGCGGCTTTTTCGACGTGATGCTGATCTTGTGCCCGGTCAGGTGGTTGAGCAGCGTCGACTTGCCCACGCTGGGCCGGCCGACGATCGCCACATGGCCGCAACGAAATTCGCTCACGCGCGCGGCCCTGCGGCGTTGCCAGGTGTCGCGCCGGTCGCGGCGGCGGTGGCGGTGACGGCGCGCAGCGCGCGCTGCGCCGCTTCCTGTTCGGCAGTGCGGCGACTGCTGCCTTCGCCCCGCGCGACCACCGATAGCGCGGCGATCCGGCACTCGACGACGAAGGTCTGCGCATGTGCCTCACCTTGGGTGGCCACCACCACGTATTCGGGAACCGGCATCTTGCGGGCCTGGAGCCACTCCTGCAGCGAGGTCTTGGGGTCTTTCGCCAACACGGCGCCGGCGGGATCGCCCAGGATGTCGCCGTAGACACCGACGATCACGTCGCGGGCGCTGTCGAAGCCGCGGTCGAGGAAAACCGCGCCGAACACCGCTTCCATCGCGTCGGCGAGGATCGACGGCCGTGTGGCGCCTCCGCTCTTCAGTTCGCCTTCGCCGAGCATCAAGTGCGCGCCGATATCGACCTGTTGCGCGAGCCTCGCCAGCATGTCGCGGTTGACGAGGCCGGCGCGCGCGCGCGACAGCTCGCCTTCCTGCATCTGTGGAAATCGCTCGAACAGCGCGGCCGCGACGACGCAGTTGAGGACGGCGTCGCCGATGAATTCGAAACGCTCGTTGTGCTGCGCGCCGTGGCTGCGGTGGGTCAGCGCATGGACAAGCAGCGCAGGCCGGGCGAACGTGTAGCCGAGCCTTGCCGAAAACCTGTCGTTGGCCGAATCCAAGCGCGCTGGCAAACCCGTCACCGGGCCTCGACGACCTCGAACTCGAGCAGCAGGCTGATGTTGTAGACGAGCGGCAGGCGGGTTTCCCACGCGATGGTGCCGACGATCTGGTTGTTCTGCTTGGTGACCTCGAGGTTACGCCAGTCGATCGAGTCGATGTACTCGGCGCTGATGCGCCGCTCGAAGAACCGGCGCACCGTCGCAGGCTGGCCGTCGACCGCGTCGTCGAGTGCGCCGGCAAGCGCCTTCTTCACCGAGAAGTACTCGATGTACGAAGGCAGCACTCGGAACCCGACCAGCCCAATCACGACGACCACGGCGGCGACGAACAGAAACCCGATCAACGTGAGTCCCGACTGCCGGTTGCGCTTGGTCATCAAGGCGTCCCCTATTGAATGGCGTGGCCAACCCGCTTGAAAGCCGCGTTCACGATATCGTCCCAGTTGAACCAGATGAAGAATGCCCGGCCGCGCAAATTCTCATCGGGCACGAAACCCCAGTAGCGGCTGTCATCGCTGAAATCGCGATTGTCGCCCATCATGAAATACTGACCGGCCGGCACGCGGCATGTAAAACCGCGATCATTGTATTCGCAATTGTCGCGCCCGGGGAACGAGCGCACCGAACTCACCCGCACTGGCGGCGCCTGCGGGTTCTGGGCGATCGAATATGTCTTGGGTACGCCCCCCGCGTCCGCGGTTTCCTTCGTCCGCTGCGTTTCCTCGAAACGCAATCCCTCGAGCCAGCCATACGTGCCGTCGCTGCGCTGCGCGAGCGCCTTGCCGTTGACGCTCAGGTGCTTGTCCAAATACTCGACGGTGTCACCCGGCAGCCCGATCACCCGCTTGATGTAGTCCACCGACGGGTCGCCCGGATAGCGGAACACGACCACGTCACCGTGCCGGGGCTCGTCGACAGGAATCACTTTCTTCTCGATGATCGGCAGGCGAATGCCATAGGCGAACTTGTTGACCAGAATGAAATCGCCCACTTCGAGCGTCGGGCGCATCGATGACGACGGGATCTTGAACGGCTCGGCGACGAAGCTGCGCAACAGGAACACCGCCAACAACACCGGGAAGAAACTCGCCGTGTATTCGATCCACGCCGGCGGCGCATCCAGCCGCTCGGCGAGCTCGGCCCGCTCGTGCGCGACGACACGGGGGTCGGCGGCACCGCGGGTGCGCATCTGTGCGTCGAACTCGCGCAGCGCTTCGGCGCTCGCGCGCTTGCGCCCGGGCCGGAACACCGCCTTGTCGGTCACCCAGGCAATGCCGGTCAGGACGGACAGCAAGAACAGGATCAGTGCGAAGTTCATGGATCCGCGCGGTCTCTCATTCGGTCGACGGCGCGAATTGTCTCACGGCCCGCCGCCGCAAAAGGCACCGCTCGAACCCACAATCCGACGACTCGTCACCGCTTTCCATCACTTGTCGCCGACCTGAAGAATCGCCAGGAACGCCTCCTGCGGAATCTCGACGCTGCCAACGGATTTCATGCGCTTCTTGCCGGCCTTCTGCTTTTCCAGCAGCTTCTTCTTGCGCGAAATGTCACCGCCGTAGCACTTGGCCAGCACGTTCTTGCGCATCGCCTTGATGGTCTCGCGGGCGATGATGTTGGCACCGATCGACGCCTGCACCGCGACGTCGAACATCTGTCGCGGGATCAGCGAGCGCATCTTCGCCGCCACTTCGCGGCCGCGATACATCGACACCGAGCGATGCACCATCACCGACAGCGCATCCACGCGTTCGCCGTTGATCAGGATGTCGAGCTTGACCACGTCGGCCGCGCGGAACTCCCGGAACTCGTAGTCGAGCGACGCATAGCCGCGCGACACCGACTTCAGCTTGTCGAAGAAATCCATCACCACCTCGGCCATCGGAAGCTCGTAGGTCAGCATCACCTGGCGACCGAGGTATTGCATGTTCTTCTGCGTGCCGCGCTTCTCCGTGCACAGCGTGATCACCGGGCCGACGTATTCCTGCGGCATCAGGATCGTCGCGGTGATGATCGGCTCGCGAATCTCCTCGACCCGCGACAGGTCGGGGAGCTTGGACGGATTCTCGATCTCGGCGACGGTGCCATCGCGCATCAGGATCTGGTAGATGACGGTCGGCGCCGTCGTGATCAGGTCCATGTCGTACTCGCGCTCGAGGCGCTCCTGCACGATGTCCATGTGCAGCAACCCCAGGAAGCCGCAGCGAAATCCGAACCCCAGCGCCTGCGACACTTCTGGCTCGTAGTGCAGCGACGCATCGTTGAGCTTGAGCTTGTCGAGCGCGTCGCGCAGCGCCTCGTACTGGTTCGACTCGACCGGGTAGAGTCCCGCGAACACCTGCGGCTTCACTTCCTTGAAGCCCGGCAACGGCGTCCCCGCCGGCCGGTTGGCCAGCGTGACGGTATCGCCGACCTTTGCGGCGTCGATCTCCTTGATGCCCGCGATGATGAAGCCCACCTCGCCCGCCGACAACGCGTCGCGCGCCAGCGACTTCGGCGTGAACACGCCGACCTGCTCGCAGTTGTACGTTGATCCGTGCGCCATCAGCAGGATCTTGTCGCGCGGCTTGAGCGTCCCGTCGATCACGCGCACCAGCATCACCACGCCGACATAGTTGTCGAACCACGAGTCGATGATCAATGCGGACAACGGCGCATCGGGGTCACCTTTCGGCGGCGGGATTCGTGCGATCACCGCCTCGAGGATCTCCTCGATGCCGACGCCGTTCTTGGCACTCGCGCGCAGCGCATCGGTGGCGTCGATGCCGATGATGTCCTCGATTTCGTCGATCACGCGTTCGGGCTCGGCCGATGGCAGGTCGATCTTGTTCAGCACCGGCACCACCTCGACGCCCTGTTCGATCGCCGTATAGCAGTTGGCCACGGTTTGCGCCTCGACGCCTTGCGACGCATCAACCACCAGCAGCGCACCTTCGCATGCCGCCAGCGACCGCGAAACTTCGTAGGCGAAGTCGACGTGGCCCGGCGTATCGATCATGTTGAGGTTGTAGCGCCGGCCGTCGCGCGCCAGGTATTCGAGCGCGGCCGTCTGCGCCTTGATCGTGATCCCTCGCTCGCGCTCGAGATCCATCGAATCGAGGACCTGCTCGCTCATCTCGCGCGCGGCAAGGCCGCCGCAGAGCTGGATGAAGCGGTCGGCCAGCGTCGACTTGCCGTGGTCGATGTGCGCGATGATCGAAAAGTTACGGATGTGGTTCACGAATCAGGGCCGCGAAATGGGTGGAGCCAACCGCGCTGCGATTACCAAAATGACAAGGGCGCCTACGGCGCCCTTGCACGACCAACCACGCAGGAA